>NZ_CP045202.1:1085000-1766666 GCF_016864195.1 Dechloromonas sp. TW-R-39-2
GAATTTCCCGCAACGGCTGAAGGTTGCGACGCAGTTGGGATACCGTCCGCTTGAACTGGTGGATTGCTTCAAGTGTCGATGGCTTGGCGTGTGACAAGATATCCATTTCCAGCTGTTCCGCGTGATCGTCCAGTTGTTCGATCACGGCAAAATAGCTGTCGACCACTGCATCAATCAGGGAATAAGCCAGTGTGTCAGCTCCCCCCTTGCGCAGGCTTGAGTGCTCTGTCCGAATCCGTTGGCGGACTGGCTCAAAGGTCCGGGATTGTCGCTCCTGAAAACTGAGGACAAAATCATGCCCGAGTACAAGGCTGATTTGATCCTGCATCAACTCCAGCTTGGGATTTTTTAATTCATATCGGTGCAGAACCAGGTAAAGGTAGTCGTCGTACGCATCGATTTTTTGACGTTGAGCATTGTTCAGAATATCTTCCTGAACGAGTGGATGCAGGTTGAATGTTTGACCGATTTCTTTCAGGTCATCTGCTTTCTGGATGCCGTAAATATTGGCCCAGCGGAGTTTGAACGGGCGCGGGGCCGTCGCGAAATCGTGGCTGCTGCCCAAGGGGCGTTCGGCCAGCCCCTGGTCGTCGTAGTCGATCAGGGTGAAGCTGGTTTCCGGCATCTTGATTTCCCCGATATGAATCAGGGAGCCGGGAGGAAATCCAGCCTTGCTTGAGCGCAGTTTTTTCGGTTTCTTCACTTTCACTGGCCGATGATAAGTTCAATAGCTTGAGCGGCCGCCGCCATACCGAATACCGATGTAACGCAAACGGATGATCCAAACCCGGCGCAGTTGAGTCCGCTAGGGCCTGGTGTCGTTGCGCAACTGTCCGTGCTCTCCGGGTAGCGCAGCGGCTCTGTTGAGAAAATGGCGGGAACGCCAAATTTCTTGCCGCCGGCACGAGGAAAACCATGATCCCGACGCAATCCTGAGCGAACCTTCGCAAGCAAAGGATCCTGAATGGTCTGACTCAGGTCGGCGACTTGAATTTTCGTTGGGTCAGTCTGCCCCCCGGCCGCACCAGCAACGATAATCGATTGCTTGTTGTCCCTGCAAAAGGCGACCATGGCCGTTTTGATGCGGACCTGATCAATGGCATCAATGATGACGGAAAAGTGCGGCAAGAGAATTTGGGCCATGTTCTCAACCGTGACAAAGTCTTCAATGCACGTGACTTTGCATTCAGGGTTGATGGCCTGAATGCGCTCAGCCATGGCGTCGACCTTGGCTTTGCCATAAATGTCGCCGAGTGCATGAATCTGCCGGTTGGTATTCGATTCGGCCACCATGTCGAGGTCGACCACGGTAATCTGCCCGATACCTGTTCTGGCGAGTGCTTCGGCACTCCACGAACCAACGCCGCCAATGCCGACGATGCAGACGTGTGCCTGGCGCAGCCGGTGTGCGCCTTCTTCTCCATACAGTCGTGCCACGCCACCGAAGCGGCGATCATGATCGATCGACATCAAGCTTCGACCGTTTTGCGAATGACTGCGTTGAACGGTGCGATCCATTCCGGCGCAAACTGATTGTCGCAAGCGTTGATTTCCGCGATCGCCCGTAGTACCGAACGATTTTTGCCGCGATGAATGTGTTTGAGCATGACGGCCTCAAAGGCGTCGACGATGGCAATGATTTTGGCGCCGGGACAAATATCATTGGCCGCCAACTTGTTGGGGTAGCCTCCGGCGTCCGGCATTTCATGATGCTGTGCAACCATCTCCGCTGCAGCCTCCCAGCCGGGCATGCGCTGCAACAACCCTGCCGCGTAGCCCGGGTGGTTGCGCAGGGATAGTTTGTCATCTGCAGTCATCTTGCCCATTTTCAGCCAGACTGCTTCAGGCAGGAGCATCATCCCGATGTCGTGGAGATAAACGGCCGCCTCGAGTTGGACCGGGTCAACCGCATCTCCGCCTGCCTTGTTGGTTTCCAGTGCGAGACGAAGAATCCGCATCGTTCGTCCCTTGAAGAGCGGCGAACGACTTTCCAACTGCAAGGCCAGGGAGCGGAAAAAATGCAAATCCGAGGTGGCGTTTTTTTGTTCAGGTTTGGGCGTGGCGACTCGTGGAGCACGGCTTGATATATTGGCAATGACCGGAGGAAAGCCGGTCACTGCTTCAATTAATTCTGCGCAATGAGCGTCAACACTGTCTGCACTCGATAGCGCAAGCTTTTCTAGTCCCTGGATCAGGGCGAGTAGTTGAAGATGATCCACCGACTTGCCCGACAGCAGGGCATCAGTAGCCAGTTCAAGTCGGTCGACGGCAAGCAGGATCAGTTCTGAAAGCAAATCGGAAAACAGAATTTCGCCTTCCCGAAACCGGGCCATCATTGTTTCAATCGGATGGGCAATGGCGACCCCCAACTCGAACTTGCAAAGGGAGGCGTCGCCCTTGATGTTGTGGATGGCCCTGAACAGTTCCGCCGTAATCTCGCGATCTGCTGGCGTCTTTTTGAGGCGTGCTACATTGCGTTCAACTTCCGGTGCGCGATCCGTCAGTACTTCGGCAAACTCCTCAAGCGCATCGCGGTCCTGAACGACCGGTGCAATGATCAAGCGGATATCCATCTCTGCCTCCCTGTTGTTCGATTTTCAGGTGTCGAGTTTATCCCAAAGCGCTGATAAATAAGAGGGTGGAAGCGCCGGCGGCCTTGACTCCCCCCTTCATGGCACCTAAGATTTCGGGCTTCCCAAGAGAATCGCCCTTACTGTGACACTGGAACAGCTTTACGCCCTGATCGGGCCCGACATGAAGTCCGTGGATGCGGTTATCCGCGATCGCCTGCATTCCGATGTGGCACTGGTCAGCCAGGTGTCCGAATACATCATCAACAGCGGCGGCAAACGCATGCGGCCGGCCTTGGTGTTGCTGGCTGCCGGTGCCATGGGTTATCAAGGGACGCGTCATCATGAAATGGCGGCCGTGGTTGAATTCATTCACACGGCCACGCTTTTGCATGACGACGTGGTCGATGAGTCAGCGCTGAGGCGCGGCAGGGATACGGCAAATGCCATGTTCGGCAATGCAGCCAGCGTTCTGGTCGGAGATTTCCTCTATTCGCGCGCATTCCAGATGATGGTCTCGGTGGATAACATGCGCGTCATGCAAGTGCTGTCCGACGCCACGAATGTAATCGCCGAAGGCGAAGTCCTGCAGTTGATGAATTGCCACGACGCAGATGTCGACGAGGCGCGTTACATGCAGGTCATCCATTACAAAACGGCCAAGCTTTTCGAGGCGGCAGCCCAACTGGGCGCCATTTTGGGTCAGGCAACTCCCGAGGTGGAGAAAGCGCTGGCGGCTTATGGCATGCACTTGGGAACAGCCTTCCAGTTGATCGACGATGTGCTCGATTATTCGGGGCAGGAAGCCGATACAGGCAAGCATCTTGGTGATGATCTGGCTGAGGGTAAGCCGACGTTGCCGTTGATTTATGCCATGCAGCATGGTTCACCGCAGCATTCGGCCAATGTTCGCAAGGCGATTGAAGAAGGTGGCCGTGATGATTTCCCGGCTGTTCTCGAAGCGATCCGTGCCAGCGGAGCTTTGGATCATGCCAGGGCACGGGCGCGTCAGGAAGCCGAACTCGCAAGATCATCAATTTTTTGCTTGGGGGCTTCACCTTTTAAGGAAGCTCTGCTACAATTGTCCTCCTTCGCAGTTGAGAGAAATCATTAGATTCTTTCAGTTGCATTCGGAGTGTAGCTCAGCCTGGTAGAGCACTGCGTTCGGGACGCAGGGGTCGCAAGTTCGAATCCTGTCACTCCGACCAATTAGGAACCCACGTAATTCGCAAGAGTTACGTGGGTTTTTCTATTTCCGGTCAGTATTTTGAGATCTTCCTGAAACCTTGGAATTCCAGGGACGGCTCTTTGCGCTGTGATATATTTCAGCGTTTTATGCGGACGGCAATTTTTGTCCGTTTTCGCATGCCGCCGGATTGTTCCGGGAAATAAAACTCAAAGGGCTTTTGCCAGTGAGATCGAACAGGCTGTTTAACCGCTTCGAACAAATTTTCGGGCCAGGGCGATCCCTTTCTGCGCGAATTCTCATGGGGGCAACGACCGCTGTCGGTATCGCACTGCTGCTGGCCACCGCGTATTTTTCAATCGATCAGCGCGCTTCTCTTGAGCGTCTGTTCGAGAAGCAAAGCCAGAATCTGGTCGACTCACTGGGGGCATTTGCCATTGAGCAATTGATCAGTCTGGATTACCCCGCACTTGAGTATGCGATTGCCGTCGCAGGGAAAAAAAACGACAGCATCCTGTTTGTTGAAGTGACTCACCATGGCCAGGGTGTGGCTCGCTTTGGCAATCCCGATGCGGCTGGGCCTGAATTTGTTTCGGAAATCCGCTGGCGGGATAGCGATGCACCTGGTATTGGGAAAATACGGGTTATTTTTTCCAGTCATGATCGGGATGCATTGCAGGCTGCCAGCCTGCGCGATCACCTGATTACCATGCTACTGATCTTCATCGTCATGTGTTTTTCGTTGCGCTGGCTGTTGCGGCGGACGGTGATTGGGCCGATCGAGCATTTGACTTCACGTACCGAACAGGCGATTACCGATGCTTTGCCTGAGCTGGCGCTGGCTTCAAAACCTGTCCCGCGGGCTGTCGATGAAATTCAACTGCTTGATGAGCGCTTCGGCAGCTTGCTGGAGGGATTGAAGCGCCGTGATCTGGCGCGTAGTCAGGCCGAACAGGCTTTGGTTGAACATCAAAACAATCTCGAGCAGCTGGTTGAGGCTCGGACCCACGAGTTGAAACTGGCACAGGAGGAAGCGACCCGCTTGAATCAGGTCAAGAGTGAATTCCTGGCTGCGGCGAGCCACGATTTACGCCAACCTTTGCAAGCAATCAATTTATTCCACAGTGTTCTCAAAGGCACGGGCCTCAATGAAGAGCAGCAGCGCTTGAGTCACTATCTGTCACTTTCGCTGACCTCTTTGGGCGACTTATTGAATGCCCTTCTGGATATTTCAAAGTTGGATGCCGGTCGCATCAAGCCTGTTCCGGATACGATCGATGTCGAGGCTTTATTTCGCCAGATTGATGCTGAATTCAGTTCTCTGGCGCTGGACAAGGGGTTGCGCTTCAAGCTTTATTTCCCCTTTCGGCGGCTGGCTGTTTTTACCGATGCCAAGTTGCTGCTCAGCATGCTCAATAACTTGATTGGGAATGCGCTGAAATACACCGACACAGGCGGGATTCTGGTTGGTATTCGCCGCCGGGGTGATCGTGCGATCATTCAGATCTGGGATACCGGGATTGGTATTTCGGCTGAAAATACCCGAAAAATTTACGATGAGTATTTTCAGATCGGGAACCAGGCACGTGATCGTGCCAAGGGGTTGGGGCTGGGATTGTCGATTGTCAAACGCCTGGCCAAGTTGCTGGGGACAGAGGTGATTTGCCGTTCTCGCCACGGGAAGGGATCGGTTTTCGAATTTGCACTCCCTTTGGCCGACGAGGCTTTGCTGCCCGTTCGGGAGTTGCTGCCCGCAGCGGTTAGCGAGTCTGCCGTCGAGTCCTGCTGGCTCGGGCGTCGGGTTGTGGTGGTCGAGGATGATGCTTTACTGGCGAGTGCGGTTGATATTGCGCTCAGGGCCAAGGGTATTAGCGTTTCTTCCTATGCTTCCGCTGAGCTTGCTTTGTCGGCCAGTGATATTGCTGGCGCAGATATCTACCTTTCTGATTTTCGGCTGCCAGGCATGGATGGTGTCGAGATGTTGAAAACCATTCAGCGACAAGCAATGCATCCCATCAGGGCTGTCATCCTGACTGGCGAAACATTGCCCGAGCGGATCAAGATCGCGGAATCTTCCGGCTGGACCGTGCTTTTCAAGCCGGTCGACTTTCCCCAGTTGTTGTCGGCGCTTGAAGGTCAGCTCAATTAGTTTTTCTGCATGCCCCGAGTCTTGCCGGGTGGTTGCAAAATGCAGAGGATTGGGCGAAGCTGGTGGGCTATCGTCGTATCGCCCATCCTGGTGTAACGCCCTTTCCTGTGTGAGGTTGTAATGAAATACCTGTTCCTTTTTGCGTTTTTGGGCGTGATTTGGTGGGTGTGGAAGAAGCGCAATACACAGCCATCGGACCAGCCGGTTCAAGGGCGGGCTCCTGAACAGATGGTCAATTGTGCCCACTGCGGCGTCTATCTGCCGGCCAGTGAAGCGCTTGTCGACAATGACCGCAGTTTCTGCTGCCAGGCTCACCGTCAGGCCGACGGACGCTGATGTCCGACTGGCTGTCCTCGACCTGGGAGGCCAATTGGCGCTCCTTCCAGTATTTCAACCTGTATCGACTGGTACTCGCCGGCCTGTTCTTTCTGGCTCTGCTGGTGCCCTATGACTGGACTGGCCGACTTCATTTTTCGCCCTCAGCCGCCTTGCTGGCGCTTGATGCAATCTATGCCCTGAGTATCGTCGGTGGCTTGTTGCTGTCGATCCACTGGCAACGGCGCTTCAATTTCCAGCTCTCGATCCAGGTGGCCATCGATGCGGTGGTGGTCAGTTTGTTCATGTATGAGGCGGGAGGCGTCGGGAGCGGTCTCGGCGTCTTGCTGCTGATCTCTCTGGCGGCAGCCAGTTTGGTCGGACGAGGGCGGTTGGTGTTGTTCTATGCCGCGCTGGCCACGCTGGCGGTGTTGTTGACCCAGCTTTACGGGCTTGTCGAGGGGTATTTTGAACTGGCATCCGTTGTCCAGGGAGGATTCCTTTCGGCGGGTTTTTTTGCGACCGCGATTCTGGCGCGCTTGTTGGGACAACGTGTGATGGCTAACGAGGATCTGGCCAGGCGTCGTGGCGAGGCGCTGGAGAATCAGATTCGTATCAGCCGGCGTGTGGTCGAGCGAATGCAGGATGGCGTGTTGATTGTCGGACAGGAGGGCGTGGTCGGGCAGAGTAATCCGGTGGCCGCGAACATGCTGGGGATTGCTCCGGATACGGCGCCAATGCTTGCGGCGCTGGTGCCAGCATTGGCTGAAGCGCTTCAGGCCTGGCTGGTGGGAGGCTCTGACTCCGTCCAGTTTGGCGGAAGCGATGGTTGCGAGTTGCAGGCCCGTTTTGAGCGGACAAGCAGTTCCGATGGCGAGGTGCTCGTTTTCCTCGAAGATGTTGGGCGTATCAAGGCGCGTGCCCAGCAATTGAAATTGGCCTCTCTGGGGCGGTTGACCGCGAGTATTGCCCATGAAATCCGCAATCCGCTGTCGGCCATCGGGCATGCTGGTGAGTTGTTGCGCGAGGAACAGCGCGGCGCCGTGCAAGATCGCCTTTTACGTATTTTGAATGACAATGTGGTTCGCCTGGATCGCATTGTTCAGGATGTCCTGGGTTTGGGGCGCCAGCAGCGTGCGGAGCCGCAAAATCTGGTACTTGAAGAATTTTGTGCCGCTTTTCTCGAGCAGTTTTCAGCGGCGGAAAGTCTGGCGCCCAGTGTTGTCGTTGCCATTTTCGATGAGCCTTTGACCTTGTGCTTTGATCGCTCGCACCTTGATCAGATTCTCTGGAACCTGGTGAGCAACGCCTTGCGGCACTCGAGCCGCGGCGAAGGTGCTGTTCGCCTGCTCACACGGCGCGGTAGCCAGGAAGGGCGGGTAGAATTGCATGTCATCGATGATGGTCCCGGCATCTCTGATTCGGTTCGTGAGCAGATATTCGAGCCTTTTTTCACGACTCACCATGCCGGTACGGGCTTGGGTCTGTTCATCGCGCGCGAGTTGTCGGCCGCCAATGGTGCGACACTTGAACTGGTCGGCACATCGTCCGGCGGCCATTTTATTCTTGCAGGGAGAAATGATTGGTGTCACTTGCCCGAAGTGAGCGACGGTCCGCTGATGCGTTGAACCGGGTTTTGGTGGTTGATGACGAGCCGGATATCCGTGAGCTGATCGATCTGACGCTATTGCGCATGGGCTTGGCTACGGTATGTGTCGGCTCGGTCGGTGAGGCGAAAAAGGCACTCGAATCGGGGGCCTTTAATCTCTGCCTGACCGATATGCGTCTGCCTGATGGCGAGGGGCTGGAAATTGTCCAGCACATTGCCGAGCACCACGGTCGACTGCCGGTTGCCGTGATTACTGCTTTCGGGAGCGCAGAAAATGCAGTCGCGGCACTCAAGGCCGGTGCGTTTGATTACCTGACCAAACCGGTTGGCCTGGATCAGTTGCGGGCCTTGGTCAAATCGGCCCTGCGCCTGCCCGAGGCGGTGCGTGGAGATGATCCGTTGCTTGCCTTGGTGGGCAATTCGCCCTGCATGCAGCACGTCCGGACAATGATCGACAAATTGGCCCGCAGCCAGGCGCCGATCTACATTTCGGGTGAGTCCGGTAGTGGCAAGGAACTGGCCGCTCGCCTGATCCATGCCCGCAGTGCCCGGCATGCCGGGGCCTTTGTCCCGGTCAACTGCGGCGCAATCCCGGAAATGCTGATGGAGAGCGAATTCTTCGGTTATCGCAAGGGCGCGTTCACTGGGGCAGAAACCGACCGTGACGGTTTTTTCCAGGCGGCCAATGGCGGGACGTTGTTTCTTGACGAAGTGGCTGATTTGCCGTTGGCCATGCAGGTCAAGTTGTTGCGCGCCATTCAGGAAAAACGTGTGCGCAAAGTGGGCAACACACTCGAAGAGCCTGTCGATGTCCGCATTGTCTGTGCGACGCACAAAAATCTGCGCGATTGTGTCGACCGGGGTGCTTTCCGCCAGGATCTTTATTACCGCCTGAACGTGATCGAGCTGCGCATGCCTCCTTTGCGCGAGCGAGCCGAAGATATTGCTCCGCTGGTTGCTGCCATTTTGCAGCGGTTGTTCGGTGCAACTCATCCGTTTTTGTCTGCAGCTGCGTTGCGAGCCTTGGAGTTTTATCCGTTCCCGGGAAATGTTCGTGAACTGGAGAATATCCTCGAGCGGGCCACCGCACTTTGCTCGGGAGAGCAAATCGAAGTGGATGATCTTCATCTTGAACCGGAGGATTTGGTTGAAGAGAGTGGCGGGCGAGGCAGTGAGACGCTGGATGCTTATCTGAATCGGCTTGAGCGCCAGGCTATTCTCGAAGCCTTGCAAACAACAGAGGGCAACCGAACGGCGGCTGCCCGTTTGCTCGGTGTGACTTTCCGTTCCATGCGCTACCGCCTGGAACGCTTGGGGATCGAATGAGCGACTGGGCTCCCGGTGGCTGGCTGAGTGGGGTTCGTCACGTTTACTCCCCGAATTTCGGAGAGCGGCCTGATTCCGGGGATGTTTCGCTGATTGTCGTGCATAACATCAGCTTGCCCCCGGATCACTTTGGCGGTCCCTGGGTTGAGCAGTTTTTCACCAATCAGCTTGATCCGCAGGCCCATCCCTATTTTGCTCAAATTGCGCCGTTGCAGGTATCGGCCCATTTTTTTGTCCGACGTGATGGAACTGTGATCCAGTTTGTCGGCTGCGACCAGCGAGCCTGGCATGCCGGCCGGTCAACCTGGTCGGGACGGGAGAATTGCAACGATTTCTCCGTTGGTATCGAGCTTGAAGGCTCCGATTTTCAGGCGTATCCAGCGGAGCAATACGCTGCGCTCGGCGCGTTGATCGAGGCGTTGCGTCAGCGCTATCCAATTACCGAGATTGCCGGGCATTGTCACGTAGCCCCGGAGCGGAAAACCGATCCAGGGCCATTCTTTGATTGGGCCGAGCTTGCCCGGCGCTATCCTGATCTGATCTTACCGGCTGAAATAAGTTTTTAGACGCTGCGCTGCTTCAGCAAGTCGTTCGATCTCTGTCGTGTAGGCGAAGCGGATATGCTTCGCCGGTTCGTG
Organism: Dechloromonas sp. TW-R-39-2; assembly: GCF_016864195.1. NCBI lineage: Bacteria > Pseudomonadati > Pseudomonadota > Betaproteobacteria > Rhodocyclales > Azonexaceae > Dechloromonas > Dechloromonas sp. TW-R-39-2. Next base: position 1,094,794 of record NZ_CP045202.1, read on the forward strand.
CGAACCAAAATCAAGCCCGGGAGTGGCCGCAACGCCTGCCGTTTCCAGCAGGTCGCGGGCTAGGGCAAAGCTGTCTTCGCATAAGGCGGAACAGTCGCAATACAGATAGAACGCACCTTCCGGGCGAGCTGTAATGCGAAAGCCAATGGCTTCCAGCGCCGGGGCGAGAAAGTCGCGGCGCCGGCGGAATTCGGCACGGCGGGTTTCGAGCAGGGCAATGGTTTCCGGTTCGAATGCAGCCAGTGCGCCGTATTGCGCGGGTGTGGACGGGCAGAGCACCAGGTTCTGCGCCAGTTTTTCGACATCCCTGACATAAGCTTGGGGAATGACCATCCAGCCCAGTCGCCAGCCGGTCATCTGGAAATATTTCGAAAAACTGTTGATTACCCAGATATCGTCCCCCGCGGCACAGGCGGTAGGTGCATCGCCTTCATAGGTCAGCCCGTGATAAATCTCGTCCACCAGAAAGTGCCCTTTTTGCTCCCGGCAGACAGCGGCAAGGGCTTCGATTTCGGAGCGCGTCAACAGGGTGCCGGTCGGGTTGGCCGGTGAGGCGACGAGCAGGCCGCGTGTCGCGGTCGACCAGTGTTTACGGAGCAATTCCGGCGTCGGCTGGAAATTGTTTTCAGGGCCAACCGGGATATTGCGCGGTCGACCTTCGTAGGCTCGCAAAATATGCCGGTTGCACGGGTAGCCAGGGTCTGTCAGCAGCCATTCGCTGCCCGGGTCGGCCAGACAGGCAAATGCAAGGTTTAATGCGCCGGATGCGCCATTGGTGACGGCGATTCTGGAGGCTGGCACATCGGCCCCGTAGCGTTCACGGTAGAAGCCGGAAATCGCTTCGCGCAACTCGGGCAGGCCGAGCGCCTGGGTGTACAGGGTGCGGCCTTGTTCAATCGCAGCCACGGCGGCGCGGGCAATCGGTTCGGGCGTCGGAAAGTCGGGTTCGCCGACTTCCATGTGAATGATGTCGCGACCTTCGGCTTCCAGTTGTCGAGCCCGGGTCAGTAGTTCGACCACGTGGAACGGGGAAATGTCGGCCAGGCGTTGGGCTGGGCGGTACATGCGATTCTCCAAAACAAACGGCCACCCGCAGGTGGCCGTTAGCTTAAATCAGGCGTTCAATCAAACTGCGTCTTTGAACAGGGCCATTTCGAACAGCTCGCGCTTGAGGGTGAACTCGCGCGGCAGTTTTTCGCCCATCTTGTCGAACCATTCCTTGTGGCCAGCCAGCTCGGAGCGCCATGCATCGGCATCGATCGTGGTCAGCGCATCGAATTCACCCTTGGAAATGTTGATGCCGGTCCAGTCGATGTCCTCAAACTTCGGCATCCAGCCCAGAGCGGTTTCCTTGGCTGCAACGGTGCCCTTGCAACGCTGAACGATCCACTTCAGGACGCGCATGTTGTCGCCGAAGCCCGGCCACATGAAGTTGCCATCGGCATCCATGCGGAACCAGTTAACACAGAAAATCTTCGGCGTGGCATCGACGGTCTTGCCCATCTTCAGCCAGTGGTTGAAGTAATCGCCCATGTGGTAGCCGCAGAAGGGCAGCATGGCGAATGGGTCGCGACGCACGACACCCTGCTGGCCGAAAGCGGCAGCCGTGGTTTCGGAACCGAGCGTGGCGGCCATGTAAACGCCGTAGTTCCAGTTGAAAGCCTGGTACACGAGCGGCACGGTGGTGGCGCGGCGGCCGCCGAAAATGAAGGCAGAAATCGGCACACCGGCGGGATCTTCCCAGGCTTCGTCAACCGACGGGCACTGATTGGCCGGAGCGGTGAAGCGGGAGTTGGCGTGGGCGGCCTTCTTGCCGGCCTTGCCATCTTCCGGCGTCCAGTCATTGCCTTGCCAGTCGATCAGGTGAGCCGGTGCTTCCTTGGTCAGGCCTTCCCACCACACATCGCCGTCGTCGGTCAGTGCGACGTTGGTGAAGATGATGTTTTCCTTGAGGGTGGCCAAGGCGTTGAAGTTGGTCTTTTCGCTGGTGCCCGGAGCGACGCCGAAGAAACCGGCTTCCGGGTTGATGGCGTAGAAGCGGGTAACACCATCCTTGTCCTGGCGCGGCTTGATCCAGGCAATGTCGTCGCCGATGGTGGTGATCTTCCAGCCGTCCAGGGTCTTCGGCGGGATCAGCATGGCGAAGTTGGTCTTGCCGCAGGCCGACGGGAAGGCGGCAGCGACGTAGGACTTTTCTCCTTCCGGCGATTCGACGCCGAGGATCAGCATGTGTTCGGCCAGCCAGCCTTGTTCGCGTGCCATGTTGGAGGCGATGCGCAGGGCGAAGCACTTCTTGCCGAGTAGGGCGTTGCCGCCGTAGCCGGAACCGTAGGACCAGATTTCGCGGGTTTCCGGGTAGTGCACGATGTATTTGACGGTCGGGTTGCACGGCCACTTGCTGTCTTGCTGGCCCGGCTCAAGCGGGGCGCCGACAGTGTGGATGCAGGGCACGAATTCGCCATCGGTACCGAGCACGTCGAAAACGGCCTTGCCCATGCGGGTCATCGTGCGCATGTTGGTGACGACGTAGGCGGAGTCGGTGATTTCGAAACCGATGTGGGCGATCGGCGAACCGAGCGGGCCCATCGAGAACGGGATGACGTACATCGTACGGCCCTTCATGCAGCCCTTGAACAGACCGTTCAGGGTTTCGCGCATGACGGCAGGCTCTTCCCAGTTATTGGTCGGGCCGGCGTCTTCTTTCTTGGCGGAGCAGATGTAAGTGCGGTCTTCGACACGGGCGACGTCGGACGGATCGGAGAAAGCCAGGTAGGAATTCGGGCGCTTGGCTTCGTTGAGCTTGATCAGGGTGCCGGCCTCTACCATTTCGGCACACAGGCGGTCATACTCTTCCTGCGATCCATCGGCCCAGTGAATACGGTCAGGCTGGGTCAGTGCAGCAATGTCTGCAACCCATTTCTTCAGGGCTTCATGTTTGACGTAGTCAGGTGCATTCAGCGGTGCGGTCATGGCGGTGTCTCTCTCTAAGTTACTGAAATAGCTAAGTTTCACGCCAGTCGCCGGGAGCTGCCACCAAGACTTAGAGCGGCGAGGGGCCGTCGGCTGGGAAGCCCGTAATTATGCATCAAGTCAGGGTAAACATCTACTTGACTTTACACTTCTAAGTGATATCCGGGGGTGGAAATGGCAAAAAGGCATGATATTATGTTCCGCGATTCGAAATCACGTTTCACAATATAAAACGGAGGTAGACATGGATCCTAGGCAACTGCGCGAAGCCGCGCTTTACTATCATCGCCACCCGAAGCCGGGCAAGATTGCGGTGACACCCATCAAGCAGCTCACCAACCAGTACGATTTGTCGATGGCCTATTCGCCGGGCGTGGCCTTCGCTTGCGAAGAAATCGTCGCTGATCCGGCCGAAGTCAGCACCCTGACTTCGCGTGCCAATCTGGTCGGTGTGATTACCAACGGGACGGCCGTTCTTGGTCTCGGCGCCATCGGGCCGCTGGCGGCCAAGCCGGTCATGGAAGGCAAGGGCGTTCTGTTCAAAAAATTTGCCAATATCGATGTGTTCGATCTGGAAATCGACGAGCGCGACCCGGACAAGCTGATCGACACGATTGCCTCGCTTGAGCCGACTTTTGGCGGGATCAACCTTGAGGATATCAAGGCGCCAGAGTGTTTCTATATCGAGAAAAAACTGCGGGAACGGATGAAAATCCCCGTGTTCCACGATGATCAGCATGGCACGGCCATCGTTGTCGGTGCTGCGGTTCTGAATGGCCTGCACCTGATCGGAAAAGATCTTTCCAAAGTAAAAATCGTGACCTCAGGGGCGGGCGCTGCCGCGCTTGCCTGTCTTGATTTGTTGGTCATGCTCGGTGCGCCAATTGAAAATATCTGGGTGACCGATATCAAGGGCCTGGTATACGAAGGTCGCGTCGAAGAAATGGACGAGATCAAGGCGCGTTACGCCAAGGTGACCGATCAGCGTTCGCTGGGTGAAGCAATTGCCGATGCCGATGTGTTCCTCGGCCTGTCTGCCGGTGGCGTACTCAAGGGCGAGATGGTTGCCAAAATGGCGGCCAATCCGCTGATTCTCGCCCTGGCCAATCCTACGCCGGAGATCATGCCGGCCGAAGTGACCAAGGTGCGCAGCGATGCCATCATTTGCACCGGTCGCTCCGACTATCCGAATCAGGTCAACAACGTTCTCTGTTTCCCGTTCATTTTCCGCGGTGCTTTGGATGTCGGTGCGACGACGATCACCGAAGAAATGAAAATGGCCGCGGTGAAAGCTATTGCCGAGTTGGCCCGGGCTGAGCAATCGGAAGTGGTAGCTTCGGCTTACGGAGAAAAAGTTTCTGCTTTTGGTCCTGAATACCTGATTCCAAAACCGTTTGACCCGCGCTTGATCGTCAAGATCGCGCCGGCTGTCGCCAAGGCAGGGATGGACTCCGGTGTGGCAACTCGTCCGATCAAGGATTGGGATGCCTACATCCAGGGCTTGAACGAATTTGTGTACCACTCCGGCATGATCATGAAGCCGGTTTTCTCCCAGGCCAAGATGGCGCCCAAGCGCATTGTCTTTGCCGAAGGTGAAGATGAGCGCGTGCTGCGTGCGGTTCAGGTGGTTCGTGATGAAGGCATTGCCTGGCCCGTGCTGATCGGTCGTCACGCCGAAATCAATCGCCGGATCGAAGTGGCGGGGCTGCGGATTCGCGAGGGTGAGGACTTCGAAGTCGTTCATTCGGAAAACTGTGCGTTCTTCGATGAGCATTATGAGGAGTTCTGGAAAACCTATCACGGCTTGATGGAGCGTAAAGGTGTCTCTCCGGACTATGCGCGTCGTGAGGTTCGTCGGCGCAATACTTTGTACGGTGCCTTGATGGTTCACCTTGGCTATGCCGATGGCTTGATTTGCGGGACTTTCGGGCGCCACGAAACGCACCGTGAGTATGTGCAGAGCGTCATCGGTACGCGGGGTGATCTGGATCGCTACTACGCCATGAATTTGCTGATGTTGCCTGGGCGTACCGTATTCATCGGCGATACCTACGTCAATTACGACCCGACGGCCGAGCATCTGACCGACATGGCCTTGCTGGCCGCAGAGGAAATCCGCAATTTCGGTATTCAGCCGAAGGTTGCATTGTTGTCGCACTCAACATTTGGTACCGAAGATACGCCGACCTCGGTCAAGATGCGTGATGTCCTGGCGCAGTTGCAGCAACGGGCTCCCGAACTTGAAGTAGAGGGTGAAATGCACGGCGATGCGGCGCTGGATGAAGAAATTCGTCTTGCCGCCTTCCCGAACTCCCGGCTCAAGGGGCAGGCCAATCTGCTGGTCATGCCGACACTGGATGCAGCGAATATTTCGTTCAACCTGCTCAAAGTGGCGGCGGGCGACAACCTGACCGTTGGTCCGATCCTGCTCGGGGCGGCGAAGCCGGTCAACATCCTGACGCCAACGGCAACGGTTCGTCGCATCGTCAATATGACAGCGCTTACAGTGGTTGATGCTGTATAAATTGTTGCTTTAAGTTGTTGTTGTATCTGCTTATTTTTATTGAAAATTCACACTCTCCTGCTAAACTGGGCTAAAATTTCCCGGTATTGGCAGGAGATCGTGAATGAAGCAAAAACTGAAGGTTGCCCTACTCTTGGGCGCCCTGTTGTCCTTCGGGGTTAATACCTCGCTGCTGGCGTCCAGCACCGCCAAAAATGCGCATGCGCCGACCAAAAAGGTTGCGGCATCTGCTGGCAAGAAAACGACTGTTGCCGCCAAGCCATCATCCAGGCTGGCCGCCAAGAGTTCTCATGGCAAAACGACACATAAAGTAGCGGCGGCTCCTGTGCGGCCTGCGGCCTCTTCTGGTAAGTCTGTTGCGGCTAAATCCGGGAAGAAAACCGTTCATGCCGCGTACGATGCACCTAAAAAGCCGGTGCGCCGTGTCTCGATGGCCGATATCGACCCTGGTCGCCTGGCTCTTTATTCCTCATCGGCTCTGGTGATTGATCAGAGCACCGGGCATGCCGTGCTGGAAAAGCAGCCGGATGCCGTGGTTCCAATCGCTTCGATTTCGAAGCTGATGACCGCCATGGTCGTGCTTGATGCCAAGCTAGACTTGCAGGAAGTCATTTCGATTGGCGAGGAAGATGTCGATAGCTTGAAGGGTACGCGTTCGCGCTTGCCGGTCGGCACCACGATGACGCGCGAAACCGCCATGCTGCTGGCGCTGATGTCCTCAGAGAATCGTGCTGCACATACGCTGGGGCGCCATTATCCCGGCGGCCTGCGGGCATTTGTGACGGCGATGAACAAGAAGGCGCAAGCTTTGGGTATGTACAACTCGCGTTTTGAAGAGCCGACCGGGTTGTCGAGCAACAATGTATCAACCGCCCATGACCTGGCTCGCATGGTGACCGCTGCGGCGCGTTATCCGGAAATTCGTAGTTATTCGACGACTGCTGAAGCCAAGGTGGAATTGAATGGCCGGGTTCATAACTTCGGAACGACCAATCCGCTGGTGCGCAGCGATAGCTGGGAAATCGGGGTGTCGAAAACCGGCTATATCTCCGAAGCCGGGCGTTGCTTGGTCATGCAGGCGCGCGTGGCTGACAAGCCGGTCGTGATCGTGCTGCTTGACTCGGCTGGCAAGATGACCCGGGTTGGGGATGCGAATCGGATCAAGCGCTGGATGGAAAGTGCCAGCCTGAGCAGCGAGCGTCGCCGCGTTTGATCGGGTGACTGTGCGTTTGCGAAATAAGGCCGCTGTTTGCGGCCTTATTTTTTGGGGCCGAGATAGCCGAGCGCATGCGAGACCGCATCCGCTGTTTGTTTGATCTTGGCAACCCATTCCGGATCGTGACGATCCGCAGGAGCGGAGACCGACAGCGCTGCGACAATATTGCCTTCATCGTCGCGAATCGGCGCGGCCAGGCACTTCAAGCCGATTTCAGCCTCTTCATCATCGTAGGCAATATCGTGGCGGCGAACTTTATCAAGCTCTTTTTCCAGGGCGGCCAGCGTGGTCAGCGAGTGTGGCGTCTTGCCCGGCAGGCCGGTCCGTTTCGCGTAGTCGCGTATTTTTTGTGGATTGTCGGCCGCCAGGAAGAGTTTGCCGAGCGACGTCAGGTGCAAGGGGGCTCGCCCACCGACGAGATAAACGACACGAACCAGCGAACGACCGGATGAGGTGCGTTCAAGGTAGACGATTTCATCGTCGTGGCGGGCGCCAAGATTGATCGCTTCGCCGATCGACTCGTGCAGTTCCTGCATGAACGGGAGCGCGACTTCGCGAAGATTGATGCGCGATTTGACAATCGCGCCAAGCTCCAGAAGACGGATGCCCAGTCGATAGGTGCCGGCATCTTGACGTTCGACAAAGCGCGCATTGCACATTGCTGCGAGAATGCGGTGTGCGGTCGATGGATGCAGGTCGGTCGCGCCAGCCAGTTGTTTCAGGCTGGTTGCTTCGGGGGCGTCAGCGAGCGCGTCGAGCAGCGACATCATGCGTTCGATGACCTGGATTGAGCCGGGAGTTTTTGCAGACCCGTTGGCAGCTTCTGACAACTGGATTCCTTTATTGGTGCTGTTTGAGTAGCATTAGCCACTTTATTTTCTTGTGCGCCGCAATATTAGCATGCGCTTAGCTCTGTACGTTACCTGCCTGGTGGACCTGATGCGACCCTCGGTCGGCTTTGCGACCCTGCGTCTGCTTGAGTCTGCCGGTTGCGAAGTGGTTATCCCCGAGGGGCAGACTTGCTGCGGTCAACCGGCCTGGAGTGCTGGAAATCGCAAGCTGGCTGTCGATCTGGCGAAGAAGGCGATTGCCGAACTTGAAGCTTACGACTATGTCGTGATTCCCTCGGGTTCGTGTACCGATCAAATTCGCAACGTCTATCCGCCCTTGCTGGCCGATGACCCGGCCTGGGCGGCGCGTGCGTCGGCTGTCGCCGGTCGAACGTACGAGTTGACCAGCTTTCTGGTCGATGTGCTGAAGCAGGAGGATAGTCTGGCCTCGCATTTTTCGGGCAGCGTGACTTACCACGACTCATGCAAGGGACTGCGTTCGCTGGGCATCAAGCAGCAACCACGGACCTTGTTGATGAAAGTGGCCGGAGCCGAGCTCAAGGAAATGTCCGATTGCGAAGAATGCTGCGGCTTTGGCGGCGCATTCTCGGTCAAGTTCGGCGATGTTTCGACCCGTATCGTCGATCGTAAATGCGATTCGATTGCGGCGGCCGGAGCGGAGGTTGTGGCCGGCGGCGATCTGGGCTGCCTGATGAATATCGAAGGGCGTTTGCGTCGTCGCGGCGATGAAACGACGCGGGTTTTGCATATTGCTGAAATCCTTGCCGGGGGCGGTGATTGATGAGTGCGGCCAAGCATTCGCAGGCGATGCATTTCCAGGCTCGGGCCGGAGAGAAGATCAGAAATCCGGTGTTGCAGCGAGCGTTGCAAAAAGCCAAGCCGTTGTTTGTCGGCAAGCGGGCCAAGGGGATTGCTGCATTGCCTGAGGATGGGCTGGATTTCGAGGGGCTGCGTTCGGCTTGTGAAGAGATCCGCAATCGCGTTTTGAGCGATCTCGATGTCTGGCTCGATATTTTCGAAGAGCGGGCCAGGGCCAGTGGTGCCGAGGTGCTCTGGGCGCGCGACGGTGACGAAATCTGCGATCTGGTGATCGATGTGGCACGTCGCCATGGTGTCACCAAGGCGGCCAAATCGAAGTCAATGCTGTCGGAAGAGGCGCATCTCAACGAGGCGCTTGCCGCTGCCGGCATCCAGCCGGTCGAAACCGACCTCGGTGAGTACATCATCCAGCTGGCTGGGGAAACGCCATCGCACATCATCGCTCCGGCGGTGCATAAGACGATCGACGAGGTCGAGGCGCTGTTTGCCAGAGAGCATGGCCGGGCCGAGCAACAACGTACGTCGGCTGATATCCCGGCCATGACGCGTGAGGCGCGCCAGGTGCTGCGCCAGCATTTTCTCAGCGCCGAGATGGGGATTACCGGCGCCAATTTCCTGATTGCCGAAACCGGCTCGGCTTCGCTGGTGACCAACGAGGGCAACGGTCGCATGGTGACGACCTTGCCCAAGGTACATGTCGTGATTACCGGGATCGAGAAGATTGTGCCGACCCTGGAGGATTTCGCCACCCTGATGCGCCTTTTGCCGCGCTCGGCCACCGGGCAAACCATTTCGAATTATGTTTCGCTGTTGACCGGGACAAAGCAGCCGGGCGATCAGGATGGGCCGGAAAAGACAGTTTTCATCCTGGTCGATAATGGTCGCGCCAAGCTGCTGGGTTCGGCCTATCAGGAGATGCTGCGCTGTATTCGTTGCGGCGCCTGCATGAACCATTGCCCGGTTTATTTTTCGCTGGGTGGGCATGCCTACGGCTGGGTTTATCCCGGCCCGATGGGCTCGGTGCTGACGCCGCTATATACCGGCCTCGAAAATGCACTGGATTTGCCGCATGCGTCGACCGGTTGCAATCAGTGTGGCAGCGTCTGTCCGGTGCGCATTCCCTTGCCCAAATTGATGCATCGCCTGCGCGAGGATCAGGTCGACGGCGGCCTGCGGCCATGGTCTGAAAGCCTGGCCTTGCGCGCCTGGGCTTGGCTGGCCGGCAAGCCGGCACTGTATCGTTGGGTGATGCGTCGTGCTGCGCGTTACCTGCAATGGCTGGCCGACGACAGCGGCCGTATCCGCATTTTGGGCCTGGCGCCGGGGTGGACCGCAGGACGCGATCTGACGCCGCCCGATGGTAAGACATTCCACGAACTTTACGCAGCAAGAAAGAGAACCTGAACATGGATTTTTCTCCCGAAGGCCCGAAGGCCATTCCCTTGTGGATCAACGGTCACGCATTCCTGACCGCCGGCGACCGCTTTTATGAAGTCAGCAATCCGGCGACCGGCGAAGCTATCCGCCGGGTGCCGCTGTCCGGCGCAGCCGAAGCCGCCGAAGCTGCAGGAGCGGCGCTTGCAGCGCAGTCGGTCTGGGCCGACATGGGGCTGCAGGCACGGCGGGTTTGCCTGGCCAGGCTGGCCGACGAACTCGATCGTTACAGCGGGCACTTTGCCAAGCTTCTGCTCGCCGAATCGGGTCTGGATGAAGCGGCGGCAAGTGCTGAAGTCGTTGCTGCGGTCGACGCCTTGCGCGGGGCCAGTGTGGGCGAGACCGGCGTGATCGGGCTGGTGCTCGATGCGACGCAGCCGCTGGCCAACTTTGCCCGAGTTGCTGCGCCGGCACTGATGGCCGGTGCAACCATTGTCGTCAAGCCAAGCCCGAAAGCGCCCTCGGCCATTTTTGCCTTGTGCGAACTGTCGTCTCGCGCCGAATGGCCGGCCGGCGTTCTCAACCTGGTGCATGGCGATACGGCAGCCATTGAAGGGCTGTGCGCCTCGACGGTCGATCGCCTGGTCTATGTCGGCCACGCCGCCCTGGGCGAGCAGATTGCGACGATTGCGGCCGCCGCCGGCAAGACCTTCTGCGCCCAGGCCGACTGATGCAGCGCATCGTTTACCTCGATCGTGCTTCGATCCCGGTCGAGGTTTTTCGTCCGGCCTTCAACTGCGACTGGGTTGAGTATCCGAAAACGGCGGCAGCGGATGTCGTTGCGCGTCTGGCCGGGGCAACGATAGCCATCACGAACAAGGTGCCGATCGATGCTGCTGCGGTCGACGCGCTGCCTGAGCTGAAAATGATCGCTGTCGCGGCCACCGGGGCCAATCATATCGATCTGGATGCCTGCCGGCGTCGTGGCATCGTTGTTTCGAACATTCGCGGTTATGCCGAACACACGGTACCGGAGCATGTTTTTGCGCTGCTCCTGGCCTTGTCGCGCAATCTCCTGGCCTGGCGCGCGACGCTGCAGGCCGGTGCCTGGCAGCAGTCCGAACAGTTCTGCCTGTTCAATCATCCGATCCAGGATTTGCATGGTGCAACACTAGGTCTGGTCGGCAGTGGCAGTCTGGGCAACGGTGTCGCCCGTTTGGCCGAAGCTTTCGGCATGCGTGTCCTGCGGGCCGAGCGCAAAGGGGCGATACAGGTGCGCCCCGGTTATACCGCCTTCGCCACAGTGCTGGCCGAGGCCGATGCGCTTTCGCTGCACTGCCCGTTAACGGCGGAAACAAGCAGTTTGATTGCGGCTGCCGAGCTGCAGGCGATGAAATCTTCGGCCATCTTGATCAATACCGCGCGCGGCGGGCTGGTCGATGAAGCTGCCCTGATTCAGGCTTTGCGTGAAGGCTGGATTGCCGGTGCCGGGTTTGATGTGGTGACGGCCGAACCGCCGCCAGTCGGGCATCCAATGCTGTTTCCCGAATTGCTGGCTTTGCCCAATTTCATGTTGACGCCGCATGTCGCCTGGTCGAGTCAGCCGGCGATGCGGGCGCTGGCTGATCAGTTGATTGCCAATATTGAAGCTTTTGTTGCGGGCCAGCCGCAAAACCAGCTCGTATGAGCGCCCGCGACGAAATTCTCGAACGCGTTCGGGCCGGTGTCGGCAAGCCCGATTTTGCTGAGCGCCGTGCCGCTGCCGAGGCGCGCCTGAGCAATCCGGTGCGAGGTCCGCAGCCGGTGGTCGGCGATCAGCTGGCCAGCCGTTTTCGGGCTCGAGCCGAAAGCCTGTCGAGCACTGTTGGGCAGGTTGCTGCGCTGGCTGATGTGCCGGCGGCGGTGGCCGCGTTCTTGCACGCCGGGCAGCTTGGCTGCGCGGCCGTGGCGACCGATGATGTGGCTGCGCTCGAATGGGCCGGGGCTGGGCTGGACGTTGTCGCCCGTGCTGCGGTCGACGCCGATCCGGTTGGAATTTCCGGCTGTTTTTGTGCAATTGCCGAAACCGGAACACTGATGCTGTTATCCAGCCCAGGGACGCCGGCAACGGTCAGCCTGCTGCCGGAAACGCACATTGCCCTGGTCTCGGTCGGGCGCATCGTTGCGACGATGGAGGATGCCTTTGCGTTGTTGCGCCGGGAGTCCGCCGGTATGCCGCGTGCGATCAATTTCATCTCAGGGCCGTCACGGACCGGAGATATCGAACAAACCATCGTACTCGGCGCGCATGGCCCATGCCGGGTACATCTGATTCTTGTAGAGGAAACACCATGAGCGCCACTTTTGCCGTCCGCGGCGAATACATCCAGCTTGATCAATTGCTCAAGGCGACCGGCATGTGCGAGTCGGGCGGTGCCGCCCATGCGGCGATTGCCGAAGGACTGGTTGAAGTGGATGGTGCGGTCGACAGTCGAAAACGGGCCAAATTGCGTCCCGGTCAGACCGTCTGTTTTGCCGGTGAAAGCGTCGTCCTGGTGGCTGAGTAACTTTTGTCTGCAAAGCGCGACAGGTCCCACGGGCCTGTCGCTCAGTGGCTGTTCTGTGACCAGCTGGCCGGTTGTTTCCAGTCGGCGATCCAGCCGGCGAGCGCCTGCATCGGCATCGGACGGGCGATGCCGTAGCCTTGTGCCAATTGGCAACCCAGCTTGAGCAGTGCGTCGCCGTGCTCGATGGTTTCGACGCCTTCGGCAATCACGGTTCGATTGAAGGCTTCGGCGAGGCCGATTACCCCTTTGACGATTGCCAGGTTTTCCTGATCGTGCAGCATGTTGCGCACGAAGGACTGGTCGATTTTCAGCGTGTTGGCCGGCAGATGCTTGAGGTAGAGCAGCGAAGAGTAGCCGGTGCCGAAATCGTCCAGGGCAAATGAGACGCCCATGCGCCGGCAGGCCGCGATAACTTCGGCGACGTGCTCGGTATCGTGCAAAGCGGCGGTTTCGAGAATTTCGAGTTCAATCAGGTGGGCCGGCAGGTCCGGGTAGGCCGATATTTGTCCGGCCAGGCGCTGGGCAAAATCCGGCAACTGCAGGTGGCGCGGCGAGATGTTGATGCTGACGCTCAATTCGATGCCTTGCGCAAGCCAATCGTTCAGGTCGCGCAGCGCCTGGTCGATGACCCATTCGCCAAGGGCGATCGACAGGTCGGTGCCTTCGATGCCTGGCAGGAAATTGCCCGGCATGACCAGCCCCTTTTCCGGATGATGCCAACGGATCAGTGCTTCGGCACCAACAACAAGGCCGTGCCGCATATCGACCTTGGGCTGGTAGTGCAGTTCGAACTCACGTTGGAGCAGGGCTTGTCCCAGGCGGTCGATGGCTGAACGTTCGGCCCGTGCGGCCAGGTCTTTTTGCGGGTCGAACATGAAATAGCGATTGCCGCCGCTTTGCTTGGCGATGTACATCGCCTGATCGGCGTGGCGCAGCAGCAAATCGGGGTCTGCGCCATCGTCAGGGTAGATCGTGATCCCGATGCTGGCTGAAATGCGCGCTATTTCGTCATTCAGGATGTAGGGCTGGCTGGTACTGAAAATGATGCGGCGCATCGCTTCGATGCATTCATCGATGCTGCCGAGCTCATTGAGCAGAATGACAAATTCGTCGCCTCCGAGCCGAGCCAGGGTGTCGGTCTGGCGTAGTTCTGTTCGCATCCGGTTGGAGAACTCGATCAGTAGCTGGTCGCCGGCAGCGTGTCCGAGTTTGTCGTTGACCTGTTTGAAACCATCGAGATCAAGCAGGCCGACGGCCAGCAGATGCTTGTTGCGTTGGGCCTGGGCAATCGACATGTGCAGTCGGTCACTGAGCAGCGTGCGATTCGGCAGGCCGGTCAGTGGGTCGTAGTGCGCCAGGTGTTCGAGCCGTTGCTCGTGTTCCTTCTGGATCGTGATGTCGGCAAAGATGCCGACATAGTTGTTAAGCGAACCATCCGGGCCGAAGACGGCGGAAATGGTCAGTAATTCGGCATACAACTCACCGCCCTTTTTCCTGTTCCAGACTTCGCCTTGCCAATAGCCGTTGGCATTCAGCTCGCTCCACATCGTCCGGTAAAACTCGACATTCTGGTGCGGTGACTTGAGCATGCTCGGGCTGTGGCCAATGACATCGCTGCGGCTGTAGCCGGTGATGGCGCAGAAGGCTTCATTGACGTTGATGATCACATTGTTGGCATCGGTGATCATGATGCCTTCGTGGGTGTGCGAGAAGACGCTGGCAACGAGACGCAGTTGTTCCGCCGCCTGATGGCGTTCGGAAACATCGAAGCAGGTGCCGAGGTAGCCGATGAATTGCCCGTTAACGTCATGGAAGGGGCGTCCGATGTCGGTGATCCAGCGGTATTCGCCATCGTGACGGCGCAGGCGGTATTCCATCGAAAAATTCTGGCGATGATGAAATGCGCCAAGGTAAATGTCGATGCAGCGCTGCAGATCATCCGGGTGAACGCCCTCGGCCCAGCCGTCGCCCATTTCCTGCTCCATCGTCCGGCCGGTAAATTCCAGCCAGGTGCGGTTGAAGTAGTCGCATTTCGCATCCAGCCCGGCTCGCCAGATGAGGGCGGGGAAGCTCTCCAGAACGGATAGGTAAAAATCGCGCGATGCGGCCAGTTGCCGTTCGCTGCGAGCCAGTTCGGCGGTGCGTTCGAGTACGCGGTTTTCCAGCCCATCCCTGGCCTGGCGCAGGTCGGCATCGGCTTTTTCCCAGCGCCGTGTTGCAATCGTGGCGACGGTCAGTCCTATACCGCCGGTCAGCAGCAGGATCAGCGCAACCATCAGGACGCTGTTGCGAACCGCATCGGCATGTTCGGCGATGACGCTGTCGAGGCGGCGTTGCAGGAGCAGGCTCCAGCCGCGGTCGAGGTGTTCGACGAAACTCAGCCATTCGACGCCATTTTCGTCGGTCCAGCGACTGAAATGGTTCTCGCCTGGTCTTTCCTCGGCGAGCGACAGCATCGGGTGCCGGTAGCGGACCAACTGGCTTTCAGGGCCGACCTGGTTGGTATCCGTGTGAGCGATCAGTTTGCCCTGGCGGTCGATCAGCAGGCCGACATCGAAGGGAGCGATTTGCTCCGGGCTGACCAGCGCCGACAGTTTGTTGAGCAGGACGACGGCACCGAGGTGGGCATAAATTTCTCCCTGGGCGTCGAGCAAGGGAATGTCGACCACGACGGCCATCTTGCCGTCGGCGCCGATCAGGCTATCGGAAATGGCCGGTTGTTTCGTTTGTTGCGCTTCCTGAAAGTAGGCGCGATCGGATAAGTTGTATTTTTTCAGCGATTTTTGCACGCTGAACGGGTGCGATAGGTAGTGATCGCCGTTAGGCAGCAAAATGAAAACAGCCGAAATGCCCCGGCTGTTCTTGAGCAGAATATCGAGTGTCTTGCGTTTGTCGGCTTCCAGGTAGGGCGGGATACCGTTGAGTGTGCGATCGATGCGGTCGACTGACTCAAGATGGGCAAATTGCCGGAGCTGTGCCGTATAGCCAAGCACGGCGCGGGCTTCATCGATCTTGTCCTGCATCGCCTCGGCAATGGCGTGAACCAGTGCCTTGTGCTCGATTGGCCAGCGTTCGACCGCCAGTTTCCGGTGCGAATGCTCAAGAAAAATGGCAATCGTGATCAGCGCGATAAGCGCAGGCAATACGAACGAAAGCAGAATTTTCTGCTTTTGTGTCATCAATCCTCCGGGTGTGGTCGGTAATATTTTTTTACCTTGTGGAGGAAATGATAAATCAATTCACTGCTTCTTGTTTTGATGTGCCCTAGGCTTTTGAGACACTGTGTCTTTGGTGTGCGTTTGGATTTGTATTGGTCTTGTAAATATTCATCAAGCAAGGCTTTGGCTTGTTTTTGAGTCGCATTGTTTCGGCGGAGTGGTTTTTGGTGAATAAAAAAGGGCGGGAGATAAAACTCCCACCCTTTTTTCATCGCTTATTGCTCAAGGTAGCATGAACGATGCTTTTTCCCTGACGCGAATGTCCTTGTCTTCCTGCGCCACGATCTCGAAGTGAATCTGGTTGGCGCCCTTCTTGCCAGCCTCCGGCGCGGTGCGAACGACGGTCATGAAGGATTGCAATGTCGCGGCGGGTACTTCGACTTCATTGGCGCCATCGATTTCGATCTCAGGGAGGCCGTCGACCGTAACTTTGTAGCGATGCGCCTGTTCTTCTGTATTCATGATCTGCAATGTGAATACATTCTCGATGCGGCCGTCGTCCGCTTCGCGGGCGAGACTTGAGCGGTCGCGGATAATGTCGACCTTGAGTGGGATACGGTGCACCAGGAACCAGGCGCTCAAGCCGGTGATCAGTGCCAGGATGGCGGTGTACAGCAGGATGCGCGGGCGGATGATGTGGCTGAAAATATCCTTGCGCGTCATGTGCTTGGCCATGGCGTTTTCAGTCGAATAGCGAACCAGGCCACGCGGCAGGCCGACTTTGTCCATCACCTGGTCACAAACGTCGATACAGGCGGCGCACCCGATGCACTCGTATTGCAGGCCGTTGCGGATGTCGATGCCGGTTGGGCAGACGACAACGCACTGGCCGCAATCGACGCAATCACCCAGTCCGGCAGCCTTGGCGTCGACGCCTTTCTTGCGTGCGCCACGGGTTTCGCCGCGCTCCGGGTCGTAGGTGATGATCAGCGTGTCCGGGTCGAACATCACGCTCTGGAAGCGGGCGTAGGGGCACATGTGCTTGCAGACCTGCTCGCGCATGAAACCGGCCATCAGGTAGGTGAAGCCGCCGTAGAAAAAGATCCAGAAAGTCTCCCATGGCCCGAGGTTCCAGGTCATGAACGATTCGGTCAGTTCCTTGACTGGCGTGAAGTAGCCAACCAGGGTGAAGCCGGTGATCAATGAAAAAAGTAGCCACAACCCGTGCTTGGTGATGCGCAGGCGCAGTTTGCGGGCATCCATCGGGGCCTTGTCGAGCTTCAGGCGGGCATTGCGGTCGCCTTCGACCCAGTTTTCGATCCACATGAAAATCTGGGTGTAGACCGTCTGTGGACAGGCATAGCCGCAAAACAGGCGTCCGGCAATGGCGGTGACCAGGAACAGGGCATAAGCCGAAACGATCAGCAGGGCAGCCAGGTAAATCACATCCTGTGGCCAGAAAACCATGCCGAAGATGTAGAACTTGCGTTCAACCATGTGCAGCAGGATGGCCTGGCGACCATTCCATTCAAGCCACAGGCCGCCGTAGAAAAGAATCTGGGTGAACAGGACAAGGGCGATCCGCCAGTTGTCGAAATAGCCTCGGACTCCCTTGGCCTGGATTTTTTTGCGCTTTTCGTAGAACGAGACTTTTACGGGCGTCTCGGGGGTGGGGCTGACTGGGGGCTGGCTCATTGATCCTCTGTTCGTCAAAAGCAAAAAGTCGGAAACCGGGTGTCTGGCATGAATCAGTCGGACTGCATAAGCAGGCCTGCGGGGCTTACTATAAATCGAATGCTGCCCGGCTGTTCCAGATTTTCCGGGACCGGCTTTTCCGGCCGGAGAGCGGCCTGCCAAGCCGGTATTTCCCCGGTTTCCTGAACATCATGTATCAAGATGCGTGCCTGAATTAGTTCGGATGAATTAGTCTTTTCTGATCAATGCCTTGTCGTATTTTGTCGGCGTCGGGCTTGGTGTTCTTCGGGGCTTTCTGTCAATATTGGCAAAATTTCTTGGCTTTGATGACAAAAATGGCATGACGGCACATTTTCTCAGCGAACTGATTTCCTTCCTCGATGGCTTGCCTGAGCCGCGTATCGTGATGAATGCCGATTACCGGATCATTGCGGCAAATGCGGCGTATATCCGCGAGTTTGGTGCCGGGAAAAGCATCACCGGACGTTGCTGTTACGAGGTTTCCCATCACTTTGACGTGCCCTGCGACCAGGCGGGTGAATCGTGTCCGCTGAAACTGAGTCTGGAGGCCGGTGCGCCGCAGCGCGTCCTGCATCTGCACCACACCCCGCGCGGCGAGGAGCATGTCGATGTCCAGACCACGCCCATTCGGGATGGTGCCGGGCAGATCGCCTATTTCGTCGAAACCATGCGTGTCGTTCGTCAGGCCAGCAGCCGGCCGGCGGCACAAGGCCTGGTCGGGCGTTCACCGGCGTTCATCGGGATGCTGGAGAAAGTCCTGCGGGTTGCCAATTCGAATGCCGCCGTCCTCCTGCTTGGTGAAACCGGTACCGGCAAGGAGCTGGTCGCCCATGCCATTCACGAGGCCAGTGCTCGAGAAGATGGGCCGTTTGTTGCGGTCGACTGTGCCGGCATGACGGAAACGCTTTTTGAAAGCGAGTTGTTCGGTTACGAAAAAGGTGCGTTTACTGGTGCGACCCATCGCAAACAGGGGCTGGTTGAGGCCGCCAGCGGCGGCACGCTGTTTCTCGATGAAATCGGTGAGTTGCCGCTTGCCTTGCAGGTCAAATTGTTGCGTCTGCTGGAGACGGGGACGTATCGCCGGGTCGGCGGGCTGGATTGGTTGCCGGTCGATTTCCGGTTGATTGCGGCGACGCACCGTGATTTGCGGGCGATGGTGCAGGCCGAAAGTTTTCGCCGCGATCTTTATTTTCGGATCAATACCTTCCCGATTCGGACGCCGGCGCTGCACGAACGGGCCAGTGACATTCCCTTGCTTGCTGCATCGCTGCTTGAGCGGGTCGACCGCAAGACCGGCCGGCATTTCTCGCCGGCGGCATTGGATTGGCTGAGTACCCGACGGTACGCCGGAAATATTCGTGAGTTACGCAACCTGATCGAGCGCGCCACGCTGATGGCTGACGGTGACACGGTCGACCTGCCGCATTTGTCCGAAATGGATGACGATGTGCCGGCGGTTTTGCCGGCCAGTGGCGATGCCTTCCAGCTGGAACAGGTCGTTGCGCTAGCCGATCTTGAGCGGCGCTACCTGACGTGGGCCAAGGCCCGGCCAGGTTTTGAACTGCCCTCGCTGGCGGAGCAGCTGGGGATCAGCCAGCGGACGCTTTACCGGAAGCTGCAGGGGGCGGCGGGGCTGGCCAGTCAAAGGGAGGCATCATGAATCTTGGCGATCTTGAGGTTTTTGTTCGCGCGGCAGATAGCGGCAGTCTTTCGGCTGCGGCGCGTTTCCTCGATCTTTCTCCTGCCGTGGCCAGCGCCGCGTTGAAGCGTCTGGAGGCGTCGGTCGGCGTCGTGCTGTTGTTGCGCTCGACACGTAGCCTGCGTCTGAGCAATGAGGGGGAGCGCTTTCTGCCCGCAGCTCGTTTGGCGCTGAATGAGCTGCGCAACGCCAGGGATCAATTGTCCGGTGCCCGGCAAGTGATTCGCGACAGCCTGCAAATTTCGCTGCCCTCCGATCTGGGGCGCAATTTGATGCTGGCCTGGCTGGACGAGTTTTTGTTGCGCTATCCCGAAGTCAGCCTGCGACTCAATTTTTCCGACCGGCTGGCGGATATCTATCGCCAGCCGGTTGATTTGGCGATTCGCTACGGTATCCCGGTCGACTCTGCGTTGGTAGCCGTTCCCTTGCTGCCGGACAATCGGCGTGTGCTTTGTGCTGCACCGGCCTATATCGCCGAGCATGGCGATTTGTCATCTCCGCTCGACTTGCCCGCACACAACTGCCTGCGCTTCCGGCTGGCCGATGAACTGCATGAGCAGTGGTCATTCAGTCGGGGAGATGAAAAAATCAATGTGGCGGTCAGCGGCAACCGGCTGGCCGACGATGGCGACGTCGTTCGTCGCTGGGCCTTGTCCGGTCAAGGGATTGCCTACAAGTCGCGCCTCGACGTGGCGCCGGATCTTGCCGCCGGCCGGCTGGTCGAGCTTTGCCCGTCATGGCAGGGCGAATTGGCACCGCTGTCGCTTGTCTGCGCCGACCGCCGCCAGCTTTCGCCAACCGTGGTCTTGCTGCGCGAGCATTTGCGACATTGCTGCCAGTCTGTTTGAGGCGGTTCTGCGCCCCGCTCAGTCAGCTTGGTCGCCTGGCGAGCCTTCATTCATGCCGGTCTGCGCAAACCATTGTTCGAGAAACTCAACGCAGACCTTGACCTTGGCCGAGACCGAGAGTCGTGATGGATAGACCGCCCAGACATCGGCCTGCTGGAAATAGCGAGGCAGGACTGGTAGCAACTGGCCGGCTTCGATTTCACGGCGGATATCCCAGGTCGACCGCAGGATGATGCCGTGCCCGTCGATCGCCCACTGGCGGACAATTTCGCCATTGTTGGCAGAGAGCGGGCCACTCACCTTGATGGCAACCGGGCCGTCCGGCCCATCCAGTTCCCAGCGCCCGAAATCCTGATCGCGTTCGCGGATGGCAATGCAGCGATGGTTCTTCAATTCATCGAGAGATTGCGGCATTCCATAACATTCAAGATAGCTCGGTGCCGCGCACAGTACCCGCTGGTTTCGGGCAATCCGGCGTTTGATGACGTTGCCTTCGCGGACCTGGCCGATCCGGATGTCGAGCTGAAAACCTTCATCAACCAGGTCGACCGGGCGATCAAAGAGCTCAAGCTGGATTTCTAATTGCGGGAATTGCCTGGCCAGTTGCGAGAGTGCCGGCGCCAGGCGGCTACGCCCGAAACCGGTGCTGCTGCAAATTCGCAGCAGCCCGCTCGGCGCCGCCTTCTCGCGCGAAATGGCCTCGCCCATCAGATCGACATCTTCCTGGATACGCTGGGCCCATTGATGAACGATTTCGCCCTGCGCGGTCAGTGAGACATTGCGCGTCGTGCGATGGAACAGCCGCTCCTGGACCGCGGCTTCAAGCAGGGCGATGCGCTTGCTGATGACTGCCTTGGAAACGCCCAGTTCGCGGGCGGTTTCGGCAAAACTGCGGTTGCGTGCGACGACGCAGAGCAGGCGTAGATCGTCAAGTTGAGGTTTTGCGTTCACGAATCGTATCCACGGAATTCACATTGGCACTAATTGTAAATATTTTCGTGGCCTATAAGCTGACTGCCATAGAGTTTTGCTTAGGGCAGAGGAAATCGACATGCAGCACAAAATCGCGGTGATCGCCGGTGATGGTATCGGTCAGGAAGTCATGCCCGAAGGGCTGCGCGTTCTTCAGGTAGCGGCCCAAAAGTTCGCAATCGATCTTGAATTCACGACGTTCGAGTGGGCCAACTGCGACTATTACCTGCAGCACGGCAAGATGATGCCGGACGACTGGTTCGAGCAGCTGAAAGGCTTCGATGCCATCTATTTCGGCGCAGTCGGCTGGCCGGCCACCGTGCCTGATCATGTTTCGCTGTGGGGCTCGCTGATCAAGTTCCGGCGCGACTTCGACCAGTACGTCAATCTGCGTCCGGTGCGCCTGATGCCGGGTGTGCCCTGCCCGTTGGCCAACAAGAAGGTGGGTGACATCGACTTCTTCGTCGTTCGGGAGAATACCGAAGGCGAGTATTCCTCGGTCGGTGGCCGTCTGTTTGAAGGGACGGAGCGTGAGACCGTTTTGCAGGAGTCGATTTTCACCCGCAAGGGTGTCGACCGCATCCTTCGCTTCGCCTTTGATCTGGCGCAGTCGCGCCCCAAGAGACACCTGACCTCGGCGACCAAGTCGAACGGCATCGCGATCAGCATGCCCTACTGGGATGAGCGGGTCGAAACGATGGCCAAGGACTATGCCGATGTGCGTTGGGACAAATATCACATCGATATCCTGACGGCCCGCTTCGTGCTGAGTCCCGAACGCTTCGATGTCGTTGTCGCCTCCAACCTGTTCGGCGATATCCTGTCCGACCTGGGGCCGGCGTGTACCGGGACCATCGGTATCGCACCGTCGGCCAACCTTAATCCGGAGCGGACTTTTCCATCGCTGTTCGAGCCGGTGCACGGCTCGGCGCCAGATATCTCCGGGCAGGGAGTTGCCAATCCGATCGCCATGATCTGGTCCGGAGCGATGATGCTCGACTTTCTCGGTAATGGCGATGTCCGCTACAAGGCGGCTCACGATGCGATGGTCAAGGCGATCGAAACTGTCCTGGTCGACGGCCCGCGAACCCCGGATATGGGTGGCACGGCAAGTACCACCGAAGCGGGGCAGGCGATTGCCCGGGCGCTGGAATCCCTTGTCCCCTGATCAACCCGTTTTTTCCGGAAAGTCCGACCGTGCACCTGCTGGCGATTCCTGAACTGCTCACCATGCTTGCCCTTGGGGCTGCGCTAGGCTTTTTTGGCGGCCTGTTCGGCATTGGCGGCGGGATCATCGCCATCCCGTTTCTCGGCTTGGCGCTGGGTATGGCGCAGGCGCTGGCCCAAGGAACATCGCTGGCGATGATGGTACCCATCCTGCTCGTTGGCTGGTGGCGCTACACGCGCCGTCACCCGGTGCCCTGGCGGATCGCCGCCCAAATCGGCATCCTGGCTTCGTTGACGACCTGGCTGGTCGCTTATGTGGCCACCAGTCTGAATTCCGAAGTTTTGCGCAGTGTGTTTGCCGTTTTCCTGATCGTTCTGGCGCTACGTATGCTGGCCAAACGAAAACTCCCGGTCGGAGAGGAAGGCCGGGCTTGTCTCGATTCTCGCTGGATGCCGCTGGTCGGTCTGCTCGGCGGCGCCTGCATGGGCTTGCTCGGGGTAGGTGGCGGCTTGGTCGCGACGCCTTTTTTCACCGGCGTTTTCGGGCAGCGACAAAGCGTGGCACAAAGCCTTTCGCTGGCGCTGGTGACGCCGTGTTCGATGGTCGCCCTGATGACTTACGGCAGTGCGCAGCAGGTTGATTGGTCAGTCGGCCTGCCTCTGGCCATTGGTGGCTTATTGACCGTTTCAAGCGGCGTCGCGATGGCGCATCGCCTGCCGGAGCGGACCATGAAACTGGCCTTTGCGTGGATGATTCTGATCACGGCGCTCTGGCTTTTGCTCAAGCCCGTACTTCTCGGCTAATTTTCACAAACAATGCGGGGTGATCGGGCGTTGAGCGGAAGGGGGCTGAAAGCACAATACGGCAAGGCCATGTGTATGACCCACTGGCTGGTGATGAGCGCCGCAAGATAAAAAGAACTCATCTAGGTCTTCCGGGAGGGATATGGAGATCATCTCCGAAAGTGACCTCTACAAGCTCATCATGAGGAGTGACAAGCCCCAAGCTAAAGCATTCCAGGATTGGGGCGCTAATGAGGTCCTCCCCAGCATCCGCAAGACAGGTGCCTACGTTGTCGGTCAGATGCCCCTGGTGGCCGGATTGTGCCCTACGCGGTAATGAAAGCTGGCCTTGCTCGGAAAATGAGAGCCTATCCCCTTTGGTCCGGTGTGTTGCTCATTTTGATACGGAGCGGTAAGCACCCATAAAAAATCCTATGGCGATCACTTACTCTCTCTAAATGCATACCCAGATATGACAGCAATGGTCACCAAAAATATTGTTTGAAGGAGCAATCTGACCATATCAACCCGCGTAGTAAACCCGCAGTTATTTGGATTGTTATAACAAACGGGAAAATCAAAGATAAATGCATATCCCTTTTGGACAACATGGTTTGCATCCATAAGGCCAAGCATCTCGTAAGGAGGATAAATAACCATCCCCACAATTATTCCGAATGCAATCTTCAGGATCACTCGATTCATGCGGAGTCCACGTTGTTGTCTATAAATCGGTTGAGAACGCGATAAGAGCTAGCTCTATTTAACTTTGATACATTGTGATTAATTAGATGCCGAACGCGCTCACTTGTCATTTCAGCGCCGCGACAAGAATAAATTTCGTACTGTAGAAATTGTGTAGATAACTTGGAAGTCGGATTGGCAATCAAGTGTTGTTTGTAAAGAAGCACTAGGTCAGCGACGTGTTCGCAAAAGCTTGTTGAGTAAGTTGTGGCGAAGTTTACCCTACCAATATTTAAGGGGCTTATTCCCGTCGTGCCAATAAGCACACACTCGTTCAAGAGTGCTTGCTCGTAACGATTAAAGGTGGATGACAAGAGGAAATCCATTGACGTGGCCCGTTGTTCCTATTGGCTCTTTGCAGGGACAGGATTCAAGCCAAGCTTAGCCATCATTTCAGCTACCAACTCCTTTGAAACTGCCTCTCCTCTGTTCCAGGTGTGGAAGAAGGAGTCTTTCCACCTACCAGAGACCATCAGCTGCCCCGTCTGAGCATTGTAAAGATTGATGGTGATGGACTGCATGTACATGGCTAAGTCCCATCTCCAGACATCCAGATAGGTAACAACAGCGTCAGCGTTGTCCGTCTTAAGAACCCCCGCAGGAACCCCTCCAGCCGTTGCTACGCCTTGCACCATAAACGCATCGGAGACATACCCTGTTACTTCGGGTGAGTTGCCATCCATCGGGGAGAGTGAAACGCTACGAAGCGGAGAGGGGACCGGAGCATCAAAACGGGTCACTGTGGAGGAGCCGCCGCATCCGGCCAGTACCAGGAGAAGTCCTGCAATTGCTACGAGTTTCATGTTTGCTTAATTTAATATGTTTAGCATAGAGGATAGCACCCAATCGACATAAGTACCAATGCCGGCCTTCTGTTGTCTAGCAATGGTTTTCGGCATTCTTTGGTGCCACTAAAGACTTCGCTACGCAGTGGCTCCAGGCGAAGCCAACGGCCTCCCCATCGTCTTCCGTGAGGATGGCTATATGAACATGACCACGGTGGCTGCTCAGTACGGTAAGCGCCCGGCAAAGTTCCTTGAGCTTTCTGGCGCTAACGAGTACATGGAAGCCTTAGCTCAAATTCTTAATATCCGAAAATCGGACATTTGGATTTCCAAGAGGGGTAAAGGCGGCGGCACCCTCCAGCCCCCGAAGATGGTGGTGAGGTTTGCTCAATGGCTGGATGTCCGCTTCACTGTGTGGTGTGACCTGATGATCGACTACATCCTCCAGGGCAACATTCAGACATCTGTGGTTGTACCTACGGAGGAGGCTGTAGCTGTAGCACTACCTCTGGTTGCTTAAGATTTGTTAAAAATCATTTTATAACAGTTGCTTACATGAATTTTTGTGGGTAAAAACCACCTGTGGCATTTAGGGGGTGCGGGGGGGATTTTCCGCAGCTCTCTTGCCCCCTGGGAGCATCTTATAAATCATGTACTCCGCGAGGCGGTTGCTTGTGCGTGATCACACTCTGATCACACTGGATGTGATCAATATTGAGTCAGGCAGTAAAAAGGATCAGTTGGTGTGTGGTTTAACTCACTGATTCTTAAGGTTTCCGTTGGTGGACCGAATGAGGATCGAACTCACGACCTCCGCATTGCGAACGCGGCGCTCTCCCAGCTGAGCTATCGGCCCGACGTCTGAAAATTCTATCTCAGACGCGTGGCCGATCAAAGTGGCATTCAGTCCTTGCCGGCTCCGGCAACGGCCCGGCGCAGGCGGTCGCTGACCGCTGCCCAGGCCGGACTGGCCGGCAGGGCTTCGACGGCGATCAGGCTGACGTTGGCGTGGTCCATGTCGCGCAGGGCGGCGTAGAGGTCGTGGGCGTAGCCGACCGGGTCGGCGGGCAGCATGCGCCACGGGTGCGGCATGCCGGCCTGTGGCGGCTGGCTGTGGCTGATGACGCCGCAGGTGTCGCCTTTGTGGCGCTGGGCGTTGAGGAAATCGAGCAGGCGCTCGCTGGCGACCAGGCGCATCGGCGTTTGCGGTGCGTAGTGGGCGGCCAGGGAGCCGGAGACGCGTGGCGCTCCACTTGCCGTTTCAATGTTCGGGCAGCGCCCGAGCACGGCTTGCAAGTGTTCAGGGGAAATGTGGCCGGGCCGCAGGACGACGGGTTCCCCGCGCGAGCAGTCGACAATGGTCGATTCGATGCCGACTTTGCACGGTCCACCGTCCAGAATGAGCGGAATCCGATCGCCCAGTTCTTCGGCGACGTGTGCCGCCGAGGTCGGGCTGATTCGGCCAAAACGGTTGGCCGAGGGGGCGGCGATGCCGGCATGCTCGCCGGCGACGGCGGCAAAGCGGCGGAGCAGTTCAAGGGCGACAGGGTGGCCGGGGACGCGCAGGCCGACCGTGTCCTGGCCGCCGGTGACGGCGTCGGGAACCCAGGCCTGCTTCTTCAGAATGAGCGTCAACGGGCCGGGCCAGAAGATTTCCATCAGTTCCCAGGCAACGGCGGGAACTTGCTCGGCCCAATGATCGACCGCGTCATGGCCGGCCAGATGGACGATCAGCGGGTGGTCGGCCGGGCGGCCCTTGGCGGCAAAGATTTTGGCAACGGCGGCCGGATTGGCTGCGTCGGCCCCCAAGCCATAAACGGTTTCAGTCGGCAGGCCGACCAGTTCGCCGCTCTGGAGAAGGGCGACGGCCCGTTCGAAATCCGCTACGGAAGGAGTCATTCGCCCTTGATGCCGATGGCTGCACGGGCTGCCAGTGCAGCCTTCTGGACGGCTTCGGCGTTGTCGCCGATGACCGTGAAGTGGCCCATCTTGCGACCCGGTCGGGCATGGTGCTTGCCGTAGAGGTGCAGCTTGAGATTCGGCATGGCGTGCAGGCTGGCCCAGTCCGGTTCGCGGTAGTGCTCGCCGTTGTACCACAGGTCGCCGAGCAGATTGACCATGACAGCCGCAGAGTGAGCGCGTGCTTCGCCCAGCGGCAAGCCACAGAGTGCGCGTACCTGCTGTTCGAATTGATTGGTGATGCAGGCGTCGACCGTGTAATGGCCGCTGTTGTGTGGGCGCGGTGCCATTTCATTGACGATCAGCTGGCCGCGGCTGATGAAGAATTCGACACCCATGGTGCCGATGTAGCCGAGCTTTTCGGCAATGCGCGCGGCGACTTCCTCGGCATCGCTGCGGACGCAGGCCGAGGCCCGGGCCGGGACGATGGAAACGTCAAGAATGCCGTTGGTGTGCTGGTTTTCGCCGGTCGGGAAGCAGGCGACGCGGCCTTGCTCATCGCGGGCCAGAACGACCGAGACTTCGTAATCGAGTGTCAGGCGCTGTTCGAGAACGCAGGCTTCGCCCTTGAAGCGGCCGAAGGCCAAAAGAGCCTCTTCACGGTTGTTGACCGTGGCTTGCCCCTTGCCGTCGTAGCCGAAGCGGGCGACTTTGAGGATGGCCGGGAAGAGCGTGCTGTCAGCGTGGCGAATGTCGTCTTCGCTGCGAATGGCGGCAAACGGGCCGTGCGGCAGGTCGTTGTCGCGCAGGAAAGACTTTTCGGCAATCCGGTTCTGGCAAATGCCGACGGCCGCGGCCGAGGGGCGAACCGGTACGAATTTGGCGAGGTAATCCAGCGTGTCGGCCGGAACATTCTCGAATTCGGTGGTGATCGCGGCGCAACCGGCGGCAAACTCATCCAGTGCGG
The DNA here is from genome assembly GCF_016864195.1 of Dechloromonas sp. TW-R-39-2. Taxonomy (NCBI): domain Bacteria; kingdom Pseudomonadati; phylum Pseudomonadota; class Betaproteobacteria; order Rhodocyclales; family Azonexaceae; genus Dechloromonas; species Dechloromonas sp. TW-R-39-2. The sequence goes on from NZ_CP045202.1 coordinate 1,121,832, forward strand.
CGTAATCGTTGTAATCGACGCAGAAATGCCGTTCGGCGATCTGGCCGGCCGGGCTGTTCTTGTCCGGGTCGAGAACCCAGACCTGATAGCCCATTTCATGGGCAGCTGTCACGAAGAAGCGGCCCAACTGGCCGCCTCCGAGCATGCCCAGCGTGGCGGGCGGCAGAATCATGGTCGAGGACATGGGCTCAGACTTCGGGAAGTTTCATACCCAGGACCTTGTCGGTCTGGGCCTGGCGGAAGGCTTGCAGCTTGGCGTTCAGCGTCGGGTTTTCATTCGCCAGCATGGCCACGGCAAACAGTGCGGCATTGGCGGCACCGGCTTCGCCGATGGCGAAGGTGGCAACCGGGATGCCCTTCGGCATCTGGACGATGGAATGCAGCGAGTCGACGCCGGACAGGGCACGCGATTGAACCGGCACGCCGAGCACCGGGACGATGGTCTTGGCGGCCAGCATGCCGGGCAGGTGGGCAGCGCCGCCAGCCCCGGCGATGATCGCCTTGAGACCGCGGGGGGCGGCTGTTTCGGCGTATTCGAAAAGCAGATCCGGGGTGCGGTGGGCGGAAACGACGCGTGCTTCGAAAGCCACGCCGAAATCCTTGAGGATGACGGCAGCGGCCTGCATGGTCGGCCAGTCAGAGTCCGATCCCATGACGATGCCGACGGAAATCTGTTGGTCGCTCATTTAAATGCCTGCCTTGCGTTCAGCTGCTTCGATGGTGTTGGCCAGCAGCATGGTGATGGTCATCGGGCCGACGCCGCCCGGAACCGGGGTGATCTGGCCGGCGACTTCAAGGCAGCTGGCGTAATCGACGTCACCACACAGCTTGCCGTCCGGCAGGCGGTTGATGCCGACGTCGATGACGACGGCGCCCGGTTTGATCATGTCGCCGGTGACGAATTTCGGCTTGCCGACCGCGGCGACCAGAATGTCGGCCCGGCTGGTGTGAAATTTGAGGTCGCGGGTGCGCGAGTTGCAGACGGTGACGGTGGCGCCGGCATTGATCAGCAGCAGTGCCATCGGCTTGCCGACAATGTTCGAGCGGCCGATGACGACGGCTTCCTTGCCGTTCAGATCGACGTTGCCTTTTTCGAACATTTTCATCACGCCATACGGGGTGCAGGGGATGAAGCGCGGATTGCCCTGGGCCAGTGCGCCGACGTTTTCGGCGTGGAAACCATCGACATCCTTGTCGGCCGCAATGGCTTCGAGCACGGCTTCTTCATCGAAATGTTTGGGCAGCGGCAGTTGTACTAGAATGCCGTGAATCGCCGGATCGGCGTTCAGTTCGGCGATTTTTTTGAGCACTTCGGCCTGGTCGACCGTGGCGTCGTAGGTGATCTTCTCGGAGTGCATGCCGATGGCCAGGCAGCCATTGACCTTGTTGCGTACATACACTTCGGAGGCCGGGTCGGCGCCGACCAGAATGACCACCAGGCCGGGGCGTTGTCCCTTGGCGGTGAGTGCCTCCACACGAGCCTTGAAGCTCTGGCGCAGTTCCTCGGCGAGGGCCTTGCCATCGATAATTTGTGCCGTCATCGTCGCATCCAACAAAAATGAAAAGGGGAAAGGCGGGCGCCTTTCCCTTTTGAATAGCCGGGTATTTTACCAGATTACGCGCAGGCTGCTTCGGCTGCCCCGACGGCGCTGCGTCCGGCTTCGAAAGCCCGGCGATTCAGCTCGACCAGCTTCTCGCCCTTGCGCTGGAAGCGCTTGAGTACGCAGTCGAGCAGAACCTCAGCCGGGAAGGGGAGATGGTCGGCAATGGCGCCGAGCATCACGGTATTGCCAAGGCGGATGTCACCGAGTTCCTGGGCGATCGAGGTGGCGTCGAAAGCGACGACCTTGTTGCCCATCTGGCGAATTTCGGCCAGCGGGTCGGTCGGGTAATCGAACAGGCCGAGTTCAACGACCGGTGGCACGAGGCGCGCCGTATTCATCAGCGTGATGCCGCCGGGACGCAGCATGTGCTGCCAGCGCAGCGCTTCGGCCGACTCGAAACCGAGCAGGACTTCGGCGGTGCCGGGCGTGATCTGCGGTGAAAGCACTTTCTGGCCGAAGCGCAGGTGCGAGGAAACGACGCCGCCGCGCTGAGCCATGCCGGCAACTTCGGTTTTCTTGGCGTCGTGGCCCATGGCGATGGCTGCCTCGGCGAGGATTTCCGTCGCAGTCATGACGCCCTGGCCGCCAATGCCGACGACGAGAATGTTGGTGTTTTCGCTCATCTTCAGGCTCCGCAGTTCTTGATCAGCTTGATCGGTGAAACCGGCACGTGATGCACGATGGCGTCCGGTGCGCAGGGCTGGACGCAGAGGCCGCAGCCGGTGCACACCGAGCTTTCGATCCGCACGAAGGCCAGGTCGACCTCGCGACCGGAGGCCTTGATCTCCTTGCCGCGTCGCGTGACGTGGATGGCCGGGCAGCCGACGTCGAGGCAATTGCCGCAGCCGGTGCACTTGTCGTCGAGCACTTCGAAGGGCTTGAGCTTGTGATAGTCCTTGATCAGCACGCAAGGCTGGTCGGTGATGATGACCGAGACTTCGGGGACTTTGACTTCGTCACGGATGGTCTTGAACAAAACTGGCAATTCATACGGGTTGACCGTGTGAATCCGCTCTTCCTTGACGCCCAGGGCGGCGACCAGCTTGGCGAAGTCGATGCGCGGCGCATCGTCGCCGTAGATGTCGCGGCCGTTGCCCGGATTGTCCTGGCCGCCGGTCATGCCGACCGCACGGTTGTCGAGCAGCAGCACGGTAACGTTGCCCTTGTTGTAGACCATGTCGAGCAGGCCTTGCATGCCCATGTGCAGGAAAGTCGAGTCGCCGATCACGGCAACGATCCGCTTGTCCTTGTCGGCCTCGCCGCGCCCCTTGTCCATGCCGTGTGCAATGCCCATCGAGGCGCCCATCGAAACGCAGGTGTCGAGCGCATTCCACGGGTGGCCGGCACCCAGCGTGTAACAGCCGATATCGCCGGAAATGGTCAGGTTGCGGACCTGGGAAAGGGTGTAATAGACGCCGAGGTGCGGGCAGGCGACGCACATCGTCGGCGGCCGGGGGAAAATCTGGACTGCTGCGGTCGACGTCGTTACCGGCACATTTTCACCCAGTAAACGGGCAATGGCCGGGCGCAGCACATTGGGGGCGAGTTCGCCCTGCGGCGGCAGGATCTCTTTGCCGAGCACCTTGAGGCCCTGGGCCTTGAGCTCGGTTTCAACCAGCGGCTCGACCTCCTCGACGACAACGACCTGGTCGACCAGGGCCGCCAATTCGCGGCATTTTTCGAACGGTACCGGGCAGGACAGGCCGAGCTTGAGCACCGGTGCGTTCGGGAAGGATTCCTTGACGTGCATGTAGGCTGGGCCGGAGGCGATGAAGCCAACCCGCTTGTCGCTGCCGTCCTCAATGAAATTGAGCGGCGATTGCTCGGCCAGGGCGCGCAGTTCATTGTCGCGCTTGAACATCAGCGGAATGCGCTTGCCGGCGTTGCCCGGCACCATCACGAAGCGTGCCGGTTCCTTCTTGAAGCCGGCGCCGGCGAAAGCTTCGCGCTCACCGACTTCGACGACCGACTTGACGTGATTGATCCGCGTCGTCATGCGCAGGATGACCGGGACCTGGAAGCGTTCGGACAGCTCGAAGCCGACCTTGGTCATCGCATAGGCTTCCTGCGAATCGGCCGGTTCGAGGACGGGCAGGTGGGCAAAGCGACCCCAGTAGCGCGAATCCTGCTCGTTCTGCGAGGAGGAGAGGCCAACGTCGTCGGCAATGGCGATGACCAGTCCGCCGATCACGCCGGTCAGGGTCAGCGTCATCAGCGCGTCGGAGGCGACGTTCATGCCGACATGCTTCATACAGCAGAAGGCACGCGATCCGGCGTAGGCGGCGCCGATGGCGACCTCCAGCGAAACCTTTTCATTGACCGACCATTCGGCGTAGAGGTCCGGGTAGGTCGAAATGACTTCGAGCATTTCGGTCGACGGGGTGCCGGGGTAGGCGGCGGCTACCTTGACGCCTGACTCCCAGACGGCGCGGGCGACGGCTTCGTTACCGGACATGAGCAACCGGCTTGCGGCCGGTGCGGGCATCACTGCTGCCATGGAGGCTCCTGAGATCGATGACAAAAGCTTTCGATTATAAGAACTCGGTGATGCCGCAATTTGATACAGCGCAACTCATTGTCAGATTTTTTTTGTCTCACTTTCGGGTGGGATTTTTTGCATTAGGGATATCCATAATATTGCGCATTATGATTTTTGTTTTTACAATGCGAAATACCGCATAGGTGTAAACACGGATTCGCGCAGCAAGAAGCAAGAGTTAAAGTTGTCGGGCTAAGCAGGCACGACAAGAAGACAACCAACCTTTTTGGAGACGAAAGATGGCCAACCAGCCGAATGCCCTACCTGACCCGACGGACGTAGATCCCCAGGAAACCAAAGAATGGATGGAGGCGCTCGATGGCGTCATCACCCAGGAAGGCGCTGAGCGCGCTCACTACTTGATCGAAAAGGTCATCGGCCAGGCCCGCGAAGCCGGCGTTGACCTGCCTTACTCGGCCAATACCGAATACATCAACACCATTCCCGCCGATCAGCAGCCGAAATACCCCGGCAATGCGGACATGGAAATCAAGATTCACAGCTACATCCGCTGGAACGCCATGGCCATGGTCGTGCGCGCCAACAAGGAAACCAACGTCGGTGGCCATATTGCTTCCTTCGCTTCCGCTGCCGCGCTTTACGACGTCGGCTTCTCGCATTTCTGGCGCAGCATCAATGATCCGTCCGGCGGCGACCTGATCTTCTTCCAGGGCCACTCCGTGCCGGGCGTTTACTCGCGCGCCTTCATGCTCGGTCGTCTGACCGAAAGCCAGCTCGACAACTTCCGTCAGGAAACCGACGGCAAGGGCATTTCGTCCTACCCGCACCCCTGGCTGATGCCGGATTTCTGGCAGTTCCCGACCGTTTCCATGGGCCTCGGCCCGATCCAGGCGATCTACCAGGCCCGCTTCATGAAGTACCTCGACTCGCGCGGCCTGGCCAAGGCCGGTGATCGCAAGGTCTGGGCCTTCCTCGGCGACGGCGAGACGGACGAAGTCGAATCGCTCGGCGCCATCGGCATGGCCGGTCGCGAAAAGCTCGACAACCTGATTTTCGTCATCAACTGCAACCTGCAGCGTCTGGATGGCCCGGTGCGCGGCAACGGCAAGATCATCCAGGAACTCGAATCCGAATTCCGCGGTGCCGGCTGGAACGTCATCAAGCTGGTCTGGGGCACGCATTGGGATGCGCTCTTCCAGCGCGACAAGAAGGGCATCCTCAAGAAACGCATGATGGAACTGGTCGACGGCCAGTATCAAACCTTCAAGGCCAAGAACGGCGCCTACGTGCGTGAGCATTTCTTCAACACGCCGGAACTGCGTGAGCTGGTTGCCGACTGGACCGACGATGAAGTTTGGGCGCTGAACCGTGGCGGCCACGACATCTTCAAGATTTTTGCCGCCTACGATCGCGCCACCAAGACCAAGGGTGCGCCGACCCTGATCCTGGCCAAGACCATCAAGGGTTTCGGCATGGGCCAGGCTGGCGAAGCGATGAACACCTCGCACCAGACCAAGAAGATGGACAAGGATCAGATCGCCCGTTTCCGCGATCGTTTCAACCTGCCGGTACCGGACGACAAGCTGGAAGAGCTGCCGTACCTGACCTTCCCGGAAGATTCCGAGGAATACAAGTACATGCGCCAGCGTCGCATGGACCTCGGCGGTTTCCTGCCGCAGCGCCGCCGAAAGGCCGATCCGCTGCAGGTTCCGGCGCTCGACACCTTTGCCGCCCTGCTCAAGGCTTCCGGTGAAGGCCGTGAATTGTCCACGACGATGGCCATCGTCCGCATCATGAACATGATGTTGAAGGACAAAAATGTCGGCAAGAACGTCGTGCCCATCGTGCCGGACGAATCCCGCACCTTCGGCATGGAAGGCATGTTCCGCTCGGTCGGCATCTGGAATCAGGAAGGCCAGAACTATGTGCCGGAAGACCATGACCAGCTGATGTTCTACAAGGAATCGAAGACCGGCCAGGTGCTGCAGGAAGGCATCAACGAATCCGGCGCGATGAGCGACTGGATCGCCGCCGCCACCTCGTATTCCGTGCATAACGTCCAGACCATTCCGTTCTACATCTGCTACTCGATGTTCGGCATGCAGCGTGTGCTCGACCTGTGCTGGGCAGCTGGCGACCAACGCGCCCGTGGCTTCCTGATCGGCGGTACTGCCGGTCGCACCACGCTGAACGGCGAAGGTCTGCAGCACGAAGACGGGCACAGCCTGATCCTCTCCAACCTGATTCCGAACTGCATCTCCTACGACCCGACCTTCCAGTACGAAGTCGCCGTGGTCACCCAGGACGGCATGCGCCGCATGTTCGCCGAGCAGGAAGACGTGTTCTATTACCTGACGGTAATGAACGAAAACTACGAGCATCCGGAAATGCCGGTCGGCGCCGAAGCCGATATCATCAAGGGCATGTACCTGTTCAAGCAGGGTGGCGAATCGGCTGGCCCGCGCGTTCAACTGCTCGGTTCCGGCACCATCTTCCGCGAAGTCATCGCCGCTGCCGACCTGCTCAAGGCCGACTGGGGTGTCGAGTCCGACCTGTGGGGCTGCCCGAGCATGAACGAACTGGCCCGCAACGGCCAGGACGTCCAGCGCTGGAACCTGCTGCATCCGCTGGAAGAGCCGAAGCTGTCGCATGTCGAACAGAAACTGGCTGGCGCCAAGGGCCCGGTCATCGCCTCGACCGACTACATCAAGCTGTTCTCCGAGCAGATCCGTCCGTTCGTCAAGGCACCGTACGTCACGCTGGGCACCGATGGTTTCGGCCGTTCGGACACCCGCGAGAAGCTGCGTCACCACTTCGAAGTCGATCGTCACTGGGTCACGCTGGCTGCCCTCAAGGCGCTGGCCGACAACGGTGAAATCAAGCGTGAAGTCGTCGCTGCCGCCCTGGTCAAGTACAACCTTGATCCGAACAAGCCGAATCCGCTGAGCGTTTAAGGGAGAGACAACATGAGCCAAATCATTGAAGTCACAGTCCCCGATATCGGCGACTTCGAAAGCGTTCCGGTCATTGAACTGTTCGTCAAAGTCGGCGACAGCATCAAGGTCGACGATGCCATTGTTACCCTCGAATCCGACAAGGCGACGATGGACGTGCCTTCCACGGTCGACGGCATCGTCAAGGAAGTTTTGGTCCAGCTCGGTTCCAAGGTGGGCGAAGGCGCGCTGCTGATCAAGGTTGAAACCGGTGGTGTGGCTGCTGCTGCGCCAGCGCCGGCAGCCCAGGCGGCTGCCTCGGCTCCGGTGGCTGCGCCTGCCGCCGCACCGGCTGCTGCCGGCGGCGGTGTGGTTGAAGTCAAGGTGCCGGATATTGGCGATTTCGCCGAAGTACCGGTCATCGAATTGTTCGTCAAGGTTGGCGATACGATTAAGGTCGACGACGCGATTGTTACTCTGGAATCCGACAAGGCGACGATGGATGTGCCTTCGACGGTGGCCGGTACGGTCAAGGAAGTTCTGATCCAGCTTGGTTCCAAGGTGGGTGAAGGCGCTGTTTTGATCAAGGTTGAAACCGGTGCTTCGGCTCCGGCTGCCGCGCCTGTCGCCCAAGCCGCTGCGCCGGTTGCCGCCGCCGCTCCGGCTGCGGTTTCTGCCCCGGTTGCCGCGTCGACCGCAGCAGCCCCGGCGGCACTGGCTCCGGCTCTGCCGCTCGGTGCCAAGGTGCATGCTTCGCCGTCGGTCCGTGCTTATGCTCGCGAACTCGGTGTCGATCTGTCCAAGGTGCCGGCGACCGGTCCGAAGAACCGTATCGTCAAGGAAGACCTGACCAAATACGTCAAGGGCGTCATGTCCGGTGCCATTTCCGGTCCGGTTGCTTCAGCGGCTGGTGGCGTGACAGGTGGTGGCGTGCTCGATCTGTTGCCCTGGCCGAAGGTTGATTTCGCCAAGTTCGGCGAGATCGAGGTCAAGCCGCTGTCGCGCATCAAGAAGATTTCCGGCCAGAACCTGTCGCGCAACTGGGTGATGATTCCGGCCGTGACTTATCACGAAGATGCCGATATTACCGATCTGGAAGCCTTCCGCGTTCAGTTGAACAAGGAAAACGAGAAGTCCGGCAACAAGCTGACCATGCTCGCCTTCCTGATCAAGGCTTGCGTCAAGGCGATGCAGCGCTTTCCGGAATTCAACGCCTCGCTCGACGGCGACAACCTGGTGCTGAAGAAGTATTTCAACATCGGCTTCGCCGCTGACACGCCGAACGGCCTGGTCGTCCCGGTGATCAAGAACGCCGACAAGAAGGGCGTCTTCGAAATCGCCAAGGAATCCGGCGAACTGGCCAAGCAAGCGCGCGACGGCAAGCTCAAGCCGGCCGATATGTCCGGTGCTTGCTTCACGATTTCCAGCCTGGGCGGCATCGGTGGCACTTACTTCGCACCGATCGTCAATGCGCCGGAAGTCGCCATCCTCGGCGTCAACAAATCGGCCATGAAGCCGGTCTGGGACGGCAAGCAATTCGTGCCGCGCCTGACCCTGCCGCTATCGCTGACCGCCGACCATCGCGTGATCGATGGCGCGCTGGCCACCCGCTTCAACGTCTATGTCGCCGAACTGCTGGCCGACATGCGCCGCATGATCGTCTAAGGGGAAAGCGATGAGCCAACTCATTGAAGTCAAAGTGCCGGATATCGGCGATTTCGCCGAAGTGCCGGTCATCGAGCTGTTCGTCAAGGTTGGCGACAGCATCAAGGTCGACGATGCGATCGTCACGCTGGAATCCGACAAGGCGACGATGGATGTGCCGAGCCCGGTCGAAGGCGTGGTCAAGGAAGTGCTGGTCCAGTTGGGTGCCAAGGTGGCCGAAGGCGCGCTGCTGATCAAGGTGGAAACCGGCGCGGCGGCTGCCGCGCCAGCCCCGCAGGCTGCAGCACCGGCTCCGGCTGCTGCGCCGGTGGCGGCTCCGGTCGCCGGCAGCCATGCCGGCGGTGCCGACATCGAGTGCGAGATGCTCGTCCTCGGCGCCGGCCCCGGTGGCTATTCGGCCGCTTTCCGCTCGGCCGACCTCGGGATGAAGACCGTGATCGTCGAGCGTTACGCCACCCTCGGCGGTGTCTGCCTGAACGTTGGCTGCATCCCGTCCAAGGCGCTGCTGCACGTTGCTGCGGTGATCGAGGAGGCAGAGCATGCCAACGATCTCGGCGTTACCTTCGCCGCGCCGCAAGTCGATATCGACAAGCTGCGCGCCCACAAGGACAAGGTTGTCGGCAAGCTGACCGGCGGTCTGGCCGGTATGGCCAAGGGTCGCAAGGTCGACATCGTGCGCGGTTTCGGCACCTTCCTCGACCCGCACCACATCGAGGTTGAAGTCACCGAAGGTACGGGGCAGGACAAGACCGGTAGCAAGAAGGTCATCAAGTTCCAGAAGTGCATCATTGCTGCCGGTTCAGCTGCGGTGCATCTGCCTTTCATCCCGAAGGACCCGCGCATTGTCGATTCGACCGGCGCGCTCGAACTGCGTTTCGTGCCGCAGAAGATGCTGGTCATCGGCGGCGGCATCATCGGCCTGGAAATGGCCACCGTCTACTCGACGCTGGGCGCCAAGGTCGATGTCGTCGAAATGATGGATGGCCTGATGCAAGGCCCTGATCGCGATGCCGTCAAGGTCTGGGAAAAGCAGAATACGCATCGCTTCGACAAGATCATGCTGAAAACCAAGACTGTCGCGGTCGACGCCAAGGAAGACGGTCTTTACGTGACGTTCGAAGGCGAAGGCGTGTCGTCCGAGCCGGTCAAGTACGACATGATCCTGCAAGCCGCCGGCCGCGCGCCGAATGGCAAGAAGATCGGTGCCGACAAGGCGGGCGTTGCGGTTACTGACCGTGGCTTCATCAATGTCGATGCCCAGATGCGGACCAATGTGCCGCACATCTTCGCCATCGGCGACGTCGTCGGCAACCCGATGCTGGCGCACAAAGCCGTGCATGAAGCCCACGTCGCGGCCGAAGTGGCGGCTGGTCACAAGGCCGCTTTCGACGCGACCGTGATCCCGGGCGTTGCCTACACCCATCCGGAAGTGGCATGGGTTGGCTATACCGAGGAACAGGCCAAGAAGGAAGGCCGCAAGGTCGAGTCCGCCAAGTTCCCGTGGGCAGCCTCTGGCCGCGCCATCGCCAATGGTGCCGATTACGGCTTTACCAAGCTGATCTTCGATGCCGAAACGCATCGCGTCATCGGCGGGGCGATTGTCGGCCCGAACGCCGGCGACATGATCGGCGAAGTTTGTCTGGCCATTGAAATGGGTTGCGACTCGGTCGATATCGGCAAAACCATTCACCCGCACCCGACGCTGGGCGAAACAGTGGGCATGGCGGCCGAAGTGGCGCACGGTACTTGTACCGACGTGCCGGCGCCACGCAAGAAATAGTTTTTACGGTTCTTCTCTGCGCCGCAAGGCGTTCGGTTTGGGCGACGGTGACACCGTCGCCCTTTTTTATGCTAAAAACCGGCGATGACTTCCATTCCGCTTCCCCGTCGCTCTCCTGAAGAGCAAGCCCGCCTTGAGGCTACGCTGCGCGATGTTTTCGAACATAAGCTCTGTTTCAACGAACTGCTCGGCTTCAAGGTCGAATCGCTCGATCCGGCAGCCCCGAAAATCAGTTTTGCCATGCGCCCCGACCTGATCGGGCACTTCCTGCATGGGCGCCTGCACGGCGGCGTAATTGCCACGGTGCTCGACACCGTCGGCGGCCTGGCGGCAACGGTCGCCATCGCCGAAAAATTCAACAGCGAAACAACCGAACAGGTCGGTCATCGTTTTGGCCGGATCGGTACCATCGATCTACGAACCGATTATCTGCATCAGGGGATCGGTAAAAAATTTACGGCCACCGGACGGATTACCCGTCTCGGCGGCCGTATTGCTTCGGTCCAGATGACCCTGGAGAACGATGCCGGTCAGTTGATTGCAACCGGCTGCGCCTCCTACGTCATCAGCTAGTTACAGAATCGGCAGCCCCTGCTGTTCGCCACGTTCATACACCACGTTGGCGCGGCCGACGATCAGCGGGTCGAGATTGCCGATCCGGTCCGTATCCTTGTTGGTGTAAGGCAGTTTGTGCAGGACATAGCGCATGGCGTTGAGTCGTGCGCGCTTCTTGCAATTCGACTTGATCACCGTCCACGGCGCATCGGCGGTATCGGTATGGAAGAACATCGCTTCCTTGGCCTTGGTGTAGTCGTCCCATTTGTCGAGTGAGGCCATGTCGATCGGCGACAACTTCCACTGCTTGAGCGGATGTACCTTGCGTTCGCCGAAACGACGACGTTGCTCTTCTCGGCTGACCGAGAACCAGAACTTGATCAGATGGGTGCCGTTGCGCGCCAGCATACGCTCGAATTCCGGCGCCTGACGGACAAATTCGGCGTATTCCTGGTCGGAGCAGAAACCCATTACCCGTTCGACACCGGAGCGGTTGTACCACGAGCGGTCGAATAGCACGATTTCGCCGTTGGTCGGCAGGTGCTGCACGTAACGCTGGAAGTACCATTGGCCGCGTTCGATTTCGCTCGGTTTTTCCAGTGCGACGACACGTGCGCCGCGTGGGTTCAGGTGTTCCATGAAGCGCTTGATGGTGCCGCCCTTGCCGGCTGCATCGCGGCCTTCGAACAGGATGACGACCTTCTGCCCGGTTTCCTTGACCCACGCTTGCAACTTGAGCAACTCGACCTGCAGGCGGTATTTCTGCCGCTCATAGTTGCGGCGCTGCATCAGGTTTTTGTACGGATAGCCGCCGTCGCGCCAGTCCTTGGCCAGTTCTTCATCCGGCGTTGTCGGTTGCTCGCCGGTCAGGATGCCTTGCTGCTTGAGCAGGTTTTTGAGCAGTGCGGCGGATTCTTCCGGCGGCATGCCGGCGATGACGTCGCGCATGGCGCCGAGTTTTGACTCCTGGGCGCCGTCGACCGCAGCTTTCACGGTGAAGGATTCGATACCCGACTGACTCAGGCTGGGCGGGCGGTCACCCAGGTTGGCCGGCCTGGCCTTGACCTGGCGTGCTGCCGGTTTTTTCGGCGCGGTCGCAGTCGTTGCGACCAGCGGTTTCGTACTTGTTTTTTTTGTAGTGACCATGCCCTCTCCTGACGTTAATGGGAAAAGGTTCATTTCACGCCTAAGCGGGGCGCTTGTCTAGTCCAGTAATTCTGCCGGGAGTACAGCGCGCAGAACGGTTTGCGTTTCACCGCGTCGAACGCGGTTGCTGAGCCACCACAAGGCGCCTTTCTTGATCGTCCATTCGGCTTCATGGCCGGCGAGCAGTAGCGATGCCATGCGGCCGAGTGAAGGCTGGTGGCCGATGATCAGCACCGAGCCATTGGCATTGGGCCAGCCCGAGGCGGCAATCAATTCGGATACACAGGCTTCCGGACCGATCTTGCGGTGGGTTTCGAAAGGCAGTTTGAGCGCTTCGGCTGTTTGCTGAGTGCGGACCGACGGGCTGACGATGATGCGCAAATCCTTCGGTTGGTGGGCGTGAATCCACGCGGCCATCAACCGGGCCTGCTTTTCGCCGCGCTCGGTGAGCCGGCGTTTCATGTCTTCTTCGCCATCCTCCGCTTCAGCGTGGCGCCACAACAACAAATCCATGGTCGTGCTCGTACTCTGGGTCAAAGGCCGCATGATGAAGGTTTCATGTTACGGGGATATTTCATCGCTGGTGCCCGCTGTCCCGGTCAGTTATTTTCGAGTCGGCTGTAATCAAGAATGGCTGCCTCATTGGGCGTTCTCTGGCGCCAGTCGGCATGAATGGCGTCGCTCAATGGCCAGAAGCGCGGATCGGTCCGGCGAATGCCGAAGCGTTCGGTCAGGCGAACCAAGTCTTCATTACTCGACAGGCCGGCAACTGCCTGGCTGAAAAATGACAGTTCCGATGCGTCGACCGCAAAAATGGCGTTCGGATAGGCGCCGACCACGCCATCGAGTGCAAGCAGCGTATCTTCTTGCGGCAAGCGCCGCGTCGCCTCCCTGAAAAGTTCGGCGACGTTGCTGTGTGCGCTGTTGCGAATCAGCGATACGACATGAAGCCGGCCATCGTTCTGAGTGATCGCCAGCAGGCTGTTTTCAGGCATGTGGGAAGCCGCGATGCCGTGCGTTGCCGATAGTTGTCGAAGTGCTCCCAGAGCAATCGCCGACCATTCGCTGGCCTTGAAATCGAGCGTGCTGTCACGAATCTCCGACATGCGTTGCTGCAGGATTTGGTACAGCTCGTCGAGCGGCGATTTGCTGCGATAGCGCATGCCGCTTTCCTTGGGGAAGTAACTGGTTGCATCGGCAAAATACCGGATGTGGGGTTCGCTGCGTCCGCGATACCAGCGGTCGAGTACCGGTTGGCGTGCCTTGAGCGGCAGCAGGGTGAGGAAATTCTGTTCGCCTTCCATGCGCAGGAAATCCATGTACAGCCGGGTGGCAACCTGATGGCCGAGGTTGCCATAGACATCGAAGCCGGCAACCAGCAAGTAATGCATCCGTTCGAACAGCGGGTAGCCGAGGAGCAAGGTGGTTTGCGGGCGCTCTCCCGCCAGGCCGCGGACAACCGAGGCACTGTCGAAGTGGCGGAAAACGGTTAGCGCGGCATTCGGGTTCTTGCCGTCACCATCCCACAGATTACGGACATTGGGCAGGAATTCGCGTGTTGCCGAGCGCGCCAGGATGTTGCTTTTTGTTTCGAGATACTGGCTTTCGAGTTTTGCATACTGGCGCCATGCGAGGAGCCCGGCTGTGCTTTCATGTTCGGCTGGCAGGCGTAGCGCTGGGGTGGCGGCATCGAGCATGGCATTCATCAGCTTTGTTTCCTTGCTGTCCGGGGCAACGAAGACCACCCAGAAATGATCGTTGATCACATTCAGAGCGACTTGTCCGCGACAAACCGGCCCTTTCATGAAGCCCATCAGCGTGAACTGGGCTTCGTCGAGCATGAAACGGTAGCGGGCATCGACCGGGAGCGAACGGAAGGTGACAAAAGGATTCGATGCTTGTTCCGGGGCATAACCGGGGAGTTCGACAACCGGGTAATCCGCCGTAATGAACCACTCGCGCAAACGGGCCATGCGTGCGGCGTCGAGTTTGAGCGGCATGTGCTTTTTGGCCACCGAGGTGGCTTCCATGCGCTTCAGGCGGTAATACACACGATCGGTCGCCGGGTCGTCGTACGGTCGACGGGTGGCGATCAGGCGAATTGGCTGACCGGGTGGCGTGCTGCTGCGGACCAGTTCGAAAAAATGTCCGGGCCATTCATCAAAGTGGAAATGCCCGATGTACCAATGCTCGAAGATATAGCGCGCCATCAGGCGTGACTTCAGGTCGTCCCCGTTGAGAAAGCTTTCCCAGTCGGCAACCTGGGTTTGTACCGCTTGTGGCACCGGGGGTGGTGGGGAATAAGGGGCGCCGGCTTCGATCCAGCGGGTCAGCGTACGATGTTCTGCGCTGGAGATTGGTGGCAGGCCGAAGGGCATGCCGCGGGTTGGATGGCTGCGGGTGTAGAGATCGAGTCCCTCGGCGGCCACGCACTGAGCGCTGCGATCGAGTGAAAAATCAATATCCGGATCATTCTGCGGTCCGATCCGGGGGCCGGGGTTTTCCTGTTTCAGGGTCAGCAAGCGGTGCATGACGCCCGCTTCACGATTGGCTTCAAGGCTGGGTTGGCGTTCGTTGAGGACCGGGAAGAAGCCCATCTGCCGCCATTCGACATTGCTTTGTGCATCAATGCCGAGCCGCGTTGGCTGGGCTGCAAGTAGGCGGGCGGCGGCATAGACGACTTCCGGGTTGGCGCCACGGGTCAGGCCGGCGTAACTGGTCAAGTTGAGTTGGCAGGGGGCGTCATAGCAGGCGTGGCAAGTGACACAGCGCTGATCGAGAATTGGCTGGATATCTTTTTGATAGTCCGGCGCGGAGGCCGGAGCGCCTGTTGGGCGTAGGTCAAAGCGTGCCGGATCGGCCGGACCGTAGCGATCTTCAAGCTGCAGGGCAACGACGGTGGCACAGCCTGCCAACAATAGAACGATGAACAACGTGAGCAGGCGGCGCATGGCTGATTTTCGAGTCGATGTTCAAGTGGCTCAAAAGTCTATTTTCTTCATCGCGGGAAGTAAAGATGCGAGGGGAGGGCAGCTGCTTGCCCTGCACCCTCCCGGGGTGATGCTTCAGGTCATGACGTAAAAGTGTCGGGCATTTGCAGGGCGATGACTTCGCCGCGTGCCGTGGCGATGCCTTCCGCGTAGACCGTAGCTTCGACAACCACTTTGCGCCCCTTGATTTCCTTGATACGTCCGCGAATCTCCAGTTGCGGGCCGAGCGGCGTGGGTTTCAGGTAGCTGACTTGCAGCGAACCGGTGACAAAGCGAAAGGCCGGCAAGCTATCCATTGCCCTGTTTTCCGCACGGTACATCGCTGCGGCGGCGGTTCCCGTGCCATGGCAGTCAATCAGCGAGGCCAGCAGGCCGCCATAGACAAACCCCGGAATGGCGGTGTGTTCAGGACGTGGCTGGAAGCGGGTTACCGTTTCGTCGCCTTCCCAGACTGTCTTGATTTGATGGCCGTCGTGATTCAGTCGGCCGCAGCCGTAGCAGTGTGCGACGTTCTCGGGGTAATACTCCTGAAAGGCTTGCATGGGTAATCCTGTTCATTGTTGATCCGGATGCATGCTAGGTCAGTCATCCTGAGGTGCCCATTGCCAAGCCAGACAGGAAAGATGCAGATTCTGACAATCGCAATTTTCGAGGTTTTGAAAGGGAGTGCTCTGCGTTTGAGTTTATGACAAGTGTTACCATGCGCCCTTTACTATTTCTTACAAATGAGGCGCTTGGCTCCCCTATACTGCCTCCTGTATAGCCCATCCGGGGTTAGCTGAACGACTCTTTGCCGACGGGTTTTAGCTGTTTGGTACGTTCAAGGCCCTTTGGCTCGATTGAAGACTTTTTGGATTGTCCGCATATATGAAACCGAATGCATTTCTCGTTCTGCTCCTTTCAGTTGTTTTTCCCAGCCTTGGCCACAGTGCGCCGAGTTCGGAGGCACAGGGGACGTTGAAGGAGATTGCGCAGAAGGCAGTGCTGAACAGTCCTGAAGTGACGTCGAAGTGGCACAACTACAAGGCAGCGGAAGAAGAAATCGGCGTCGGCCGGGGCGGCTACTTTCCGCGGGTTGATTTCACGGCCGGGACCGGCCGGGAAAGCCTGGAACAGGCGCCGAGCAGCACGACGAACAAATACACGCGCAGCGGCTACGGCCTGAGCCTGAACCAGATCCTGTTCGACGGCTTTGCCACGCGCAACGAAGTTCGCCGCCTGGACAAGGCCCGGCTGGTTCGTTACTACGAACTGCTGGACGCCTCGGAAGCCGTTGCCCTGGAAGCCTCGCGCGCCTACCTTGATGTGCTGCGCTACCGCTTCCTGGTCAATCTGGCCGAAGACAACTACGTCCAGCACAAAGCGACCCACGAACAACTGCTGCGTCGCACACAATCAGGCGTTGGTCGTCGGGTCGACCTTGAACAAGCCGGCAGCCGCCTGGCCCTGGCCGAAATCAACCTGACCACCGAAACGGCTAATTTGCACGACGTCACGGCCCGCTACCAGCGCATCGTGAACAGCCAGCCACCCAGCGTGATCGTACCGCCCAGCCAGGTCAGCAGCGGCTTGCCCGCCAGCCAGAAAGCCGCACTGGACGTTCTGTACAAGAAAAACCCGACCCTGCTCGCCGCCGTCGAGAACACCGAAGCTGCCCAAAGCGAACTGGACGTCCGCCGCGCCGCCTACTCCCCCAAACTAGACCTGCGCGCCCGAACTGACAGCACCGACAACTACCTGGGCGCCAAAGGCGAACGGAACTACACCGTCGGCGAACTCGTCGTCAGCTTCAACCTCTTCAACGGCGGCGCCGACCGAGCCCGGGAAAAGCAATACATCGAGCGCAAGAACCTCTCGCTCGACCTGCGGGAAAAAGCCTGCCGCGATACCCGGCAAACCCTGGCCATCGCCTACAACGACGTCGCCCGGCTGCGCGAACAAGCCACCGCCCTGGCCACACAAGTCAGCCTGCTGGAAAAGACCCGCGACGCCTATCGCGACCAGTTCAACGTCGGTCAGCGCACCCTGCTCGACCTGCTCGACACCGAAAACGAGTTGCTCAGTGCGCGTCGCAACGCCGTCAATGCAGACTCCGACCTGAGCCTCGCCTACCTGCGGACCTACGCCGGCATGGGCACGCTCCTCGAACACCTGGGCCTGCAAAAGCTCGACACGCCGACCCCGGAAGCGAAAGAACTCGCCCAGGTCGACCTGGCAGAACTCTGCCCGAACGAAACCGCCGGCGTACCGGTCCCGGACCGTGAAGCGCTGAATGCCCGTGCGATGGCCCAACTGCAAGTCAAACCGGTCCCCTTCGTCCCGGCAGCCTCGCCAGTGGCAGCCCCTGTGGCGGACAGCGAAGTCCTTTCGCGCGTCAAGGGCTGGGCCGCCGCTTGGGCAGCAAAAGACTACAACGCCTACAGCGGCTTCTATGCCCCGACCTTCACGCCGGATGGTGGGCTGTCGCGGGAAGACTGGGCGCAATTGCGTCGCAGCCGGATCTCGACGCGTGAGCACATCAATGTTGAGTTGCAGGATGTTAACGTTCGGATGGAAGGTGCCGATCGTGCGCGGGTCAGCTTCCGCCAGATCTATCAGTCGAACCGCTATAACGACACGACGCAGAAAGCCCTGGAAATGATTCTGGTGGGCGGCAAGTGGTTGATCAACCGGGAGAGCTCGGTGCCTTGCGGCGGTAGCACCACCGGTGGGTGCAAGTCCGTCAAGTGATCCGTTTCCGGTTCTGATTTTCTTCGGAACCGGATGCTTTCAAAGAAAAGGCCACGCAGTTGCGTGGCCTTTTCTTTGTTTCGAAAAAATATTCTCAGGGGGATGTTTCAACCGGTGCGATGAAGACATAGCCTTGCAGGCGCAATGTCTTGATGAAGCTGCTGCCATCGGCTTGCTTGCCAAGAATGCGTCGGATCTGGCTGACGTGTACGTCAATGATCCGGTCGTAAGGGGTGTGCTCGCGTTTCAGGACCCGGGAGAGATGTTCGCGTGAGAGGGGTTCGAATGGGTGGTCGAGAAAGGATGAGAGCAGGGCATAGCCAGGCACACCGATCGGTGTCGGGCGGCCGTCCTGATTGATCAGTTCGCGTGAGGCTGTATCCAGCGTCCATTGTCCGAAACGGATATGCCGTGCATCGTTGCGCGTCGGTAGAGCAGTGCGGGCCTGACTGCGGCGCAGCAAGCCGCGGACTCGAGCCAGCAGTTCGCGCATATTGCAAGGTTTGGGCATGAAATCATCGGCGCCGATTTCTATGCCAATGATGCGTTCGATTTCATCGGAACGTGTCGAGTGAATCAAGACGGGAATTTCGGATTGCTGCCTCAGTTGTCTAAGCAGTTCCATGCCATCTGCGTCGGGAAGGCTTAGGTCGAGAATGATAACGTCCGGGTTTTCACCCAGCTGGCGCCACATTGCAGCACCATTTTCGGCAAAGAGGCATTCGATTCCTGCGGAGGCCAGGGTGGTCCGAAGGACGTGCCGTGTGCCAGGATCGTCTTCAACAATGAGCGCTGTCTGACGCATGATGCTCGATTTGGCCAAGAGTAAAGGGCGAATTGTAATGCAACGAAAAGCATTAGGAATATTTTACGAATCTTAAAGCTGCTCTGCTTGTGCCTGACTGAATAATAATATCGGCTGCTCGGTGTTTATCGCCCTTTTCCTTCCCTCTCCATTTTGGTTATCCAATGTCCATGCCCGATGTACTTGATGGTTTTGATGTCTCCGCTGCGGTTGACCGCATGCTCGGTCAGCCAGCGTTGTGGCAGCAAGCCCTGGCTTTGTTTGTCGATCATTTTGCGGATTGGGAAGCGTGTTGGCACGAGGCAGGTGACGATTTGATTCAGGAGCGTAAGCAGGTGCATGCATTGCGCAGTGCTGCGGCCAATGTGGGGGCGATTCGCCTGGCCTCGCGGGCGGCTGATCTGGAGTTGGCCGTGACATCCGTATTGAAGGGTGAGCCAGCCCATGGCCTGGATGCCTTGCGCCAGCTTCTGCTTGATGAATTCAAGGGGACATGGAAAACAGCTTCCGCCGCATTGGTTTCGCTGGCGCACGATACCGGAGGTTCAGTGTGAGTTTGCTGGAAAAACATTTTTCGTTGCGAGCCCGTTTGGCGCGGATCAATTTACGCATGCTGGCCGTGGCGATTGCCTTTGTTTCGGTTGCCGTACTGTTGGCGGCTGCCGGTGTCGGGTTCCATCGCTCGCTTGATGATGGTCGGCGATATGTTTCGCACCTGAATGAGCAACTGGCAGCTGGCTTGTCGGCCAATGATCAGGTTGCGGTCGGTGCAGCGTTTGCATCCCTGCGAACCTTGCATGATGTCACTGCCGTCGTCTTGCTGCGGCAGGATCGTTCCGTATTGTTCTCGGACGAAAAAAAAGCCGGGGAGAACTCCTCGATACCGACATTGATCCATTTACCCGCAGGTTACAAATTTGGCTGGTCGAAACTTGACTTCATGGCCCCCGCGCAGCTCGGCGGGCAACAGGTCGGCTGGATAGGCCTGAGCCTTGATCTGGAAGATTTTTATCACGAATTGCTGCTGTATCTGGCGCTTATCCTGGTCAGTTTCGTGATTGCCCTGCTACTTGCCCTGCGCCTCCAGGCCCGGGAGCTTGACCGGTTGATCGCTCCGTTGCAGGAGTTCACCCGTTGCATGACGCAGGCGTCGACCGGTCATCCTGACATTCGGGCGATGGCCACCGGAATCTCCGAGTTCGATGTTTTGGCCCATGGCTTCAACAGCATGCTGGAGCAGATTCAGGAGCGCGACCACTGGCTGGCGGCCCATCTCGGCAGCCTGGAGCAATTGGTCGAACAGCGGACGCGCGAATTGCGGCACGCCAAGGACGCCGCCGAGGCGGGGAGTCGTGCAAAAAGCGAATTTCTGGCAACGATGAGCCATGAAATCCGCACCCCGATGAATGGCGTACTCGGGATGACCGAGTTGTTGCTCAACACGCCTCTCGACAGCAGCCAGCGGAAATTCGTCGAGGCCGTTGAGCGTTCCGGCAAGCACCTGCTTGGCATCATCAACGACATTCTCGACTTTTCAAAAATTGAATCGGGCAAGCTGGAGCTTGAGGCTGCAGATTTCAGTCTGCGGCGAGTGCTTGAAGAGTCGATCGAGTTGTTTGCCCAGGGGGCCAGGAAGAAGGGGCTCGAATTGCTGGCCGACCTGCCGCCGGGCGATGGTCCGTTTGTTTGCGGAGACTCGTTGCGACTGCGCCAGATTGTGGCCAATTTGCTGAGCAATGCCGTCAAGTTTACCGAGCGTGGCGAGGTGATCCTTCGCTTGAGTTTGACTGAGCAAACAGAAAAACACCTGAAATTCACGTTGACCGTGTCAGATACGGGGATTGGTATTGCTCCCGAGGCACAGGAGAAGATATTCGAGCATTTCTCCCAGGCCGATGGTTCAACGACGCGAAAATATGGCGGGACAGGTTTGGGGCTGGCTATTTGTCGGCGCCTGGTTGAAATGATGGGCGGAAGTTTCAGGCTGACCAGCTTGCTTGGCCAGGGATCATGTTTTGGTGTCGATTTGTGCCTGCCTGTCGCGGCTGCGCCTATCCTTCCTGCCGCCTTGCCCGAAGCCGCAATGAGCGGGGCGCGTCTGCTGGTGGTCGATGATCATTCGACGCACCGCAATATTCTTATCTCCCAGGTCGGCCGCGAAGGTTACCAGGTCGACAATGCGTCCTCCGGGCTGGAGGCTCTTTCCGGCATGCGCTCGGCCATCGATGCGGGTGAGCCCTACAGTCTGCTGCTGATCGATCTGGAAATGCCTGATTTTTCGGGGCTCGATGTGGTTCGTGCCGTGCGTCTGGATTCACGTTTTGCGTTGATGCGGATTGTCTTGTTGTCGGCTTCGTCGGACGGTATTTCGGAGGAGGAGCGCCTCAGCCTCGATGTCACGGCTTGTCTGGCCAAACCGGTGCGGGAAAGCGAATTGCTGGCCGTGATTGAGGCGGCACTCAGCCGCCGTCCCCTGCCTGTGTCTGGTTCAGGGAACGAGCGCCAGCGTTTGCGTGGCCGGGTGCTGGTCGCCGAGGATAACGAAAGTAATCTGATTGTTGCCTGCACGCATCTGGAGCGCGCCGGGCTTGAGGTGCGAACGGCAGCCAACGGGCGCCTGGCCCTCGATCTCATGGCGGTCGAAAATTTCGATCTGGTCCTGATGGATTGCCAGATGCCCGAGCTGGATGGTTTTGCTGCAACGCAGGCCCTGCGTGAGCGGGAAATCGGCTCCGGACGTCGGATTCCCATCGTCGCCCTGACGGCCAACGCCATGCAGGGAGATCGCGAACGCTGCGTTGCCGCGGGTATGGATGATTACCTGGCCAAGCCCTATAGCGGGGAGCAGATTCTCGCCGTCCTGAAGCGCTGGCTGCCGGTTGAGCGACGCCAGTCAGCGCCGCCGGCACCGGTTGTGGCGGTGCCGTTGCAGCGCGAACCGCCGCTTGATCCTTCTGCGTTGGACAAGATTCGAGCCCTGTCGCCCGACAAATCCGATGTATTGATTCGGCAACTGATCCAGGCTTATCTGAAGGGGGCGGCCCGAGAGTTGGCGCGTTTCGAGCAGGGGATTGAGGCGCAGAGCGCATCGACTTTGATCTCGGCTGCCCATGCGCTCAAATCAAGCAGTTTCAATGTGGGCGCCAACGGTTTGGCCGAGCGCTGTCGTGAAATTGAAATGCTGGGCAATAACGCATCGATGGCGGAGATTATTGCCCGCGTCGAGGCCATGCGTGCCGAGTGGGGACGGGTTGAGGTGGCATTGAATGTGGTGCTGGCGGAGGTTGCAACATGAGTCGCTTGCCGTTTCGCGTGTTGGTGGCCGACGATGATCCAACCGTCGGCCTGTTGATGCAGGCTGCTCTGACAGAGCCTGATTTTGTCGTAACCGTTGTCGAAGAGGGGCTGGCCGCACTGACGGCTTTTCGTGCCGGAACGTTCGACCTGGTTTTGCTTGATGTCGAAATGCCCGGAATGGACGGGTTCGAAGTCTCTGCGGCCATTCGTGCAACACATGGCCGCAGCATCCCGATCATGCTGATTACCAGCCATTGCGATCCCGATTTCCTGGCGCGCGCCGAGAGCATGGCTCTCGGACATATTGCCAAGCCTGTCCAATGGCAAGCTTTGGCGGGGCTCCTGCTGAACCGGCTGAGTACCGCAGGTTGAATGCCGTTTAAGTCCCTAGTATTCCTGCAACATCGCAATTTCAGTGTCGGCATGGCGCAGGCGAAGGGCCAGTGAGCGCGATATCGCGGTCAACAGCGTAAAAGCGAGCTTTTTGTGTTCGTCGGCCAGAATGTTGAATTGTTCCAGCGACAGGACGTAGAACTCGGTTTCCGTGCCGGCAATTGCATCGTTGCCGCGCGGCCGTCCATCCAGGAACGCCAGCCCGCCGAAAAAGTCGCCACGCCCGAAGGTCGCGATGTGTCGTGTCCGGCCGGCACCCAGCGGGGCAAAAATGCGGACCGACCCGCGCCGGATCAGGTACAGCGCATCACCCGGTTCGCCGCGCGCATAAATGGTTTCGCCGGCCGCATAAATGCGTTTGTCGAGGCGGGACTCCAGGTCGGCCAGCGTTTCGTCCTTGCGATTCCGGAACAGTTCCATTTCGGAAAGTTGCAGAGCCACTTCGGTCTCGATCTGGGCTTTTTCCTCTTCGCCCAGCAATCGGTCTTCGACCCATTCGATGGCGCTGTCGAGTTCGTTGAACAGGCGAACGCTGTTTTCATCTTCGGTAACGCCTGTCTGCTCAAGGAACTCGCGCAGATTTCGGCCGTTCGGCAGATTTTCGCGGACATTCGACAAGAGCAGTAGCGCCTTGCGTTCGGCGAGTGAATTACGCACTTGCCGCAGTAAGTGGGCCGCCGTGACGTCGACCGACTGAACCCGCTTCATATCGAGAATGATGAAGCTACGTGTTTTGATTTCCGGGTCCAGCTGGGCATACAGTTGTTGCGTTGTGCCGAAGAAGAGGCTGCCTTGCAATTCGAAAATTACCGCCTGGTCGCCCTTTTGTTCGAGGATGCGCGTTTCGGATTCCGGGCGATGCCAGTTCGACGACATCTGGTTGACATAGAACTTGTGGCGTACGACCGAGCCGCCAATCTGCTCGCGCAGGAAAAGCAGGATCGCCATCGCCACGCCAACGGCCGATGCGGCAATCAGGCCGATGCTCAAGGCGACCAGTACGACGGTGACGACCACGCCAAAATCGAAAACGGTGGCCGGTGACTGGATGAAGCGTAGCGGTTCGCGGTCGATCATGCGCAGCCCGACGACGATTAGGATGCCCGCCAGGGTGGCGACCGGAATCCAGGCGATGAAGCTGCTCAGCAGCAGGGCAAAGACCAGTGCCGAGATGCCTTCGACCAGACCCGAGGCACGGGTTGTCGCGCCGCTCGACAGATTGACCAGCGTCGCGCCCATCGTTCCGGCCCCGGGAATGCCACCGACCGAGGATGAGGCGACATTGGCAATCCCCTGGGCAACCAGTTCGCGGTTGGGGTCATGCTGGCTGCGCGTCATCTGGTCGAGGACGACGCAGGTTTTCAGGGTGTCGATTGAGAGTAGAACAGCCAGGGTCAGCGCGCTGCCGAGCAGTGCGGCTATTTGCGACAGGCGGAGATCGCCGATTTCGCCCCAGCGGCTGGTGATCGAGCTGAGGTAGCCATCGCCGCTGGCGCCGAGCGCACCAATGATCAGCGGGTTGCCGGTAACTTCAAAAAGTCTTGCATCCTGGGCGGCCAACACGAAGTAGGTGGTAATCCCGACGATGATGCCGATGATCGTCCCGGGGAGTTTTCGGGTCAGGCTGGGCCCCAGACTCATGGCCAGGATAGTTGCCCCGCCGACGGCAACGGCCCGCCAATCCCACAGCCAGGGAGAGACGATGGCATGAAACCAATGAGTTGTCCCATCGACGCCGAGAAGCTTGTTGATCTGGCTGCCGATGATGATCAGACCGACGCCGGTCAGGTAGCCGCTGACCACCGGGTAGGGGATGTATTTGATCAGTCGGCCGATGCCGACCATGCCGAACAGCACCTGGAACAGTCCGGCCAGGATGCCGAGCATCAGCAGCATCAGGATGATGTTGCCTTCCGGTACGCCTTGCCGGGTCAGCTCGATGGCGAAGGCGGAAAGCACGGCTGCCGCAGGCGCGCATGGTGCGCTGATCAGGCGGTCGGTGCCGCCCAGTGTCGATGCGATCAGCCCGATCACGGTTGCCCCGATGATGCCGGCTAGCGCACCGAGGGCGGCGTGGCTGGGGGCGATAGCCGAGTAGATGGTGACGCCGAAAGCGATGGCGGCCGGCAGGGCAACCAGCATGGCGGCCAGCCCGCCCCAGAAATCGCCGGTCATGTACAACTTCTTGAAGAACCCCTGCATCACGCTCCCCTGTTTTTCGATGCGCTTTTAATGATCTTACTGCTGTTCTTGCCTGTCGCGTAAGGCAAAAGCAGCGATGTCGCGGCGATCTCCGGAGAGCTATGGCAGAATTGTGGCGAATTCTGATATTCGCTTGCCGAACCAGTCGTGCGGGGAAAAAACAGAGCGGGGGAGTGATGAAACAATTCAAGTTCGGCCGAGCCTGCTGGCTGGCACTCATTTGGGCCATTTTCACCTGGTCGACCGCAGCATTCGCCCAGGAGGCCCGGTCTTTGGTCAAGGCTCAGACGCTTTACCTGCCGGTCTATTCGCACATGCTTTACGGCAACCTGGGAAAAAGCGGCAAGGCCTCCCAGGTTCTCCTCTCCACGCTGGTCAGTGTTCGCAATACCGACAGCAAGCGCCCGCTGCGGGTCAGTTCGGCCAAGTATTTCGATACCAACGGCAAGCTGCTCGGCGAGCGGGTGCCGGTTCCGATGCTGATTCCCCCGCTGGGAACGCTGGAGCTTTTTGTCGAGCTGAATGATGCCTCGGGCGGTTCCGGTGCCAATTTCGTGATCCGCTGGGATGCCGAACAAGCGATCAATCCGCCGCTGGTTGAATCGCTCCATGCCAATATGGACGGTGGCAAGGCGGTTATTTTCATGACCCAGGCCGTACCGGTCAGCGATTAGGCGGATAGCAATTGTCTGTCATCAACGCCAGCCAGACCGGCTACATCGTTCGTCTGGTTTATATCGCCGTCGGCATGCTGTTTGCCGTGCATGTTTTCGGGACCGTTGGTTACATGGTCCTGACCGAAGGCAAGTATTCCTGGTTCGACTGCTTTTACATGACCTTTATCACCGTAGCCACCATCGGTTTCGGTGAAATCATCGACATGTCGAGCAATCAGCCGGCCCGCATCCTGACCGTAGTCATCGGCATTCTGGGCGCCGGCAACCTGTCGATGCTCTTCTCGGTCGTGACGGTGGCGCTGCTGGAAACAGATCTCAATGGAACATTGCAGAGAAAACGTATGGAAAAAGCGATCAAGAAACTGAAAGGGCATTACATCCTGTGCGGCTTTGGCCGCGTTGGGCGGAATATTGCGCACGAACTTGAAGCGACCAACCGCCATTACGTCGCCGTTGATGAAGACACCTTGCGCCTGCTTGAATACAAGGAAAAAAGCCCCGGCTTTCTTTATCTGCATGGCGATGCCAGTGATGACGACATCCTGTTGGCGGCCGATCTCGAGCACGCCAAGGGCGTCTTTGCCGTGACTGGCGACGATTCGCGTAATCTGATGATCGTCATTACCGCCAAACAATTGAAACCCGATGTACGCATCGTGGCGCGCTGCCAGGAAACCCGGAATATCGAGAAAATGCGCAAGGCGGGGGCCGATGCCATTGTTTCGCCGGACTTTACCGGCGGCATGCGCATTGCCTCGGCCATGATCCGGCCGCACGTTGTTTCATTTCTCGATGAAATGCTCAAGTCGGAAAAGAATCTCCGGGTCGAAGAGGTGCTGGTGCCCGCCGGATTTATCCCGAAACCGCTCGGGTCGCTCAAATTGCGCAGCGCCAACTATGTTCTGCTGGCGGTACGGGAGCGTAACGGCAACTGGCAATTCAATCCGGATGGCGATTTCCTGCTCAAACCAGGATTCACCTTGATTGCGATGGCCGGTCCGGTCGGACGGCTTGAAATCGAAACCCTGCTGATTGAAATGGCCGCCTGAGTTAAGGGTTTTCCACACTCGGCAGAGCTTTGGGGGTGGGTGTTAAAATCGGGCGAATATCAAAATTCCGGGATTCGCATGACACTCCGCCATCTTTCAGTTTTCGTCCTTGGCCTGATCGCCGCGCCTGCATTTGCTGCCGGTGGCCCGGCTGTCGCCGGCATTCCGGTTGATTTCATTCTCTTCGCGCTGACCCTGCTCGGGGTGGCGCTGTTTCACAACCACACCTTCTATGTTGCGCTGACCGGGTTGTTCACCGTGTCAGTCTACAAAATCCTGTTCACGGGGTTCAAGACGGGCGTCGGCGTGGCGGGATTTTTCAGCCACCTGGGACATGAGTGGGTGACGCTGGCCAACCTGTTCTGCTTGTTGATGGGCTTTGCTTTGCTGGCCCGTCATTTCGAGAAGAGCCATGTGCCGGTCATCCTGCCGAAATTCCTGCCGGATGACTGGAAGGGTGCCTTCCTGTTGCTGGTCATGGTCTGGTTTATTTCCAGTTTCCTCGACAACATTGCTGCAGCCCTGATTGGCGGCGCGATGGCGCACCAGTTGTTCCGGGCGCGCGTGCATATCGGTTACCTGGCGGGCATCGTGGCGGCATCGAATGCCGGCGGCGCCTGGTCGGTGGTCGGCGATACGACGACGACCATGATGTGGATTGCCGGTGTTCGTCCGGATCAGGTTTTTGAGGCAATTGTCGCGTCGACCGTGGCATTGTGTATTTCCGGCGTGGTTGCCGCCAAACAGCAGCATGCTTATTCCCCTATCCTGAAAAATGCGCATGACCATACCAAGGTTGATTGGGCGCGCGTCGGTATCGTGTTGCTGATCCTGGTTTTTGCAATTATCACCAACGTCCTGATGAATACCCGCTTCTCTTCGCTGGCCGAGAGTTTTCCGGCGATTGGCGTGGCTGTCTGGGCGGCGATCCTGCTGACGGTCGGTATTCGCCGGCCGGATTGGGAAATCCTTCCGGAAAACCTCAAGGGGACGATTTTCCTGCTCTCCCTGGTGGCGATTGCCTCGATGATGCCGGTCGAGGAATTGCCGGCCGCTTCATGGCCGACTGCATTGGGGATCGGTTTTGTCTCCGCGGTATTCGACAACATTCCGTTGACGGCACTGGCGCTGAAGCAGGGTGGCTATGATTTCGGTTTCCTGGCCTATGCCGTCGGTTTTGGCGGCTCGATGCTGTGGTTCGGCTCGTCGGCCGGGGTGGCGCTGTCCAATATGTACCCTGAGGCCAAGTCGGTCGGTCAGTGGATGCGCCACGGCTGGCACGTTGCCGTGGCCTATGTGGTCGGCTTCTTCGTCATGCTCGCCGTGCTCGGCTGGCATCCCGAGACGATCGTCGCCAAGGGCGATGCCGGCGCCGTTGTCGAGTCGGCTCACGTCGTTCCTGTCGAGGCGAAATAAGCCATGTCCCTGCCTTTGCGTCGGTTGATCCCCGTTGTCTTGCTGGCGGCTGCCTGGCCAGCCTTGGCGGCAGGCTCCGACGTGATCGGGGAAAATCTGTTGTGGCTGGCCATCATCATCCTGTCTGCCCGCTTTTTTGCACCACTGGCCCAGCGCATCGGTTTTCCAGCCGTGCTTGGCGAGTTGCTGCTCGGCGTGGCGCTGGGCAATCTCGGTTTGTTGGGGTTTGAGTATTTCGACAGCATTGCCCGCGATCCGATCATCATGTTCATGGCGGAGCTCGGGGTCATCATTCTGCTGCTCCAGATCGGTCTGGAAACCCGGCTGGGTGATTTGGTCAGTGTCGGTGCGCGTGCTTTGGCTGTCGGTACCGTGGGAATCATCGTGCCATTCGCCCTCGGCGCATTTGTCGTTGGCCCGCTGCTTTTGCCGGGCAAGGATTTCAATGCCTACCTGTTTCTGGGGGCGACTTTGTCGGCCACGTCGGTGGGCATTACCGGGCGGGTGTTCCGCGATCTGGGCCGGCTGAAAATGCCGGAGGCACAGATCGTTCTCGGTGCTGCGGTCATCGACGATGTGCTGGGGCTGGTCATTTTGGCCGTCGTTTCCAGCCTCGTTCAGGCCGGCAGCGTCAGTTTCGGCCAAGTGGGCATGATCATCGGCGAGGCCGTGCTTTTCCTGGGCGGTTCGATTGCCTTGGGCCGGGCGATTGCGCCACACCTGCTGCGCTGGGTTTCGCGCCTCGATGACAGTCATTCGATGCTTTTTTCGATGGTCCTGGCCGTTGGCCTGTTGATGGCCTGGCTGGCTCATGCCGTCGGCCTGGCGCCGATCATCGGTGCTTTTGCCGCCGGTTTGCTGTTCGAGCCGGTTTTCCTCAAGGAATTCGAGACGCCAAAGATGGTTCAGGAGATCGAACCCTTGCTTGGCCCGGAACTGCCGGCCGGTCGTCTTGCCGAGATTCGCGCCGTCCTGACGCGCCATACGCATCACCAGCACGAACATTTGATCGAACCGATCGGCTTCTTCTTCGTGCCGGTGTTTTTCGTGTTGACCGGCATGCAAGTCGATCTGGCGACGCTCGGCGATCCACAGACAGTCGTGGTGGCCCTGGGAGTTACCGCGGCGGCTGTCGTCGGTAAATTGCTGGCCGGATTCGCTGCCGGTAAAGGCAAGAACCCTTGGGTGGTCGGTTGGGGCATGGTTCCCCGCGGTGAAGTCGGCCTGATTTTTGCGATGGTCGGCAAGTCGCTGGGGGTGATGAGTGAAACGATGTTTTCGGTCATTGTCATCATGGTCATTCTGACCACTTTGCTGACGCCGCCCGTTCTTACGGTGTTGTTGCGCCGCAAGGGGTAGGTTGCGTTTCATCTCCGGGTTAGACTGCGCAGGCAAGCCGGCATTCGACTGGCTATCAACGACCTGGAGGTATACATGAAACATTGCATCGCATTGCTCGGCCTGTCCGTTGCCATGGTAGGGGGCGCGCTGGCCTCGGAAGATCTGGCCAAAGCCAAGAACTGCATGACCTGCCATTCGGTCGACAAGAAAATTGTCGGCCCGAGCTACAAGGATATCGTTGCCAAACGAGGTGCCGAGAAAGGTGCCGAAGCGGCGCTGGCCGCCAAAATCAAGGGCGGCAGCAAGAATGAGTGGGGGATGGTCCCGATGCCGCCGAACAATGTCAGCGATGCGGAAGCCGCCACGCTGGCCAAATGGGTTCTGACGCTCAAGTAATTCCCGTTCCATCCAGAGCGCCCGTCAAGGGCGCCATATAACTAAAAATCCCGATTCGGAGAGACAGCATGAAAAGCCTTAGCCCGGCGCAGCGGCGTAGTCGCTGGTGGATTCTTGGCGTTGTCGCGGTGACCTACGTCCTGTCGTTTTTTCAGCGCTTTGCGCCCGCCGGCATTGCCCAGGATCTGGCTGCCTCGTTCCAGACCTCCGCGGCTTCTCTGGGCGTACTGGCGGCGACGTATTTCTACGTCTATACGGTGATGCAGATCCCGACCGGCATTCTGGCCGACACGCTCGGGCCGCGCCGGATCTTGGTGCTGGGGTGCTTGATCGGCGGTATCGGCAGCTTTCTCTTCGGTTTTGCGCCGACGCTCGATCAGGCCTTGCTGGGTAGAACCCTGGTCGGTCTGGGCGTATCGGTGACGTTTATTGCGATGCTGAAACTGGTGGCTGTGTGGTTTGAGGAGAATCGCTTCGCGACCCTCGTCGGCGTCTGCATGTTGATTGGTAATCTGGGTTCCGTGCTGGCTGGCGCCCCCTTGTCGACCCTGGCCCAAATCACCGGCTGGCGCGGTGTGTTCGTTGGTGTCGGCGCGGTGTCGCTGGTTCTGGGCGTGTTGTGCTGGATCATGGTGCGGGATAGTCCGCAACAGCATGAAGGAGGGAGCCGGCCCGTTTTTGACCGGACCGTCGTCATTTCAGGTTTGCTGTCGGTGATTCGAAATCGCGCCACCTGGCCTGCTGCCCTGGTTAATACCGGGATGTCGGGGGCTTTCTTCACGTTTGCCGGATTGTGGGCGACGCCTTATCTGGTTCAGGTGCATGGCTTGTCGCGGGCCGTAGCGACCACCCATTTGTCGCTCTGGTTTGGCGGATTTGCCATCGGGTGTTTTTTCATCGGCACGATTTCCGACCGCCTCGGGCGCCGGAAGCCGGTGCTGATCGTTACTTCCCACGTTTTTGTGGCGATCTGGCTGGTTCTGCTGTCCTGCATCACGATGCCGCTACCGCTTTCCTACGCGCTTTTCGCCCTGATGGGACTGTCGACCGCAGGATTCAGTTTGACCTGGGCTTGCGCCAAGGAGGTGAATCCTCCTTTGCTGTCCGGCATGTCGACCAGCGTGGCAAACATGGGGGGATTCATGGCCGGAGCCTTGCTCCAGCCGCTGGTGGGCTGGGTCATGGATAGAGGTTGGCAAGGCGCCATGGTGAGTGGTGCCCGGTTTTATGATGTGGCCGCCTGGCAAGCTGGCGTGCTGGTTGTGACCTTGTGCGCAGCCATGGGCGCTGCGGCAACCTGGTGGCTGGTGGAAACCGGTTGCAGGAATATCTGGAAATCTGACTAAAGTTGTAGTTTCATAGCGCTGGGAGCTGACTATGACTTTAGGCAATACCAGTGAAGACCGAAGCAGGCCGACCGGGCGCAATTGGGCGCTCGTTGGTGCTGCAGTGGGTTTTGTGCTGGTTGCGCTGCTCGGCGCCTATGTGGCTTACGTTGTCGAGCGCTCGGCTCGCCAGCAAAATGAAATTCAGGCCCGCCAGCTGGCTTCTGCCGTTGCTCACGACCTGGGGGGGCGTCTTGATCGCTCGTTGTCGGCGGCCGGTGCGCTGGCCGCCGTGTTGCGGCAGGGGAGTGGGCGGATCGATCATTTTCCGCTGTTGGCGCGTGAGCTGATCGAGCAGTTTGGTGGCATTACAGCCCTGCAACTGGCACCCGGCGGGGTGATCAGCGATGTCGAGCCGCTGGTCGGCAATGAGCGGGTTATCGGTTTCAGCCCTTTGGCCGATCCTCTTCAGGGGCCAGAGGCGCGTCAGGTCATCGAGCGCCGGGCGCTTGGGCTGACCGGGCCGTTCGAACTGCGTCAGGGTGGCGTCGGCGTGGTTGGTCGCAATCCGGTGTTTATCAAGGACAAGGCGGGCCATGAGCAGTTCTGGGGGTTGATCCAGGTCCTGATCCGGGTTCCCGATTTGCTCTCGGCGACCAAACTCGATGCCATCGAAACCGCCGGTTATGGTTTTGAATTGTGGCGCGTGCGTCCCGGCACGCTGGAGCGCCATGTTTTTGCCCGCACCTCGGATCGTCCGCTCGATAGCCCGGTGGACATCCAGATTGCCGTGCCGAACGGTGAGTGGATCTTGAGTGTTGCGCCGGATGGCGGCTGGTATTCATGGCGCAGCTTGTTGCTGGATAGTCTGGCGGTCAGCCTGCTGGCATCGTTTGCCGGGTTCGTCATTTATCTGCTGCTGCATCAGCCGCAACTGTTGCGGCGGAAAGTGGCCGAACAAACCCTTGCGCTTCGCTTGTCGGAAGAGAAATACCGGGAATTGGTCGAGTCGGCGGCAAGCATCCTGTTGAAATGGGACAAGGATGGCAACATTCTTTTTCTGAATGAATACGGCCTCGAATTTTTTGGTTTTGCCGAACACGAAATTATCGGTCACTCGGTGATCGGAACGATCGTTCCGGTGCAGGAGTCTTCCGGGCGGGATCTGGTCCAATTGATGACCGATATTTTCGAGAACCCGGCCGCCTATGAAAGTGGTTTGAACGAAAATATCCGCAAAAATGGCCAGCGGGTCTGGGTTGCCTGGCGCAACCGCATCGTGCGCGATGAAACGGGGCAGCCGATCGGTGTCTTCAGCGTCGGCATCGACATGACCGACCGCCTGCGCATCGAGCGGGAAAAGAAACTGGCCAGCGAGCAACTGGCCATGCGCCACCAGTGGTTGCGCTCGGTGCTCGAACACTTTCCCGGCGGTGTCTCGGTGGTGGATGCCGAGTTTGGACTGGTTGAGTACAACCACCAGTTCCAGGCGTTGCTGGCCTTTCCGGATGAGTTGCTGACCCGTCCGGGGGTGACGCTGATCGACCTGATTCGCTTCAATGCCGAACGAGGCGAATACGGCCAAGTTGATATCGAAACCTACATGACCCAGGCGGTGACCCAGCTGAAGCTGAATGTGCCTCACCGCTTCGAGCGCACCCGGCCGGATGGTTGCGTGCTGGAGGTACGCGGCACACCGCTGCCGGACGGTGGGTTTGTCAGTTCTTACGTTGATGTGACTGAACGCAAGCAGGCCGAAGCCGAGCTGCGTGCGGTGAATGCGCGCTATGAGGCGCTCAACCAGGAGCTGGAGTTGCGGGTCGATGAGCGTACCGAGCAACTGCACAATGAAACGGAAGAGCGTCGGGCAGCAGAAAAGGCGCTGGCCCGCAATGAGCGCATGGCTTCGCTGGGTGGCCTGGTGGCCGGTGTGGCACATGAAATCAATACGCCGATTGGCAATGCCCTGATGGTGGCGACCACCGTCCAGGATCGTATCCGCACCCTGGCTCGCCTGGTCGATGAGGGACAGTTGCGACGCTCGGTGCTGGATGGTTTCGTCACCGACCTGCGTGACTCGGGCAGCCTGATTGAACGAAATCTGCACCGGGCCGCCGAATTGATCCGTAATTTCAAGCAGGTGGCGGTTGATCAGACCAGTGATCGGCGGCGCCATTTCGATCTGGCAACCACGCTGGATGAAATCCGCATGACGCTGGCACCGCGCTTTCAGCAGTTGCCGCAGGAATTGGTGCTTGATGCGGAGTCCGGGATACCGATGGACAGCTATCCCGGCGCCCTCGGGCAGATCATGACCAATCTGGTCGAAAATGCCCTGCTGCATGCCTTTGCCGGGCGGGACGAAGGGTGTTTGCGCGTCACGGCCCGGCGCAGCGGCGAGGCTGCGGTCGAGCTGGTTTTTGAGGATGATGGTCGGGGGATTCCCGAAGACATGCAGGGGCGGGTTTTCGACCCCTTCTTCACCACACGCCTGGGGCAGGGCGGCAGTGGTCTGGGCTTGTCCATCGTGCTCAATCTGGCGCGTGATTTGCTCGGCGGCGATATCGTCATGAGTAGCACGGCCGGGCATGGGACGCGCTTCGTCCTGACGATTCCCCGCATCGCCCCGATTCCCGCCAAACCCGACTGAACGAGTCGTTCCGGGCTCGTCGGCCGGTTTTGGTCGATACACTAAATTAGTGTATTCTTATATAAATGAAAGCAAATCTGATTTTGGGGCTTTTTCTGGCGTTGACCGCAACGGTCCAGGCTCAGACCCTGCCTGTCGTGACCGTCCAGCCGCATCCGGTTGATTTGAGTTTTCCGGCCGATTCGCTGGTCGAAGCCGTGCAGCAGGCGACGGTCGGCGCCCAGGTGGCTGGCCGCGTGCTTGAGGTCAGGGCGGATGCCGGCCAGCGGGTCAAAAAAGGCCAGCTGCTGATGCGGATCGATGCGCGTGAGGCGGAAGAGTCGATGCGTGCAGCCGAGGCGCTGCAGGCCAATGCCAAGGTTAATTACGAGCGCACGAAAAGCCTGGTAACGCAGAAATTCATGAGCTCGGCGGCGCTCGACAAGGCGCGGGCCGAACTGGATTCGGCCAATGCCAATCGTGCCGCAGCCGGTGCCAGCCAGAGTCACGCCAGCATTGTCTCGCCGATCAATGGTGTCGTTGCTCGTCGCCATGCTGAAATGGGCGACATGGCGACGCCCGGCAAGGCCCTGTTTACGATCTACGAGCCGGAGGGTTTGCGGGTCACCGCCAGCGTGCCGCAATCCCGATTGAAGGACATGCGTACGGTCAGGACGGCGCGGGTCGAGTTTCCGGAATTGGGCAAATGGGTCGATGCTGTTGCGGTCAACCTGTTGCCGACGGCTGATTTGACAACTCATGTCGCCCAGGTCCGGGTCAGTCTGCCGGCCATGCCGGAAGCGACGCCGGGGATGTCGGCGCGGGTCCATTTCGTGATCGGCCGGGCCGACAAGCTGACCGTGCCAATGGCCGCAGTAGTGCGGCGCGGTGAAGTGGCTGCCGTTTATGTGCAAATGCCGGATCAGCGTCTCAGCCTGCGCCAGTTGCGTCTGGGCGAAGTGGTCGGGGCCGGCGAGGTCGAGGTGCTGGCCGGCTTGGCCAGTGGCGACAAAGTGGTGACCGAGCCGGTCAAGGCAGCCATTCAGCTGAAGTCGGGAAAGTAGGCGATGGGCCGCGCCAATCATTCTTCGCCGGGTATTTCCGGGCGTATCGCCGCCGCCTTCCAGGCATCGCGGATGACGCCCTTGTTAGCGCTGGTCGCCTTCCTGATGGGCGTTTTTGCCACCTTGGTGACGCCGCGTGAAGAAGAGCCGCAGATCGACGTGACCATGGCCGACGTGCTGGTCGCCTTTCCCGGAGCATCGGCCAAGGATGTCGAGAATCTGGTGGCCCGCCCGGCCGAGCAGGTCTTGTCGCGCATGCACGGCGTTGAACATGTTTATTCGATGTCGCGGCCGGGCATGGCGGTGATCACCGTCCAGTTCGATGTCGGGGTCAAATACAACGACGCGGTGCTGCGTCTGTACGACACCGTGCATTCACATCGCGACTGGCTGGCGCCCAATCTGGGCGTCCAGGAGCCGGTGATCAAGCCGCGCGGTATCGATGACGTGCCCATCGTTTCCCTGACTTTCTGGAGCAAGGATGCCGAGCGTTCGGCTTTCGACCTGCAGCAGGTGGCTCGTGCCGTCGAGATCGAATTGAAGCGGATCAAGGGGACGCGCGATGTGTCCACCCTCGGCGGGCCGGAGCATGCGATCCGTGTGCTGATGGATGGCGAGCGGATGAACGCCTATGGCGTGACGCCGCAGGACATCGCCGGGGCGCTGAAAATGTCGAATGCCCTGCAGTCGTCCGGCAGCCTGATTGCCGGCAACCGTGAAATGCTGCTGCAAACCGGGACTTACCTCGAATCGGCGGCCGATGTGAAACAACTGGTCATTGCCGTGCGCGGCGAGGCCGGTAAGCGGACCCCGGTTTTCATGAGCGACGTGGCCACTGTCCAGGATGGGCCGGACCAGCCTCGGGCTTATGCCTGGTTTGGCAGTCGGGAAGGGGAGTTTCCGGCCGTCACCCTGCAGCTTTCCAAGCAGCCGGGCGTTAATGCCGCCGATGTGGCGAGTGCCGCGGTCAACCGGATAGAAAGCCTCAAAAACACCGTGATTCCGGAAGGCGTCGAGGTCAGCGTGACGCGCAATTACGGCGAAACGGCGACCGAGAAGGCGCAGAAACTGATTGGCAAGCTGATCTTTGCCACCGCCTTCGTCGTCTTGCTCGTCTTTTTTGCGCTCGGCAAGCGCGAGGCGGTGATTGTCGGTGTCGCCGTGACGCTGACCCTGGCCGCGACGCTGTTCGCCTCCTGGGCCTGGGGTTTTACGCTGAACCGCGTTTCATTGTTTGCGCTGATTTTTTCGATCGGCATCCTGGTCGATGACGCGATTGTCGTGGTCGAGAATATTCATCGCTGGCAGGGCCTGTATCCCGAAAAGACCTTGCTGGAAATCATTCCCGGCGCGGTCGACGAAGTCGGCGGGCCGACCATCCTCGCGACGCTGACGGTGATTGCCGCACTCTTGCCGATGGCCTTCGTGACCGGCTTGATGGGGCCGTACATGAGCCCGATCCCGATCAATTCGTCGATGGGCATGGCCATTTCGCTGGCCGTCGCTTTCGTCGTCACGCCGTGGCTGGCGGCGAAGTTGATGAAGTCGCACGGCCATGCCGCCGGCGCGCAAAAAATCTCGAAGCTCGACACCCGGCTCGATGCCACTTTCCGCAAGTTGCTGACGCCCTTCCTCGATCCGCTGACCGGCGGGGCTGCCCGCATCAAGCTGGCCATTGCCGTAGCGCTGCTCATTCTCGGTTCGGTGTCGCTGGCGTACTTCCAACTCGTCGTGCTGAAAATGCTGCCCTTCGACAACAAGAGCGAGTTCCAGGTGGTTGTCGATCTGCCGGTCGGTACGCCGCTGGAAGAAACCGCGCGCGTGCTGCACGAGATTGGTGCCGAACTGGCGCAGGAGGCCGACGTGGTCAATTACCAAGCCTACGCCGGGACGGCCAGCCCGATCAATTTCAATGGCCTGGTGCGCCAGTATTACCTGCGTTCGGCGCCTGAAAAAGGCGATATCCAGGTCAATCTGGCCGACAAGCATCACCGTTCGCGGCAAAGTCACCAGATTGCCGTTGCCCTGCGCGAACGCATCGAGGCGATCGGTCAGCGTAACGGCGGTGTCGCCAGGGTGGTCGAAGTGCCGCCCGGGCCGCCGGTCGTCTCGCCGATCGTGGCAGAAATCTACGGGCCGGACATGAACGGGCAGCGGACGGTGGGCAAGCAGGTACGCGCCGCTTTCACGCAGACGGCGGACATTGTCGCGGTCGACGACTATATCGAGGCCGATTCGCGAAAAATCGTCCTCCACGTCCTGCAAAGCAAAGCGGCACTGCTCGGCGTGGCCCAGAGCGATATCGTCGAGGTGGTCGGCATGGGGCTGGCCGGGCAGGATGTGACGCCGGCCCGCAACGCCGATTCGAAATTCGAGATCCCGGTACGCATTGCCTTGCCGGCCGAAAAACAGTCCTCGCTCGATGCCCTGCTCAAGCTGCGCGTGCGGGCGCGTGACGGCCAGTTGGTGCCGGTTTCGGAGCTGGTCGAGGTGCGCGATCAGGCGCGTGAAAAAACGATTTATCACAAGGACCTGCTGCCGGTCGTCTATGTCGTCGGCGATATGGGCGGCAAGCTCGATTCGCCGCTCTACGGCATGTTCGACATCCGTTCGAAAATCAACGGCATGACGCTCAAGGAAGGCGGCACGCTGTCCGAAACCTTCATCCGCCAGCCGCAGGACCCGTATGCCGGTTACAGCGTCAAATGGGATGGCGAGTGGCAGGTGACCTACGAAACCTTCCGCGACATGGGGATCGCCTACGCGGTCGGCCTGATCCTGATCTACCTGCTGGTCGTCGCCCATTTCGGTAGTTATCTTGTGCCGCTGATCATCATGGCGCCGATTCCGCTGACCATCATCGGCGTGATGCCCGGCCACGCACTATTCGGCTCGCAATTCACCGCGACCTCGATGATCGGCATGATCGCGCTGGCCGGCATCATCGTCCGCAACTCGATTTTGCTGGTCGATTTCATTCGCCAGCAGGTCGATGCCGGGATGAATTTTCACGATGCCGTGATCCAGTCGGCCGCCGTCCGGGCCAAGCCGATTGCGCTGACCGCACTGGCGGCGATGCTTGGCGCCTTGTTCATCCTCGACGATCCGATCTTCAACGGGCTGGCCCTCAGCCTGATTTTCGGCATCCTGGTGTCCACGCTGCTCACGCTGGTGGTCATTCCGGTGCTCTACTACGCCGCTTTCCGCAAGGAGTATCAATCATGACCATTGAACGCATCATCCGCATCATGGCCGGCTTTTTTGTCCTGCTGTCGCTGGCGCTGGGCTATCACGCCAGCCCGGTTTTTGTTTCAGAATGGTTTCTCGCCTTTACGGCGTTTGTTGGCTTCAACCTGCTGCAAAGCGGGTTTACCGGGTTTTGTCCGCCGGAAAAGCTGTTGGCTCGCCTGGGCGTCAAGAAAAGCGCAGGAAAGGGTGGCTGTTGCGGCTGAAAAAGCGACAAATCTTATTGATATCAAGGCTTAATATCTACCGCTAAGTATCTGTCCTATATGCCTTTGGCGTGCTTTGCGGCGCCTGAGAATTATGTGCTGAAACATTGTTGTGTCTCGGTTAAACTGCCGGCCTCAAAAAGGGTTTGGTAGCACAATCTTGATTCACAATCCGGTCGTTGCCGGCCGTCGGCTTATCGCTGTTTCGCTGAGTGTCATCGCACTGCTCTGGCTATCTGCCGTCTTCGGACTGGCAGACTGGCACGCTTCCCCGTTCTCCGCTACTTCCCTGGTTTCGTTCCTCCTGCTTGCTTGTGCCGGCTTTGCCGCTTACCTGTTGCGCCATGCCGGGCAGCAACTCGAACTGCATCGAACCCTGGTCAGCCATTCGTCCGAAGCGATCATGCTGACCGATGCCAACTTGCGTATTGTCGCGGTCAACCCGGCGTTTGAACGGATTACCGACTTTTCCGCCGCCGACGTGATCGGCAGCAAACCGAGCATTTTGAGCTCGGGCCGGCATGGCCCCGATTTCTACCAGTCGATGTGGACGGCGATCCGCGAGTCTTGCCGCTGGGAGGGCGAAATCTGGAATCGGCGCAAGGGCGGCGAAATTTACCCCCAGCAATTGACCATCAGTGCGATCCGCCAAGGCCGTCGCGAGACGCTGACCCACTACGTCGCCGTCTTTGCCGACCTCAGCGCCCGCAAGGCGCAAGAGGCGCGCATCGAATACATGGCCCATCACGACCCGCTGACCGGCTTGCCCAATCGCCTGGCGCTCAACCAGTTGCTGGAGTCGGCCATTCCCGCCATTCGTCGCAATGCCGGGCGGCTGGCGGTGCTGGTCATCGATCTCGATAATTTCAAGACGGTCAATGATTCGCTCGGCCACCACGCCGGTGACAAGCTGCTCTGCGAAGTGGCGTCGCGTCTGCGCCGGGTGCTCGGCGCGGGGGAGCACGTCATGCGGCTTGGGGGCGACGAATTCGTTGTCGTGCTCGAAGCATTTGCCTGCGAAAGCCGGGTGGTCGAAGTCGTGCACCAGTTGGTGCGCGAAGTCAGCGAACCTTGCCTGGTCGATGGCTGTGAATTGCATACCAGCCCATCGATCGGCATTGCCCTGTTTCCGAACGATGGTGACTCTCCTGAAACATTGATACGTAATGCCGATACGGCGATGTATTACGCGAAATCGACCGGCCGCAACAATTACCAGTTTTTTGCCGCGCCGATGAACGCGGCCGCCAACAAGCGCCTGCATCTTGAAAACGAGTTGTGGAAGGCGCTGGCTGAACGCCAGTTGGTGCTGCATTACCAGCCGCAGGTTGATTTGCCGAGCGGTCGGGTGGTTGGTCTGGAGGCGCTGGTCCGCTGGCAGCATCCCGAGCGCGGCATGATTCCCCCGGCTGATTTCATCCCGGTGGCGGAGGAGAGCGGCTTGATTTTGCCGCTTGGCCACTGGGTGCTGCGGACAGCTTGCGAGCAGGCGCGTGCCTGGCTCGATCAGGGCATCGATCTGGGGGAAATTGCCGTCAATATCTCGGCCCTCCAGTTCCGTCAGCCGGAGTTTGCCCAGTCGGTCAAAGCCATTCTCGACGAAACAGGCTTGCCTGCCAGCCGGCTGGAGCTTGAAATCACCGAGAGCGTCGTGATGCACAGTGCCGATTCCTCGATCAGCGTGTTGAACGAATTGAAGGCGATGGGCGTCAAGCTGGCGATTGACGATTTCGGGACCGGCTACTCCTCGTTGTCCTACCTGCGCCGTTTCCCGGTTGATCGTCTGAAGATCGACCACAGCTTCGTGGCCGATGTCGAATCGGATGGCGATGCCGCATCGCTGGTCTCGTCGATCATTGCGCTCGGCCGTTCGCTCGGCCTGAACCTCGTTGCCGAAGGCGTCGAGAGTCCGGGGCAGGCGGCCTTCCTGCGCGACATGGCTTGTGAACGGGTGCAGGGCTTCCATTTCTTCCGCCCGGTTGCGGCCGATAAAATTGTCGAACTGGATGCTTTTCTCGGTGCGACGGC
The DNA here is from genome assembly GCF_016864195.1 of Dechloromonas sp. TW-R-39-2. Classification (NCBI taxonomy): domain Bacteria; kingdom Pseudomonadati; phylum Pseudomonadota; class Betaproteobacteria; order Rhodocyclales; family Azonexaceae; genus Dechloromonas; species Dechloromonas sp. TW-R-39-2. The sequence continues at coordinate 1,161,809 of NZ_CP045202.1, forward strand.
CAAAAAGCATTAAGCGCTTGACCGGCCGGCCGGCTCCCCTAAAATTCGAGCCTCACTGACTCGGAGTCCAGCATGAAAATCGGTTTCGTCGGCCTTGGCATCATGGGGCGCCCGATGGCGCTCAATCTCATCAAGGGTGGTCATACAGTGACCGTCTGGGCGCGTCGCGCCGAATCCATGCAGCCCCTGATCGAGGCTGGCGCGATTGCCGCAGCCAGCCCGGCCGAGGCGGCGCGGGGTAATGAATTGCTGGTTTCAATGGTGGCCGATGCACCGGATGTCGCCGAAGTCATGCGTAGCGTGGCGCAGGGCGCCAGCCCCGGACTGGTCGCGGTCGACATGAGCACCATCGCACCGGCTGCGGCGCGCGCCATTCACGCCGAACTGGCGGCGGCCGGGATCGATTTCATGGATGCGCCGGTTTCCGGCGGTGAGGTCGGGGCCATTGCCGGCACGCTGTCGATCATGGCGGGCGGCTCTGCGGCGGCCTTCGCCACGGCGTACCCGGCCTTTGAGTGCATGGGCAAGAACATCGTGCACGTCGGCGACAGCGGTGCCGGGCAGGTGACCAAGGCGGCCAACCAGATCGTTACCGGCATGGGCGTGCTGGCCGTCGCCGAAGCTTTTGCTTTTGCCTCCAAGAACGGGGTCGACCGCAGCAAGGTACGCGAGGCGCTGCTCGGTGGTTTCGCCTACTCGAAAATCCTCGAAAACCACGGTCAACGTATGCTGGACCGCAATTTCAAGCCCGGCTTCAAGAGCTGGATGCATGAAAAGGATTTGAACATCGTGATGCAGACGGCGCATGAGCTGGGCCTCTGCCTGCCGGGGTCGGCAGCCACGGCGCAGATGTTCAACGCCATGGTTGGCTCCGGCCACGGCGAGGAAGATTCCGTTGCCGTGCTCAAGTTGCTTGAAAGCCTGTCGGGACAAGCATGAAAGTCGGTTTCATCGGCCTGGGCGTGATGGGGCGTCCGATGGCGCTGCATCTGCAGCGTGCCGGGCATGACTTGCACGTCTGGGCACGGCGCCCTGAGTCGGTCGGCGATTTGCCGGCGACGGTCTGTGCGACGCCAGCCGAATTGGGCCGGGCCTGCGAGGTCGTGTTTACCGTGATCACGTCGAGCGCCGATGTCAAATCCGTCGCGCTCGGCCAGTCCGGGCTGATCGAAGGCATGGCGCCGGGTTCGGTGCTGGTCGATTGTTCGACCATTGCGCCGGATGCGGCGCGCCGGATTGCCGACGGACTGCGGGAAAAGGGCGTCGAGATGCTGGATGCCCCGGTGTCCGGCGGCGTTCAGGGCGCGATCGATGCCTCGCTGGCGATCATGGCTGGCGGCCAGGCCGAGGTGCTGGAACGGGTTCGTCCACTGCTTGACTGTCTCGGCCAGCGGATTGTTCATGTCGGCCCGAATGGCGCCGGTCAGGTGGCCAAGGCGTGCAACCAGATGATCATGGTCGCGGCCATTCAGGCTGCGGCCGAGGCGATGCATCTGGCGGCCGCCTCCGGGGTCGATTGCGCAGCAGTCAAACAGGCATTGGCTGGCGGCTCGGCGGCTTCGCGCGTGCTCGATGTGATGGGCGAGCGTATGGTTAGCCGCGATTTTTCGGCCGGCATCGAGGCGCGCCTGCATCACAAGGATTTCGGTCTGGTGCTTGAGGCGGCACGCAAAAGTGGCGTTCCGGTGGCGTTGACCGCAGCCGTCGGCCAGCAATTGAACGCCTTGATGGCGCAAGGCTGGGGGCGCGACGACACCTCGTCGCTGTTGCGCGTGCTCGAAATGCCGGGGCCGGCATGAGCCAGATTGCCCAATTGTCCGAAGCGGAAATCGAGGCGCGTTTCCATATCACCGGGCGGACCGAAATCCAGTTCATGTTGCTTGGCTTCGGTCGCGAACGTACGCCATTCACGGTTCTTTTCGGCCCGGAACGCGAACCATTCCCGACCCGCCTGCTCGGTGTCTTGCCGGACAAGGGGCAGCTGGTTTTCGATTGCAGTGGAAGCCCGGAGCTGAATCGTCGCTTCCGTGAGAGCGAGCAAAACCTGTTCGTCGGGCGGCCCGGCGGCATTCAGGTCCAGTTTTCGGCTGGCCCGGCGATGGACGTCAATTTTGAGGGCGCCCGGGCCTTTGTCGTGACGCTGCCCAAGGTGCTGGTGCGTTTGCAGCGGCGCGAGGATTTCCGTGTCGAAACGCCGCGCGTTCAGCCTTTGCAGTTTTTCGGACGCTTGCCGGGCGGTGCGCTACTCAATTTGCCGGCGAACGACATTTCGGTCTCCGGCATCGGGTTGACCGCAGCAAGCTTGCCCGATGACTTGATCGTCGGCCAGAAGATGGAAAATTGCCGGATCACCCTACCGGAAGACAGCGGCCCGCTGTTTGCCGCCGTGTCGGTGCATCACCTGACCGAGCAGACGGCGCGTTCGGGGCAGTTGCACTGGCGTATCGGCCTGCATTTCAGCGACCTGCCCTTTGCCGACCAGAACCGCATTCAACGCTATATCGTGCGGGTCGAGCACGAGCGCCACGAACTGAGCTGATTCAGGCCGGCTTGAGCGGCATGTGCCGTTTGAGCGGCGCTTCGCTGCGCGCCCGCAGTTGCCCGCAACCGCCATCGACATCCTGTCCGGCCGAATCGCGCAGGCGGGCCAGGATGCCGCTCTGGTGCAGGCGTCCGGCCATTTCGCCGGCGCGTGCCGCCGACGGGCGCTCGAAACCCAGTCCTTCGTTGCTGTTGTAGGGAATGAAATTCATCATCGCGTACTTGCCCTTGAGCAGACGGATGATGCCCTCCAGTTCCTCGTCGCTGTCATTGACGCCGGCCAGCAGCGTCCACTGATACTGGATCGGGTAGCCGGTGGCGCGGGCATATTGCTCGCCCAGTTCGACCAGTTCGTCCGGGGCTATGCGCGGCGCCTTGGGTAGCAGCCTGGCGCGCAGATCGGCCTGGGTCGTATGCAATGACAAGGCCAGTGCCGGCTTGACCGGTCCCTGCGGCAGGCGTTCGAAGGCACGGCGGTCGCCGACCGTCGAGAAAACCAGATTCTTGTGACCGATGCCGGCCGAGGTGCCGAGCGTTTCAATCGCTTCCATCACGTTGTCGAGATTGTGCGACGGCTCGCCCATGCCCATGAAAACGACCCGGCTGACCTTGCGCATACGCCGGGCGAGAATCACCTGGGCGACGATTTCGGCGCTGCCGACCTGACGCAGCAAGCCTTCCTGGCCGGTCATGCAGAACAGGCAGCCGACGGCGCAACCGACCTGGGTCGAAACGCACAGCCCGTCGCGCGGCAACAGCACGCTTTCGACGGTCTGGCCATCGGCCAGTTCGACGAGCAGGCGGGCCGAGCCATCCTCGCCGGGGTGTTCGGAGCGTAGACGGACCAGGCCGTCGAGTTGTGCGGTCAGTTCCGGCAGCAGGTTGCGTACGGCCAGCGGCAGGAAATCCTCGGCCTTGCGGTGTCGGGTGTCGAGGCCGACCAACTGGGTCCAGGCACGCAACACGCGTTCTTCATGGCAGGGTTTGGCGCCGGCAGCGCGCAGCTGCTGGCGGATTTCTTCGATGCGCATCAGGCTTGGGCCGGGATGTCGCCGCAGGTGTCGCAGCGATGGATTTCGATGGTCGCATGCACAATTTCTTCGTGGATGGCGAGTTGCTGGCGGATATCCAGCGCCTGCAAGGTGGTGTCGTGGGTCAACACGCTGAGCGCGCAGGCATAAGCGCCGTTGCCGACGCGCCAGACGTGCAGGTCGGTCAGTTCGGTCTGGCCGGCAGCCGGCAGGCTGGCGATCACTTCGCGGATTTCCTCGACGACCGGGTGGTCCATCTCGCGGTCGAGCAGCACGCGGCCGGACTGGAGCAGCAGGTTTTTGGCCCACAGCGCCACCAGCACGGCACCGACCAGGCCCATCGCCGGATCGAGCCAGTCCCAGCCGTAGAACCAGCCGCCGAGCAGGGCGACGATGGCCAGCACCGAGGTGGCTGCGTCAGTGATGACGTGGATGTAGGCGGCCTTGAGGTTAAGGTCTTCGTGATGGTGGTGGTCGTGTGCGTGATCATGGCCGTGGTGATGATCGTGGCCATGTCCATGATCGTGATGCTCGTGCGAATGGCCGAGAATCAGCGCGCAGGCGAGGTTGACCGCGAGACCGAGCACGGCGACGGCAATCGCCTCGGGGTAGTGAATGGTTTGCGGCGACCACAGGCGTTCGAGCGAGCCGGCCACCATCAGGCCGGCCACGCCGAGCAGGGCGATGGCGCTGGTGTAGCTGGCCAGAATTTCGATTTTCCAGGTGCCGAAGGCGAAGCTCGGGTCGTTGGCGTACTTGCGCGCCGCGCCGTAGGCGAAGGCGGCCAGGCCGATGGCCAGCGCGTGCGAGCTCATGTGCCAGCCGTCGGCCAGCAGGGCCATCGAGTTGAACCACCAGCCGGCGACGATTTCGAGCAGCATCGTGGCGATGGTGATCCACATCACGAGGCGCGTGCTGCGTTCAGCCGCAGCGTTGCCCTGGCTGAATTGATGGTCGTGCAGCCAGCGGGAAAGATCGTGTTTCATTGTTGTCCGTAAGTGGCGAATTGTTGCAGCACGGCGTTCATTTCGTCGCCGGACAAAAGGATAGGCTGGCCGAGCTGGCAGGCGCGCCAGTATTGTTCGCAAAGCTCTTCGAGTTCACCGGCCAGCGCCAGGGCTTCGTCGAGATCGCGACCGGCGACGAGCAGGCCGTGATTGGCCAGCAGGCAGGCTTTGCGTTGCTGCATCGCGGCCAGTGCTGCGGTCGACAGGGCTTCCGAACCGAAAATGGCGTAATCGGCGCAGCGGATGGTGTCGCCGCCGAAGCGGGCGATCATGTAATGGAAGGGCGGAATGTCGGCGCGCAGACAGGCCAGGCTGACGGCAAACGGCGAATGGGCGTGCAGCACGGCGCCGATTTCCGGGCGCGTGGCGTAGAGGTCGCGGTGAAAGCGCCATTCGGAAGAGGGCTTGCGCCGGCCTTGATGCGAACCGTCGAGCGCCATCAGTGGAATGTCGTCGGCGAGCAGTTGCTCGTAGCGCATGCCGGTTGGCGTGATGTAAAAACCGTCGCCGCTGCGCACGCTGACATTGCCGGATGTGCCGCGATTCAGCCCGGCCGGACCCATCGCGCAGGCGGTAGCGATCAGTTGCTGGCGCGGGTCAGACACCGGCTTCTTCCGGGTAGAGCGCAAGCAGTCCGGCCTGGCTGGCCGGGCAGACGCCGCGTTCGGTGATGATCGCCTTGACCAGCCAGTTGGGCGTCACGTCGAAGGCCGGGTTGGCGACATCTTCGCCGGCCGGCAATTGCCGCAGGGCGGCGGGCTGGCCGTGTTGGTCCAGGCCGTGGACCAGGCGGAATTCGTCGCCGTCGCGCTCTTCGATCGGGATATCGGCCCCGTCGGCACAGGCAAAATCGAGCGTCGAGCGCGGCGCAGCAACGTAGAAGGGAATGCCGTTGTCGGCGCAGGCGAGGGCTTTCAGATAAGTGCCGACCTTGTTGGCCACGTCGCCGTTGGCGGCGATACGGTCGGCGCCGACGATCACCGCGTCGACCTTGCCGCTGCGCATCAGCAAGCCGGCGGCGTTATCGGCAATCAGCGTGTGCGGTACGCCGTGTTGTTCCAGTTCCCAGGCGGTGAGCAGCCCCTGGTTGCGCGGCCGGGTTTCCGAGACCCAGACATGCACCGGCACCCCGGCATCGTGCGCGGCGTAGACCGGTGACAGGGCTGTGCCCCAATCGACGGTCGCCAGCCAGCCGGCGTTGCAATGCGTCATGATGTTCAGCGTTTGGCCGTCGGCGACGATCAAGTCGTTCCACAGCTTCAGGCCGTGCTGGCCGATGGCCGCATTCTGGGCGACATCTTCCTCGGCGATCGCCTCGGCTTCGGCCCAGGCTGCAGCGCAACGCAACTCGGGCGGGATGGTTTGCAGCACTTTTTCCATGCGCGCCAGCGCCCAGTGCAGATTGACCGCCGTAGGCCGGGTCGACCGCAGCAGGGCTGCTGCTTCGGCCAGATGGGCATCGTCGGCTGCGGTGCCGAGCGCAATGGCCAGCCCGTAAGCCGCGGTTGCGCCGATCAGCGGCGCACCGCGTACCTGCATGGCGCGAATGGCGTGTGCCGCCTCGGCCAGCGTCGTGACGCGAATCCAGTGCAGCGCATGCGGCAGCCGCGTCTGGTCGATGATGTCGATGACGCGCTGTTCGGGATGGGCGCGCAGGGTGCGGGTCGGAATACCGTTGATGTTCATGTTTGCCGTGGGATTGATTCAGGCGAAATTTCGCCACAGCCGACATTTTGCCGGTCCCGGCCCGGCCTAGGAAGTGTTGCTTGCAATTTCACGCCATCGCTTCGCCGCTGGGGCGGGCCGAGACTTGTTGAATGACGCCGGATGCCGCAAGATTTGCCCCTTTCCGACCGTGGACCGCAGCATGCAAACCTCTCTCCAGATCGACTCCCGTTTCCCGCAGATGGGCACGACCATCTTTACCGTGATGAGCCGCATGGCAGCCGAGTGCGGCGCGGTCAACCTGTCGCAGGGCTTTCCCGACTTCCAGGCCGATCCGGCGCTGTTCGACGCGGTGCACAAGCATATGTGCCAGGGCCGCAACCAGTACGCGCCGATGGCCGGCATGCCGGAACTGCGCCAGGCCATTTCGGACAAGGTCGCTGCGTTGTACGGTCCGCGTTACGACGTCGAGTCGGAAGTTACGGTGACGGCCGGGGCGACGCAGGCCCTTTTTACGGCGATTGCCGCCTTTGTCCGGCCGGGTGATGAGGTCATCGTCTTCGATCCGGTCTACGACAGCTACGTCCCGACGATTGAAACGGTCGGCGGCAAGGCGGTTTATGCCCGCCTGCAGTTTCCCGACTACACGCCGGACTGGGCGCAGGTGGCACAACTGATCACGCCGAAGACGCGGATGATCGTACTCAATTCGCCGCACAACCCGACCGGCAGCCTGCTGACTGCGGTCGACCTCGACAAACTGGTCGAATTGCTGCGTGGCACGAATATCGTCGTGCTCTCCGACGAAGTTTACGAACACATCCTGTTCGATGGCGAAAAACACGCCAGCCTTTGCGCCCATCCCGAACTGGCCGAGCGCAGCATCATCGTTTCCAGCTTCGGCAAGACCTACCACATCACCGGCTGGAAAATCGGTTACGTCGTCAGCCCGGCCGAACTGATGGCCGAATTCCGCAAGGTGCATCAGTTCAACGTCTTCACGGTGCACACGCCGTCGCAACTGGGGTTGGCCGAGTACATGCAGGATGCTTCGCGGCATCTCGGGCTGGCCGGCTTCTATCAGGAAAAGCGCGATTTCTTCCGCAATCTGCTGGCGGCAACGCCTTTCGAATTGCTGCCCTGTCGCGGCACGTATTTCCAGTTGGCGCGCTACAGCGCGATTTCCGATTTGCCCGACCGCGCCTTTGCCGAATGGATGACGCGGGAAGTCGGCGTTGCCGTGATCCCCGTCTCGGTTTTTCATGCCGACGGCCATGACGACCGCGTGGTTCGCTTTTGCTTCGCCAAGAAAGAGGAAACGCTGCTGGCCGCGGCCGAGCGCCTGTGTAAAGCATTTGTGAAGCCGCGTTAAATTATGAATGGCGGCTTGACGCTGGCCGGGGCGGCCGAGAATAATCCCGCCATTACACAACATTCAACAGAGGAACCGGTATGAGCATGCTTCAGGAATTCAAGGAATTTGCAGTCAAGGGCAACGCCATGGACCTCGCCGTCGGCGTGATCATCGGCGGTGCTTTCGGTAAGATCGTCGACTCCATCGTCGGTGACCTGATCATGCCGCTGGTCAGCCGGGTGGTCGGCAAGCTGGACTTTTCCAATCTTTTCGTCGTGCTCGGCGACAATCCGAACAACCTGACGGTGCTGGCCGAAATCAGGAAAGCCGGCATCCCGGTTTTTGCCTACGGTTCTTTCCTGACCATCCTGGTCAACTTCATCATCCTGGCTTTCATCATCTTCATCATGATCAAGCAGATGAACCGCCTGCGTACGCCGGCTGCTCCGGCTGCCGAACCGGCGCCGGCCCCGACGCCGGAAGACATCACGCTGCTGCGTGAAATCCGCGATGCGCTGAAAAAGTAAGTTTTTCAGCCCGATTAAAAAGCCGCTTTCGAGCGGCTTTTTTATTTCTGCAATTTCTGCTGCCGTCGGTTTATTCCCCGAAAACAGCCTTCCACAGCAGGTTGACCGCAGCGATGTGCTTTTCGATCGGCTCGCGCTCGATTCGGGCGGCTGGCGTGGCGCTCAGTCGCTTGGCGTGTTGCAGGCGGCGATACTCGCGATAGGCATTGCCCGCCGCGTCGGCTTGTCCGGCATCGATCAGGCCGAGTTCGGCGGCCATCCTGAGCAGGGCGATATTGCCGAGATTGCCGGTCAGGCTGGCGTGCTGGTGGGCGTGGCCGAGAATCAGGTACTGGACGATGAATTCGACATCGATGATGCCGCCGCTGTCGTGCTTCAGATCGAACTCGGTTTCGCTGTGCGAAGCGTGGGCATCGGCCATTTTCTGGCGCATGGCGATGACTTCGGCTTTGAGTACGGCCATGTCGCGCGGCTGGCGCAGGATTTCGGTGCGGATCGCCTCGAAGCGTGCGCCGACGGCCGGATCGCCGGCGCAGAAGCGGGCGCGGGTCAGCGCCTGGTGTTCCCAGACCCAGGCGTTTTTCAATTGATAGTCGCGGAAGGCGTCGACCGAGACAGCGAGCAGGCCGGAATCGCCGTTCGGGCGCAGGCGCAGGTCGGTTTCAAACAGGATGCCGGCCGAGGTCTGGCTCGATAGCCACGAATTCAGGCGCTGGCCGAGGCGGGCGTAGTTTTCGTCGGCGTCCTGCGCATCGTCATCGAACAGGTAAACCATGTCGAGGTCGGAGGCGTAGCCGAGTTCCTTGCCGCCCATCTTGCCGTAGCCGATGACGGCGAATTTCGGCACGTCGCAATGGCGTTTCTTGATTGTGCTCCAGCACAGTGGCAGGGTTTCCTGGACCAGTGTGTCGGCCAGTTCGGTCAGGTGGTCGGAGAGATGTTCGATGCTTTGCAGCCCGGCCAGATCCTGGGCGAGTAGCCGGAAAACCTGGGCGTGATGCACTTCGCGCAGGATATCCATCTCGCGTTCGGTGTCGCCGGCATGGTCAGCCAGCGTGCGGCGCAACGATTCGCGGAAGCCGGCCCAGTCGGTGGCAATTTCGTAAAGCCGGGGGTCGAGCAGTTCGTCGAGCAGCAGCGGGTAGCGGTTGAGATATTCGGTCGCCCAGCTGGAGGCGCAGATCATGTCGGCGACGCGGCGCAGGGCCATCGGGTACTGCTGCAGCAGCGCCAGGTAGGCACCGCGCCGGGCGATGCCTTCGAGGAAATTGAGGCCGCGAACCAGTGTCGTATCGGGGTCGCTGGTTGCGCCGGCCGCTTCGATCAGGCGCGGGCCGACGGCGTCGATCCGTGAGCGATTGGTGCTCGGCAATTGTTGGTAGCGGCTCGAGTCGCGCAGTTCGGCAAGCCGGGCGATGGCATCTTTCGGCCGGCGGAAGCCGAGATTGCCGAAAGCTTCGATCGCCGTGTCTTCGTCGAGTTGGCTCATCCACAAGCCGGTCAGCGGGTGTTCACCGGCTTCCGGGTCGGAAAAAACGGCTTCGAAATGCTTGCTGACCTTGTTGCGGTGGGCGTTCAGCTCGGCCAGCATGCTCGCCCAGTCCGCGAAATTCATGCTCTGCGCGACGCTGGCCTGGCCGGCCGGATCGGTCGGCAGCATGTGCGTCTGCTTGTCTTCGACGTATTGCAGGCGATGTTCGAGGCGACGCAGGAAAACATAGGCTTCGCGCAGCTCGATTTCAGTTTCAGCCGGGAGAAGCTTGCGGTCGACGAGCAATTTGAGCACGGAAAGCGTCGGGCGGATTTGCAGGCCGGGATCGCGTCCGCCGCGAATCAGCTGGAAGACCTGGGCCATGAATTCGATTTCGCGAATGCCGCCCGGGCCGAGCTTGACGTGGTCGGCCATGTCCTTGCGCGCCACTTCGCGGCGAATCTGGGCGTGCAGGTCGCGCATGGCGTTGATCGCGCCGAAATCGAGGTATTTGCGGAAGACGAAGGGGCGGGAAATGCGGCGTAGCGCCGCCATCCATTCGCCGAGCGCCGCACCGTCGGCATTCGGGCCGGCGTTCATGACGCGCGACTTGATCCAGGCGTAGCGTTCCCACTCGCGGCCCTGGGTGATGAAATAGTTCTCCAGCGCATCGAGCGAGCAGACCAGCGGACCGGAGTCGCCATTCGGGCGCAGGCGCATGTCGACGCGGAACACCTGGCCGTTCGCTGTCAATTCGCCGAGTGCGGCAATCACCCGCTTGCCGAGACGGGTGAAGAAATCGTAGTTCTCGATGCTCTTCGGGCCGGCGGTGTCGCCTTCTTCCGGGTAGATGAAGATGTAATCGACGTCGGACGAGACATTCAGCTCGCGCCCGCCCAGCTTGCCCATGCCGATGATCAGCAGGCGCTGCGGCTGGCCGGCCTTGTCGAGTGGTTCGCCGTAGGTGGCGACGAGCTGGCGGTGGTAATGGTCGAGCGCGAAGTTGGTCGTCACGTCGGCCAGCATGGTCATGCTTTCGACAATTTCACCGAGCGGTGCCAGGCCGCACAGGTCGCGCAGCGCAATGTGACACATGGCGCGATGGCGCAGTCGGCGCAGTGCCGCCTTGACTGCATCGTCATCGGCGAAATCCTGCTTGAGCGGCGCCAGCAGCAGGTCTTCGGAGAGTGGGGCAAGCCAGGTGGCAGCCAGTTCCGGAATCAGGCCGGGGTTCGCCTGAAGCTGATTGGCCAGGTAACGGCTGTGAGCCAGGGCGGCTTGCCAGCGTGGGTCGAGTGTGTTGTCCATGATTGCTCAATCGGCAGGTCGGCCGAAAAGGATAGAATGCGGGTTTTACCGAATTTTTGATTGTAGTGATCTATTACCCATTCTGGCAAAACGGTTTGACGCGTGAATAGCGAAAGCGCTCAGTCCTGCGCTGAATCCCGTCAGCAAGTGCGTGCCACGGTCTACCATCGGCTGCACTGGCTATGGCCCGTGCTGGCCCATCCGACAGTGCGTCTGCTCGGTTGGCTGCTGTTCGCTGCCTGGCTGGTTTTCGCAGCACTGATTCTCGCCCTGCGCTATGCCGTTCTGCCGAATGTGGCGGCCTACCAGCCGCAAATCGAGGCAGCGGCCAGTCGCGCCATCGGCCAGCCGGTGCGCATCGGCCGTATCGAGGCGCGCTGGGAAGGGCTGAATCCCGATCTTGTGTTGAATGACGTGCTGCTGCTTGACCGCAATGGCGTGCCGGCTTTTTCGCTGGCCAGCGTCGAGAGCGTCTTGTCCTGGGAAAGTTTGTGGCGCTTGCAGATCCGCCTTGATTTGCTGGCCTTCGAGCGGCCGGTACTGCATGTCCGGCGGGAAAGCAGCGGCAAGATCACCGTGGCCGGGCTGGATACTGAGGGCGAGAGCGATCCGGCCTTTGCCGAGTGGGTGCTGCAGCAAAAACACATTCGCATCCGTAATGCCAGCATCGTCTGGGAGGATCGCCTGCGCAAGGCGCCGCCGCTGGCGCTGGAGGAATTGCAGTTCGGGCTGGACAACAGCGGCCGGCGCCATCGTTTCGGGCTCTCTGCCGCTCCACCGGCCGAACTGGCGGCGCGCATCGACATTCGTGGCGAGGTGCGTGGCGATCTCGGTGAGGCGCTGGAGTTGCTCAAGGGCAAGATTTTTGTCGAGCTGGATTACGCCGATCTGGCCGGCTGGCAAAAATGGGTCGATTACCCGGTGCACCTGCCGCAAGGCCGCGGTGCGATTCGCGTCTGGGGCGATCTGGCCGAAGGCGATGGCAAGGTGACGGCCGACGTGGCGCTCGAAGAGTTGCGCGTCAGGCTCGGCAAGAAATTGCCCGAACTCGATCTGGCCAGCCTGCGCGGTCGCTTCGAAGGGCGTTACAAGGCGGATCAGTGGATGCTGGCCGGGCGCAAGGTCGAGCTGCTGACGCTGGATGGTTTGCGTATCGCACCGACCGATTTCCAGGTCGATCTGCGCCAGAATGCCCAGACTGCCGCGGTCAACGGCAATGCCAGTGCCAGTTTTCTCGATCTCTCGATTCTTGCCCGCCTGGCGGCCTACATGCCGCTCGATGCGCGCAGTCGCGAGTTGTTGCAAAAGCACCAGCCGCAAGGGCGGATTGCCGAATTGCGCGCCAGTTGGGGCCTAGAGGGTGAAGAACTCAAGCGCTATGCCCTCAAGGCTGCGTTCAGTGAGATGGGCATCCGGGCCGATGGTTATGTGCCTGGTGCTTTGGGGATCACCGGCAAACTCGATCTGACCGAGAAGGGCGGCGAACTGAGTTTCGATGCAGGAACCTCCGGCCTGTCGCTGCCGGCAGTGTTTCCCGTGCCGGATATCGCGCTGGATAGCCTGAAAGCCCGTCTGAACTGGAAAACAACCGCCGATGCGGTCGATATCAAGCTGGAAAAACTCGATTTCGCCGGCCCCGAGGCGGCCGGTTCGGCGCGCGGGACTTACCGTTACAGCGGTGATGGTCCGGGTGAAATCGACCTGTTGGCGACGGTCGACCGCGCCGATGGCCGGGCGGTCTGGCGCTACATGCCGCATGCCGTCAATGCCGAAGCACGCAACTGGATCCGGCGCGGTATCGTCGCCGGACGCGGCTACGATGGCCGTCTGGTGCTCAAGGGCAACCTCCGGGATTTCCCCTTCCGCGATGCAAGCAAGGGCCAGTTCATCGTCACCGCCAAGGCGGCCGATGCCAAGGTCGATTACGTGGCTGGCTGGCCGACCATCGAGAATATCGACGCCAACATGACTTTCGGTGTCGGCATGAAGATCGAAGCCGACAAGGGCGCCATCCTGGGGGCCAAGCTGTCGGCAGTGACGGTTGAATTGCCCGATTTCGAATCGCACGAAGAAATGCTCCTGGTGCGCGGCGTGGCGCAGGGGCCGACCAGCGAGTTTTTCAAATTCATCGAGCGTAGCCCGGTGGCGGCGACCATCGATCATTTCACCGATGGCATGAAAGCAACGGGCAGTGGCCGGCTCAATCTGGAACTCGATATTCCCTTGCGTCACGCGCTCGATACCCGGATGCGCGGCGATTATCGTTTTCAGAACAACGTGCTTGAGCCGCTTGCGGCATTACCGCCGATCACCCAGGTCAATGGTCGCCTGGTGCTGACCGAAAATACGGTAGCGGCGCAGGATATTGTCGGCAAGGTTTTTGGCGGGCCGATCAAGGTCAATGTCAAAAGTGCCGGCGACAAGGTGGGGGTCGTGGCGAGCGGCACGGCCAATGTGGCCGAGGTGCATCGGCATTTCGGCTTTCCGCTGATGGAGCATCTGACCGGCAGCGCCGGCTGGAAGGCCGATATCGCGATCCGCAAGCGGAATGCCGATTTCGTCATCGAGTCCGACTTGCTGGGCGTCAGCTCTCCCTTGCCCGATCCGCTCAACAAGAATGCGACGACGGCCTTGCCCTTGCGCATCGAACGCAGTGCGCCGGATGCCACGCGCGAGCAATACCGGATCGTCCTGGGCAAGGTGGCTCAGGGGCTGATGGTGCGCCGCCAGGGAAATTGGGAGCGCGGGGTCTTTGCCGTGGGCGAGGCCGATTTGCGCCTGCCGGAAAAGGGGTTGGCGGTGCGTGTCGCTGCACCACAGATCGATGCCGATGCCTGGAAGAATTTCATTCCGGCCGGCTCGGCTCAGGAAAGCACTTCGGGAGGCGGGCTGGCGCTCAGTCTGCTGACTCTGAAAACGCCGCGCCTGCATTTGTTCGGGCGTGATTACAGCCAGGTCGAAAGTACCCTGAGGCCGCGCGATGGCGGCTGGCAGATCGGTCTGAATACGCGCGATGCGGTTGGCGATATTTTCTGGCGCAGCGCTGGTGAGGGTTGGGTCGAGGGCAGTTTTAAGCGTCTGGTCATCCGCCCTGCCAGCGAGGGCGGCGATGGACACAGCGAACTGGTTAACTCGCTGCCCGGCATGAATCTCGCGGTCGACGACTTTTATATCGGCGAAAAGGCGCTGGGCAAGCTGGAGCTGCGGGCGCGTAACGACAAGGGGGCCTGGAATCTCGACAACTTCAGCCTGCACAATCCGGACGGCAGCCTCAAGGGGCGGGCGACCTGGCTGAATGCCGGGCGCCACCAGACGCGGATGAATTTTGAACTGAATTCGGCCGATGCCGGCAAGCTGCTTGCCCGTCTTGGCTATGTCGATGCTGTCCGCCGGGGAACCGCGAAGCTGAGCGGCGACCTGCAGTGGAGCGGGCCGCTGACGGCTATCCATTACCCGTCGCTGACTGGGCAGATGAATGTGCTGGCTGAAAAAGGGCAGTTCAACAAGCTGGAGCCGGGCGTCGGCAAGTTGCTCGGGCTGATTTCGCTGCAATCGTTGCCGCGTCGCCTGACCCTCGATTTCCGCGATATTTTCAGCGACGGGCTGGCTTTCGACAGCATTGAGGGCAGTCTGTCGGTGCGCAAGGGCATCATGCGGACGACTGAACCTTTGCGCATTTCCGGTCCGGCAGCGCAGATCGAAATGCGCGGTGAAACCGATCTACGGGCCGAAACGCAGGATTTGCAGGTCATTGTTCGCCCCGAACTGGGCGGTCTGGCGGCAGTTGGTGCGGCGGCGCTGGTCAATCCGGTGGTTGGTGCGGCGGCGCTGGTCGCCAATACCGTGCTGCAAAAGCCGCTCAATCGCCTGTTCAGCTACCGTTATCATGTCACCGGCAGCTGGAGCGATCCGCTGGTCGACAAGGCTGGAGAACCTGCCCCCGAGGTCAAATCATCCGCTGAAGAAGGAAACAAGCCGTGATCAAGAAAAACTGCCGGATAGCCGCTTTACAGATGGTTTCCGGGCCGCGCGTGGCCGATAACCTGGAAGTGGCCGGGCGCCTGGTTGCCGAGGCGGTCGATCAGGGGGCGCAACTGGTTGCGCTGCCGGAGTATTTTCCGATCATCGGCGCGGCCGATGCGGACCGGGTCCGGGCGCGCGAGCAGTTTGGCAACGGTCCGGTGCAGGACTGGCTGGCGGCCACGGCGGCGCGGCACGATGTCTGGATTATTGCCGGTTCCATCCCGTTGACCGCGACGCAGCCGCACCAGATGCGCAACAGCACGCTGGTTTTCAACGATGGCGGCGATTGCGTCGCGCGCTACGACAAGATTCACCTGTTTGGCTTCAAGAAGGGAGCCGAGGCGTACAACGAATCGGCCTTCATCGAGCCGGGCGATACACCGGTCGCGGTCGATACGCCGTTTGGCCGCATCGCGCTGTCGATCTGCTACGACCTGCGTTTTCCCGAGCTGTACCGCTCGCTCGGGCCGGTCGACCTGATCCTGATGCCGGCCGCCTTCACCGATACGACCGGCCGGGCGCACTGGGAAATCCTGCTGCGCGCCCGCGCCATCGAGAACCAATGCTACCTGCTCGCGGTCGGACAGGGCGGCCAGCATGAAAATGGCCGAATGACCCACGGCAACAGCATGATTGTCGATCCCTGGGGTGAAATCCTCGACCGCAAGATGAAGGGGCCGGGCGTTGTCATCGCCGACCTCGATCACGCCCGCATTGCCGAAATCCGCGAGAGCCTGCCGGCGCTCGCCCACCGTATTCTCTGACGGAGCTTCAATGAATTCACAAAGCGCACTGGCCCAGGCCGAATCGCTGCTGCTGACCCCTTTCTCGCTGAATGAAGGCGATTTGTCGCGCACTTTCGGTCAGATCCTGACGCATCAGGTCGACTACGCCGACCTTTACTTCCAGTATTCCCGTTCCGAGGCGTGGAGCCTGGATGAAGGCATCGTCAAGTCGGGCAGTTTCAATATCGACCAAGGGGTCGGGGTGCGTGCCATTTCCGGTGAAAAGACCGCATTTGCCTACTCCGATGACATCAGTGCGCTGGCCTTGAATGATGCCGCTGCGGCCGTTCGGGCGATTGCCGCCGCTGGCCAGAATGGCATTTTGCCGGCTTTCAAGGCGTCGACCGCGGCACGTGCGCTGTATCTGCCCAACGACCCGATCGCCTCCTTGCCGGCCGAAGCCAAGGTCAAGTTGCTCGAACGGCTCGAAGGTTTTGCCCGGGCGCTCGATCCGCGTGTCGTTCAAGTCATGGCTTCGCTGGCTGGTGAATACGATGTCGTCCTGGTGGCCGGTTCGGATGGTCGCCTGGCAGCCGATATTCGCCCGCTGGTCCGTTGCTCGGTGTCGGTGATTGTCGAGGAAAACGGCAAGCGCGAACAAGGTGGTGCCGGTGGCGGCGGTCGTTTCGATTTTGCCTATTTTGACGACGAAGTGCTCCAGCGCTACGCCAAGGAAGCGGTTCATCAGGCCGTCATCAACCTGCACGCCGACGCGGCGCCAGCCGGGCAAATGACGGTCGTGCTTGGTTCCGGTTGGCCCGGCATCCTGCTGCACGAAGCGGTCGGTCATGGCCTGGAAGGCGATTTCAATCGCAAGGGCAGTTCGGCGTTCAGCGGCCGGGTTGGCCAGCGCGTCGCCGCCAAGGGCGTCACCGTTATCGACGATGGCACCATTGCCGATCGCCGTGGTTCCTTGAATATCGACGATGAGGGGAACACGACGCAGCGCACCGTGCTGATCGAGGACGGCATTCTCAAGGGTTACATGCAGGACAGCCTGAATGCCCGCCTGATGGGCGTTGCCCCGACCGGTAACGGCCGGCGCGAATCCTTCGCTCACCTGCCGCTACCGCGCATGACCAACACCATGATGCTGGCCGGCGAGCACGATCCGCAGGAAATCATCAAATCGGTCAAGAAGGGCATCTACGCGGCCAATTTCGGTGGCGGGCAGGTCGATATCACGAGCGGAAAATTCGTTTTCTCGATGAGCGAGGCCTACCTGATCGAGGACGGCAAGGTGACGCGCCCGATCAAGGGGGCGACGCTGATCGGCAACGGGCCGGATGCGATGACGCGCATTTCGATGATCGGCAACGATCTGCAGCTTGATCCCGGTGTCGGCACCTGCGGCAAGGATGGCCAGAGCGTCCCGGTCGGTGTCGGTCAGCCGACCTTGCGTATCGATGGACTGACGGTGGGTGGTACGGCATAATATGTAGTCATTTTGAAGGGGTTGGTGTCATGCGGTCTTGGTTTTATGTGCTGGGAATCTTGGCCGCAAGCGGTATGGCGCATGCCCAGCCGGCGCTGCAAGAGCGCCTGAAATCAGTTTCGGCTGACCCTGCTGCCCTCAAGCAGGCCGTCGAAGCCGGCAAGAAAGCGTCGTTTTTCTGTGCCAATTGCCATGGTGAAGACGGCATCAGCAAGTCGCCGGAAGTCCCCAACCTGGCCGGACAAAATCCGGCTTACCTGCTGGAGCAGATTCGCAAGTTCGGCAGTGGCGAACGCAAGGATCCCTTCATGCAGGGCCTGATCAAGGTGCTCAAGGACGATGAGCGCCTCCAGATCACCTTGTTTTACGCCGGGGTCAGCGTTCGTCCCTCGTCGGCCGATCCGGTTCAGGTTGCCCGCGGCAAGGGCTTGTTCGACAAATTGTGCGTTCGCTGTCATGGTGAGCAGGCGCATGGCAACGATGCCTATCCTCGACTGGCCGGCCAGAAGCTACCTTATCTGCAGACGTCGATCACGCGCTATCGTGACCAGACCGGGGTGCGCAACAACCAGTTGATGTCGATCGCGACGGCGCCGCTGAAGAACGAAGATATCGTTGCCATCGCCCATTATCTGACCCAGCTTCCCTGAATTGATTGTGTCGGCTTCGGCACGGTTGATGCAGATCATGGCAAATATGTAACGCCAGCCCTTAAGCTCGCGCATCGCATTTTCCCGATGGATTCATTGTGAAATATCTGCTTGGCCTCTTCCTGGCATGCCTGCTTTGCCTTCCCTCACCTGAGGCGACCGCCCAGATCAGCGATATCAATTCAGCCATCAACAAGGCCGGGCGCCAGCGCATGCTTTCACAGCGTATTGCCAAGGCTTATTTCCAGATTGGCCAGAAAATCGATGTCGACCGCAGCAAAAAGGTGCTGGATGTCTCGGTGGCTCTGTTTGATCGCCAATTGGTTGAATTGAAAGGTTTTGCGCCGACGCCGGAGATTCGCGAGACCTACCTCAAGCTTGAAAAATCCTGGCTGGCCTACAAGGACATCCTGCTCGGTGCGCCGTCTTCGCCCGATAACGGCCGCAAGGTGCTTGCCCTGTCTGAAGAAGTCCTGTTACTGGCCAATCAGGGCACCGAGCTGCTTGAAAAACGGTCCGGCACGACCGCCGGTCGCCTGCTCAATCTCTCCGGCCGCCAGCGCATGTTGTCGCAGCGCATGGCCAAGTATTACCAGGCGATGGCCTGGGGGGTCGGCGATGCCAATAGCTCGGCCGGGCTGGGCAAGGCACGGCGTGAATTCGCCGATGCGCAAGCCGAATTGCTGGCTTCGCCGGTCAACACGCCGCAGCTCAAGGACGCGCTCGGGCTGGTTGGCCAGCAGTGGTTCTTCTTCGAAAATGCCCTTGGCCAGAAAAGCGGCGCCGACAATCGTCCGCAGACCGCGGTGGCGACAACCAGCGAACGTATCCTCGAAGAAATGGAATCGGTGGTTACCTTGTACGAGCGCTTGCCGCACTAAGCCTGAATCTTCCATGCCGATCCGGTAGAATGCCAGGTTTTCAGGCTTTTTACTGGGGTTGGCCATGACGCCGCAAAGCAAACCGAATACTGACGACGTTCGCATCAAGGAAATCAAGGAACTGGTTCCGCCGGCTCACGTCTTCCGCGAATACCCGCTGTCGAATCGCGCCGCACAGACCACCTACGCCGCACGCCAGGCGATCCACCGCATCCTGCACGGTGCCGATGACCGCTTGCTGGTCGTGATCGGCCCCTGCTCGATTCACGATTACGACCTGGCGCTCGATTACGCCAGGAAACTGGCCAAGGAGGCCGGCAAATATGCCGACGACCTCGTCGTGCTGATGCGTGTCTATTTCGAAAAGCCGCGCACGACGGTGGGCTGGAAAGGCCTGATCAACGACCCGCGCCTCGACAACACCTTCCGCATCAACGAAGGCATCCGCCTGGCACGCAAGATCCTGCTCGACATCAACGAACTCGATCTGCCCTGTGCCACCGAGTTCCTCGATACCATCACCCCGCAATACACTGCCGACCTGATCGCCTGGGGCGCCATCGGGGCGCGTACCACCGAGTCGCAAGTGCATCGCGAACTGGCCTCCGGCCTGTCCTGCCCGGTCGGTTTCAAGAACGGCACCGACGGCAACATGCGTATCGCGGTCGACGCCATCCGTTCGGCCAATTCGCCGCACCATTTCCTGTCGGTCACCAAGTCCGGTCACACCGCCATCGTGTCGACGATGGGCAACGAGGACTGCCACGTCATCCTGCGCGGCGGCAAGGAGCCGAACTATGACGCCGCCAGCGTTGACGCTGCCGCCACCGAAATCGCCAAGGCCGGTCTGGCCGCACGGCTGATGGTTGATTTCTCGCACGGCAACAGCCGCAAGCAGTTCAAGCTGCAGATGGAAGTCAATGACAGCATCTGCGAACAGCTGAACAGCGGCGAAGACCGTATCGTCGGCGTGATGGTCGAATCCCACCTGGTCGAAGGCCGTCAGGATCTCTCGCCTGAAAAGGAACTGACCTACGGCCAGAGCATCACCGATGCCTGCATCAACTGGGACGACAGCCTGCTCGTGCTGGAAAAACTGGCCGCCGCCGTCCGCGCCCGTCGCGCAGCCAAGGCCGCCGAGTAAGCAGTTTTTACGCCGGATGAGCGGGGAGTGACTTAATTCCCCGCTGTCAGTAAGAAATGAAAAAGCCACATCCTGTGAGGGGATGTGGCTTTTTTTCTGCAGTATTTGCTCTCGCTTTTTACGGCGTCTGGGTGATTTATGTGTTCAGTTCGGCTGGGTCAATACACGGCTTGGGTGGTCGTTGGGTGTAACAGTGGATACGGGCTGCTTCGTGCCCTTAGCGGATCTTTACCTGTCGGGCAGCGCAACGGCAGCTTACTGACTGCGGTCGTTCAAAACGTTGGCCGAACGCGAACTCCTCGACCAAAGCGGACCTCCAATTCGGGAACTCCAATCGGCCGCTTTGCCCGGGATAGCTGACCCATAGCCGTATCGAGTGTTGGCTAATCGTGACAGCCATCAACTTGACTCATTGCCAACCACCAGCCAGCGCTCAACCTGGGGCCGCTCCGTTTGAGGAAGATCACGCGCCATAGGGTGCCTATTTCACAGCCTTGAGAAGTTGTTTAAGCAGCTCAATGCTTTTTCGGGCATCCTCGCCCTGCCTCCGGGCTTCCTCACTCCGCCTATCGGCTTCCTCACTCCGCCTATCGGCATCCGCAATGACTGTATCCAAAATTACCCCAATCTGTTCATCCAGTTTCTTCGTACTTGATAGCTCATTCGCAAGATAGATTTCCGCCCAAGGAAATTTCTCCGAAGCTCCCTTGAAGTTCGCATAGGGAAGTGGAAGCCCCTTCGGCAGCTTTCCGGTTTTCGCATACTCATCAACAAAGCGGCGAACATCGTCGATTTCCACATAACCAAGCACCATTCCGCTCACGCCGTTAGCAACCGTCCGATCACTAATATCCGGCTGGGATCGCGCAAGCTTGTAATAGCCCATGATCCGTTCGCGTTGGCTAATGGTAAGTATCGGCAACTTTTCCAGTGCTGTTTTCTTGTTGAACTTGCCAAGTAGTTCGAGCAACACGGGGTCTTTTGCCGGGTCTTCTTTGAGCACCAGCGGCCCACCGCCCGCCTGCGCCAACGGCAAATAGGGCGACTCCAGCGCCTGCGCCGGGGCAGCCCCCACGGCGAGCAGCAACAATCCTGCGGTCAACGTCTGTTTCATGTGTTTTTCTCCCTTGCGGTGTAGCTTGTGTCAATTTTGAAGCGCCAACAAGTCTGCATTGCCTCAATTTCCTGGCCAATGGATTTTGATGGTCAGTGCAGCGGCGATGGCCAACACCCATCTGGCGATCGTCCTGGCAATGTGCTCACGATCCTCTTTGGCGATACGCTGAACATAGGCAATGGCCGAGTTGTGTGAATTAGTCTTCAGGCACCTTCCGAGATACAGCAGTCATTCAAATGGCAGCTTCCCCGGAGTGTCGAACGGCGGCAGTTGGCCGGTAGCAGGCGGTCTACTGGATTGGCATAACAACCACATTGGCTGAACAGCCATCCCCGTGCTCCCCACCTTTGCGTTACCCAACCTCAATCCACAAATTTCGCCGCCCGTCGTTCGCGTTGGGCGAGCATAGCTTCGTTGAGGTCGCCGGAGAGCAGCATGGCGGCATTCCAGCCGGCGACGTGGTTGAGGCCGTCGGCCACGCTGTGTTCGCGGCTGTAGTTCATGACTTCCTTGAGGCCGCGGGTGGCCAGGGGGGATTTGGTGGCAATCGTTGCGGCCAGGGCGTGGACGCCTGCGGTCAACGCCTCCGGTGAGGCAAAAACGCGGTTGACCAGGCCGAGGCGTTCGGCTTCTGCGGCGTCGACATTGCGCCCGGTGTAAGCCAGTTCGCGGGCCATGCCGTCGCCGACCAGGCGCGGCAGGCGCTGCAGTGTGCCGACGTCGGCGACCATGCCGAGGTCGATTTCCTTGATTGAAAAAATGGTTTCCGGCGAGGCGTAGCGCATGTCGCAACAGGTGACGAGATCGAGCGCACCGCCGACGCAGGCGCCCTGGATGGCGGCGAGCACCGGTTTGCGGCAGCGTTCGAGACTGCTCAGGCAATCCTGCAGGTCGAGAATCAGGCGGCGCAGGGCTTCGCGGCTGCGTGCGCCGTCGGGGTGGGCGATGCGTTGCTGGATGCTGCCGAGCATGCTCAGGTCGATACCGGCGCAGAAGTTGCGGCCTTCGCCGGCAAGGATGGCGACACGCGCTGCCGGCGTGGCGTCTACCCAGTCGAAGGCGAGGCGGATTTCCTGCCACATCGCATCGTTCATCGCGTTCGATTTGTCCGGCCGGTTGAGGCGGATTTCGGCGATGCCCTGGTCGAGGCTGAGGGTAATCGTGGTCAGTGTGGGTTGTTGCATGAGCTGTCTCCTGTTTTTTTGTGCGGAGAAGCTTAACCGAAGCGGCGGCGCCCGGTGAAGTGGGGCGCCGCAATCGGTGAGGTCAATCGCTAAAGCTGATCAGGACCAGATCGGCGGCCTGTTCGCGCAGCGGGATCAGGGCCTGGTATGCCGCCGATTGATACCAGCCATCGACCGAAGCCTGGTCGGGAAAGCGGATGACGACGGTATCGGTGTGGGCATGTTCGCCGGCCAGTACCTTCACGGTCAGGCCGCGAAAGACCAGTTCGGCCCCCCACGGGGCGATGGTTGCCGGCACCTGAGCGCGGTATTGCGCCCATTTGTCGGCATCCTTGACCGTGATGTGGCCGATGACGCAGGCGCTCATGCGGCGTTCTTGCCTTTTTGCCACAGCACGTCGCCCCGGCCGCCGGCCCGGTTGAGTACGCGGCCAAGCACGAAGAGCAGGTCGGAGAGTCGATTGACGTAGCGGCGGGCGGCTTCGGAAAGCGCCTCGGCATTGTTCAGGCGCACCATTGAGCGCTCGGTGCGCCGGCAGATGGTGCGGCAGAGGTGGGCGATGGCCGCCGGACGGGTGCCGCCGGGCAGGATGAATTCCTTGAGCATCGGCAGGTCGGCGTTGAAGTCTTCGACCAGTTCCTCAAGCCGGGCGACCTGGGCGTCCTTCATCACGCTCATGCCCGGCAGGCACAGTTCGCCGCCAAGGTCGAACAGATCGTGCTGGATGTCGAGCAGGGCGGCGCGCACTTTTTCCGGCAACTCTTCGCAGAGCAGCAGGCCGAGGCTGGAGTTGAGTTCATCGACTTCGCCGATGGTGTCGATGCGCAGGCTGTCCTTGGTCGTCCGGCTACCGTCGCCGAGCCCCGTGGTGCCGGCATCGCCGGTGCGGGTGACGATCTTCGAGAGGCGGTTGCCCTTGCGTTCGCTGCTTGTTTCTTGTTCGCTGTTCCCGGTGTTGCTCACTGGTTTCTCCTCGTTGTTGTGCGCCGAATTATACTGGCGGGCCCGGATACTGACTGTCATCGCCATGCCAAAGTTCGCTGCCAATCTGAGTTTTCTGTTTGCCGATGTTGCTTTTCCGGAGCGCTTCCAGCGAGCTGCCGCGGCCGGCTTCAAAGGCGTTGAATATCTCTTTCCCTACGATTATCCGGCGCATGATGTGGCCGACTGGCTGAAGGCGGCCGATCTCGAACAGGTCCTGTTCAACCTCTCGCCCGGCGACTGGGCGGCCGGCGAGCGTGGCCTGGCCTGCCTGCCGCATCGTCAGGGCGAATTTGCCGAATCGGTCGAGCAGGCGATCAACTACGCGATGGTGCTCGATTGCGAGCGCCTGCACTGCATGGCCGGTCTGCGCCCGGCCGGGCATGACGAGGCCGAACTGGAAGAAACTTTCATCGCCAATCTGCGCTACGCCGCCGACCGTTGCGCGACGGTCGGCGCGACGCTGATGATTGAGCCGATCAACAGCCGCATCGATATGCCGGGCTACTGGCTGGACGACGTGGCCAAGGGATTTCGCCTGCTGGACGCGGTCGACCGCAGCAACGTCAAACTTCAGTACGACATCTATCACGCCCAGATCATCGCCGGCGATCTGGCCCGGACGCTGGAGGCCAATCTACACCGCATCGGCCATATCCAGATTGCCGATAACCCCGGCCGGCACGAACCGGGTAGCGGCGAGATCAACTATCCCTTCCTGTTTGCATTGCTCGACCGGCTTGGTTACGACGGCTGGGTCGGCTGCGAATACAAGCCGCAAACCACCACCGAGGCCGGCCTTGGCTGGATGCCGGCATGACGCCGCGCGAGATTTTGCGCCGCTTGTTCGATGCAGCGATTGCTGCCGCCGATCCGGCGCTTTGTGTGCCGCCGCATTTGCCGCCGGACGATGGCCGGCGACTGATCGTCATCGGTGCCGGCAAAGCATCGGCAGCAATGGCGCGGGCCGTCGAACAACACTGGTCCGGCCCGCTCGAAGGGCTGGTCATTACGCGCTACGGCCACGGCGTTCCCTGTGAGCGCATCGAAATTGTCGAAGCGGCTCATCCGGTGCCCGATGCCGCGGGCGAACAAGCGGCGGCACGCATTCTCGACAAGCTGCGTGGCCTGACTGAAAACAACCGCGTGCTGGCGCTGATCTCCGGTGGCGGCTCGGCCTTGCTCGCCGCACCGGCCGCAGGCATCGCGCTGGCCGAGAAGCGGGCACTCACCTCGGCGCTGCTTAAGTCGGGGGCGAGCATCGGCGAGATCAACTGCGTGCGCAAGCATTTGTCGGCCAGCAAGGGCGGGCGACTGGCGCAGGCCGCCTGGCCGGCCCAAGTGCTGACGCTGGCCATTTCCGATGTGCCGGGCGACGACCCCGCGGTGATCGCTTCCGGCCCGACGGTCGGCGACCCGAGCACCGCGCTCGATGCCTTGTGCGTGCTCGATAACTACGCCATCGACGTGCCTGAGGCGCTGCGTCAGCGGCTTGCCGCGGGCGATCTGGAAACGCCCAAGCCGGGCGATTCCTCGCTGGCGCGCAGCACTTTCCGGTTGGTCGCCAGTCCGCTGCAAATGCTGCAGGCGGCAGCCGAAGCTGCGCGGCAAATGGGCATCACGCCGCTGATCCTCGGTGATGCGTTGGAGGGTGAGGCGCGTGAAGTCGGCAAGGTGCTGGCCGGCATGGCGCGTTGCTGCGGTCAACACGATATGCCGGCCCAAAAGCCCTGCGTTCTGCTGTCAGGTGGCGAAACCACGGTAACGCTCAAGGGCGAAGGGCGCGGTGGGCGCAATACTGAATTCCTGCTCGGCCTGGCACTGGCGCTCGATGCCGCACCCGGCATTCACGCGCTGGCCGCCGACACCGATGGTATCGACGGGAGCGAAGACAATGCCGGTGCTTTTGTCGATCCATCGACGCTGCATCGGGCGCGTGAAGCGGGGCTCGATATCCGCCGGCATCTCGCGGTCAACGACGCCTGGGGCTATTTTTCCGGGCTGGGCGATTTGCTGGTCACCGGGCCAACGCGAACCAACGTCAATGACTTCCGTGCCATCCTCGTCGGATTAGAATAAGGCCCACCATGACGCTTTCCGATTCCGTCTTCACGACCGACCGCGCGGCGCTGGCAACGCGCCTGAAAATGATCCTGCCGGCGCATTGCCTGCTGACCGAAGATGAAGACCTGCGGCCTTACGAATGTGACGGCCTGACCGCTTACCGCGAACTGCCGATGGCGGTCTGCCTGCCGGAGAGCGAGGTGCAGGTGATCGACGTGCTGCGTACCTGCCACCAGATGGGCGTGCCGGTGGTCGCGCGCGGGGCCGGTACCGGTTTGTCCGGCGGGGCGATGCCGCATGCCCAGGGCGTTGTCTTGTCGATGGCCCGATTCAACAAGATTTTGCAGGTCGACCGCAGCGCCCGGACGGCGGTCGTGCAACCCGGCGTGCGCAACCTCGCCGTGTCGGAAGCGGCTGCACCGTTCGGCTTGTATTACGCGCCCGATCCCTCGTCGCAGATCGCCTGCACGCTGGGTGGCAACGTGGCCGAAAACTCCGGCGGCGTGCATTGTCTGAAATACGGCCTGACCGTGCATAACGTCCTGCGCGTCCGGGTGGTCAGCATCGAGGGCGAGGTGTTCGAGATTGGCTCGGCTGCGCCGGATGCGCCCGGCTACGATCTGCTGGCGCTGATCATCGGCTCCGAGGGCATGCTCGGCGTGGTTACCGAAGTGACCGTCAAACTGGTGCCGAAACCGGAGCTGGCGCAGGTTGTCATGGCCTCGTTCGACGAGGTGGCGCGGGCCGGCGATGCCGTTGCGGCGATCATCGCCGCCGGGATCATTCCAGCTGGCCTTGAAATGATGGACAAGCCGGCGACGGCGGCCGTCGAGCCTTACGTCAAGGCCGGCTACGACCTTGATGCGGCGGCCATTCTGTTGTGCGAGTCGGACGGTACGCCGGAGGAAGTTGCCGAGGAGATTTCGCGTGTTACCGCCGTGTTGACCGCGGCAGGGGCGCGCGACATTCGCGTGTCGCAATCGGAGGCCGAGCGCCTGCGTTTCTGGGCCGGGCGCAAGGCTGCCTTTCCGGCGGTCGGGCGAATCACGCCGGATTATTACTGCATGGATGGCACCATTCCGCGCAAACGGCTGGCCGAGATGCTGGCGGCGATTGCGGCAATGGAAAGTAAATACCAGTTGCGCTGCGCCAATGTCTTTCATGCCGGCGACGGCAATCTGCATCCGCTGATCATGTACGACGCGGCAAAGCCCGGCGAATGGGCGCGGGCTGAAGCCTTCGGGGCCGAGATCCTGGAACTCTCGGTGGCGCTCGGTGGCTCGATTACCGGCGAACACGGCGTCGGCATCGAGAAAATCAACCAGATGTGCGTGCAATACAGCGCACCGGCGCTCGACGCCTTCCGCCGGATCAAGGCAGCGTTCGACGACAAGGGCCTGCTCAATCCCGGCAAGGCCATTCCCAGCCTGCATCGCTGTGCCGAATACGGGTGCATGCACGTGCATCGCGGCGATCTCAAATTTCCCGAACTGGAGCGTTTCTGATGCAGCTTGACGATCTGCTTGAGCGCATCAAGGCGGCGCATGACGACCACGTGCCGCTGCGTATTCGCGGTGCCGGCAGCAAGGATTTCTACGGCGGCATGCTGGCCGGTGAAGTCTTCGATGTCGCACCCTACGCCGGTATTCTGGCTTACGAGCCGACCGAGCTATACATCACGGCGCGCTGCGGCACGCGGCTCGCCGAGATCGAGGCCGAGCTGGCCGGCAAGGGCCAGATGCTGGCCTTCGAGCCGCCACATTTCGGCGCGGCGACGCTGGGTGGCTGCATCGCCGCCGGCCTGTCCGGGCCGCGCCGGATGGCGGCCGGTGGCGTGCGTGATTTCGTGCTTGGCGCAAAATTGATCGACGGCACCGGGCAGGTGCTCGATTTCGGTGGTCAGGTGATGAAAAACGTCGCCGGCTACGATGTTTCTCGGCTGCTGGCCGGCAGTCTCGGTACGCTCGGCCTGATCGCCGAAGCGACGCTCAAGGTGCTGCCCCGGCCGGTTGCCGAGCAGACGCTGTGTTTTGACTTCGATGCGGCCGAAAGCATTGCCAAGCTGAATGAATGGGGTGGTCGTCCGCTGCCGATTTCGGCTTCCTTCTGGTTTGCCAACTGCCTGTATCTGCGTCTTTCCGGCGCGCAGGCAGCGGTCGATGCGGCGATCCGCGCGTTGGCCCAGGCCGGCGGTAAGCCGATTGCTGCGGTCGACGCCGCAAAACACTGGATTTCGGTGCGCGAACAGACGCATCCGGCGTTTGCTGCAGCAACGCTATGGCGTTGTGCCTTGCCGAGTACCGCACCGTTATCGTCCGATGACAGCTTGCAGGCAATCGAGTGGGGCGGCGCCTTGCGCTGGTATGCCGACGCGCCGGATGGTTTGCGCAGCGAAGCGGCAGTATCCGGCGGCCATGCCGTGCTGTACCGTGCGGCTGAGTCGAAACGCTGTCTCGACGGGGCGTTCGCGCCACTTTCGCCGGCCTTGCTGGCGCTCCATCGGCGGCTGAAAAAGTCTTTCGACCCGAAAGGCATCCTCAATCCCGGTCGCCTTTACGCGGAGTTCTGATGGATACCCAGCTCGCCGATTTCATCCGTGATACCCGCGCCGGGCAGCAAGCCGAGGCGATTTTGCGCAAATGCGTGCATTGCGGGTTTTGCACTGCGACCTGTCCGACCTATCAATTGCTCGGTGACGAACTGGACGGGCCGCGGGGGCGCATCTATCTGATCAAGCAATTGCTGGAGGGCAAGGCGGTTACTGAAAAGACGCGGACGCACCTCGACCGTTGCCTGACCTGCCGTTCCTGCGAAACGACCTGTCCGTCGGGCGTCGAATACAGCCGTTTGCTCGACATCGGGCGGCAGATCGTCGAGCAGCGCTTGCCCCGGCCGTTGCGGGAAGCTGTGCCTCGCAAGCTGTTGCGGGAAGTCCTGCCGCGTCCTGCCGTGTTTGGCGCATTGGTCAGGGTCGGGCGTGCCTTGCGTCCATTGTTACCTAGTGCGCTGGCCGACAAACTGCCGCCTGAACCTTCCGGCAAGGCGGGCGAATGGCCGGCCAAGACTGTTCACCCTCGCCGCATGCTGGCGCTGGCCGGTTGCGCTCAGCCCGCCCTGGCACCGAACATCAATAGCGCTACGGCACGCGTGCTGGATCGGATCGGCATCAGTCTGTTCGAGGAAAAAAAGGCCGGCTGCTGTGGTGCGGTGCGTTTTCACCTGAACGATCAAGCGGCAGCGCTGGACGACATGCGTCGCAATATCGACGCCTGGTGGCCGCACGTCGAGGCGGGGATCGAAGCGATTGTCGTCACGGCCTCGGGGTGTGGCGTACAGGTTCGCGACTATGCCCATTTGCTGGCCGACGATCCGGTTTATGCGGCCAAGGCCGAGCGGGTCAGCGGCTTGTCGCGCGATCCATCGGAAGTGCTCGCAGCCGAACGTGACACTTTGTTTCATCTTTTACGCCAGTCGGCCGTGCCGCAAGGTAAACTGGCATTCCACTCACCCTGCACCCTGCAGCACGGCTTGAAGATCAAAGGCGTGATCGAGGAGTTGCTGACGGTTGCAGGTTTTGAGTTGACGCCGGTGGCCGATGCGCATTTGTGCTGCGGTTCGGCCGGAACGTATTCCCTGCTGCAGCCTGAATTGTCGCAAAAGCTGCGCAACAACAAGCTGGTGGCGCTCAATGCCGGTTCGCCTCGGCAGGTTGCGACCGCCAATATTGGTTGTCTCTGTCATTTGCAGGCGGGAAGCTTGCTGGCTGTCAGGCACTGGATTGAATTGATTGATGAGGTTTTGGAATGAGCCGGACTTCGCTGTTCGAAGTGACCCAATCGCTGGGTGAGGTCGATGGTGCGCGAATCAAGCGTTTACTGGAAGGCGGCGTCAAGATTCCACCTCAGCCCCGGGTTGTCGAGGAGTTGCGCAAATACATGACGCGCAAGGAGTTCGATGTCCGCGCGCTGGCCCGAGTGATCAACCAGGATCCCGGCGTAACGGCGATGCTTTTCAAGGTGGTTGGCAACGCGGCGTATCATCAGCATCAGCCCTTCGAGTCGGTTGAAGACATTCTCCATGCCGTCGGCGTGCGCCAGACCTTCAACCTGGTCCAGGCCATTGCGCTGACCGGGATGGGCGACATCAAGAAAAACCGCTTGGCCTACGAAGCGTTCTGGTCGCGTTCGCAAGTGGTCGCCCAACTGGCGATGCTGATCGCCGATGAACGGATTGCCGTCTGCAACATTTTCCCGGACCAGGCCTACATGGCCGGTATTTTTCATGATTGCGGCGTGCTCCTGTTGATGCAGCGTTTCCCGACCTATTGTGCCGAGATGAAGCTCGATCAGCCGGGGTGCTGGACCTGCATGGTCGAAGAAGACCGCAAATTCAATGCCGATCACTGCGTTGTCGGCTATCTCGTCGCCCGCCACTGGCATTTGCCGGAATTCATCTGCGATGCCATTCGTTACCACCATGCGATCAACGAACTTGACATGCATGCTTCGCGCACCATGGTGGCGATTCTTCAGCTGGCGATCGATATCTACTATCGCGACCAGCGCGTGCCGCATCCCGAATGGGAGCAGGTGAAGGATGAAGTGATGGCCGAGTTGGGGCTGGATAGCGATGCGCTGCTCGAATTTGTCGATATCATCATCGAACGGTTTCATGGCGATGCACATTGACCGATGCAGGGCATGCCCTGGTAACCCCTGCATTGTGTCGACCGCCCCGGAGATGATGTGCCGATAGCCATTGACGCCTGCGCTGCCCAGCATCAGGCCGACCGCAAGGAACAACAGGACCGCGTCGCCATTCTTTCCCACCCGCGCAAACGAGGGGTCGTGCTCGCCCTCGTGGCCGATGGCATGGGTGGTTATGCCGGTGGTTCGCTGGCGGCTGAGCAGGTGCTGCACACTGCCAAAAGCAGTCTCGAACATTTTTCCCCGGCTGAAGAGGCGCCGGAAAAAATGCTTGAAGCGGCGATGCTCGAAGCGCACACGATGATTCGAGCATCACGCTTCATCAATGAAAAAGAGCCGCACAGTACGGCCGTCATGCTGCTGCTCCAGCCGGGCCGGCTGACCTGGGGGCATTGTGGCGATAGTCGCCTGTACCGTTTCCATGGCAAGGATCTGGTCAGTCGCACGGTCGACCACTCCTACGTCGAACATTTGGTCAATATCGGCCGGATTTCACCGGAAGAGGCGCTGACCCACCCCAATCGCAATGTCTTGATGACTTCGCTCGGCGGGGTCGATGAGCCGCGCATTGATTTTGCCAACAGCGTCGAGATCGTCGCCGGCGATTCTTTCGTGCTTTGTTCGGATGGCCTGTGGGCTTATTTCGGCGAGGTCGAGATGGGGCTGCTGGTCGCCGGGAATTCTGCCCGCAAAGCTTGTGAAATCATGATCGATGAAGCCCGGCGACGGGCGCGTGGTGCAGGTGATAACGTTTCGCTGGCGGTGATCAAGATTGTTGACGTCCCAGTACCTCGCCCATCGCCTTCGTCGTTCAGGACATGATTTTCGGCCGACACTTGTGAAAATGGCACCTTGCGGTGCCATTTTTTTCGCCTTACTTACGTCCGAGGCCGCCGAGTAGCGCGGCAACGACACGACGCGGCTTGTGCGGGTCCGGTTTGGCCGGGGCCTGGGCCGAATCCGGCACTTCGCCACGGGGCGTGGTTTCCTCGTACGGCTTGCTGAAGTCGAAACCGTCGGCAGCGATCATCGGATTGCGGCGGGCCGGGCGGCGTTCGCTGCGTTCGGCTCGCTCGTAACGTTCGCTGCGCTCCGGCTTGTGGGCCAGCGGCGCCTTGCTCGGTGCGGCCGGCGGGCGCTTTTTCTTGTTGCCCGGCGGGTATTCGTACTCTGCTTCGGGTTCGAAGCCAACGACTTCAACCTGTTCGATCGGGCGCTTGATCAACTTCTCGATATCGACCAGGTAACCGACTTCGTGGGCGCTGACCAGCGAGATGGCATTGCCGCTCTTGCCGGCGCGGCCGGTCCGGCCGATGCGGTGTACGTAGTCTTCCGGCGTGTGCGGCAGTTCGTAGTTGATCACGTAAGGCAGGTCATCGACATCAAGGCCGCGCGCTGCGACGTCGGTGGCGATCAGGGCGTGCGTCTGGCCGGCCTTGAAGGCATCGAGCGCCTTGATCCGGTCGAGCTGGCTCTTGTCGCCGTGAATCGCATCGGCCTGGATGCCGGCGCGCTGCAGTTCGCGAGTCAGGCGCGAGCAGCCCTGTTTGGTGCGCATGAACACGATGCACTGGCGGATTTCACCGGATTTCAGCAGCTTGGTCAGCAGGCCGCGCTTGCCGTATTCCGAAACCGGGTGCACGCGGTGCGTGATGGTATCGGAAACCTGGTTGCGGCGGGCCACTTCAATCAGTACCGGCGAGCGCAGCATGCTGTCGGCCAGCTTCTTGATTTCTTCCGAGAAGGTGGCCGAAAACAGCAGGCTCTGGCGCTGCTGCGGCAGCAGGTTGAGAATGCGCGTTACATCGGGCACAAAACCCATGTCGAGCATGCGGTCGGCTTCGTCGAGCACCAGGGCCTGGACCGAATTGAAGCTGACGCTTTTGTTTTCGACGTGGTCGAGCAGTCGACCGGGGGTGGCAACCAGGATTTCGACGCCTTTTTTCAGTTCGGCGATTTGCGGCTTGATATCGACGCCGCCGAAGGCGCACATCGAGCGCAGGTGGGTGTGCTTGCTGTAGGCCTTGACCGATTCGAAGACTTGCAGCGCCAGTTCGCGGGTCGGCGCGAGGATCAGGGCGCGTACCGGGTGCTTGGCCGGTGACGGGCTGCTTGAAGCGAAGGGCAGGATGCGCTGCAGGATCGGCAGCGTGAAGGCGGCCGTCTTGCCGGTGCCGGTCTGGGCGCCGCCCATGATGTCCTGGCCGCGGATGACCAGCGGAATGGCCTGGGCCTGGATCGGCGTAGGTTTGGTGTAGCCTTCGTCGAGTACGGCGCGCAGCAGTTCGGGCGCGAGGCCAAGATCGGCGAAGGTGATTTCGGGTGCGGCTTCGGCAGCCGGGGTGCTGGCAAGGTCGCCAGCTAACGTATTGATTTCAGACATGGGGCCGTATTATACGCCTAGCCGGGGCCGAGTACCCGGATGTGTCCGGTGAGTGTTTCTGGCCATCCCCGGTTGTCTGGCGAACGCAGTCGGTGTTGCTGCACAATCGCCCGCCAATTCAGCTATTCAGGCGATTGCTTGCCAGCATTTTGGTGCCGGGAGCAACGTTGACCGCGACACTCCGGTGGGTGGGGGCTGACGATCACAGGTCGGCGATCAGTTCTTCCAGTCGTTGTCGATTGATCGGCTTGACCAGGATGTTGTCGAAGCCATAGGCCAGGAAACGCTCCCGTTCTTCCGGAAAGGCATGGGCCGTGTAGGCGATGATGTGCAGCGGGCGGTCACCTTGCATGGCACGCAGGCGTGTGCAGGTTTCTTCGCCGGAAATGCCCGGCATGCTGATGTCGAGCAGGACCAGGCTGAAATTGTTTTGTCCGGCGAGGATCAGTGCGGTTTCGCCGTTGTCTGCCTCTAGCGGACTCCAGCCCAGTTTCTTGAGCAGGGTGGTGGCGAGCAGCCGGTTGGTCGGGTGGTCATCGACGACCAGTGCGTTGCGATCAGCCATGGATTGGCTCCAGGGGAAAGTGCAGGGTAAAGGTTGAACCGGTGCCGACGGTTGAGTCGAGTGTAACCCGTCCCCCCATGTGCTCGACGAGTTGCTTGACGATGGCCAGGCCCAATCCGGTGCCGCCGTGTTCCCGGGTCAAAAAGGTTTCGAGTTGCTTGAATTTTTCGAAAATGGCCTCGCGACTTTCCGGCGGAATGCCGGGGCCGGTGTCGGTGATGGCGAAGGTGATTTCCTGCTCGTCGCGGTTGACGGAAAGCGTGACGCTGCCATGTTCGGTAAATTTGATGGCGTTGTTCAACAGGTTGTTGAGCAACTGGCGCAGGCGGGTTGGGTCGGTGCGCAGCGATTCCGGCAGGTTGTCGGCCAGTTGTATTCCGAGTTTCAGGCCCTTGGCGGCAGCCGGGGTGTGGTGCACTGCGACGCAGTCGCTGACGAAGGTTGCCAGTGAGGTATCGGTCCAGTTGAGGGTCATTTCGCCGGACTCGATCTTGGCCAGGTCGAGGATGTCGCCGACCAGCGTCAGGAGGTGTTCTCCGCTCTGGTGAATGATGTTGGCGTACTCCTGCTGGTCAGGGTCGTTGAGTTCCGATTTGAGCAGTTCGGCAAAACCCAGGATGCCATTGAGCGGGGTGCGCAGTTCGTGCGATACCGTGGCCAGGAAGGCGGATTTGAGGCGGCTGGCCTCTTCGGCTTTTTCCTTGGCTTCTTCAAGACGCAGGAAGGATTCTTCGACCGAGTCCGCCATGTTGTTGAACGAACGAGCCAGTTCGCCCATTTCATCGGCAGAGCGTGCCTCCAGACGATGCTTGAGATCGCCGCTCTGGAAGGCGTGGATGCCGGTAATCATGCCGGTGATGCGCCGCGTCAACAGGTTAGCCATCCAGATGGCAATGGCAATGACGAGGATGGTCATCAGCAGGGTCGAACCCCACAGGCCGATCGCGGTCGAGGTCAGGCTGTTCTTGATGCCGTCGAGCATCTCGCCTTGCTGGCTTTTGAAGCTGGCATCCTTTTCGGCGACCAGGGCATTGATCTTGCCGGCTGTTTCGGTCGCCGCCTTGTGGAAGTCGTCGACATTCGCGCCAATCGTGACAAAGCCGAAACCTTGCGGTGTCTTGCCATACTGGCCGGTGTAGTAGGGAATCGCAGCGGCTGTGGTCAGTTTCCACAGGCCCGAGAAGAAAATGACGAAAGAGCCCGAACCGCCGTGTTCCGTGACGGCATTCCAGCCGTCGCATTGCGGCGAGAAGTTGAGGTAGCGACAATCCAGCCCGACGGTTCCCGCTTTGACCAGTTCCTTGGCCGGTTTGCGTTTCAGGTTCTGGTCACGGAAAGGCGGCACATCGGCCAGAAACTCATCGGAGGGTTTTCCGCTGGCTTGCCATTCTTCGTAGAGTTGCTGATCCATCCAGGGTGTTGCCGGACGACCGGTCTCGGCGTCGTAGCCGACAATCATGTAATCCCGCGGATGCGAAATCGAGCGACTCTTGTAATCCCAGATGAAGGCGTAATTGCCCTTGATGGCATCGGCGATCGGCGTGTAGCGCTCTTCGGTGGGCATCAATCGGTCTGAGAACTGGCGAATGTGGTCGTGGTCGAGAGCCAATGTGACGTAGCCGCTGATCAGCCCGTTTCTGACGACCGGCATGGCCCAGCGGACAATGCCCCGGAAACGCTTGCCAACCGGGTTTTCAGTGCCGGCGTAGGCGGATTCCTCCGGCTTGAACGGCTTGCCGGCTTTTTCCAGTGCGGCGGGCAGGTAAGGGCCGATGGCCTGAGTCGGGACGTAGGCGCCGATGACGTCCGAGACGTAGATTTCACCCGGCTTGAGCTTTTTCAGTTCGGCAAAGTAATTTTCCGCCTTGACGAAGGTGTTCTTGCGGTCGACAACGTTTTTCAGCTGTTTTTCAGTCAGGTTGCCGCGCGTTACCTTGATTTTTTCCTGGCCGTTGAGATCAACGAAGGTCATTTCGACAAAAATTGGCCGGTTTTCCTGCTCGCCAAAATATTCCGGCGCGCGGGTGTGAAAATCTTTGGCATTGTCCGGCAGGATGGGCCGCGTCACCTTGGCTTCGCGGACGACCGGTTTTTCCGGTACCCATGATTTTTCATCTTTGGCCAATATCCATTTGGCGTGCTGGAAGAGGGGGCGGTTGCGATCGGCCAGGAAGCGGCGGAATGCTCCTTCAGACGGCTCCATGCCGGCGGCAACCTGGATATCGCGGTCACGGTCGTAGAGGAAATCGGCAATTTCCTTGGCTGCGTCCGTCGTCAGGGCTTCGATTGCCTCGCGCGAACGCAGGTCCAGCGCGCGAATCGAGTCGTCGGTGACCGTCTGGCCAACCGCCTTGATGCTCGACAGCATCGCATCGGCCATGCTGCCCGCCTTGATCGAGACGTCAGCACCCAACTGTTGGGCAGCATGCCAGGCGAACCAGGCAAGCAAAATCAGGGGTACAACCTTGATCAGGACGAAAATCGCGATCAGTTTGCCGCGAATGCCAATCAAAAAGGCGGGTAGCTTCACAATCACTCCTCCACGGGCTACCGCAACGCTGCCGCGCCCTAGTGTTTGCTGGCGCCTTTCTCGGCGCTCTTTTCTGGTTCCTTGGCCGTCTCGGGCGAATCCGCCTCTTCGCTGGCCGGGGCTTTTTTCTTCTTTTTGGCTGCGCCGGGCGGATCTGCCGGCGGCAGTTGCGGCGCGATGGTTTCTATCTTGTTCTCGCGCATGTATTCGTCCATCTCGCGCCAGCCGCCGTACACACTGGCTTTGGGTAGCCAGCTGTAAATGGCGTAGCAATCCTCGATGGCCCGGCCGGAATGGCGGCAGGCACTGCCTACGGCCTTGCCTTCGGCCTCTTTTTTAGCCGGATCTTCCAATCCCAGTTTCTGATTGACCTGATCGCAGCCGGCAAGAGCCAGAAGTAGCGTGGTGGCGAGAAAAATGCGCTTGATCATGGGAGGATTCTCGCACATTGTCAGCGGATTTGGCCAACCGCCGACCGTGGTGCCGACGTTATAATTATCCCTTTATGCTTACTGGAGTTCTCATGTCGCGTCCTCTTCGTCCCCTGGTCGCCGCAGCCTGCGTCGCAATGGCATTTTCGGCCCAGGCGGCCAAGCCGGCAAAACAGGCAAAGCAGGCAGCCAAGCCTGCCGCCGCTACACCCGCTGCGCCTTCCGAACTGGCGCTGGCCCACAACCTTGGTCCGGCGGGTGAAGAGCGCTTGCAGGTCGTGGTCGATCGTTTCAACAAGGAGACAGGGTCTGCACTGAAGTTGATTCGTCATGAGCATGGGCAAAAGCCGGCCAGCCTGAATCTCATTCGTCGCTACGATCTGGCTGAGGTGCTGGCCTATCCCAAGAATTTCGTGCCGCTCTACGACATGATGGCGAAAGCCGGGCAGCCGCTGAATGTCGGGGAGCTCTCCAGTGATCTGAAGGCTGGGGTGGTCGATGCCAAGGGGCGTCTGGTGGCCTTGCCGCTGGCCTATTCGACGCCGGTCCTGTTCTTCAACAAGAATGCCTTGCGCAAGGCCAAGCTCGACCCCGAGCAGCCGCCGAAAACCTGGTTTGAAATGCAGGGCATGCTCGACAAGCTGCAGGATGCCGGTTACGCCTGTCCTTACACGACCTCATGGCCGGTCTGGGTGCATATCGATAATGTCAGTTCGGTTTCCGGTGTACCGGCGATGAACGAAAAGGGCCTGCTCACTTTCAATGGCCTGCCTCAGGTCAAGCACGTTGCCATGATGGCAACCTGGGCCAAGGCCGGTTATTTCCGGACTTTCGGCCGGCGTGATGAAGCCAGCGCCAAGTTCCAGGATGGCGAGTGCGCGATGATCACCACCGACTCCCGCGAAGTGACCGATTTCCGCGATGCCAAGGGCGTCGAGCTGGGGGTCGCCCCGATGCCTTTCCACGATGATGTGTACGGCGGCCGCCAGCACACGCTGGCAGACGGTGCGTCGCTCTGGGCCGGGGCCGGTTATACGCCGGTGCAGTACAAGCAGGCAGCCAAGTTCGTCGCCTATCTGCTCTCGCCTGAAATGCAGGTCGAGCTGGTCCGTTCCTACGGTCAACTGCCGCTGACGGCTGCTTCTCGGGCTGCCGCTCGCAGCAAGCTGCTCAAGGATGACGACCAGTCGCTGCAGGTGGCGTATGGTTCCCTGAATGGCAAGGGCGCCCAGCCGAGTGTTCGTGTGGCCAATATCGATCCGGTCCGTATTATCACCAACGAAGAGTTGGAAGCAGTCTGGTCTGACAAGAAGCCGGCCAAGGCGGCACTCGATACCGCCGTGAGCCGTGGTAATGCAGTGCTCGGCGCCAAGCCGGGCCTGAAGAAGGCCCAGCCCTTCTGATGCATGATTCGCTGCCGCGCTGGTTTGCCCATCGCGGTGGCGGCTCGCTGGCTCCGGAAAATACGCTGGCCGGGATTCATCTTGCGGCCAGCCTGGGGTTTCGGGCCGTGGAGTTTGATGTCATGTTGAGTCGGGATGGCACGCCCATCCTGATTCACGATGAAACCCTTGAACGGACGACCAACGGTGTCGGGCAGGTGTGTGAAAGCACTGACGCGCAGCTTTTTTCACTGAATGCCGGCCACGGGGAGCGCATCCCCCGGTTTTCGGAGGCCGCCGCCCTGTGCCGACAATACGGTTTGCTGGCCAACGTTGAAATCAAGCCGGCATCCGGCCATGAAATCCGGACGGCGGAGATCGTTGCTTCACTGACGGCGGAGTACTGGCATGGGGCCGATGTTCCGCCTTTGCTTTCTTCCTTTTCGCTGGACGCGCTGGCCGTGGCTCGTGACGTCGCGCCGCAGATCAGGCGCGGTGTGCTCTACGAATCCGTGCCCGCCGGGTGGCTTGAAGATATCCGGTATTTGCAGGCATTCTCGCTGCACTGCGATGCGGTGCAATTGACCGATGCAACCCTGGCCGATTGTCGACAGCAGGGTGTCCCAGTGCTGTGTTACACGGTCAACGTGCCGGAAATGGCGGAAATGCTTTTCCGGCGAGGCGTCAGCGCCTTGTTTACTGATCGGCTTGATTTGTTTTCGCCCGAAACAACTGCTTACAAAAGCTTGCAATCAGACGGCTGATTTTCTCCGGCGTTTGTTTTCTAATGCAACTCAGGGAAAACGCCCGATCTTCTGGAGGAGCCAGTCATGAAAAATTTCAAAAGTATTGCTGTTCTCTGCGCCTTGCTGCCTATCGCCGCCTGGGCACAAACCGCTACGCCTCGCGTCGACCAGCGCGAGGCTCGTCAGGAAGCTCGTATTCAACAAGGTGCCGCTTCCGGCAGCCTGACGCCCCGCGAGACGGCTCGTCTTGAGCGTGGTCAGCAACGGGTCGAAAACATGGAGGCTCGCGCCAAGTCGGATGGTGTCGTGACGCGTCAGGAGCGTCGGCATCTTGAGCATACCCAGAATGTGCAGAATCGTCACATTGCCGCCGAGAAGCACGACCGGCAGCATGACTATAACCATGATGGGCGCAAGGACCGGCCGTATCGTTCCCGCTGATTTGCCGCAGGCATGCACGAAGAACCCGCCCCCCGGCGGGTTTTTCTTTTAAAATCGACGGTTTCGAATTCAATGCCATTTAGGGCCGACAGCTTATGAAAAGCGCCGAAATCCGCCAGCAGTTCCTCGACTTCTTCGCCTCCAAGGGGCATCAGATCGTGGCCTCCAGTTCGCTCGTGCCACACGAGGACCCAACCCTGTTGTTTACCAACGCCGGGATGAATCAGTTCAAGGACGTTTTCCTCGGTTTCGACAAGCGTCCCTACAGCCGCGCAACGACCTCGCAAAAATGCGTGCGCGCCGGCGGCAAGCATAACGACCTCGAAAATGTCGGCTACACCGCGCGTCACCATACTTTTTTCGAAATGCTTGGCAATTTCTCGTTTGGCGATTACTTCAAGCGCGACGCAATTACCTACGCCTGGGAGTTGCTGACCGAAGTCTACAAGTTGCCCAAGGACAAGCTGACCATCACCGTCTATGCCGAGGATGACGAAGCCTACGATATCTGGACCAAGGAAGTCGGCGTGCCGGCCGAGCGCGTCATTCGCATCGGTGACAACAAGGGCGCCCGTTATGCCTCCGACAATTTCTGGATGATGGGCGACACCGGCCCCTGCGGCCCGTGCACCGAAATCTTCTACGACCACGGCGAAAAGCACTGGGGCGGCCCCCCGGGATCGCCTGAAGAAGACGGCGACCGTTTCATTGAAATCTGGAACAACGTCTTCATGCAGTTCAACCGCGACGAAGCCGGCGTGATGCATCCGCTGCCCAAGCCCTCGGTGGACACCGGCATGGGGCTGGAGCGTATCTCGGCCGTGTTGCAGGGCGTGCACGCCAACTACGAAATTGACCTGTTCCAGAGCCTGATCAAGGCTGCTGCGCGCGAAACCAGCGATGCTGACATCAACAGCCCGTCGCTCAAGGTACTGGCCGACCATATTCGCGCCTGTTCCTTCCTGCTGGCCGATGGCGTCATTCCGGGTAACGAAGGCCGCGGCTACGTACTGCGCCGAATTATCCGCCGCGCCATCCGTCACGGCTACAAGCTGGGCGCCCGTGCTGCCTTCTTCCACAAAATGGTGCCGGATCTGGTCGCCGAAATGGGTGGCGCCTATCCCGAACTGGTTCAGAATCAGGCGCGAGTGACTGC
Source organism: Dechloromonas sp. TW-R-39-2 (assembly GCF_016864195.1). NCBI lineage: Bacteria > Pseudomonadati > Pseudomonadota > Betaproteobacteria > Rhodocyclales > Azonexaceae > Dechloromonas > Dechloromonas sp. TW-R-39-2. The sequence goes on from NZ_CP045202.1 coordinate 1,201,317, forward strand.
CACGTTGAAGCAGGAAGAAGAGCGTTTCTTCGCCACTATCGAACATGGCATGGCGATTGTCGAAAGTGAACTGGCTGCCCTCAAGGCTGCCGGCAACAAGGTTTTCAACGGCGATACCGCCTTCAAGCTGCACGATACCTACGGCTTCCCGCTCGATTTGACGCAGGACATCTGCCGTGAGCAGGAAATCACCGTCGACGCAGCGGCCTTCGATGCCGCCATGGCGCGTCAGAAGGAACAGGCGCGTGCCGCCGGCAAGTTCAAGATGGCGGCCAATCTCGAATACGATGGCCCGGTCAGCACTTTCCACGGTTACGATGGTCTTGAAGCGCAGGGCAAGATCCTGGCGCTGTACAAGGACGGTGTCGCGGTCAACGAGCTGCACGAGGGCGATTTGGGTGTGGCCGTACTCGACAACACGCCTTTCTACGCCGAGTCCGGCGGCCAGGTCGGCGACCGCGGCGAGTTCAAGGCCGCAGCCGGCATTTTTGCCGTCGAGGATACGCTGAAGATTCAAGCCACCGTTTTTGGTCACCACGGCGTCGTCAAGACCGGTTCACTGGTTGTCGGTCAGTCCGTCACGGCACGGGTCGATGCACCGTCGCGAGCCGCTACGGCACGCAATCACTCGGTGACGCACCTGATGCACAAGGCGTTGCGCGAAGTGCTGGGTCAGCATGTCCAGCAAAAGGGTTCGCAAGTCGATCCGGACAAGACTCGTTTCGACTTTGCCCACACTGCCGCGATGAGTGCTGAGGAAATCCGTGAGGTCGAGGAAATCGTCAATCACGAAATCCTGGCCAACGCCGCAACCGATTCCCGCGTGATGGGCATCGAGGATGCCCAGAAGTCGGGTGCCATGATGCTGTTCGGCGAAAAATACGGTGATGAAGTGCGCGTTGTCGGTATCGGTTCGTCGAAAGAGCTGTGCGGCGGGACGCACGTCAGCCGGACCGGCGACATCGGCCTGTTCAAGATTCTGGCTGAATCCGGCGTCGCCGCCGGTGTGCGTCGCGTCGAAGCGGTAACCGGCCATAACGCGCTGCGCTACGTCCAGCAGCAGGAACGTCAGGTGCTGGGTGTTTCCGCCCTGCTCAAGACGCAGCCGGAAGAGGTTGCCGAGCGTGTCGTCGGTATTCTCGACAATGTCCGTAACCTCGAAAAGGAACTGGCCCGTCTCAAATCCAAGCTGGCCTCTTCCCAAGGCGATGATCTGCTCAATCAGGCGGTCGACATCAAGGGTGCCAAAGTGCTGGCGGTAACCCTGGAAGGCGCCGATCTCAATTCGCTGCGCGAAACGATGGACAAGCTGAAGGACAAGCTCAAGTCGGCGGCCATCGTGCTGGCTTCGGTCGCCGATGGCAAGGTTACGCTGATTGCCGGCGTGACGGCTGATCTGACCGGCAAGGTCAAGGCCGGTGAACTGGTCAATCTGGTTGCTCAGCAGGTCGGCGGCAAGGGGGGCGGTCGTCCTGACATGGCGCAGGCGGGCGGTACGCAGCCGGAAAATCTGCCGGCTGCGCTGGCCTCTGTCGCGGCCTGGGTCGACGGCAAGCTGTAATTCTTTTTGAGTCACCGGATGGGCCGCTCCCGGCTCGTTCGGCGGGAAACAAAAATGCCACCGGATCGGTGGCATTTTTTTTAATATCGGGCGAGGCTGGGGCTTAGCGAGGCAGGTAGCCGGCCGGGGGGGTGCCTGTCGTTTCACGGATGACTTCACCGTCGATGACCCGGCCGGTCTCGAAACCGGTGGGGCTGTCTTGTGCGGGTTGTTCGCGCATCTGCTTGCGAATGGCGCGGGTTTTCCACCACAGCCAGCCCCACAGGGCGACTCCGCCAACGGCGACAACCGCCAGGGCAACGAGTGAGAACATGAAGGCCAGCGTCAGGAAGGCGATGCCGAGAATCAGCGAAATCAGCTTGCCGGCCAGGCTTTTGGGTGCTTGCTGGAAGTGGATGCGCTGTTGGGAAAAGGAGGGGGACTCTTCGTGGCTCATGGCAGATTTTGGCGCAGCTGATTAGTGTCGAGGCCCCTATTTTGCAGGGGGATTCAACCTTGAGCCAGCACTGTCGTGTAGCGTTTGGTGACTATCTGTATCACCCATGGCTTGCGTTCAGTTCGACGGTGTTTCCTGGCCGATGCTGTTGGCCCATTGCAAGGCTTGCGTCTGGGCGCGGTTGAGGGCTTTGGGGCCAAGGCCGGGCAGTCGCGAAAGGCTCTCGGCGAGTTGCGCCAGTTCGCCACTTTCGCTGTTTTCTGCCAGCGCCAGCATTTGGCCGAGCGGGCCGCTGCCATCGCACAAGGCATCGCGGACTGTGCCGGATAGTCCGAGCGGAGTAACGATTTCATTGATCGGCAGGCCAACCAGTGCCGGCATCAGCGACATGATGCCGGCCATGAATGCCTGGTCGGCCAGCGCCGCATCGCCCGGCATCAATTCGGCAGCCAGCAGTTCCATCAGGCGGCCGCGCGTTGCGGCCATGAGCAGCAAGGGATTGACGCTTCCGTTCTGGCTGCCAGAGGCAAAAACCAGCAGTTGCAGCCAGCGTTGCAACTGGCGGCGGCCGAGTACGGTGATGGCGTGGCGCAGCGAAGTGATTTTCTCGGTGCTGCCGGCGCCGACGGAATTGGTCATGCGCAGCAGGTTGACCGTGAGACCCGGTTCCGGCTTCAAGGCGACTTCAATCTGGCTGGTGTCGGCATCGCTGAGCAGCAGACCCATCAGCTTCATCAGCGATAACTGGGAGTGATCGAGTTTCTTGCCGGCGATGATCGTCGGTTTGGCAAAGTAGTAGCCTTGGAACAGCGTGAAGCCAAGCTTGAGGCATTGCTCCATTTGTTCGCGCGAATCGACCTTCTCGGCCAGCAGTTGTTTGCCGAGCGGTTTCAGCTTCATGACCAGTTGCATCAACTGGACGCGGGACAGCGGCTGGATGTCGACCTTGATGATTTCGACCAGGGCCAGCAGATCGGCAAATTCAGGTTCGAGCTGGATGACATCATCCAGGGCCAGCGTGAAGCCGGCCGCCTTGAGTGCGGCGCAGCGTTCGACGACGGCGGCGCTGGGCGGCACGGTTTCGAGAATTTCGAGTACGACGGCGTGCCGCGGTAACAGTTCGAGCATGTCGCTGAACAGGAAAGCCTCATCGACATTGATGAAGCCGCGGCAACTGCCAAGCGCTGCTTCGACGCCGAGTTCACTGAAGGCGTTGGCGATTACCGTGGCGGTAGCCTGGACGCCATCGGTCACTTCGGCGCTGTTGCGCGTGCCGTTGCGGAAAAGCAGTTCGTAAGCGACGAGCCGCTGCTCGCGGTCGAGAATGGGTTGCCGGCCGAGAAATAACTGATCAGCAGCGGTGTCGCTCACGAAAACTCCTTAAAACGGCAGTTCAATCCCCGGCCAGACGGCCTTCAGGGCATTACGGAACCCGGCCTGGATGCGTTCCAGCGCGACATCGTTGTCGGCTTCGAAACGCAGCACTACGACCGGCGTGGTATTCGATGGGCGGGCCAGACCAAATCCATCCTGGTATTCGACACGAACGCCGTCGATGGTGATGATCTCTTCGGCGCCTTCGAACTTGCCTTCGGCTTTCAGCTTGTCGATCAGGACAAACGGTTCGCCTTCAGCCATCTTGATGTTCAACTCAGGTGTAGACGGCGCATTCGGCAGATTTTTTAGCACCGGATTGGCGTCGACCGCGCGAGACAGGATTTCAAGCAGCCGGGCGCCGGTGTACAAACCGTCGTCGAAGCCGTACCAGCGCTCCTTGAAGAAGGTGTGGCCGGACATTTCGCCAGCCAGCGGAGCGCCGGTTTCCTTGAGCTTGGCCTTGACCAGCGCGTGGCCGGTATTCCACATCAGCGGCACGCCGCCATGCTGGCGGATCCACGGGGCGAGCAGGCGGGTGCATTTGACGTCATAGATGATCTGGCCGCCCGGTACGCGGGAAAGTACGTCGGCGGCGAAGAGCATCAACTGGCGATCCGGGAAGATGATCTCGCCATCCTTGGTCACCACGCCGAGGCGGTCGCCGTCACCGTCGAAGGCAATGCCGATTTCGGCATCGGTTTCTTTCAGGGCTTTGACGACATCGGCCAGGTTTTCCGGCTTGGACGGGTCCGGGTGATGGTTCGGGAAGTTGCCGTCGACTTCGCAGTAGAGCGGAACGATGTCGCAGCCGAGGCGCTTGAACAGTTCGGGGGCGATGGCGCCAGCGACGCCGTTGCCGCAGTCCATGACGATCTTCATCGGGCGGGCCAGCTTGACGTCGCCGACGATCTTTTCGACATAGGCGCCGAGTACATCGGCGCTGCTGCGCTTGCCCTGGCCGTGCTTGAGGTTGCCGGCTTCGATGCGCTTCTTGAGGTCCTGAATGGCGTCGAGCGCCAGTGTCGTGCCACCGATCACCATCTTCAGGCCGTTGTAGTCCGGCGGGTTGTGGCTGCCGGTGACCGAAACGCAGGAGTGCACGCCGAGTTCGTAGGCGGCAAAATAGGTGACCGGGGTCGGTACACAACCAACGTCGATCGCGTCGATACCGGCGGCGCAGATGCCGTCCATCAGGGCGCCGGCCAGTTCCGGGCCGGACAGGCGACCGTCGCGCCCGACGGCGATGGCTTTCTGGCCTTGCTCGGCGGCGAGCGAGCCGAGTGCGTGGCCAATCTGGCGCACGACGTCGGCGGTCAGGGATTTATTGACGATGCCGCGAATATCGTAGGCCTTGAAGATTTCAGCAGGAAGTTGGCTCATGATGAGGTCGTATGACGTTCGAAAAGGAAGAAGTGTAAGAGTCTTTGGGCCAACCAGTCCAGATTTCCCGGAAAGGGGCCGCTGACGAAACCAACATGGCCGCCCCCGGCTGGATGTTCCAGATGGACGAAACGGCTCACCTCGGCGGTATCGGGGAGGAATCGGGCCGGCAAAAATGGGTCATTTTTGGCGTTGACCGCGAGCGTCGGCACGGCGATCGATTTCAGCCAGGGTTTGGCCGAAGCGCGCTGCCAGTAATCATCGGCACCGGCAAAACCATGGACCGGTGCGGTGACGGCATCGTCGAACTGGTAGAGGTTGCTGGCCTGCTGCATTTTTATTGCATCGAACAGTCCGGGAAATTGGCGCAGGCGGGCGTGCGAAATTGCCTTGAGCGTTTTCAGGAAATGCCGGGTGTAAATCCGGTTGAAGCCGCGCGCCAGATGGTGGCCGCAGGCGGCGAGATCAAGCGGGGCGCAAATCGAGACGACGCCGGTGACCAGTGCGCTGGCTGCCGGGCCTTGTTCGCCGGCCCACTTGAGCAAGGCGTTGCCGCCGAGCGAAACACCTGCTGCATGGATCGGCTGCTGCTGGTTGATGTCGTGCAGGCGACGCAATATCCAGTCGATCTCTGCCGAGTCGCCGGAATGGTAGGCGCGTGGCCGGCGGTTCAGTTCGCCCGAACACCCCCGGAAATGCGGCATGACGAAGCGCCAGCCGGCTTGTTGGCAGGCGCGTGCCGTGGAAATCGCATAGTGGCTGCGGGCGCTGCCTTCGAGTCCATGGAAAAGAACGAGCAGCGGGCTGTCGGCCGGGCCGTCGAGAAAGTCGACGTCGATGAAATCGTCATCAGGTGTTGTCCAGCGTTCGCGTCGCAGCTTGATCGGGCGGGGCTTGATGAGCAATGGCCAGATTGTCTGGGCGTGCCCGCCGGGCAGCCAGCCGGGAGCGCGATAGGCTTTGACGGCGGGCTTGATTCCGGGCTTGAGCGCCGTCTTCAATGCAGCGTGTGCGGAATCGACTCAGCCATGGCTTGATGGCCGTCGTCGGCCGCCGAGGCGTGGCGGCTGACCATGCGCCAGCCATGGGCGCCCAGCGTGTAGACGTGGGTGACGTAGAGTGGGCCGTGCGGGCTTGGGTCGTCACCGACATAAAGCACTTCGGTCAGATGATGAATGGCCATCACCGAGCCCTGCCAGTGAGTTAGTTGTTCGGCATCGACGCGCAGCTTGGCGTTGCCGAAAATGCTGCGCCAGCTTTCGCGGATCGGCACCACGCCCTGCAAGCGGACGCCGGTCGGATGAATGCAGATGGTTTCTTCGTCCTCGGCCCAGAGCAACATCATCAGGTCGGCATCGCCCTTGATCAGGGCTTCGTAGAAAGCCTGCTCGACATCTTCGGGCGAGGCATAAGCGACGGGTTTGCTCATCGGGTCGTTCTCGGGGCAATTCTGGTCAGGCAGGCGGCAAAGACCGTGCCGGGGGAGAGTTGATTCAGGCAGTCGAGGTGGCCGAGCGGGCATTCGCGCTTGAAACACGGGCTGCATTCCAGCTTGAGGCTGAGAATGTCGGCCTGGTTCGAGAGCGGCGGCGTGAAACCGGGCGAAGATGAGCCGTAGAGCGTGACCAGCGGCCGGTCGAGTGCGGCGGCAACATGCATCAGGCCGGAATCGTTGCAAACCACCAGATCAGCCAGTGCCAGCAGGTCGACCGCCTGACCAAGCGAGGTTGCGCCGCATAAATTGCGACACAGGCCGGGGGCGAGTTGCGAAATTTCCTCGGCGACGGCGTGATCCTTGGGTGAGCCGAACAGCCAGATGGCGCAGCCTTGCTCGGCCAGTTTTTTGGCCAGCTCGGCGAAGTGGGCTGCCGGCCAGCGTTTGGCCGGGCCGTACTCGGCACCGGGGCAAAAAGCGACGATACGGGACGGGCGCTCAAGTTCAAGCTGGGTCAGCGTATTTTGCTGCTCTGCTGCGGTCGACCGTAACGTTGGGTGCGAAATCGGGCGGGGCAGGCTGGCACCGGGGGCTTCGGCCAGTTGTGCGAAGCGTTCGACCATCAGCGGTAAGGCGGCCTTGTCGAGCGTATGGCGCCGATTGATCAGGCCGTAGCGCGATTCGCCGATGAAGCCGACGCGCAGCGGAATCCCGGCCATGAACGGCACGAGGGCCGATTTCAGTGAATTGGGCAGGACGTAGACCGCGTCGTAATCGCGTGCCGCCAGATCGCGGCCAAGCCGCCAGCGCGCCTTGAGCGAAAGCTGGCCATGCCCGAACGGGCTGTCCACGATGTCGGTGATTTCCGCCATGCGCTGCAATACGGAGGCGACCCAGCGCGGGGCGAGGGCGTCGAGTTGCAAGCCGGGATGTTTGGCATGCAGCCGCGCAAAAAGCGGCTGCGCCATGATGGTGTCGCCGATCCACGAGGGGGCGACGATCAGTGCCTTCTTCATGCGGTTAAGGCGGGCTTTTGGCCCGCCGCCCGGTTAGTGATGGCCCTTGGGCGCTTCGCCCTTGAAAACATACTGGGTGCTGCAGTACGGGCAGGTGACTTCGCCGCTTTTCAGCACGTCGAGGAAGACGCGCGGATGCAGGCTGGCCAGTGCGGAACCCGGTTGCGGGCAATGCAGCGGCAGGTCGTGTGCGGTGACTTCAACAGTGGTCTTGTCGGACATCGAAAACTCCCTGATTTATACGTAAGCCAGCCAGCCGTCGTGTTCGGCGGAACGGCCGTACACCACGTCGAAATACTTGGCCTGGATGCGGGTGGTCAGCGGGCCGCGCTTGCCGATGCCGATCTGACGGCCATCGAGTTCGCGAATCGGCGTGACTTCGGCGGCGGTGCCGGTGAAGAAGGCTTCGTCAGCGGTATAGACTTCGTCGCGGGTGATGCGCTTTTCGCAGACTTCGAGGCCCATTTCGGCGGCCAGTTGCAGCACGGTGGCGCGCGTGATGCCTTCCAGGCAGGACGTCAGGTCCGGCGTGTAGAGCTTGCCCTTCTTGACGATGAACAGGTTCTCGCCGGCACCTTCGGCGACATAGCCTTCCGGATCGAGCAGCATGGCTTCGTCGTAACCGTCGTTCGTCGCTTCGTTGTTGGCCAGGATCGAGTTGATGTAGTGGCCGCAAGCCTTGGCGCGAACCATGGAGATATTCACATGGTGGCGGGTGAAGCTGGATGTCTTAACGCGAATGCCGCGCTCCATGCCTTCTTCGCCGAGGTAAGCACCCCACGGCCAGGCGGCGATGGCGATGTGTACCTTGGCACCCTTCGGCGAAACGCCGAGCTTTTCGGAGCCGTAGAAGGCGATCGGGCGGATGTAGCCGGATTCGAGATTGTTGGCGCGGATGACTTCTTTGTGCGCTTCATTGACTTCGTCGCGCGTGAAGGGCATCTGCATCTGGAAAATGTGTGCCGAGTTGAACAGGCGGTCGGTGTGGTCTTCGAGGCGGAAAATGGCCGTGCCTTTTTCAGTCTTGTAAGCCCGGACGCCTTCAAATACGCCCATGCCGTAATGCAGGGAGTGGGTGAGGACGTGGGTGGTGGCTTCACGCCAGGGCACCAGTTTGCCGTCTTGCCAGATAAATCCGTCGCGATCCGCCATCGACATGCTTGATTCTCCGTAATGCGCTCGTAAAAGCCCATAATTCTAGCCGAAATCAGTGGGTAAAATAACGCCTTTGCCGATAGAGTCGTTGCCATGATCTGGAAACCCAATGTCACCGTTGCTGCTGTCATTCAGCGCGACGGCAAGTTCCTGCTGGTCGAGGAGGAAACCGAAGCCGGGCTGGCCTTCAATCAGCCGGCCGGGCATCTCGAAGAAGGCGAGGCGTTGATCGATGCCGTGGTGCGTGAGGCGCTGGAAGAAACCGCCTACCACTTCAAGCCGACACATCTGGTCGGGATCTACAACTGGAAGCATCCGACCAAGGATGTGACCTATCTGCGCTTTGCATTTGGTGGCGAGTTGCGTGGCTTTGAGGCTGAACGCAAGCTCGATGACGGGATTGTTGCTGCGCGCTGGCTGACGCTTGATGAAATCAAGGCAACGCAGGCGCGGCATCGCAGCCCGCTGATCCTGCGCTGCGTCGAGGATCTGCTGGCCGGAAAATCGTATCCGCTCGATTTGCTGGTGCATTACGCCTGATGAAGTCCTGGCTGCTTGCGCTGCTGTTTTGCTGCGGCTCGCTGCTGGCCGAGGAAAAGGTGCAACTTTGCTACGGTTACGGTTGTCTCGTGCAGGCTGAAATTCGCTACGGCGATGCGCAATTGAGTGAAGTTGATCGCACCTTGCGTGCCGCGGTCGACGCCGAAAACGAGCGTGAATTGCTCGCTGGCGTCATTGGGCAACTGTACGCCTGGGCCGGCGAGCAATCGGATATCCGCAATGATCGCGGCGGCAACTACGCCGATGCTGGCGTGCCGGGCAAGATGGATTGCATCGATCATTCGACATCGACCACCCGCTTGCTGCACCTGCTTGAAGCGCGTGGCGATTTGCGCTGGCACCATGTTGCAGCTATCGAGATGCGTCGCTGGGCGTTCGTTTTTCCGGCGCATTACTCGGCCGTGATTGAAATGCCGGGTGAGGGTGATGGCCGCCACTTTGTGGTCGATAGCTGGTTTGTTGATAATGGACAACCCGCGGTGATCCTGCCGCTGGATGAATGGAAGAAGGGGGCTGGGCCCGATGTCTGAAAAAACTGTAGTGGTCGGCTTGTCCGGCGGTGTCGATTCCTCCGTGGCGGCCTTGTTGCTGAAACAGCAAGGCTGGAAGGTGATCGGCCTGTTCATGAAGAACTGGGAAGACGACGACACCGAGGAGTACTGTTCGTCGCGTCAGGATCTGATCGATGTGATGAGTGTCGCCGACCGGATCGGTATCGACGTAGAAGTCGTGAATTTCGCCGCCGAATACCGCGAGCGCGTCTTTGCCGAATTCCTGAGCGAATACCAGGCCGGGCGGACGCCGAATCCGGACATCCTGTGCAATTCCGAAATCAAGTTCAAGGCCTTCCTCGATCACGCCATGAAGCTGGGTGCCGACAAGATCGCCACCGGGCATTACGCCGGGGTGCGCGAATTCAATGGCGAGTTCCAGTTGCTCAAGGCCGAGGATGGCACCAAGGATCAAAGCTATTTTCTCTATCGGCTGAATCAGGCGCAGTTGTCGAAGACGCTGTTCCCGCTGGCCGATCTTTACAAGCGGGACGTGCGCAAGATTGCAGAGGCGGAGAATCTGCATGTGGCCGCCAAAAAAGATTCGACCGGGATCTGTTTCATCGGCGAACGCCCGTTCAAGGATTTTCTCAGCCGCTACCTGCCGCCCAAGCAGGGTGAAATTCGTCGTCTCGATGACGGCAAGGTGCTCGGTCAGCACGATGGTCTGATGTACCACACCCTCGGCCAGCGCAAGGGCTTGCATATCGGTGGCCTGAAGGAAAAAGGCCAGCCGGGCGGCGGCGATCACGATGCCTGGTTTGTCGCCGGCAAGGATATGGAAAAGAATGTGCTTTATGTCGTGCAGGGCCACGATCATCCGGCCTTGCTCAAGGAAAGCCTGGTTGCCGAGCAGCTTTCCTGGGTGTCCGGCCAGGCGCCGCATACGCATTGGGTGTATACCGCCAAGCCGCGTTACCGGACTTCCGACCAGCCTTGCGAGGTCGACCGCGTCGATGGCGAAAGCTGCGAAATCCGCTTTGCCGAAGCGCAGTGGGCGCTGACGCCGGGGCAGTCGGTGGTGCTCTATGAAAGCCGGGTTTGTCTCGGTGGCGGGATCATTCGCTGATTGAACTTGAGGCGTACTGTCGATATTCCTGTCGTACGCCTCAAATTCTGTAAAGAGTTGTAGTTTCCTGTCCGTGCATGGGGCTGTCGGGCGCTCTGTTTTTCTTTTTATTTCATCGGCTTACGACTTTTTGTCGTGCATAGCGTGGCGGGCTGGCCGGTTTGCCTATTTGTTGGGTGGTGAACATAATCCGCTCCCATTCCGGCTGACTCTTCCCCGTTTGGTTCTGATCCAGACAAGCAGCCTTTGCCATCTCCGAAGGAATCATCATGTCGATCTCTCTTTTGCGTCGCCAAATTTCAATCTCGGCTGCAGTGCTTGGCCTGTTGTTGATTGGCGGTTGTGCCACGGCACCGTTGCCGCCGGCCAAGGTGACGCTGGCCGTTGCCCAGACCGACCGCGGCGTCATGGTCTGGTTGCCCGATACCGTGCTCTTCGAATTCGGTAAGGCGTCGCTTGATCTGACCGAGGCCGCGCCTTATCTCGATCGGGTGGCCCAGCTTCTACGGGAAAAATCGAGCGCCGATCTGTTGCTTGAAGGGCATACCGACAATGTTGGTGCGGCGGCATTCAACCAGGCGTTGTCGCAGCGTCGGGCCGATGCGGTGCGCGATGCCCTGCTGACGCGTGGCGTGCCGCAGGGCCGCATGAAATCGGTCGGTGTAGGCTTGAGCAAACCGCTGGCGCCCAACGATACCGAAACTGGGCGCAAGCTCAATCGTCGGGTTGAAATCATTCTGCTCGGCGAAAAGCTTGAGAATCTGGTGCGTGGCGAACCTGACAACGCCTTCGAGCAGGCTTTCGACCGTCTCAAGCGTTTGCTCGAACAGCCGCAGAGCAAGGGCTGATCCTGAATCATGGAAAATCGTCAGGAAGATTTTTCGCCATTACGCCGCCGCTTGCTGGGCGCTTCGCTGGCCGGTGGCGTGTTGGCTTCGCCGCTCGATGTTTTGGCACAAAGTGGCGCATTGCCTGAAAAGCGTCGTCTGGCGGTGGTGCTGGGCGGTGGTTCGGCGCGCGGGTTTGCCCACATCGGCGTGATCAAGGCACTTGAGGCGGGCGGTATCCGGCCGGACCTGATTGTCGGCTGCAGCGCCGGCAGCCTGATCGGTGCATTCTGGGCTGCCGGTTTTTCCGGGGTTCAGATGGAAGAGCTGGCGATGCGGGTCAAGGACAGCGAAATTGTCGATCTGGTCAACGGCCCGACGCAGCAGCGAGGCATGGTGACGGGCAAGAGCCTGCATGCTTTCGTCAATCAGTCCCTGCAGAACCGCTCCCTCGAATCGCTTAAAACGCCTTTTGCAGCCGTCGCCACGCAATACCCCGGCGGTGAGCTGGCTGTTTTCAACAAGGGCGATACCGGTTTCGCGGTGCGCGCTTCGTGCTCGATTCCCGGTGTGTTCATTCCGGCCAGCCTGGATGGTCAGGAGTATCTGGATGGCGGCCTGGTCAGTCCTTTGCCAGTATCGACGGCCCGCAAGCTGGGGTGTGACCTGGTTGTGGCGGTCGATGTCGGTGGATTCGACCCGACCGGGGACGACGGGCATGGCTTGTATAACCTGTTGCTGCGCTCATTCGAGATCATGGGGCAGGCGTTGCGCAAGCGTGAAGCCGCTGATGCAGATATCGTCATCCGTCCTGAAGTCAGCCGTATTTCAAGCACCGATTTCTCTGCCCGCAGGACCCTGATTGCGATGGGGCAGCAGGCCGGAGCGCGTCTCTTGCCGGTGATCCGGGAAAAAATGGCCATGCCTGTGCGCCGGCGTGGCTGATTGTTCTTGCGTTGATTTTTGCGGTGATTCCCTGGTTGACCGCAGCAGTATTGAAAAAGGCGCCGTTGGCGCCTTTTTTTAATCGTGCGGTACTGAGTCGGCGAACGAAGGTCGCTGCATCAGTTTGGCGTAGAGCTTGGCCAGATTGGGGTGGCTTTCCTGCCAGTTGATGTCGGCAAAGCGGAATGCCAGGTAACCCAGCGCAGTGACGCTGGCGATGTCGGCCATCGAAAAATGCGTTCCCATGCAGAAAGCTTTGTCGCCGAGTTCTTCGGCCATGAAATCGAGGCCGCGCATGACCTTGTCGCGTTGACGGGCGATCCAGCTGGCGCTTTGCTCTTTCTTCGGGCGTTTGGCTTCGAGAAAGGCGCTGGCGGCTGCGTCGCAGATACCGTCGGCCACCGCTTCCCAGCGCTTGACCTCGATGCGTTCGCGATTGGGCGCCGGGAAAAGCTTGTTGTTCGGCGTCACATTGTCGATGTATTCGACAATGACGCGCGAATCGAAGAGCGGCGTGTTGTCGTCGAGCAGCAGAACCGGGATCTTGCCGAGCGGATTGATGTTCGGCACCTTGCTGTCTTCCAGCCAAGGGGAATCGATTTCGAAGTCGTACTCGATTTTCTTTTCAGCCAGAACGATCCGTACTTTGCGGACGAAAGGGCTGGTGTGGGAGCCGATCAGCTTCATTACATGCTCTCTGATTTGGGGAGTTGGATTATAGCGTATGGCGCAGGGGATCGTCGGACAGGTAAAATTGCAGGCTTACTCAAAAGGATGTTTTTATGACCTTCAATCCATTGACTGCCCTTTCCCCGCTCGATGGCCGCTACGCCGGCAAAGTCGACGCCCTGCGCGAACATTTTTCCGAGTTCGGCCTGATCAAATCCCGCCTCAAGGTCGAGATTGAATGGTTGAAGGCGCTGGCCGCCGAGCCGCACTTTGCCGAAATTGCCGCTTTTTCCCCGTCGACCGTGGCCGAGCTGGATGCTCTGGTTGCCAATTTCGGGCCGGAACAGGCTGCCGAAGTGAAAGCCATCGAGGCCACCACCAATCACGACGTCAAGGCGCTGGAATACTGGATCAAGGACAAGACCAAGGGCAACGCCGAAGTGGTCAAGGTCAGCGAGTTCATCCACTTTGCTTGCACCTCCGAAGACATCAACAATCTGTCGCATGCGCTGATGTGCCAGGGCGCCCGCGAGCAGGCCATGCTGCCGACGCTGGACAAGGTCATCGCCAAGCTGGTTGAACTGGCCCACGCCTACGCCGACATCCCGATGATGAGCCGCACGCACGGTCAGCCGGCGACGCCGTCGACGATGGGCAAGGAAATGGCCAATGTCGCCTACCGCCTGCAGCGCGCCCGCGCCCGCATCGCCGCCGTCGAACTGCTCGGCAAGATCAACGGCGCCGTCGGTAACTACAACGCCCACCTCGCCGCCTATCCGGGCTACGACTGGGAGGGCTTCGCCAAGCGTTTCGTCGAGTCGCTCGGCCTGACCTTCAACCCGTACACCATCCAGATCGAGCCGCACGACGCGCTGGCCGAACTGTTCGACGCCTTTGCCCGCGCCAACAGCATCCTGATCGACCTCGACCGCGACGTCTGGGGCTATATCTCGCTCGGTTTCTTCAAGCAGAAGGTCAAGGCCGGTGAAATCGGCTCGTCAACCATGCCGCACAAGGTTAATCCGATCGATTTCGAGAATTCCGAAGGCAACCTCGGCCTGGCCAACGCGATGCTCAAGTTCCTTGCCGAAAAGTTGCCGGTTTCCCGCTGGCAGCGCGACCTGACCGATTCGACGGTGCTTCGCAACATGGGGGTCGGCCTCGGCTATGCGCTGCTCGGTTACGACTCGCTGTTGAAGGGCTTGGGCAAGCTGGAAATCAACGCCGACCTGATGAAGGCCGACCTCGACGCCAACTGGGAACTGCTCGCCGAGCCGATCCAGACCGTGATGCGTCGCTACGCCGTGCCGAATGCCTACGAAAAGCTCAAGGAACTGACCCGTGGTACCCGCGTGTCACGCGACGGCATGCAGGCTTTCGTGTCCACGCTGGAAATTCCGGAGGCTGCCAAGGCCGAACTGCTCAAGCTGACGCCGTGGGACTACACCGGCAAGGCGGCCGAACTGGCCAAGCGCATCTAAATGTTGTGCTCCAAATGCGGGCAGGACGTGCCGGCCGACGCCATTTATTGCCCGCATTGCGTCGGCGAGCGTAAAACCACGGACCAGGACGTGATCCGTGGCGGCATCCGCGGCGGATCGATCGGCCTTTTCCTCGGATTGTTGCCGATGATCTGGCTGCTTTATCACTTCGGCGCTGAGCGCGGTATCAAGGCCATCGCTTTTACCGTGCCGATTGCTACTTTTACAACGGGTCTGATCATTGGCATGGTCAAGGCCAAACGGGACTGGAAATAAATGTCGTTTGCTGAAAATCTGAAGAAATTGCCCGGAATCTCGCACCTTGCCGCGGTCAACCTGCTCGACAAGGAGGAAACCGTGGTGGCAACTATCGAAAACAAGGCGGGTAGCCAGGGTTCCCTGGCGGTGTACAACCATCTGGCCCAGACCTATGGTTCGATCAATCTTGAAGCTGCGAAAAAGGGCCTGGAGATTTTTGCCGAGCATACCGACGATGCCCGTTTGCATGCCGGCAAACATCCGAATATCGACCGCCTGCTGGCCATCGAAAGTGGCGCCCCGGCCTTGCGCGTCAAACACGTTTTTGCTGTCTGATTGATTGTTGAGTTTTTCTCACTATTTTTGTGAGAAAGGATCAACAAGTCCGTGCCGCCCGGTCATACGTGGCAGATATAATTTTTGCGCGGAATAAATTGATGCCTGCTGACGTACACCGTTTTGCAGGCCAATTCACCTCAACAACAACGGAGAAAATAATATGAAATCCAAGCTTTTGCTCGCTCTGCTCGCCGTCACCCTGACCGGCACTGCCGTCGCCCAGGTCAAGCCGGAAGAGGCCATCAAGTTCCGTCAATCGGGCTACACCTTCATGGCCTGGAACATGACTCGCATCAAGGCCAACGTTGAAGGTACGTACAACAAGGACGAGGTCATCAAGGCGGCGAATGCCATCCAGGCCATTGCCAATTCAGGCATGGGGGCGCTTTACCTGCCGGGCACCGACAAGGGCAAGGGCTGGGAAGATACCCGCGTCAAGCCGGAGTTGTTCACCAACAAGGAAGGTGTCGGCAAGGTGGCTGGTGCATTCGTCAAGGAAGCCAATGAAATGGCCAAGGTTGCGGCAACCGGTGATGTTGCCGCGGCCCGTGAGCAGTTCGGCAAGCTCGGCGGTACCTGCAAGGGCTGTCACGACGATTTCAAGATCAAGAAATAATCGCCTCGGGCTCGGCATGACAGCAGGCGCCTTCGGGCGCCTGTTTTTTCATGAACATGAAGGATAGACATGAACAGTAAACGTATCCGGCTCTGGGATTTGCCCACCCGTCTTTTTCACTGGTTGCTGGTTGTTTCGGTGAGTGGGGCGATTATCAGCGGCCTGATCGGCGGGAATTTGATCGTCTGGCATGAGCGCTTTGGTTTGTTGATTGCCGGGCTGGTCGTTTTTCGTCTGGTCTGGGGGGTGGTTGGCTCAAGCTATGCCCGGTTTTCCCAGTTTTTTCCGACCCCGGCCAAGCTGAAGGCTTATCTGGCCGGCAACTGGCACGCTCACGGACACAATCCGCTGGGGGCTTTTTCGGTTTTCGGCTTGCTCGGCCTGCTGGCTTTTCAGGTGAGTAGCGGTTTGTTCAGCAATGACGACATTGCCTTTGTCGGCCCACTGTTCGACCTGGTTGATAAAAACCTGAGCAACCGGCTGACAGGATGGCATACGCTGGCTGCCAATGTTCTCTTTGTATTGATTGGTTTGCATGTCGCCGCGATTGCTTTCTACGGCCACGTCAAGAAGGAAAACCTGGTCAAGCCGATGGTGACAGGCTGGAAGGAAACGACTTCGGGCGAGTCGGCCAAAGGGGGTGGTGTGCTTGCCTTGCTGGTTGCTCTGGTGCTGGCTGCAGCAGCGGTATATCTCGCCAGTGGCCTCTGGCTGCCTGAGCCGCCGCCGCCTCCGCCGGCGGCAGAAACACCGGCCTGGTGATTCCCTGTATTGATCCGGATATTTTCCGGACATGAAAAAGCCGCCAATCTGGCGGCTTTTTTATTGTCGACCGGCGCAGTCGATCAGACTACTGCGCCATCTTCATTGGCGCCTTCAACCGCTTTTTTCGGCTTGATGAACTGCTCGCGCGATACGCCCAGCCACATGACCAGCGGACTGGCGACGAGTACCGAAGAGTAGATGCCGAAGCAGATCCCGATGGTCAAAGCCATGGCGAAGTAGTGCAGGGTTTCGCCACCGAAAACCAGCATCGAGAGCACCATCAACTGGGTGCAGCCATGGGTGATGATGGTTCGGCTGATGGTGCTGGTGATTGCGTGGTCGAGTACTTCTGGCGTCGACATGCCGCGCTTGCCCTTGAAGGTTTCGCGGACACGGTCAAAGACGACGACTGATTCATTCACCGAGTAGCCCAGTACGGCAAGGACTGCAGCCAGGACTGAGAGCGAGAATTCCCACTGGAAGAATGCGAAGAACCCCAGAATGATGATCACGTCGTGCAGGTTGGCGATGATGGCGGATACGGAGAAGCGCCATTCAAAGCGGAACGCGAGGTACACGATGATGCCGAGGATGACCAGCAGCAGGGCCATGGCACCGTTTTCGGCGAGTTCCTTGCCGACTTGCGGGCCGACAAACTCGACGCGGCGCAATTCGGCGCCGGACGCTTCGGTTTCCAGCGCCTTCATCACCGCTTCACCCAATTGAGCCGTGTTCTGGTCGCCCTTGAGCGGCAGGCGGATCATGACGTCCTGAGATGAGCCGAAGTTCTGCACCGAATAATCGCTGAAGCCGGATTTGCCCAGTGCGCTGCGAATCTTTTCCAGGTCGGCAGATTGCTCGTAGTGGGTTTCGATCAGCGTGCCGCCGGTGAACTCGACCGACAGGTGAAGTCCCTTGGTGAAGAGAAAGACGACGGCCAGCAGGAAGGTGAGCAGCGAGATGATGTTGAACTTCAGCGCATGGCGCATGAAGGGGATGTCTTGCTTGATACGGAAAAATTCCATGTCCGTTTTTCCTTATTTCTGGTCGTTGACCGTGGGGCTTGCCGTGCCAGGTTTCCAGATCTGACCGATGGCAACCTTGGTGAGCTTTTTCTGACGACCGTAAATCAGATTGACCAGGGCGCGGGAAACGACGACCGAAGAGAAGATCGAAGTCATGATGCCGAGGCAATGGACGACAGCGAAGCCGCGCACCGGGCCGGAGCCGAAGATGAGCAGGGCGAGGCCGGCGATCAGCGTGGTGATGTTGGAGTCGAGAATGGTGCTGAAAGCGCGTTCATAGCCTTCCGAGATGGCCGCTTGGGGCGGCATGCCGGCGCGCAGTTCTTCGCGTACCCGCTCATTGATCAGCACGTTGGCGTCAATGGCCATACCCAGCGTCAGTGCGATGGCGGCGATGCCCGGCAGGGTCAGCGTAGCTTGCAGCAGCGACAGGATGGCGACCAGGAACAGCAGATTCGAAGCCAGTGCGAGCACGGAAACGACACCGAACATCTGGTAGTAGATGATCATGAACAGGGCGATAGCGGCAAAGCCCCACATCGTCGAGTGGAAGCCCTTGCGGATATTGTCTGCACCGAGGCTGGGGCCGATGGTCCGTTCCTCGATGATGTCCATCGGGGCGGCGAGTGAGCCGGCACGCAGCAGCAGGGCCGTATCATTCGCTTCCATGGTCGTCATCCGGCCGGAGATCTGGACGCGGCCACCGCCAATTTCAGTCCGGATAACGGGGGCGGTAACGACTTCACCCTTGCCTTTTTCGATCAGCAGGATGGCCATCCGCTTGCCGACGTTTTCGCGGGTGATGTCCTTGAAAATACGGGCACCGGCCGAATCCAGCGTCAAGTGAACGGCGGCTTCGTGCGTCTGGTTGTCGAAGCCAGGCTGCGCATCGGTCAGGCGGTCGCCAGTCAGGACAACCTGTTTCTTGACGAGCAGCGGCTGGCCGCCCCGTTCGTTGTAAACCTCTGTACCAAAAGGCGCATTGCCTGCAATGGCCGCTTCCAGTGCCCCGGGAGCATCGTCCACCATGCGGATTTCGAGGGTTGCGGTACGGCCGAGAATATCCTTGGCCTTGGCGGTGTCTTGTACGCCGGGCAACTGGACCACGATACGGTCGGCACCTTGCTGCTGGATGACCGGTTCGGCGACGCCGAGTTCGTTGATCCGGTTGTGTAGGGTCGTGATGTTCTGCTTGAGGGCAAACTCACCGATACGCTTTTGCGCTTCAGGCTTGAGCGTGGCGACCAGGCGGAATTCACTGGCATCCCCCTGCTCGGTCAGGGTCAGGTCGGGCTGGCTGTCGGCGATGGCATTGCGTGCCTTGTCACGGGTTTCCTGTTCGCGAAACTTGATGACCAGACGCTCGCCTTCGCGGTTAACGCCGCCGTGACGCAGGTTCTTGTCACGCAGGACGCTGCGCAAATCGGCCGAGGTCGAGTCGAGGCGCTTGGTCAGTGCCCCCTTCATGTCGACTTGAAGCAGGAAATGCACGCCGCCGCGCAGATCGAGGCCGAGGTACATCGGCAGCGCATGCAGCGAGGTAAGCCATTGGGGCGAGGCGGCCAGCAGGTTCAGGGCAACCACATACTGCGGGTCGGTTGCGACCGGATTGAAGGTTTTTTCCAGGATGTCCTTGGCCTTCAACTGGGTGTCCGTGTCCTTGAACCGGGTTTTGACGCCATTGAAGTCAAGCTGGATGCCATCATGGGTGATGCCTGCCAGCTTGAGGGATTCTTCGACGCGGGCCTTGGCCTTGTCATCGATCTTGATCGTTGCCTTGGCGCTGGAAACCTGCACGGCCGGCGATTCGCCGAAAAAGTTCGGCAGGGTGTAGACGAAGCCCAGCACCAATGCGATGGCAACGGTGATGTACTTCCAGAGAGGGTAGCGATTCATGATGGCTTCAAAGCAACAAAGGCGGCCAGCGGCCGCCTTTTGGGGATTACAGGGACTTCAGCGTGCCCTTCGGCAAGACCAGGCCGATCGACGGTTTTTGCACAACAACTTCGGTGCCTTCGGCGATCTCGACGGTGACGTAGTTGTCGCCAACCTTGACCACCTTGCCGACGATTCCGCCCTGGGTGACGACTTCATCACCCTTGGCCAGTGCGGCGAGCAGAGCCTTGTGTTCCTTGGCTTTCTTCATTTGCGGACGAATCATCAGGAACCACAGCACGACGAACATCAGGATCATCGGCAGCATCTGCATCAGGCCACCTGTCGGGTCGGCAGATGCAGCAGCGGTCTGGGCGTGGGCAAGGCTAATCATTAAGAAAACTCCGGATAACTAAAAAGTTCAGAACGCAGGATTCTATCACTGGCCCGAGGAACGGTCGTGGGCAAAGGCGGCCGACCATTGTTCGAGGGTGCTGTTCTCGATTGCTGCGCGCATCTCGGCCATGATGGTCTGGTAGAAATGCAGGTTGTGGATGGTGTTGAGCATGCCGCCGAGGATCTCACCGTTGCGGAAGAGATGGTGCAGGTAGCTGCGCGTGAATTGCGTGCAGGTATAGCAGGAACAGGACGGATCGAGCGGTCCGGTGTCCATCTTGTAGCGGGCGTTCTTGATCTTGACGTCACCGTAGCGGGTGAACAGGTGGCCGTTGCGGGCATTGCGGGTCGGCATCACGCAGTCGAACATGTCGATACCGGCCTTGACCGAGTACACCAGGTCTTCCGGTGTGCCGACACCCATCAGGTAACGCGGTTTGTGGGTTGGCAGCTTCGGCGCGGTGTGGGCCAGGATGCGTGCCATGTCTTCCTTCGGTTCGCCGACCGACAGGCCGCCGATGGCCATGCCGTCAAAACCGATGTCGCACAGGCCGGCGACCGATTCGTCACGCAGGTCTTCGTACATGCCGCCCTGAACGATGCCGAACAGCGCATTGCTGTTTTCCAGCTTGTCGTGTTCATCGCGCGAGCGCTGCGCCCAGCGCATGCTCATGCGCATCGACTTGGCGGCTTCTTCGCGGCTCGCCGGGTAGGGCGTGCATTCGTCGAAGATCATCACGATGTCGGAGTTGAGCACCTTCTGGATCTGCATCGAGATTTCCGGTGTCAGGAACAGTTTGGCACCATCGTGCGGCGATGAGAACTTGACGCCTTCCTCGGTAATCTTGCGCATTGCGCCGAGTGAGAAGACCTGGAAACCGCCGGAGTCGGTGAGGATGGGCTTTTGCCAGTTCATGAAGTCATGCAGGCCCTTGTGTGCGGCAATGACATCGAGGCCCGGACGCAACCACAGGTGGAAGGTGTTGCCGAGGCAGATCTGGGCGCCAATTTCGTGCAGCGAGGTCGGCGTCATCGCCTTGACCGTGCCGTAGGTGCCGACCGGCATGAAAACCGGGGTCTGGATCTGGCCATGGGCCAGCGTGACGGTGCCGCGGCGGGCCGCACCATCGGTCTTGTGGAGTTCAAACTGCATCGGATTTCTCCAGGAGCATGGCGTCGCCATAGCTGAAAAAGCGGTAGCCGTCGGCCACCGCGTGTGCGTAGGCGGCACGGATCGGCTGGTAACCGGCAAAGGCCGAAACGAGCATCATCAGCGTCGATTTCGGCAAGTGGAAATTGGTGATCAGCCGGTCGACCACTTTGAAGCGGTAGCCCGGGGTGATGAAAATGTCGGTTTCGCCGCTGCCCGCGCAGATCGTGCCGTCATCGTTGCCGGCCGATTCGAGGGTACGCAGGCTGGTCGTGCCAACCGCGATGATCCGGCCGCCGGCTGCACGTGTTGCAGCAATGGCATCTGCCGTGGCCTGGGTGACTTCGAAGCGTTCGCTGTGCATGCGGTGGTCGGCAATTTTCTCGACGCGCATTGGCCGATAGGTCCCGGCCCCGACGTGCAGCGTGACGAATGCGCTATTGATACCCTGTGCCTGCAGCTTTTCCAGCATCGCTTCATCGAAATGCAGGCCGGCTGTCGGTGCCGCAACAGCGCCGGGTTCGCGGGCGTAGACCGTCTGGTAACGCGTTTCGTCGGCACCTTCGGCCGGGTGTTCAATGTAGGGCGGCAGCGGGAGCTTGCCGTATTGCTCGGCGACTTCCCAAAAATTGTCGCGGTCGACCAGTTCCAGTGCAAAGAAATCGCCATCCGTTCCGGCCCGGCCGGTCATCCTGACCGTGAAAGCATCCGCCAGCATCATCGTGCTGCCGGCCTTCGGCGCCTTGCTGGCGCGAATCTGGCAGATCGCATGGGTCGCATCGATGATGCGTTCAAGCATGATCTCGACTCGTCCGCCGCTGTCCTTGAGCCCGAAAAAGCGGGCCTTGATGACGCGAGTGTCGTTGAAGACGAGCAGGTCGCCGGCCTTCAGCAGTTGCGGCAGTTCGGCAAATTGGCGGTCAAAGTGCTGTTGACCGCAGACATGCAGCAAACGGCTGCCACTACGTTCTGTCGCCGGGTGCTGGGCAATCAGTTCGGGGGGGAGATGAAAGTCGAAGTCGTCGACGGTCAACGACATGGGCTGTATCCGCTTTGAAAACAAAAAAGGCTTTCCGCAGGGAAAGCCGATTTGCTGTTACTGGTGCCCCGAGCCAGACTCGAACTGGCACACCTTTCGGCGGCGGATTTTGAATCCGCTGCGTCTACCGATTCCGCCATCGGGGCGAATGGAGGCCGGATTATCCACGAATCACTTCTTTCGTTCAAGTGTCTCCGTGCAAGGAAATGCATTTGACAGTGCAGCGGCGACGGTTGCTGCAGTGTTGGCACTGCTGTTCGGAGGCTGGCGGTCAAGTTGGGCTTGCACGGCACGAACCAGGCGAAAAGACATGTCGCCCTCGGCGGGCAGGCAGAAAGCGTTGAGTTTTACGCCCACCTTGTCGGAAAGATAGTCACCAACCGCATACCCGTCGGCGAATCCGGCGATATACGAAATACAGCGGGCACTTTTGACCGAGTCGTAAGGGTCGGTGTGTTTTTTCTGGGCAAAGAAGGCTTCTGCTGCCTGGCAGTCCTCACGCAACTCTTTGCCTGAATAGGCGTGGGCGGAGGAGGCAAGCAGAAGTGCAATCAGGCAGGCCAGGTGCTTCATGCTTTTTCGAACCAGCTCAGTTTTTCATGGAGTCCGACGACGGATCCAATGACAATCAGTGCCGGTGGCTTGATGCCGGATTCGGCAATACGCTGCGGCAATGTCCCCAGCGTTGCGAGCAGGGTTTTCTGGCTTGGCATCGTGCCGTTGCGGATGACGGCGGCCGGCGTCAGCGACGGGAGGCCGTGATTGATCATCTGGCGACAGATTTCATCGGCCGCACCTATGCCCATGTAGAAGACGACCGTGTGGTTCGGACGAGCCAGCGCAGGCCAGTCGAGGTTGACGGTTCCATCCTTCAGATGGCCGGTCACAAAGGTGACTGACTGGGCATGATCGCGGTGCGTCAACGGAAAGCCGGAATACGCTGCACAACCTGCGGCTGCCGTGACACCGGGTACGACTTCGAATGGAATGCCCGATGCAACCAGCGTTTCGAGTTCTTCGCCGCCGCGTCCGAAAATGAACGGGTCGCCGCCTTTGAGGCGGACGACGGAAAGTCCTTCCTGTGCCAGTTCGACCAGCAACTGATTGATCGAGTCTTGTGGCAAGGTGTGCTTGGAGGCTTCTTTGCCGGCATAGATCTGGCGCGCATCGCTGCGTGCGAGATCCATGATGCCGTCACCCACGAGGTGGTCGAAGACCAGGACATCTGCCAGGCCGATCAGGCGTGCAGCCTTGACGGTCAGGAGTTCCGGGTCACCCGGGCCGGCGCCGATCAGCCAGACTTTGCCGGCGGGGAGTGTGTTTTTTTTGTCCATGATCATTTTGTACCTTTGGGCGGCCATCCTAATGCGGGAAATGGGATGTGCCAATAGGGGCGGGGTTTACCGGTGGTCTTGTACCACCAAAGACGTATATTGATAGTTATATATGGCTAATTATATGTATGAATATAAACATTTTCTTCTGAGCAAAAAGATTGACTAGGATCAAGGATGGGAGGCGGCGTCAGGTTCAACCTAGCGCCCATCGCGTTGGGGAACGGACGCGTTTAATTTTTTTCTAGGAGAGAAAAGATGAAAAAAACTGTTGTGGGGATGCTTGCATTAACTGCTATGGCTGCGGCCATGGGCTCCGCTTTCGCTCAGGATGCCGCCAAGGGTCCGGAGATGACGGCTGCCGAGAAGGAAACGGCCAAGAAGATTTATTTTGAACGCTGTGCTGGTTGTCACGGTGTTCTGCGCAAGGGCGCAACCGGCAAGAATCTCGAGCCGCACTGGACGAAGAAGGACAAGGACGGCAACGTCACCGAAGGCGGCACGCTCAAGTTGGGCCAGCAGCGCCTCGAAAAGATCATCGGCTACGGTACCGATGGCGGCATGGTTAACTTTGACGACATCCTGACCAAGGAAGAAATCTCCCTGATGTCGAAGTACATCCAGAACACCCCGGATGTGCCGCCAGAGTACAGCTTCAAGGACACGATGGATTCCTGGAAGGTGATTGTTCCGGTCGACCAGCGTCCGACCAAGCAAATGAATAAGTACAACCTGAAGAACATGTTCTCGGTCACCTTGCGTGATACCGGCGAAGTTGCTCTGATCGACGGTGATACCAAGGAAATCCGTAGCATCGTCAAGACGGGTTATGCGGTTCACATTTCACGTATGTCCGCTTCTGGTCGTTACGTTTACGTGATCGGCCGCGACGGTCGTCTGTCGCTGATCGACCTGTGGATGGAACAGCCGTCTGTTGTGGCTGAAGTCAAGATCGGCTTCGATGCACGCTCGGTCGATACCTCCAAGTTCAAGGGCTTCGAAGACAAGTACGCCGTTGCCGGCTCCTACTGGCCGCCCCAGTACGTGATCATGGACGGCGACACGCTGAAGCCGCTCAAGGTTGTTTCGACCCGCGGCATGACCGTCGATGGCGAATACCATCCGGAACCGCGCGTTGCTTCCATCGTTGCGTCCTTCACCAAGCCGGAATGGGTTATCAACATCAAGGAAACCGGCCAGATCCTGTTGGTCGATTACTCCGACATCAAGAACCTGAAGACCACCACCATCGGTTCCGCCAAGTTCCTGCATGACGGCGGCTGGGATGCTTCCAAGCGTTACTTCCTGGTGGCGGCCAATGCCTCCAACAAGATTGCTGCGGTCGACACCAAGACCGGCAAGCTGGCTGCGCTGGTCGATGTCGCCAAGATCCCGCACCCGGGTCGCGGTGCCAACTTCGTGCATCCGAAGTTTGGTCCGGTCTGGGCAACGGGTCACCTCGGTGCCGATGTCGTGACGCTGATCTCGACGCCGTCCGACGACAAGAAGAACGCCAAGTTCAAGGGTTACAACTGGAAGGTTGTGCAGGAAGTCAAACACGTTCCGGGCAACCTGTTCGTCAAGACCCATCCGAAGTCCAAGAACCTGTGGGCCGATTCGCCGCAGAATCCGGACAAGGATCTGGCCGAGTCCGTTTCCGTTTGGGACATGTCCGATCTGTCCAAGCCGAAGGCTGTCCTGAACGTGGCCAAGGACTCCGGTCTGCCGGCTACCAAGGCAACCAAGCGCGCTGTGCATCCGGAGTACTCGGCTGACGGCAAGGAAGTCTGGATCTCCCTGTGGGGCGGCAAGACCGACCAGTCGGCTATCGTTGTCTATGATGACGCAACGCTGAAGCTGAAGAAGGTGATTACCGATCCGAAGATGATTACCCCGACCGGTAAGTTCAACGTCTTCAACACCCAGCACGACATCTATTAATCGTTTTTGATTATTTGATTCGTGACAAAGCTACGGGGGCGAAAGCCCCCGTAGCATATCCAGCGTCGCAATAATCAACCCAGTGGTCTGGTGATAACCGGGCATGATCAAGTGGAGATCCACAATGAAGAAAAATTTTGTTTCGCTCGCCGTCATGGGCGCATTTGTTGCCTTTGCTTCGCAGGCTGCTCTGGCTGCTCCTGATTGGAGCAAGGTGCCAAAGAAAGAAATCCATGTTTTCCATCCGGCAGCCAACCCGATCGAATGGGCAACCGGCAAGGGTGATCATAGTGGTGCAGCCGGTCTCAAGAAGGGCGAGGCTTGTGCCGGTTGCCACATTGAGGATGGCAAGCTCAGTCTTGATCTGAAGCGTCTGGCCAGCAAGGAAATGGAGCCCAAGGGCGCTCCGAAGACCATGACTTACCCGGTTGGCGTTCAGGCTGCATTTGATGCCAGCAATCTGTATGTTCGTCTGACATTCAAGGCGCCGGCCGGCGGTGCCGATCATGGCGACAAGGACAATGAAGTCAAGGCCAGCATCATGTTCCCGAATGACAAGGTGCCGATGGCCGATCAGGTCGGTTGCTGGGCAACCTGCCACAAGGATGCCAGAACCATGCCGGGTGCTTCTGATACCAAGACCAAGTACGCGACACCAGGCGCCATGGACCTGATGCAGTGGAAGAGTGGCGGTGGCGGCAAGGCGGTTGACGGCACGGTGACCGACAAGCGCAACATGGAAGGTGGCAAGGCTGGTGTGGTTGCAGAAGGCGCCAAGGCTGGCGATACCTACACCGTGACCTTTACCCGCAAGCTGGCTGGCGGCGTCAATCTGGCACCGGGTAAAGCCGTACCGTTCGGTATTGCCATTCACGCCGACAATGCCGCTGGTCGTTTCCACCACGTTTCCTTCGGCCACAGCCTCGGCCTTGGTACCGATGGTGATGTAAAGGCGGTCAAGCAGTAAGCATCATGCCTTCCGGAGTAGCAAGGACGACCGGACGGCTTTTTCTCGAACGAGCACCCGCAATGCTGGTGCTCGTTTGTTTTTCTGCCTTGGGGCAGACGACGTTTCAAGCGACAATGGAACATTACCGCTTTGATCCTGCCGAGTTGCACATCAAGGTTGGTGATACGGTGCGCTGGACCAATCATGAAAAACGGACCAGCCACTCCGTCCTTTTCCCCGCGGAAGGTGGTTTGGAGTCGGATCGCCTGTTTCCCGATGAAAGCTGGTCCCGGCAATTTACGCAGCCAGGCAGACATGAATATCGCTGTGGGCCGCATCCTGAAATGAAAGGTGTCGTCTTTGTCGAATAGGCTGATTTTTGCCCTTTGTTGTCTGTCGACCGCAGCACTGGCGGCGGAGCCCGATGCTGCGCGCCAGCGGGAGCTGGTCCATCTTGTCCGCCAGGATTGCGGCTCCTGTCACGGCATGACCCTGCAGGGCGGCTTGGGACCGGGGTTGTTGCCGGCCAATCTGCGTGACAAACCGGTGGAAGCGATGGTCGCAACGATTTACTACGGCCGGCCAGGTACGCCGATGCCGCCCTGGAAACAATTCATGTCGGAAGCGGAAGCCGGCTGGATTGTCGATCAACTGATGAGCGGATTTCCCCAATGAAAACCATGCGCCTGATTCTCGGCTGTCTTGCCGTGTTGTTGCTTAATGCCTGTGCCGGCCCTCAATTGCGCGGAACGGGCGATCTTGGTTTGATCATCGAACGGGCGACCGGTCATGTCACCCTGATCAATACCAGTTCCCGTGAGCCGTACGGGCGCATTGCCGGTTTGGGCGATCTGTCGCACGCTTCCGCCGTTTATTCGCGCGATGGTCGCTATGCCTTCATCTTTGGTCGTGATGGCGGTTTGACCAAGATCGATCTGCTGGAAGCGAAGATCGTCAAACGGATCATCCAGTCCGGTAACGCCATCGGCGGTTCGATCTCGCAGGATGGCCGGATTGTCGTAGCCCAGAATTATTCGCCAGGCGGCATCAAGGCGTTTGACGCCGCAACCCTCGAACTGCTTTCCGAAGTGCCCGCCGAATATGCGCCGGGGCAATTTTCGAAAGTCGTCGGGCTGGCTGATACGGCGGGCAACAAGTTTGCCTATGCGCTGTTTGATGCGGGTGAAATCTGGGTTTCCGATTTTTCCAATCCACGCCAGCCGGTAACGCAACGTTATCCTGCCGGCAAACAGCCTTACGATGGTCTGGTCACGCCGGACGGACGCTACTTCATGGCCGGCCTCTTCGGCGAGGACGGGATTGCCCTGCTGGATCTGTGGCAGCCGGAAAAGGGCGCCCGCAAGGTGCTGGAGAACTACGGTCGCGGTCAGGAAAAGCTGCCGGTGTTCAAGATGCCGCATCTGCGCGGCTGGTCCGTGGCTCAAGGCAAGGCCTATCTGCCGGCCATCGGGCGGCATGAAGTGCTGGTCGTCGATGTGGCCAGCTGGAAAGAGGTTGGGCGCATTCCGGTACGTGGCCAGCCGGTATTTGTCATGGCGCGTCCGGATGGTCGTCAGATCTGGGTCAATTTTGCCTTTCCCGATAATGGCAAGATTGACGTGATCGATACGCTTGCTGCCAAGGTGGTGCATGCTTTCGAGCCAGGGAAAGGCATTTTGCACATGGAATTTGCGCCGCGCGGCGAAAATGTCTGGTTGTCAGCCCGCGACGATAACAAAGTGCTGATTCACGACACGGCCAGTTTCCGCCGGATTGGTGAGGTGCCGGCCGAAAGCCCGTCAGGTATTTTCTTTACATCGCGTGCGACGCGTATTGGTTTTTGATGAACGAGACCTTTGAATTTCGTTTGCTGAACGAGTTTCAGCGCGACTTTCCGCTCTGCCCGGCGCCTTTTGCCGAATTGGCGGCCCGACTCGGGGTGGCGGAACGAGTCGTCCTCGGTGGCCTTGAGAAATTGCGCCGCGAGGGCAAGATTTCTCGTGTTGGCGCAGTCTTCGCACCGAAGCGGATCGGTGCCTCGACGCTGGCCGCCATGGCGGTTCCGGCTGAGCAGCTTGATGCGGTGGCTGCCGCGGTCAACCGCTTTCCGGAGGTGAATCACAATTACGAGCGTGAGCATCATTACAACCTGTGGTTTGTCGTCACCGCCGGTAGCGAAGGTCGCTTGCAGGCAACATTGGGCGCCATTGAACAGGCAGCCGGCTATCCCCTGATGCCTTTGCCGCTGGTCGAGGAGTTTCATATCGACCTGGGTTTTTCACTGAACGATAGTGCCCCCAAAAAAGCGGCGATTGCTCGTCCGGTGCGTCCTGCCGCGTTGATCGATGAAGCCGAGCGACGTCTGGTGGCGGTATTGCAGGAGGGACTGCCGCTGTTCATGCGTCCTTTTGCGATGATTGCCGAGCGTATCGGCGCTTCCGAATCGGATGTTCTCGGCCGTATCGGACGTTGGCTCGATGATGGTGCAATCAAGCGTTTCGGTGTGGTCGTCCGCCACCACGAGCTGGGTTTTCGGGCCAATGCCATGGTGGTTCATGACATTCCCGATGATCAGGTCAGCGAAATCGGCCGGGCGCTCGCCGAAGAGCCGGCGGTCACCTTGTGTTATCGGCGGCCGCGCCACTTGCCGGACTGGCCATACAACCTGTTCTGCATGATTCATGGCCGCGAACGGGCCGAGGTTGAAAATCTGATTGCCGATCTGCGTCAACGCCATGGGCTTGATGCCTGTGCGCATGAAACGCTCTTTTCGTTAACGCGTTTCAAACAGAACGGGGCACGTTATGCGTGAGCTTGATGCGGTCGACCGCCGGATTATCGACACAATGCAGGGTGACTTTCCGATTTGCGAGCGACCTTATGCGGTCGTCGCCGGGCAGCTCGGTATCGATGAAGATGAACTGATTGGCCGTCTTGACAGGCTGCTTGCCGACAAGGTGCTGACCCGCTTCGGACCAATGTTCCAGATCGAGCGAATGGGCGGGGCATTCGTCCTGGCGGCGCTGGCTGTTCCCGAGGCGCGCTACGAGGCAGTCACCGAACAGGTCAATGCCCTGCCGCAGGTCGCCCACAATTATCGGCGGGAGCATGCCTTGAATATGTGGTTTGTGCTGGCGACGGAAAGCCAGGCGGGGATTGCCGAGGCGATTGCGCGTATCGAGGCGGATACCGGCTTGCCGGTTTTTGCTTTTCCGAAGGAGCGTGAATACTTTGTTGAAATGAAACTGGAGGCCAGGTTGTGATGGATACCGTTGACCGCCAACTGATCCTGGCGACGCAAGGCGGTTTGCCGCTTGTCGCTCGTCCCTACGCCCAGCTTGCCGAACAGCTTGGCCTCAGTGAGGCCGATATCATGTTGCGCCTGCAAGGCTTGCTCGATCGTGGCCTGATCCGGCGTATTGGCGTTGTGCCAAACCATTACGCCATCGGCTGGACTGCAAACGGCATGACCGTCTGGAATGTGCCGGATGACAAGGTCGATGAGTTGGGGGGGCGCGTCGGTGCCTTGCCATTTGTGACGCATTGCTACCGTCGACCGCGCGCTTTGCCAGCCTGGCCCTACAATTTGTTCGCCATGGTGCACGGGAGTTCGCGCGAGGAATGCTCTGCCAAGGCTGATGATATTCGTCGTTTGCTGGGTGACGATTGCCTGGGGAATGACGTTCTTTATTCGACCCGAATTCTCAAGAAAACAGGGCTGCGAATTGGGGGGTAAGTCATTGCTCTCGAAATGCACCAATCTCAATATTTAACAAATATAATATAAGTGTTTAATATATAATATTTGTCTTTGCCATGAATGGTCGGTTTGCGGAGAGACGGATGAACAAAGCACTAAGTGAAGGGGCCAGAAATTTTGCGCTGGGCATTCATGAAATTGATGAAGAACACCAAGTGCTTTTTGATTGCCTGGATGCCATTGTTTATTCGCAGAACACCAGTTTCAGGGACTCTCAGGTATTCGAGTCGCTCGAACGTCTGACGGACTACTCAAGGACCCATTTCCGGGTTGAAGAGTGTTTGATGCGGATGTTCGATTACCCGGATCTTGAGGCACACCGCAACGAACACAGCTATTTCATCGACAGCCTTGGCCTGTTGCGCACCAAATTGCTTTCCGAAGATACCTCGCCGGCCTTGGCTACCTTTCTGACCGAATGGCTGCTTAAGCACATCAAGGAAGTCGACAGTAAATATGTCGATTTTTTCCGCCTGCAGCAAGGCCCGACCATTGCCTCGATAGCCTGAAAAACTGATCAAAACAAAAGGCCCGGTCTAAAAACCGGGCCTTTTGTTTGTTGCGTTGCGATCTCAGCTTGTTTCTGAAATGCGTTGTGCAATGTGTGCCAGGGCCTCTTCGACCTGATCGATCAGGATCAGGCAAAGATCACCCGGTTGCAAACGACCGAGAGCAGTATCAATGGCAATGAATTCGCCGGTGATGGCTTCGATCTGCTTGGTCCGGCTGGCATTGGCCAGGCCTTCGCGCAACAGGCCGATCACTTCGCCATCTTCACGGCCGCGCTGGCAGGCATCCTGGTAAAGAATCACGTCGTCGAAAGCTTCGCCGAGGATTTCGGTTTGCTGGCGAATATCTTCGTCCCGTCGGTCGCCTGCGCCGCTGATGACCACCGAGCGGCGTACGGCCGGCATGTTGTTGATGGCCCCAACCAGTGCCTGAATGGCGTCCGGGTTGTGACCATAGTCGGCAATCAGCGTGGCTCCCTTGTAGTCGAATACGTTGAAGCGACCAGGGGCAGTGGCGGCATCACTGACAAAGCTGGCGAGTGCCCGCTCGATGCTTTCCCAACTGTAACCGAGGGCCCAGCCGGTGGCTGTGGCGGCCATCGCGTTTTCGATCTGGAAGCCGATCGTGCCATTGCGGGTCAGCGGCACATTGGCCAGCGGAATGCGATGTTTTTTACGACCTTCGCTGCAGATGATCGCATCACGCTCGACATGAACGACGCGTTTTCCCTGGGCGCGGTGTGTGGCGAGGACCGGGTTGGCACGGTCGCGGGCAAAGAAAATGATGTTGCCGTGACAGTGATGAGCCATGGCTGCAACGACGGGATCGGCGGCATTGAGCACCGCCGTACCGCTCGGTGCGACGTTCTCGACGATGACGCGTTTGACGACGGCGAGCTCGTCGACCGTGGTAATGAAATTCAGGCCGAGATGGTCACCGATGCCGATATTGGTAATAACGGCGACGTCGCACATGTCGAAACCAAGACCTTCGCGCAGCACGCCGCCACGGGCGGTTTCGAAGACAGCGGCGTCGACGTCCGGGTGCATCAGTACATTGCGGGCGCTGCGCGGGCCGGAACAGTCGCCGCTGTCGATCCGGCGACCTTCGACATAAATGCCGTCGGTGCTGGTCATCCCGACACGCAGGTCATTGCTTTCGAAAATGCGGCCGATCAGGCGGCTGGTCGTCGTCTTGCCGTTGGTGCCGGCAATCGCGACTACCGGGATGCGGGCATTGTCGCCATCCGGGAACATCATGCCGACAATGGCCTCACCGACCGGTCGACCTTTGCCGAAGGATGGATCGAGGTGCATGCGCAGGCCGGGGGCGGCGTTGCATTCGACGATGCCGCCACCTTGTTCTTCGAGCGGCTTGTGCATCGTGTCGCAAACGACGTCGATGCCGCAGATGTCGAGGCCGACGGTCTGGGCGGCGGCGACGGCAGCGGCAGCCAGTTCGGGATGAACGTCATCGGTCACGTCGGTGGCGGTGCCACCGGTCGACAGGTTGGCATTGTTACGCAATACGACGCGGACGCCACGTGGCGGAATGGTTTCGGCGCTGTAACCCTGCTCTTCAAGGCGGGCGAGGGCGATTTCGTCAAAGCGGATCTTGGTCAGCGAGGTGGCGTGGCCATCCGAGCGGCGCGGATCGCTGTTGACGATATTGACCAGCTCGCGGACGGTATGCGTGCCATCGCCGATGACCAGCGGTGGATCGCGCCGGGCGGCGGCGATCAGCTTGTCGCCGATGACCAGCAGGCGCCAGTCGTGGCCGGAGAGGAATTTCTCGACCATGATGTCGTCGCGGAATTCGATGGCGACGCGATAGGCGCGGCGGACCTGCTCCTCGGTCGTCAGATTGACCGAAATGCCCTTGCCCTGGTTGCCGTCCTGCGGTTTGACGACGACCGGCAGGCCGATCTCCTGGGCGGCAACCCAGGCATCGTCTTCATCTTCGACCGGGCGACCGTGCGGTACGGCAACACCCGAGGCATGCAGCAGTTTCTTGGTCAGTTCCTTGTCCTGGGCAATCGATTCGCCGATCGCGCTGGTCAGGCTGGTTTCAGCCGCCTGGATGCGCTTTTGCTTGCTACCCCAGCCGAATTGAACCAGGCTGCCTTGCGTCAGGCGACGGAAGGGAATGCCGCGGGCGATGGCGGCCGAAACGATGGCGCCGGTCGAGGGGCCAAGGCGGATATCTTCATCGAGGTCACGCAGTTCCTTCAGCGTGGCATCCAGATCGAAAGGTGTGTCATCGAGAGCGGACTGGCAAAGTTGTTCGGCGCGCTCGAAAGCCAGGCGGCCGACATCTTCCTCGGTGTATTCGACAATGACCTGATAGACACCCTGGTCGACCGTTTGTGCCGTGCGGCTGAAAGTGACCGGACAGCCGGCTTGTGCTTGCAGGCCGAGCGCAGCGAATTCCAGCGCATGGGCCATCGATACGGTATCGAGATGGTCCGAAGGAATCAGGTCGCCGAGTTCCGGAAAGCGTTCGCGCAGGCGGGCTTCGAAATTGGGCAGGTTGGCGATGGCGCACTCGGCACCTTCGCAGGTGACGATGGCTTGAATGGCGGTATGCCGGCTCCACAAATTGGGGCCGCGCAGGGCGCGAATGCGGGAAACGTCCATGACGC
This sequence comes from Dechloromonas sp. TW-R-39-2, assembly GCF_016864195.1. NCBI lineage: Bacteria > Pseudomonadati > Pseudomonadota > Betaproteobacteria > Rhodocyclales > Azonexaceae > Dechloromonas > Dechloromonas sp. TW-R-39-2. Next base: position 1,234,378 of record NZ_CP045202.1, read on the forward strand.
TTGATCCTTGTTATTTTCGGCCGTTAGCCGGCTTTTTGGCAGGTTGCGATTTTTTGGCGCGCAGCAGGAGCAGGGCAGACGGATCGAGTTGTTCAAGCCCGAAAGTCTTGATCCCTGTTGTCAGCACTTCCTGACTCAACTCCATGGCCCAGCCACCGGCGACGCCGGCCAGCAGGTTGGCAACCTGCTTGGGGGCCTTGGCTTTGCCGATATACGGCGCATCGATCAGGCGGCAGAGTCGGATTTCATCGCTGCCGTTGCGCAATACAACACGATTTTCGACCACAGTGACGCCGCGCTTGCCGGCGGCAAGGTGTGCGACAAAGGTCGGATTGGCCGGGTCGACCGCGAAAAGGACAACTTCGCCGTCGCATAGATCGGCAAAATCGGCGACCAGTTCGTCTTCTGCGTTGAGCACGGCATGACCGCTGGGCAGGACGACATCGACCTGGGTACGGAAAATGGAGCGGTGGGTGGTGTAATACTCGCCGCCGGTCGGTTGGACATCCCAGCGCGACAGATCTTCGTCTTCCGGCACGATATTGGTGACGATACCGACCGAGCAACGGTCATAGGCCAGCCCTTCGCCCAGAATGACCGGTGCGCCGTTCTCGATCACCGCAGCCTGAACGGCGCGGTTGAGCAGCAGACGACGACCGCCTTCCCAGTTGGCGGCATTGGTTTTCTGGACCTGGCGGCGGCCGAGGTAAATGCCGTCCTTGCAGGCCAGACCGGCATGTTGGCCGGAGAGGTAGATCAGGTGCGCAACCAGCTTGGCGACGGCATTCTTGCCGTGGGTACCGGTGACGCCAACCAGGGGAATCCGGCCGGTGGCACTTTCGCCGAACAGGTTGTTGACGATGGCTTGGCCGACCGGACGGGGCTTGCCGATGCCGGGTTTGATGTGCATCAGCAGGCTGGGGCCGGCATTGACTTCGACAATCGCGCCGCCTTGTTCGCCGAGTGGCTTGGAAACGTCCTTGCAGACCAGATCGATACCGGCAATGTCGAGGCCGACAACGCGGGCAGCAAGTGCAACGACCTGGGCTGTTTCGGGATGAACGTCATCCGTGCAGTCGAAAGCGTGGTTGGCATTGCGCTGGATCAGCACTTCGCGGCCCTTGGCCGGGACGCTGTCGGCATCCAGGCCCTGGCGTTCGAGTTCGATCTTGGCGGCGGTGTCGATGCGGATGATCGAGAGCGGATGTAATTCGGTCGTACCACGCCGTGGGTCGATGTTGATCTGGCTGTCGATCAGGGACTGGACGGAGGATTTGCCGTCGCCGGTGATAGTGATCAGGTCGCTGCGGTTGGCGGCAACCAGTTTGCCGCCCACGACCAGCAGGCGGTGTTCGATGCCCTGGATCGAGCGTTCGACCAGAACGCCGGAGCCTTCTTCTACGGCAATGGCGTAGGCCTTGGCGACTTCTTCCTTGGTAGTCAGGTCGATGAACACGCCGCGGCCATGATTGCCGTCGGTCGGTTTGACGACGACCGGTACGCCGATGTCTTCGGCGGCATCCCAGGCATCGTCGGCGCTATCGACTTCGCGGCCTTCCGGCACCGGTACGCCGACCGAGGAAATCAGTTCCTTGGTCAGGTCCTTGTCACGGGAAATCGTTTCAGCAATGGCGCTGGTCTGGTCGGTTTCAGCCGTCCAGATGCGGCGGGCCGAAGCGCCGTAGCCGAGTTGGACGAGATTGCCGTCTTCGAGCAGGCGAATTGCCGGAATGCCGCGTGCTTCGCCGGCATTGACGATGGCTGCCGTCGATGGGCCGAGATATTTGCGGTCGACCCGGCGGCGCATGGTCGTGATCGCTTCGGCCATGTCGAAAGGCTTGTCTTCGACAGCGGCCATGATCAGGGCAATCCCGATGTCGAGCGCCGTGCGGGTGATGTCGTCCTGCCAGTTGCTGACGACCAGCTTGTAGACGCCCCGTGTTGTCGTTTCGCGAGTCCGTCCGAACCCGTCGGGCAGGCCGCCGAGCGTCATCAGTTCAAGGGCAACGTGTTCAAGTACGTGGCCGATCCAGGTGCCTTCATCGAGCCGGCGCAGGAAACCGCCGTGTTCGCCGTAGTTGCAGCGGTGCTCGACCAGCGAGGGTAACCAGGCTTTCAGGCGTTCGGTGAAGCCGGGCAGTTTGTTGCTCGGATAGTCTTCGAATTCGCCGATGTCGATCCAGGCTTCGAGGGCGGGCGGGTAGGTCCAGATGCTTGGGCCACGCAGGGAAATGATGTCCCGAATGATGATTTCTTTTTTGCTCATGCTTGTATCGCCCGGCTCCGTTCCACGGTTCAAAGTTTGTTATTGGGGCAGTTGTGAATTATTAACGCTTTCAGCGGAGGATGGATTACCGGCGACAAAAAAATGTCACACATTGCTACAACCCGTCACATCCGTTGGTTTAGAGAAAGCGGTCAAGCAGTTTGCGGCTATGGCGGTCAAGCTGGCTCATGTCGCGCACCAGAAACTGGATGCCGTGGGTATCGGCAATCAGCAGGCGGCTGGCGCTCAAGCGGCGGATGTCTTCTTCCCCCTTGAGGATCAACTCGGTGCTGCCGCGATCGGTGAGGACCTGCCAGGTGCTTGGGCAGGCGAAGCTGGAGACCTCGGTGATGCCCTTGATTTCAGGGACGAATTCGCGACTGGCCAGCTCTTCTTCGAGCAGCGTGCCGATCGGGGCGGGCAGGTCGGCCAGGTTTTCGATCCACGCGACTTCGTGGCCTTCGTAATTGACCAGCGACAAACCTTCGTCGGGGGCGGCGATCGGAAAGGCTCGCACGGGAGTGATGCCTTCATGGCGGTCACCGTTTTCGGCAATGAAAACCAGTTGACCGTAGGCATCGCGCAAAAGCTGAAAGGAGCAATTCGACATGGGGTTGTTTCTCAGACCGTGACGGTTTTCGGGAGGTCGGGGGTGCGCGGCAGTTCCGGCTCGGTGTCCACATTGCGCGCCTGAGCCTGATACAACTTGTAGTAATGCCCCTCAACGGCCATCAACTGGTCATGATTGCCGATTTCAACGATCTGGCCACGATCCATGACAACCAGCCGGTCGGCCTTGCGCAGCGTGCTCAGGCGGTGGGCGATGGCGATGGTGGTGCGGCCCTTGACCAGATTGTCGAGCGCCTTCTGGATTTCCTTCTCGGTTTCGGTGTCGACCGCGGAAGTCGCTTCATCGAGGATCAGGATACGCGGGTCGATCAACAGGGCGCGGGCGATGGAAATGCGCTGGCGCTCGCCGCCGGACAGGCCCTGGCCGCGTTCGCCAACCAACGAGTCGTAACCATGCGGCAGACGCAGGATGAACTCGTGCGCGTGTGCGGCACGGGCGGCGGCGATGATTTCCTGGCGCGTCGCGTTCGGCTTGCCGTAGGCGATGTTGTCGGCGATGGTGCCGAAGAAGAGGAAGGGTTCCTGCAAAACGAGGCCGATGTGCTGGCGGAATTCGGCGACCGGCACCGAGCGGACGTCGACGCCGTCGATCAGCACCTGACCTTCGGAAACGTCGTAGAAGCGGCAGATCAGATTGACCAGCGTCGACTTTCCTGAGCCGGAGTGGCCGACCAGACCGATCATTTCACCGGGCTGGATGACCAGATCGACGTCGCGGGTGACCGAGCGGGTGCCGTAGCGGAAGCTGGCTTTTTTCAACTCAAGCCGGCCGGTGACTTTGTCAAGATGAATCGGGTTGGTCGGTTCAGGCACACTGGAAACGTGATCGAGGATGTCGAAAATGCGCTTGGTGCTGGAGGCGGCACGTTGCGTGGCCGAGACGATGCGGCTCATCGAGTCGAGGCGGGTGTAGAAGCGGCCGATATAGGCGAGGAAGGCGGTGAGCACGCCGACCGAGCTGTCGCCCTTGGAAATTTGCCAGATGCCGAAAATCCACACGACGAGCAGGCCGATTTCGGTGAGCAGCGTCACGGTCGGGGTGAACAAGGACCAGGTCTTGTTCAGCTTGTCGTTCATCTGCAGGTTGTGCTCGTTGGCCGTGCGGAAACGCTCGCCTTCGCGCTTTTCCTGGGCAAAAGCCTTGACCACGCGGATGCCGGGGATGGTGTCGGCCAGCACGTTGGTCACTTCGGCCCAGACGCGGTCGATTTTCTCGAAGCCGGTACGCAGCTTTTCGCGGACGAAATGGATCAGCCAGCCGATGATCGGCAGCGGCAGCAGCGTGACCAGCGCCAGCCACGGGTTGATGCTGAACAGGATGACGGCGGTCATCGTGATCATCAGCACGTCGGTGGCGAAGTTCAGCAGGTCGAGCGACAGGAAGATATTGATCCGGTCGGTTTCGTTGCCGATGCGCGCCATCAAGTCGCCGGTCCGCTTGCCGCCGAAATATTCGAGCGACAGACCGAGCAGGTGGTCGTAGGTCTGCGTGCGCAGATCGCGGCCCATGCGTTCGGAAACAAGCGACAAAATATAGGTGCGAATCCAGCCGAGCACCCAGGCGAGCAGCGCGGCGCCGAACAGTCCGCCGAGGTACATCGAGACCAGCGGCCAGTCGATCGGCTTGCCGTTCTGGAACGGGATCAGCACGTTATCCATCAACGGCATGGTCAGGTAGGGCGGGACCAGCGTTGCTGCGGTCGACGCCAAAGTCAGGGCAAAACCGAGAATCAGCTGCCAGCGATACGGCCGGGCAAAGCGCCACAGACGGAACAGTGTCCAGGTCGATGGGGCGACGCTTGATTCGCGGTTGCATACCGGGCATTCCTCTTCGCCGGGTGGCAACTGCACCTTGCATTTCGGGCAACAATCCTCGGTAGACCGCAGTACCGGCTGACCCTTGGCAACGCTGTCGCGATGCAGGTTGAATTCATTGATGACGCGCAGTGCGGCGAGGTTCTTGGCCAGTGTGTAGCGCCAGGTAGCGAGTCGGCCATCGGTGTCGACCAGTTCAAGCGCCCCGACACCCGCGTGGTCGTGGTGATCCAGTGTCAGTCCCTCTCGCAACGGCCACTCTTCGGCACGGTCTTGGCCGGGCGCAAATGCCAGCAGGCGTCGGTTGCTTACAAGAACGAGGCCGGATGAAAACTGCAAACGACTGTCGAGGTCAATTTCAAGCCAGGCCTGGATCTTTTCGTCGCTTGCCAGTTTGGGCTCGACTTCGGCGGCCCAGCGACCGGGCAACGCCAGCTCGGTGCTGGCAAGGGTGTTTGCTTTTGGGGTCATCCGGCCAGTATACCGCAACGCATCGGGCGACTATTGAATCAGCGTGCGCCGCACCGTCTCCGGCCGGTGTCAGGCGAGCGCCAGGCGCAGCGTGAAACGGACGATGTCGGGGGCTATGTTCCGGATATCGAGCTGTACTCGTCCCAGCCGTGCGGCATGCGTCACCGTGGCCAACCCGATGCCCAGCCCTTGCTGCTCCTGCGTGTCGCGTTCGAACTGGACAAAGGCGCCGACGTTGCGGATCTTGTCGAGCGGGAAACGATGGCCGTGGTTGTCGATCGTCAGCAGGTAATCGTTGCCCTTCGGATGGCCGGTGACGGATACCGTCGAATGAGCTTCGGCAAATTTGATGGCATTGCTGCTCAACTCGCGAATCATCGTGCGCAAGAGGTCTTCACGGCATTTCAGGTTTGCTTGGGTGATATCGATGCAGGCATTTACCTGGCTGGTTGGCAATTGCTCGGCGAGCATCTCGTTGACCAGTTGCTCGACCCGCTCATGCGAAATTTCACAACTTGTACCGGGCGGGATCGGCGTGTTCTGCCCCTGATATTCCATCAAAGTCAGGAAGCGGGTGGTGTGGCTGAGCAACTTTTTTCCGGCGCGCTGGATGGTTTCGGCAAACTCACGCGTCTGCTTTGGCGTCAATCCGTTGTCGGCGATCATCGCCATCAGTTCGGCAAAACCGAGAATGGCATTGAGCGGTGTGCGAAACTCGTGCGGCAGAACACCCATCATGCCCTGGCTGTAGCTGGTCGCCAGGGCCTCGGTCGCCTGGCGCCAGTTGCGCTGTTTCTCGATGCGGCTTTGCACGGCGGACATGACCTCTTCCGGCGTGAACGGTTTGGTCAGATAGTCGTCGGCTCCCAGTTCCATTGCCCGGCGTGTGCTGGAGCGGTCGGAGACGCCGGTGATCATGATGAACGGCACCATGGTCAGTGCGCTATCCGACCTGACGCTGGACAGTAGATCGAAACCGTTGGCTTTCGGCATTTCCAGATCGCTGATGATCAAATCAGGCGATAGGTATTGCGCTTTTTGGTAGCCTTCAAGGCCGTCGCGCGCCATCTCGACAGCGCAGCCCATATGACGAAGAATGGCCGAAATCCCTTCGCGCATCGAGGCGGAGTCGTCGACAACCAGCACTCGGGCCAGCGGTGCGTCGCCGGATTGTTCTGAGCGGAGGGTTTCCATGATTTTGCCAGTGGGTTTGGTGTTGTCATTTTAGTTATATTTGTGATTTTTGCAATGTCCGGAGCGGGCATAAGGTCTTTCTCCGTTGATGCACGTCAAGGCTTGGCTTCCGGCCTTCGGGTGCAATAGCGCCAACACTTTTTGAAGGCATTTCATGTTCCGAATCTCCCAGTACATGCAGGAAATCGCTGAGCCAAGTCCGCTCGGTCCGAAGCGCAATCCGCCCGGCCCGGTGGTGATCTGGAACCTGATTCGCCGTTGCAATCTGACCTGCAAGCATTGCTATTCGATTTCGGCCGACACCAATTTCCCCGGTGAACTGACGACCGAGCAGGTTTATACGGTCATGGACGATCTCAAGGGCTTCAAGGTGCCGGTGCTCATTCTTTCCGGCGGGGAGCCGCTGCTGCGCCCGGATATCTACGACATCGCCAAGCGCGCCAAGGCCAAGGGGTTTTATGTCGGTCTGTCGTCGAATGGCACGCTGATCGATGAAAACAATATCGACCAGATTGCCGAGTGCGATTTCAACTACGTCGGCGTGTCGCTCGACGGCATCCGCGAGACGCACGATAAATTCCGCCGTATGGATGGCGCTTTCGAGGCCTCGCTGAAAGGCATCCGCCTGTGCCGCGATCTCGGCCTGAAAATCGGTGTCCGCTTCACCATGACGCAGGATAACGCCCATGATCTGCCCGGCCTGCTCAAGCTGGTTGAGGATGAAGGCATCGACCGCTTCTATTTCTCGCATTTGAACTATGCCGGACGCGGCAACAAGAATCGCAAGGACGACGCCCAGCACAAGCTGACGCGCTGGGCGATGGACCTGCTCTTTGATACCTGCTGGGAATACAAGCAGCGCGGGCTGGAGAAGGAATTCACCACCGGCAACAACGATGCCGACGGCGTGTATTTCCTGCATTGGGTGCGTCGCCGTTTTCCGGACAAGGCGGCCCACGTCGAGGCCAAGCTCCGCCAGTGGGGCGGTAATTCATCGGGCGTCAATGTCGCCAACATCGACAACCTGGGCAACGTGCATCCGGACACCATGTGGTGGCACCACAAGCTGGGCAATGTGAAGGATCGGCCGTTTTCGGACATCTGGCCGGATACGTCGGACGAACTGATGGCCGGCCTCAAGCAGCACCCGCGGGCCGTCAAGGGGCGTTGCGGCGAATGTGCCTACCTGGATATCTGCAACGGCAACACCCGTGTGCGCGCCCAGCAGATGACCGGCGATGCCTGGGCGGAAGATCCGGGTTGTTATCTGGTCGATGAGGAAATCGGGTTATGAACATGCAACAAGACGATCAACCAAGCGCGGTGCCCGGTGCTTTGGGTTGGAAAATCCTGATCCCGGCCGGTTTCGCGGCGTATTTTCTGCTGGGCATGGCGCAGATGGCAGAAGCGGCAGATGCGCCGGCTGCCTACAAGGAGCATTGCGCGGCTTGTCATGGAGAAGCGCGGCTCGGCGGTGTCGGCCCGGCCCTGATTCCGGAAAACCTGGCGCGCCTGCGCAAAGGCGAGGCGGAAAAGGTGATCAAGGAAGGGCGGGCTGCCACCCAGATGCCGTCCTTTGGGGAGAAGCTTGCGCCGGCCGAAGTCAAGGCGCTGGTTGAGTACGCCTACACGCCGATCATGCCGATGCCGGTGTGGGATGAAGCGGCGATCAAGGCTTCGCGTATCGTCAATCATGTGCCAGGCAGTTTGCCGGATAAGCCGCAGTTCAAGGCCGATCCGATGAACCTGTTCGTCGTGGTTGAAAGCGGCGACCACCATGTGTCGATTCTCGACGGCGACAAGCTGGAACCGATCCATCGCTTCCAGTCGCGCTTCGCCCTGCACGGCGGGCCGAAATTCACGCCGGATGGGCGTTACGTATTTTTTGCCTCGCGTGATGGCTGGATCACCAAGTTTGACCTGTGGAACCTGAAAGTGATCGCCGAAGTGCGGGCCGGGATCAATACGCGCAACGCCGCGGTTTCCGGCGATGGCAAATGGGTGGCGGTGGCTAATTACCTGCCGCACAGCCTGGTCATCCTCGATGCCGATCTCAATCTGAAAAAGATCCTGCCGGTCGCCGACAAGGATGGCAAGACGACTTCGCGCGTTTCGGCCGTCTATGACGCCAGCCCGCGCCAGAGTTTCGTGGCTGCATTGAAGGACGTGAAAGAAGTCTGGGAAGTCTCGTACAACCCGAAGGCCGACGACATCCCGGCCGGCATGATTCACGATTTCAAATACAAGGAAGGCGCGTTTGTTTCCGGCTTCCTCAATCCGCAGCGCAGCCAGCTTGACGACTACCTCGATGATTTCTATTTCACGCAGGGTTACGACGAGGTCATGGGGGCTTCGCGCAACGATGCCAAGGCGGCCGTGACGGGGCAGGTGGTCAATCTCGATGCGCGCAAGAAAATTGCCGATCTGGAGTTGCCCGGCATGCCGCATCTTGGTTCCGGCATTAGCTGGACGTGGAAGGATGATAGCGGACAGGACAGGACCGTGATGGCGACGCCGAACCTGAACGAAGGGCTGATCAGCATCATCGACATGAAAACGTGGAAGACGATCAAGCAGATCAAGACCCGCGGCCCCGGTTTCTTCATGCGTAGCCACGAAAACAGCCGCTATGCATGGACCGATTCGATGATGAGCAAGGAGTTCAAGGACACCATGCAGATCATCGACAAGGAGAAGCTGGAAATCGTCGCCGAACTCAAGCCGGCGCCGGGCAAGACCTTCGCCCACGTCGAGTTCACCAAGGATGGTAAATATGTGCTGGCCAGCCTGTGGGAAATGGACGGCGCGCTGATCATTTACGACGCGGTGACGCTCAAGGAAGTGAAGCGCCTGCCGATGAAGAAACCGGTCGGCAAATACAATATCTGGAACAAGATCACGAAGTCGGAAGGGACCAGCCACTAGGTGCCAGGTACTCCGAACGCTGGTGCCGGCCATCGTTTCGGGCTGAAATGAGCGGTCGACCGCGGCATGCCCGCCCGGTCGCCACGCCGGCCCGGTTTCAGCGGATCATCAGTTGCGTGCCGTCGTGGCTGACCGGCATGGCAAAGTTGAAACGATCCGGCTCGGCACAGAGATCGAGATCGGCCAGCGGCAAGTTCGGCCAGGTGCCGGCACTGAAACGCCGGCCGAAATCGGAATGCCTGACGCGTTCGGAAAATACTTGCGCGCTGGGTTGTTCCTCACGCAGCAGGGCTTCGATGTAGTCGGCGCACGCGATGTCTTCATCGCCGTCGCGGTCTACCCACTCGCCGGTAATGACAAAGCAGATTTCGCTGGCCCCCGAGCGGCGAATGGCTTCTGCCGTGGCGCGGGCGCAGACCAGGCTGGCAGCGTAAAGCTGGCGTGCATGATGGAAACGCTGCAAACCACGGACGCCTGCCGCCGTCGTCATGACGACGGGTTTGCCGGATAGCTCGGCATTGATCAGTTGCGAAGGGGAGTTGCCGTAATTGAAACCGGGAACCGGATCGCCGCCGCCGATGGCGCCGATTGATACGGCGCCGGGCAATCTGGCGTGCAGCGCAACTGCCGAGGCAATCGCCTCGACCGGGTAAATCGCCGATGCTCCCTTGGACAGGGCGACGGCTGCTGTCGTGAACGAGCGCAGCACGTCGATGACTACGACGGTGTCCTGTGGATCAGGCTGGTTGTGCAGTCGATTCAGGAAGATGCGCGAGAATTTCATGGCCGGCGCCAGCGGGAGGCCTGGCCGGCCTCGTTGTCATGTATTTTGGGGATTAGCGCCCGAGATGATGCAATACGGTGTGCAGGCGTTCAGCTGCGTACGCTGCTTCCGGGTCGTTTTCGGTTTGTTTCAGGATTTCAGCCCAATTGATGTAACGATCAAGCCGGACCAGTGCGTTGGCGCTGATCGTATCCATATCGATACTGAGCGCCACTTTGTCGCCATGGGCATTGATCTTGTACTCGAACGATCCTTGCATGTTTCATTCTCCAGGTTGTGAGGCATTGACAGCCCCAGTGTATAGGGCGGGCGCGGCAATGGGAATGCCGATCCGCTTGCGGCAAGGATAACAAGGCCATGGGGCCGGCGATTTGCGCTAGCGCAAACTGAAAATACAAAGCCTGAAATACAATCGACCACCCAATGAACAGTTTTTCGCGAGCCGCTTGTCCGGCTCCCAATGGCTTATTCAGGAAAGGAAATAACGATGCAACGACGCGATGTACTGAAAACAGTGGCCGCAGCGATGGCCGGTGCCTTGTCGGGGACGGCGATGGCGGCAGGGCAGCATGACCACCACGATCACGGCAACATGGCCAAACGCAATGCAGGTCTGATCGCAGCCAGCGCAGATTGCCTCAAAACCGGTGAGGCCTGTCTGGCCCACTGTATTTATTTGCTGGGGACGGGCGACAAGGAAATGGCGGCCTGCGCACAGTCGGTCAACGAACTGCTTGCCTCCTGCACGGCGCTGATGAAGCTGGCCGGCCAGGATTCCCGTTATGTGCCGGCGTTTGCCAAGCTGGCCGCTGAAGTGTGTGCGACCTGTGAGAAAGAGTGTCGCAAGCACGCCGATCACCACGCTGAATGCAAAGCCTGCGCCGACTCCTGCGCGGCCTGCGTCAAGGAATGCAAGAAGGCTGCGGCCTGAGTCTGCCGCAGGTGCGATAACGCCCCGGCCCGAATCCGGGGCGTTGCATTTTGGGCCGTTTGCTGCGGTCGACCGCAGCAACAAGCCTGAATCCGTATGGCCTGCCTGAAACTTTTCGATGATCCCCGATGATCCCGATTCCCGCTGATTGCCGCCAAATTCTGCTCTGCCTGGCCCCGACCTGGGATGCCCAGGACGGGCGTTTGCAGTGTTTCGAGCGTTTGCCGGGCGGTGCATGGAAACCTGAAGGCGAAGCCCTGCCTGTGACTTTGGGGCGTAACGGTCTGGCCTGGGGGCGTGGCCGGCATCCAGCAATGAGCGGCCTGGCCAAGCAGGAAGGTGATGGACGTGCGCCGGCCGGCGTGTTTTCGATCAGCGCAGTCTTCGGTTATGCGCCCGCCGCCTGCGTGAACGGCCTGCCTTATCTGTCGGCCCACCCTGGGCTGAGGTGTGTCGATGATCCCGCCTCGGCACACTACAACTGCCTGGTCGATCAAGCGTCCTGTGCGGTGGACTGGACGTCGAGCGAGGCGATGTTGCGCAGCGATGCCCGTTACGAGTTGGGCGCCGTGGTGGCCCACAATGCCGATGCACCGAAGGCCGGCTGCGGCTCGTGTATTTTTCTGCATGTCTGGGAAGCCCCGGGCGTGCCGACGGCGGGTTGTACCGCCATGGCGCTGGCCGATATGCGCCGCATCGTTGCTTGGCTGGAGGGTGCGGCAGCGCCTGTTTTGCTTCAATTGCCGAGCCAGGCGTATGCCTCGTTGCGGGCGGACTGGGCCTTGCCGCTGTGGGGTGGGCCGGAACTGGTCGGCCTGCAGCCATGATCGGACGGCATGGACTGACGGCGACAGTCGCCGGTGACTGGGCTAGACTGGCGCACCTTCAACCTGCCCGCCTTTTCCCGTGCTGAATCGAATCTGGGTCGCTTTCATCCTTGTCGGCTTTGCGGCTGCCGTGCTGCAGTTGCTGCAGGGCGATCTGGCGGTGTTTTCGCGCGTGCTGAACGGTTTGTTCGATACCGCAAAAACCGGTTTCGATATTTCGCTCGGCCTGGTCGGTGTCATGAGCTTGTGGCTGGGGGTCATGAAAATCGGCGAGAAAGGCGGGTTGATCCAGCTTTTCGGGCGTGCGCTGGGGCCGTTCTTTCGCCGCGTCTTTCCTGATATTCCAGCCGGTCATCCGGCCAGCGGCAGTATCGTGATGAATGTCAGCGCCAACATGCTGGGGCTGGATAATGCAGCGACGCCGCTCGGTCTGAAGGCGATGCGTGAGCTGCAGGAAATCAATCCGCAGAAGGATACGGCGAGCAACCCGATGATCATGTTCCTGGTGCTCAATACGGCGGGCATCACGCTGATTCCGACCTCGGTGATCGCCATCCGCCAGAGCATTGCGCTGCAGCAGGGGCTGGTCGGTTTCAATGCGGCCGATATTTTCCTGCCGACGCTGCTCGGGACCTTCGTCTCCTTTTGCGCCGGGCTGATCGCGGTCGCCGTCTGGCAGCGTATCAACCTGTTCTGCAAGCCGGTGCTGGCGTTTTTCGCTGGTTTTGCCACGCTGATGGCCGGTTTGTATTTCTGGCTGGCCGGCATGCCGGCGGAGCAGATGGCGCAAATGATCGGCTTGCTCGGCAGCGGGCTGATCGTGTCGATCATTGTCCTGTTTGTCGCCGTTGCCGCCTGGCGCGGCATCGATGTGTACGAAAGTTTCGTCGAAGGGGCCAAGGAAGGCTTCGGTGTTGCCGTGCAGATCATTCCTTACCTGATCGCCATGCTTGTCGCCATCTCGGTGTTTCGCACCACCGGCTGCATGGATTACCTGATCGGCGGAATTCGCAGCCTGGTGCTGGCGCTCGGCATGAACGACGACTTCGTGCCGGCCCTGCCGGTCGGTCTGATGAAGACACTTTCTGGCAGCGGAGCGCGCGGCCTGATGGTCGATGTGATGACCACCTACGGTGTCGATTCCTTCCAGGGCAAGCTGGCGGCGATCATCCAGGGCTCGACCGAAACGACGTTCTATGTGCTGGCGGTCTATTTTGGCAGCGTCGGTATCACCAAGACGCGCTATGCGCTGGCCGGCGGACTGATTGCCGATGCGGTCGGGCTGGTCGGGGCGATCCTGATCGGCTATGCCTTTTATCACTGAGAATGCTGCGGTCGACGATGAAAATCGGTCAAAATCGCGCTTTTCCATTCAAGCCTGAGCGCGTGTCCACCATCGTTCTCCTCAACAAGCCTTACGGTGTTCTCAGCCAGTTCACGCCGGAAGGCAAGTGGCGGGCGCTCGACGAGTTCATTCCGCTCAAGGATGTTTATGTCGCCGGCCGGTTGGATGCCGACAGCGAAGGCCTGTTGATCCTGACTGATGACGGCAAGTTGCAGGCGCGCATCGCCGACCCGAAGCACAAGCTGGAAAAAACCTATTGGGCTCAGGTCGAAGGCGTGCCGGATGAGACGGCGCTCGATCGTTTGCGGGCCGGTATCAAGCTCTCCGATTTCACCGCCCAGCCAGCCAAGGTACGGTTGATCGACCCGCCGGCCGAACTCTGGCCGCGCGATCCGCCGATCCGTTTTCGCCAGGCAATTCCAACCTCATGGCTGGAAATCCGGATTTCCGAAGGCAAGAACCGCCAGGTCAGGCGGATGACGGCGGCCATCGGGTATCCTACGCTGCGCCTGGTGCGTGCCGCGATTGGCGGACTGACGGTGACTGGCCTGGGGCTGGGAGAATGGCGGCGCTTCGAAGGCAGTTACAAGGATTTGCAAGGAAAAATCAATGAATAAAACCCTTTTCGGCCTGCTGGCCGCCGGTCTGCTCAGCGGTGCTGCGCTGGCCCAGAGTTCGATGCCGGTCATGGAGTTGACCACGGGATTCCACCGCATCGAGGCTGAAGTTGCCGCCAACGACCAGAATCGCCAAGTGGGCCTGATGAATCGCAAGAGCATGCCGCAGCAGCATGGCATGTTGTTTGTCTTCGCTCAGAACAACACGCACTGCATGTGGATGCGCAACACCTTGCTGCCCTTGTCAGTGGCTTTCGTCGATGCCGATGGCTACATCATCAATATCGAGGACATGCAGCCGCAGACCGAAGACAACCACTGCGCCCGTAAGCCGGCCCGTTACGCCCTGGAAATGAATCTTGGCTGGTTCGCCCAGCGCGGCATCAAGCCCGGCAGCAAGCTCAACGGCATCGACAAGGCTCCGCGTCCCCAGTAATGAAACGCAGCAAATGGCGCGAGTATTTGCCGCGCGGGCGGCTTGATCCGCAACTTCATTCCTGGCTGGTCGAGCCGGGCTCGCTGACGACCCGACTCCAGCGCTGCAGCCGGTCGTTTCGGGTGCGCCTGCTCAGCTATCGTCTCGGCCAGCCCTTACCCGACGAGGCCATCCAGCTTGAAGCCGGCCGCCATCAGGCGCATGTCCGCGAAGTCTTGCTGGAATGCGATGCCGTCCCGGTGATTTTTGCCCATACCATGCTGTCGACCGCGACAAACGGTCGGCTCGGCCGCTGGTTGGCCCGCCTGGGGACGCGTTCGCTGGGCTCCCTGCTTTTTGCACATCCGGGCTTCAACCGCGGAGCCATCGAGTTCATTCGGCTCGACCCGCGCCACCCGCTTTTTGGCCGGGCCATTCGGGCGGCAGGTCTTGGTCACGCACCGCGCCACCTCTGGGCTCGCCGTTCGCTCCACGTACTGGCAACCCAGCGGGTGTTGGTGACCGAGGTGTTTTTGCCGCCGATTGTGATACTTAAATAGCTGCGATTGGCGGTTGTTTGTAACAATTGATTGCAATATGTCGTACTTCCTTCGGTATTATCGTTGTATATGCCTAAAGGAATAGTCATGACCATCAAAGTGCGTTTGATTACGCTGATCTGTTTTGCCGTATTTGCTGTGTGCAGTGTGGGTGCGGTCGGTTTGTGGGCGACGGCTCAGGAGGGGGCCGCCCTGCACGAGGCGGTCGATGTGCGCTTGCCATCGATCCTTGGCCTGGAAATCATTAATGAAGCGCAGACCGATCTAGCACGCGCTTCGCTGGAAACGGCCATTTGGGAAAATGATTACAGTGCGGCTGCAAAAGCCAATTTTGTCAGCGCACTGGCGGCCAAAAATGATGCATGGAAGCGGATCGACAAGGGTTGGAAAATTTACGAACCATTGCCACAAACGCCTGAGGAAGCACTGTTGTGGAAGGCTTTCATGGCGGACTGGGAAAGCTGGAAGCAGCTTGACCTGAAGGTGACGGCAGAAATGCAGAAGCTTGCGACGGGGCTGGGAGAGCCGGCACAGAAAGAAGCATTCAAGCGCTTTTACGATGCTTTTGATGCTCAGCGCAACAGCTTCATCAAGGCCGAGGCGAGTCTGGGTAAAGTGGTCGATATCAATATCGCTACCGCCAGTGCCGCAAAGGCCGATGCCGAGGCCAAGGAGCGCCAGGCGCACTTGGTTAGCGTTACGGTCGTGGTTGTTGCGATGTTGGTCATGGTGCTGGTCGGTATCTGGATTTATCGCGCCGTGATTGGCCCGCTTTCCGCCATGCAGAAAGCCATGCAGGAAATCGGAAGCAGTTCTGATTTTCGTTTGCGTGTCGAGGTGCAGAGTGATGATGAGGTCGGGCGGACCGCCTCGGCTTTCAATGGTCTGGTTGCTCAAATGCAAGCCTCCCTGAAAAATGTGACCGAGCGGATGAGTGATGTTCGTCGCGAGGTGGGTGAGCTTTCCGGCGCCGCTCACGAAGTTGCTGCGGCCACCGCACATCAAGCCTCCGCGGCCTCATCGATGGCGGCAGCGGTTGAGCAGGTGACGGTCAGCATCAATCATGTTTCCGATAGTGCCGCCGATGCCCTGCGTATTTCAAAAACGGCCGAGGAACGTTCGGAGGCCGGTGGGCGAACGATTAATCGCTCGGTGCAAGGCATGGTTGAGATCAGTGCCACGGTCGACCGGGCGGCCGGTACGATTCAGGAACTTGGCCGTCAGTCCGAGCAGATTTCAGCTGTCGTCCAGGTGATCAAGGACGTTGCCGACCAGACTAATCTGCTGGCCCTCAATGCTGCGATCGAAGCTGCCCGGGCAGGGGAGCAGGGGCGTGGTTTTGCCGTCGTCGCCGACGAGGTACGAAAATTGGCTGAGCGGACCACCCAGTCCACCGGTGAAATTGGACGGATGATTGCTGCCATTCAGCAGAGCAGTCTCGCTGCCGTTGAAGGTATGCAGCATGTCGTCACCCAGGTGAATCAGGAGCGGGAACTGACCAGCTCGGCCGGTGAGCAAATTACCGGTATCGGGCAGGATACCCAGCAGGTTGCTGCAGCAATTTCCGATATTGCAGAGGCGTTGCGCGAACAGAGTTCGGCCAGCAACGATATCGCCATGCACGTTGAGTCTGTCGCCCAGATGACCGAAGAAAACAACGCCGCAACGGAGCGAACTGCCGAGAGTGCCAAGCGGGTTGATCAACTGGCTGATCAGGTATTGACTACCTTGGCCGTCTATAAAGTCTGATCCGATGTTCGCTTCGGGCTGAATGAAAACAGGGCACCGCGGTGCCCTGTTTTTTTTCGGGGAAGCCCCGGTCGTCCTGGGGGTGTGCTGCACAAATAAAGGAGCGAAAAAGGATACAGATCATATGGATAGCTCAAATTTTACGCCTTCTAGGCTCTTGGTGGGCTCTATCCGGGAATTCTTGTGATCTCTGCAAGCTTCTGATTTACAAGTGTTTATGAAATTTTATTAGTCACGCAAGCGGGGTGGCTCAACGCCAGGGCCAGTTCTCCGAAGCTTTTCGTGAATCCATGTGGTTTTCAACCCATGGAGCTCAAAAAGTGAACACGAAAAAGTGCATTGCCTGCGGCCAATATTTCAAACCGTGGCCGCAAACCCCTGATCAAACCTACTGCTCAAAAGCTGAGTGTCAGCGGGAGCGGCGTCGTCGGGCTAAGCAACGAGAGCGGCTGTCCACCCCTAAACAGCCATCCGATAGTAATGCCGATTGGGCGTCTGACAAACCAGGCTATTGGCGGGACTATCGAGCAGATCATCCCGACTACGCTGATCGAAATCGTCTTCTGCAAAAGGGCCGAAATTTACGGCGAACGTTACCTCGAGAAACCAACGGAATAACGCATCTACCACCTGGGCGCTACCGTCTTGAGCGCTTAGACGGCGACAGTATTGCAAACGGGGTGGTGTGGATCGTCGAAATCCACGTCCTGTCAGCATTTTCGAGAGATGGGTGATTGCAAATGTCGCCCACATTTTCATGTTTCTAATTTCTTGCTAGCTTGGGCCAATCGTTTGATTTTTTTTGTGATTTGTTCATTCTGCCAGGCGCCATGTTGCGCCTGGTTAATCGGGTGGAGAACAAAAATGCCTATTCAAGCATTGGTTGATGGCGACGGAGTTCAGACTGCTTTGTTCAGGGCGGCTGAGTATGTACGGATGTCGACTGAGCATCAACAATACTCAACTGAAAATCAGGCAGCCAATATCCGCGAATACGCGCAACGACGCGGAATTCAGATCGTGAAAACGTACGCAGATGAAGGAAAGAGCGGACTGCGAATTGACGGTCGCCAGGCACTGCAACAGCTCATCTCCGATGTTGAGTCAGGGAAGGCCGAATTCAATCTCATCCTCGTATACGACGTCAGTCGTTGGGGGCGCTTTCAGGATGCCGATGAGTCGGCCTATTACGAGTACATCTGCAAGCGAAAAAACATCTTGGTCAGCTACGTTGCTGAGCAATTCGAAAACGATGGCTCGCCCGTGTCGACGATCGTTAAGGGCGTCAAGAGAGCTATGGCTGGTGAGTATAGCCGTGAGCTTTCCGCTAAGGTCTTTGCTGGGCAATGTCGGTTGATCGAACTTGGGTATCGCCAGGGAGGGCCTGCTGGGTATGGGTTACGCAGGGTCTTGATCGACCAGCATGGTAATCACAAGGGCGAGTTGGCTCGAGGGGAGCACAAAAGTCTTCAGACTGACCGTGTCATTTTGGTCCCAGGGCCAGAGGAGGAGGTCCTGGTGGTTAATCAGATCTACCGTTGGTTTATCGAAGATGGACTGACGGAGTCCCAGATCGCATCCAGACTGAACACGCTTGGACATAGGACGGATTTAGATCGCGATTGGACGAGAGCAACCGTCAGCGAAGTGCTGACTAATGAGAAATACATTGGCAATAACGTATACAACCGTATCTCCTTCAAGTTAAAGAAGGCTCGGGTGACCAACACTCCAGATATGTGGATACGAAAAGAGGGAGCGTTCGAGTCGGTTGTCCCCTCGGAGTTGTTTTACACAGCACAAGGCATTATGCGAGCGCGGTTTCGTCGATATTCTGACAACGACTTGCTCGAACGCTTGAGGAACCTATATCAGACCCGTGGATTCCTCTCCGGGCTCATCATCAATGAAACCGATGGTATGCCGTCAACTTCCGTTTATGCACATCGCTTCGGCAGCTTGATCCGTGCGTACCAGATGGTTGGTTTTACGCCAGACAGAGATTTTGGCTATCTCGAAATCAACCGCTATCTAAGGGAAATGCATCCCGGTATCGTTCGGCAAACTGAGTTGAGTATTCAAGAGCTAGGCGGCAGTGTTGTTCGTGATCCAGCTACTGGTATTTTGGATGTGAATGACGAATTCAGCATCTCAATCGTTTTGTCCCGATGTCATACGACAGAGGCTGGTGGGCGGCGCTGGAAAATCCGTTTTGATACCAGTCTCTGCCCAGATATCACGGTAGCGGTTCGTCTGAATTACGAAAATCAGTCTGCACTGGATTACTACTTGCTGCCCCGCTTGGATTTTGGGCTAGATCGTCTCTGTTTGGCTGAGTCAAACGCATTTGAGCTGGATAGCTATCGCTTCGATACGCTGGACTATCTCTATGGGATGGCGGAACGTTTTCGGATTCGGAGGGCAGCGTGATGCTTCAGCTAGATGCAAAAAAAGTGGAGATGCTTCCCGTTGAGCTGATTCGGGTACTAAATCCCCGGGAGAGAAATCAACGCAGTTTTGAGGGCATTGTTGAAAGCATTCGCAATGTTGGCCTGAAAAAACCTATTGTTGTGACCCGGCGAGCTAACGTTGGGGGCCAGCATGAGTATGCCTTGGTTTGCGGGGAAGGCCGTCTGAGTGCGTTTCGGATGCTTGGCGAAAAGCAAATCCCCGCATTGGTGGTGGAGGCGAGTGATGAGGACGCCTACATCATGAGTCTTGTCGAGAACATCGCACGTCGTCAGTACCGGCCGCTGGAAATTCTCAGAAGCATTAAGCAATTATCTGAGCGTGGCTATAGTCCCGGCGACATTGGCAAGAAAACAGCATTGTCGTCTCAATATGTGTCTGGAATTCTGAAGTTGCTCAGTTGTGGCGAAGAGAGACTCCTTATGGCCGTTGAAAAAGGAATGGTTCCTCTCAATACCGCCCTAGATATTGTCAGCGCAGGCGAGGACAACGTAGCTCTACAAACCGCAATGCAGGAAGCCTATGAATCGGGTTTGTTAAGAGGCACCAAACTGACCAAGCTCCGACGTATTTTGGAGCGCCGTACAACGCTGGGACCCTCACTTAATCATATTAGCAAGAGGAAGCGCACCAACGTTACATCGGCAAGTTTGGTTCGGGTGTATGAAAAAGAAGTCGAGCGGAAGAAACTAATTCTCAGAAAGGCAGATTTAACCCAAAAACGTTTGCTTTTCGTCACCAGTGCACTACGTCAGCTATTGAGCAACGAACATTTCGTCAATTTGCTGCGGGCAGAACAACTCGATGTGATGCCGATGTATCTGGCAGAGCGTGTATGGCCGGAGAAGATTAGGCGATGAACGGTGTGCCTCGTGCTTTCTCTCCGGAAATTCTTCAAGTGCCTCTGGACAAGCTTCTACCTTCTAGAAGCTTACCTAGCAGTGTGCCGGGGTCAGTGAAGTTTCGACAGATCGTCAGCTCAATTCAAAGTGTTGGTTTGATTGAGCCACTGTCAATCAGTCCTATGGATGCAATATCTGGACAGTACCTGGTGCTTGATGGGCATGTACGGCTTATGGCTATGCAAGAGCTCGAGTTTTCGGTGGCTCCGTGTCTGTTGGCGGCGGATGATGAGGCGTATACCTATAACAGTCGGATCAACCGGCTGTCGAGTATTCAGGAGACCAGAATGCTCCAGGAGGCGGTGGCCAAGGGGGTATCAAAAGATCGTCTTGCTCAGTCACTAAACATCGACATCAGCAGCCTGCTCAAAAAACTCAAGCTCTTGGATGGAATATGCCCAGAAGCTGTAGAGCTGTTGAGAGATCTGCAGTTTTCACCCGAAATCTCGCGAATACTTCGCAAAATGAAGGCAACTCGTCAGGTTGTATGTGTCGATTTGATGCTCTCTGCCAATAGTTTGACTGTTAACTATGCAGAGGCGCTTTTGGCCACAACGCCAGCCGAGCTTTTGGTGGGTGGGGAAAAGCCCGAAATGAAGGGGGTCACTGCTGAACAAATGGCTCGGATGGAGCACGAAATGGAAAACCTGCAAGGCCAGTACAAGCTTATAGAAGATAGCTATGCAGACGACGTTCTAAATTTGGTTGTAGCGCAGGGATATCTGAGCAAATTATTGGCTAACGACGCCGTCAGTCGGTTTATAGAGCAACACCGTCAGGATATCTATGAGCAATTTAAATCAATTGCGCTGATGAACTCCCTCGATAGCTGACAGGCCTTGGTTCTTTAACAATTCGGCAAATTGATAGTGGCTGCTACGAACATGCCGCAGCTTGGAGCGCGAGTGTTTCGTGGCAGCCATCTTTTTTGCGGAAAATGATTTTTTGTGAACGGCATGTTACGTATGCTGGCTAATCGGCCAAAAATTCCCTTCATCGGAATGCAGAGCAATGGCTGCTTTACACAAAATAACGGACACGCCTGGCAGGATGGCCAGAATCTGCTCCTCATCGCCTGGGGGTTTCCTATGCTGACCAAGTGGTAATGCGGTCAAGTACGTCATCAAGCGCATGATTAGAATCCTCGAAAATTGTTTCAGAACGAGGTGTGTCTTCGAGTTCAGGAATGGCGTGCTCAAGGATGATTGCGCACAACATCGGGAAGTAACTTTGGTATTGCTCGCCCTGTAAATTCAACATGCTCAAGAAGTGTTGAAGTCGATGATGTAGCTGCGGGTGGCGGTACTGTCGAAACGCTCGCTTCATGTCGGTGCATAGGTATAGGGAGCTAAGTAGCGCGGAGATGATTGCCCAAGCCTTGTCCAATTTTTGCTCATCATCTGTAGCAAACTCGACCAAGCTCTCAAACGCTCTGACGTCCGCTTCCTTTTCAGCCAGGACCGCTTCGACGTCAGAGACATCGGGAGTTATTGCTTGAATGTGTTTTCCAAGCGCATGAGCGTATTCATGCCCGAGCAAAAAGGCGGCTGCTTGCTGAAAAACTAAGTTAGCTTTTTCTCCGTACCATTGCTCTTGGTCTGATGGATAGTGAATGGGAGAGGGGAGGTGTGCGGGCCAGTGGCTAGCTAATGTACGAAGAGAGGCTGACCATCCACGCAACTGAAGGGCTCGCTGGATAATTGGGTCACTTGTGTCAACGGAACCATTCCAAACTCCTGCGAGCATAGGCATTTGGATCCCGCGTTCGTAAATCACCATCCAGGAATATATGAACGACCACAATAGTTCCAGGTGCTTTAAGCTCAGATGCATTTCTGGCACAGCTTTGGCTGTGTGCCGATGAAGACATGGGCCTTTCGGTGGCGCTGCGGTTAGGTCGCAGTTCAGCCCGATTTCTGCGCTTACACGACCGTCATTAACAGCTTCAGTCAACGATGCGCCTGAATATGGAGTCGCATTCTCGAAGGCCCAAGTGATGTTGTGTTCGAGCGCAAGTACCGGTGAATCAGACGGGATATTCACGTTCTCTCTGACTTTAAACTAAGCGGAAAATTATATTTGCGACGTAATTTCAAGCCATTTGCGCTCAGCCACTTCATAGCAATTTACCTCTTCACAGTCACGAGTGACCAGTCGCAGCTCCAGGTCACCTTGAGTTGGAGAGTTAGTCCAGTAGTGCCCTTTAAGGCGATTTCCAGCATCGAGAAGTTTTAATTCGCCCGAACCGGTGGTGAGCTTGTTTTCTCCGTTGTACTGTCTTCGGAGTTCAAAGATGTAGCAAATCCGCGTGGCATCCGTCCGCATGTTTTGAATAAGGGCCTCAACTTTCGATTCGCCTTCTTGATCGCTAGTAAACGACTCTATCGACAAAGAAAGGTACGTCTGTCGTATTACAAATGCGATTTCAATTGGAGGTATTGCTTGGCCATCAGGGCGCTTATAGCTTGTGTTTAAGGTGCCTCGCCAGAGGCCATGGACAATCGGGCGGCCAAGCCATTTGGCCAGTAGTGGATAGTTCCAAGTGCGTCTGGCAAAGAAACCAAAAGCAAATCCAGCTACGGTTAAGGCAGAGCTAATGGCTTGCCAGGCAGCTGTTAGGATGGAAGTGTCGAAAGCAATTCTCACTGCAAAAATTCCGCCAGCGATAACGAAGGTGACGATGGCGAAGCCTTTTAATAGGCGTTCAAATTCTGCGTAGGTCAGGCTTAGTAGGTTCATGAGAATGGATGCTCAGACTTTTCTGCCGCATTCGAAGATGCATAGCTCACCAGTGTGAGTCAGCAGCCCAACGCAAGCAATTTCAGGAAGCTTTGAAACTAGGTAGGCCGTCATGTGACGGGCACCATTTGGTCGGTCATTACCAATTTCAGAATCATTTTTCGGCAAAACTGGTGAGAGAAACTGAGAAATGTGGGTTAGCGACCAGGTTTTGGCATCAATTAAGTGGAAGCCATCGTGCCACGGTGATGAGGTGTCAGAGATTGATACCAATGCAGATGCAATCCCCTCGGTTCCGGAAATGGGGAGCTGAGGACAGGCTAATTTTGGAGTTCCCAGGGAAATGTGAGGGAGTAACCCCAAGTATTTGTAGAAGACGATCCCGACACCCGAAAATTGGGGAGTTCGGTTCGCAGCTACAAAAAGTAGGAGTTCCTTTGCTTGCTCTAGATGAGTCAAAATCGGCCCTGATTAGTGAAACTATCCTCATCCGGCATTTCTTCAATGTACAGCATGGTTACCTTGTAACCGTCTTGCTGATGCAGGGTCTGTTCAAGAATCCTGTTTGGCAAACTAGGCCCCCTTGCATCTGACAACCATATATATCCGTCTAGCTCGACCATTTCACCAACACCTTGGCCGTTGCCTCGAGCAGAAGATTGCCTCGGTAATTGCTGCCCGTTCTTGATACTCAGTAGATAGGGAAACTCTGGCCCCTTTGTCCAATATCGGACGGTGTCGTTCAGCGAAAAAACGAATGCAACGGGGTGGTCGGATAGGTTCATGAACCTGCGAGCTGTCGCTTCGACGCTGGCGTCAAAATGAGCAGAGAATTGAACAACCTGCTCAATGTCAGGTTCTCCAGCTTTTCTCTGCAATTTCTTGAATATTGCGGATGGCATCAACAACTCTGAAGCAAATGCATTTGCCTCAGCTTCCATCTCAAGACCTCTGGCGGCTTTTGAATCGGTCCCAGAGTCTTTGATACTTTCTGAGGAACAGGAAAATCTTGTTTGTCGGTGCCAGGGGAGCAAGTAATGGCCTAGTTCGTGGCCAATGGTGAATCGTCTACGTTGAGGATTGGCATTAGCTTTCACCATAATGACTCCCTGAGATTTCTCAGGGTTGGTCATTAACATTCCCTCAAATCCCTCGGTGACCAACTCGCTGATTTGTTGTATGCCTACAGCAGTAGCCAGTTCTTCAAGTGGAACTGGGTAGGGTATGTCTGGATTCTGGCGCAGGATTTCGTCAACGATTTCTATGGGGCGAACCTTGCCATCCAATTCCATTAGGTCGAGGGAAATGCTTGAACTCAATCTTTCTTGCCCTTCAGAAAAACCATCATTTGCTTGAGAGTTTCTTGGTCTCGAGGGTCTAGTGACTTCAGGTCCCTGTAGAAAACCATCGCTTCATCATCAGAAGTGAGCCCATCGCGAGTTGGGTCAATTAAATAGTCCACTGTGACTTTGAAGTGGTCAGCAAACTTTCGAAGTAACTCTGCTGACGGATTCGAGGATTTACCTTTCTCAAGCTCCCATATATGCGTCTTGGTTATACCAATGGTGTCAGCCGTCTGTTGCAGCGACTCTCCCTTTCTCATGCGAAGCTCGTTGAGCTTAGCCCCGAGGGACATGACATTATCCTCCTAATTCTTGCGCCCAGACTGGCACCAGCTAGCTGAAAGCGTGGCGCGTAAGATACACCCGAACAAATTTGTTGTGCAATGGTTGAATTTTCTAGGTGTTAGATATATCTTACGTATGCGGATGCACCTATACGAACGGTAGTCTCTTGTCCTGGAGCAAAAAATGACGAAGCGAAATCAACACGTTGTACCCCGTAATGACGGATGGGCAGTAAAAGGCGCCGGTGCTGAACGTGCAACGGTCGTCGTGAATACGCAACAAGAGGCCATTGAGCGTGCTCGCAACATTGCCCGGCATCAGGGCACGGAATTGCTGATTCATGGTCGTGATGGTCGTATTCGTGAGCGTGATAGCCACGGTAAAGACAAATTTCCTCCGAAGGGTTAAATATGAATAGCAGCGAACCTAAGCCGTTCCACATCCTTGCTTTGTCTGGCGGCGGGTTTCGTGGGCTCTATACCGCGACAGTGCTCGAGGAACTAGAGGCCGCATTGGGTTCGCCTATTGGTAGTCGGTTCGACCTGATTTGTGGCACTTCAGTAGGCGGTTTGCTGGCAATGGGTTTGGCTGCTGAAATTCCAGCCTCAGACCTCACCAAGATTTTTACTGAGCACGGCAAAGATATATTCGGACGGCAATCCTGGTTGCGGCGTCTTGGGCGCGGCATCTTTAGGGCGAAGCACAGTGACGAAGGTCTGCGTGAAACTCTGGAGCTGGTGTTCGAAGGTCGACTGCTTGGTGACCTAAAACATCCTGTCTTGATTCCGACCGTTAATTACTCTACTGGGCGCGCACAGATGTTCAAGACTCCCCATCATCCTAGGGTGGAACTCGACCATCGGCTTTCCCTAGTAGATGTCGCCTTGGCGACATCAGCTGCTCCGGTTTTTCTGCCGCTTGCTGAAAATTCTCGGGGAATATTCTGTGACGGAGGTTTGGTAGGAAACTCCCCAGGATTTTTCGGCCTTCATGAAGCGAAGCACTTCATGGAAGCGGACCCGGCCACTATGCGATTGCTTGCAATCGGAACAATGAGTTCCGGTAATACCGTGCCAGGAAGTGCTCGTCGAGACAGGGGGATTCTCGACTGGGGCGAAGCACTCATCTCGTTGATGATTTCGGCACAAGAGTCATCAACCAATTTTCTGCTTCAGCATGAACTTGGTGACCGCTACGCCCGCATCGATGACGAGGCGACACCTGACCAAGTCGACGACATTCGATGTCTTGACGTGGTTTCCCCTGCGGCCGTCAAAACTTTAACCCTGCGTGCTCGAAATGCCGCTCAAGGGGCTCTCGGAATGAAGACATTTTCTCCATTCAGAACGCACGTTGCCTCATTGCCCACTTTTTTCCATGGCCCCAACAAGAACACGGAGTTGCCCGTATGCTAAATCTGAGCTCGCTCTTTTATTCGCCTGTCGATGAGGTTTCACTGCTGACCAACATCGAACTCCATCCAGTTCGTAAAGGCAATTTGGCTGAGTCAAAAGCTGAAATACGAGCCTGGCTAAAGAAGTATTTGCCGGTGGCTTTGGCTGCTAATGATGAAGTCAAGGCTGCTGTGACGCCGAGATTTTTTACTCAGGGTTCATGGGCCTACAAAACGCTCAATGCTCCAGCTAAGAAGACGCAGCAGGCAGATATTGATGACGGGGCTTATTTGCCCATGAGTTTTGTGAAAGAATCGCCGCGCCCTAGCATTGCGAGCAAAGTCTTCTTTCGGGCTGTTGAAGAAACGCTCAAGCCCCTCGTTGATATGCGAGATTGGCGACTGGATACATCGAAGGCAACCTGTGTTCGAGTCATTATTGCTGCAGACGCGCATGAGGACATTCCACTCTATGCTATCCCTGATAGTGAATACGTAAAGCTTGCCGAGGCAAGAAATCACCGTGTTGCTGCGCTCGATGCCATGTTTGCTAAGTCGGAACAGGATGTGTGGGAGGCACTTCCAACGCAATCTGTTTTGTTAGCGCACCGTGAAGACAATTGGATTAGTTCAGACCCGCGCCCCGTGAAAGACTGGTTTGTCAAAGCGGTATTGGTACATGGTGAGCAGCTTCGCCGGGTTGTTCGTTACCTGAAAGCGTTTCGGGATTGGCAGTGGGAGTCGGGGGGGCCAGCTTCTATTCTGTTGATGGCTGCTGCGGTTGAATGTTATGAGACCCGTGACCGGCGAGACGACCTCGCGTTGTTAGACGTAGTAAAACAGCTTCCTGAAACTCTTAGGCGCGGCGTATCGAATCCGGTTGACCTCGAAGAGTCGCTTACCAAGCGTTTAGGTAAGGAGGGAGTCGAGGATGCTTGTGTGAAATTTGACTTGCTGGCTCAGTACCTTGGGGCGGCAATTCATGCATCCGAACCTACGCAAGCATGCACATGGCTACAAGCCATGTTTGGTAGCCGTTTTCCGTTGCTGCCTGAAAGGGTGAAGACTGAAAGCGTTAAAAGCACCGTACAGGCAGCACCAGTAGCGGCTGTTGCATCGCCACTGGTTGGTAGAAGCAAGGCGGGCTAAGTTTTGTCGTCAGGCATCCAGCTGGCAACACAAGCGCTTCATCAGCGCGGGTTCAAGTTCGTCTATTCGACGGCAGGGTATGCCTTCGAGGGAGCGGTGCCAATTTGCGGGAATTTGGTGCGAATTAGGGTGACTCTTGAAGACGACTCTTTCGTCGACCTCCCGGAAGTCCAGCTGCTTGAGCGGCCTGTCGGAATGCCCGCTATCGTTCCCCATGTTTCTCCAGACGGGTTCATCTGTTATGCAGCACGCGGGACACTGGCGTTAAATATATTCGACCCAGCCGGTCAGACGCTGGCTTGCGTAGAGCGCGCTATTCGGGTCGTGGAAAGTGCAGTCAGGGGAGATTTGGCTGCCGACCTGGCCGAAGAGTTTTTTGCCTATTGGCCAGGGGCGGTGGTGTTTGCCGATATGCCACTTACCAAGGCTAGTAGCGGCAAAGCCTTCTTATGCAAGCACGCCAGCAGTGGTAACCAGTTTGTATTTCTAACTGATGACGTCGAGCGAACAAAGAAAAAGCTTTCTGACAGCATTTTTAGCGCACAACATCATGCGGTGGATATTCAGGTTTTTAAGTCAAAGACTAGCCCCGGAGTAAGGCAGACCTCTTGGCCGCCCAAGACTGTTGGTGAGTTCCTGTCTTGGCAAGGGGAGCTGGATTCAGATTGTTCTCGCCGAATTGTCAGGTCGCTTGAGAGGGGGATGAAATCAGGGGCTAGTTATGCGGCTATCCTGATTCAGTCGCCAACATCTTGGTATGGAATTCTTACTGACTTCGACCAATCGGAGCGAAGCGGTAGCTTGATGCTTCGTCTGAATGCTCGACCAGCACTTCTTAAGTCTCGAGTTTCGCCGCTGTCAGTAATTCGCATTGATGATGACTATCTGGCGAGCAGGAACGTGCCAGAAAGAAAAACACTGGTTGGTCTTCGGATTGCACTTGTTGGGTGCGGGACGATTGGTGGCTATCTGGCTGATTTGCTGATTCGGGCAGGCGCGGGCCTAAAAGGGGGGCTGCTAACTTTGATTGATTCAGAGAGCTTTATGCCGGGAAACATGGGGCGGCATCGTTTGGGGTTGCCCAGCATCTTCAAATCCAAAGCTTCTGAGTTGGCAAATGAACTTAAGCGTGTTGTACCGAGTGCTTGTGTTGAAGCGTGCGTAGAGGATGTCAGAAAGGTTGCTAACTTGGCCGAGTTTGACCTTGTTATTGATGCAACCGGGGAGGAGGCGCTTTCCAATTTTCTGAACAAAACAATGCGTCAGGACCGCTTTGTTCCCATGGTTTTTTCTTGGGTCGCAGGTGCAGGAGAAAGTGTTAACGCCTTTATCAGAGATGCACCCGACGTGGCCTGCTATCACTGCATGACTACTCATCAAGCTGCTATAGGGGCTGTTGTTCCACCTTCCTATGCAGGCTTTGGCTGTGAAAGCCTTTATGTCCCATTCCCAGTTAGCGTTTCTGTGTCAGCTGCCGCACTAGCCCTGGATGCCGTCCTAGATTGGGTGAATGGCCAGAGCTCTCCGAAATTCCGCTCCAGAGTCATGATGGGGGCTCTGCAAGGAACCCAAGTCCAAGAGCTCGAGAAAATTGAAGGGTGCCCTGCGTGCGCTTCGTAACCGGCTGGCTTGAACCAAAATCAGGACGTTTGATTGCTATTGACCAAGACGTCATCGAGCAGGCCGCTGGGTATTGCCAGAAATCATTAAGCGCAACTGAAGCTGGTGGCCTTCTCATGGGCTTACGCCGCGGACAGAACATCGAAATAAAGTGGCTGACCATTCCCCGCGAGACTGATAAACGTCAGCGTTTGGGTTTTGTCAGGGAGATTATTGGCCACGCGGCAGCAGCCGTCGCTAAATGGCGTGAAACTGGCTCCCTAGCAGACTATGTTGGCGAGTGGCACACCCATCCGGAAGAGCATCCAACTCCTTCTGGAATTGACCTTTCGGAATGGTCAAGACAGTCAATGGAACGTACCGATGGACGGCCTTTGTTTTTCTTGATTGTCGGGACGGCGGGGTTTTATGGGGCCCTCTGCCAGGGGGGAGTTGTATTCCCAATGACTCCTATTGAATTTGCTACTTAGTAAATCACTTGAAACGGTATCTGGTTCGAGGGGGCTAAATCGCCATTTCGTGACACCTGGGCGGGCTGCTTTACTATTCAGAGCACTTGCCTCAGTGTTTCGGATACGAATCATTTAACCGCTATTCATCTGTTATTTGGCCTGAAGATCGGCTTCCAGCCAGACTAATTGGTTTTCCAGCACTTCTATGAAACGCTGCACGTTGAACCCATTGGGGTACAAAGTTCCCAGCGTTTTGTTTTTGGCCGGTGAGTGTGTGCTTTGCAACCCGTCACCTTCTCCTAGAAGACTAATGGGGTCGGTCAGCAACTCACGATCGTCCCGAAGCGCAATCAGGATTTCCTCGACAGAGACCTTTAGAAATCCATTGAAATGCTCGTGATCATGCTCAATTGATGTATCAGCAATGATTCCATACGTGGAGCAAGTGCTCGTTAGGCCTAACTCCATTGTTTCCCCTGGCGGCCTTTCAAGCATCCTATTGATTGCCGCGACCTTTCGTCGCAACTGTTGACCGGCTTTACGCAAAGTCGTTTTGCCATGCAGCCAAGCCTCGCGTTGGCTTCTTCGTCTGAACGAGGACTTTACTTCGATAACCAGAGCGACGCCGTCTCGAGCACAAATCAGATCAATTTCACCTACTTCCGGATATGCTTCCGGGTTGGGATGAAATCCTTGAGTTACCTTGAACCCTCGATTCTCAAAGAGCTTTCCAAGTCTTGCTTCGATGCGGCGAGTTTCCTCCTGCGCCTCGGTGCGTCGTGCCCCCAAGCGTCGCAGATTGTTGATGGCTGCAGTCGAGTTGTTTTGGCGCCCCGTTACCCAAGGCAATTGCACAAAATAATCACCCAACTTCAGAAATGGACGTTCCAATATCTCGGGAACTAGGCCTGGCATGTTGCTACGCAGGCGCGCGGCCAAGGTTAACCAGTCATTAGTCCAAAAATCCAGAATCGAGCCTGCTAGAGGCAAGCTGCCTTTCGGATTTTTTTCAGAAACCGTCCAGCCAACTATCGAACGGATTTTCTGTTCTCGCTCGGACCAAGTCAGTGGAAAACGAATCTGCATTCCATCCGTCAGCCCCTGCAATGCGAGTTCGCTCAGCGCGGCCATGGAATTCTCCGACTTCTCGAGCAGCAAACTATATTGGGCTAGGAAGTCCTGCTGGAAAAAAGCAGAGGTCAGTTCCAGCGAGAGTAGCGCCTGGAACAGATTAATGCTCTCTCCTGATGCAAGCAACACGGCATCGTCGATTCCGTAAACTTCATCCAATTCCATTTGGGTACGCAGCGCGCGAATAAATGCTAATTGGTTTGCCTCGTGGTTTTCAGGTTTTCCGATCCGTTGGTTGGCAATTTCCGACGAATAGAATTCTTGAAGCGCCCTGTAAAGCCAGTACCCGTGGCACAAAAGCAGGCGTTGTCCATCTCGTTCCCAGCGGTTACGGATGCTTGGGTCAGCAACCTCAATTTCCAATCGATCTCCTCGACGGACAAACCGAACCGCGTCATCGTAACTATGCGCGTCGACCGAACGAGAGATAAATTCATTCATCTCGACCTGCGCGGTCATCAGGGCTGAAAATGCTTGAATAAAATCCAGCCGTGGCGGGATCTGAGTGCTTCCCGGAAACAAAAACGGCGCTATGTGCTCCGCCATCGATATACCGATCTGTTTCTCGGTCAGTCGAATTTTCGCGTCAGGAGAGGTTTTCAGTTTCCAAGCAATCAATTCTGTCAGGGCATACCAAATCGCTTCATCACTCATGCTCGATTCAGATTTGGCAGATTGCCCCGAGATCAAATGTTCAAAGGCGAACAGGCTCGCGTAGATCAAGAACTCGAAGGGAGAGAGGTAGGCTAACTTGATCTGCCACTTATCGATCTCCGATTGGCGTACTTCGTGCACATCAACAAAAATATCAATGACCAAGCACTGTTCGTGAATCTCAGAAGTGACTTTTGCGATCTCACGAAGCTCAGCCAACCGTGTTGCCTTTGGGCGATAAACCATACGGGCGTATCGCATGGCTTTGCATAGCGCAGAGGGCTGTGACTGAGCGATAGACAGCAGCAGCGTTGGTGCACTAACTCTTTCCTGATCAAGATAGCGAGCTAGTGCCAGAAGCATGACCTCTGCACACCAAGTTGCAGACGGCAATTGCCCTAGAAACTCCGCGCTCCAGAATGCCGCATCACGCTCAGATTGCGTGATCTTATGTTTCCCACGACGAGCAGGTTTTCCGTCGAGGTAGTGTTCAGCAACCAGAATGGCGGCATCGCTTCTGGAAATCCCGGAGGCAATCAGCTCACAACTGCGTTCTTGATAGAAATTCAAAGAAAATAGACCAAGTGAAGTCAAATGGCATCTTATCCGATGGCGGCTATTCCCACGCTCTGAATTACCTATCTAGATTGCTTCCTCGTCCGTTATCGAGGAAAAGCCGGATCAAGCTCGGTTCGGGGGGGCGTTTTGTTGCCAACTGATACCTGCCAATCAATGGAATGGATTCGAATTTCTGCTTTGGCAAGTATATGGACGAAAAGGAGGGGATTTTCCTCTCCCCCCTTTCCGCCTTCCTTCAGGAATTTGCTAGTCCAACGCGAACATCACGGCGAAAATTCAGTAGGCTCCGATGATCGCTTGGCGATGTTGGGACGGTAAATTTTCGTCCAGATGGTGAGATAAGTTTGCCGTGCTTACCACCCCAGCTGAAGTGCCAACCTTTGCCTATCAAAGCGCGTACTTCAGTACAAATGTCTTTGTTCGCGCTATACCTCATGATTCAAAGCCTTCAAGGTTTCTCAATTCGTTCAGAATTTTCCCTTGCTGATCGACCGGATTGAGGGCGATTTGATTGGTGAGCGCATCGGTCCACAGCTGTTTTTCACGAAGATCAATTTCGTAAGGCACTGTTGGATACTCATCGCCTCCTCCTTCTTCATAGAATTCAGCTTCCATCCATTGCCAGCTGTCATCCTTTCGGAATTGCTCGCGAAGCTTTGATGCAGTTAGCAGAAAGTCGAACATTTGGCCGCTCACTACTTCTTCTGCAAGTCCCGCCGAGACAACAGAAATTGCTTGTAGATATAGCCAATACGTGTTGTTGTATGCCGGGTAACTGATCAGCTCGAGCTCTGGGTGAGATGTTTTGGATTGAGACTGCTTGCTTGACTTCAAGAATTTTTCCCCTAAGCCAGCAGTTTCAAAGCACGTTTTGTAGTCATAGTTTGCGAAGCTGCTGTGGAAAAGCTGAGCGTATTGATGCAATAGCACATCAACGCTATACGAGTTGTTCTGCTCATTGATCAAGTGATACCAACGTTTCAATGATTGATGAACAGTAGAGCTTCCTGAATTCCTTACTTTGTGGGATTGCCATAGCTGGGATAGAGAGCTGTTACGCAAAATTTCTGCTTCAAAGCGCTTTGGCGCGTACCCCTCAGCTTCCTCCGACCATTCCTGCCAATGTTTTTCGTAGCCATCAAGCTGAAGAACCCAACGTAGATGGAGAAGCTTGAAATTTCGGGCTAGCAGACCATCTCCTAGGATATTGAAAAAAGTATGCCGGTACTTGTCACGTTCGGTGATGAGGTTCGTTAGTAAGATGACCTCATCTTCTGAAAACGGATGTTGCAAGAGCGTTGGCTTAATGTCCGATGTCTCGGAGTCGAATGGTGGGAAGTGCCAGGTAGGCCAAACTGGACCCAGGCCATTCAGAGTACGAACCTCTCGGCTGGTCGCATTCCGCTTTCCGTTCAGGGCGGTTAAGAAGGCTTGGTCGATGAAAATGTCCCGGACAATCCGATATTCATCGGCATGCTCAAATTGCCATCGATTGGCTCGGGGCCAGTTCGACAGCGCTTTCGGCAATATTGCATTAAGGTCTTCATGGAATGAGGCTGCGATAGAGGCCTGTTCGTCGGTAAGCTCGCGAGCCATGGTTTCATGTGCTGACATTGGTTCAGCGACTTCCTCGGAAATCATTTGCTGCCGTTGCATCTCGTGAATTGCACGGTTTCTCTGGTGTAGTGCGACCATTACGCGGATAAACCAGGCGCGGGCGTGATTGGGTTCAACCGTGATCGCATCGCGAGCTTTCTGGCTAGCCTTCGCATAGTCCTTTAGCGCGAAATATGCCTCGGCCTGTTCTGCATATTCGTCTGCTGACCAGCGGCCTCGCCGCCCGCGCTCTTCAATAGTTTCCAGGTTTTGGATGGCCCGCAGCGCAAAGGGTAAGGGGGGAGTGGTTGGGCTCTGACCTTGAGACTGGCGAAGCTTCTCGTCGAGGCGTTGCTTCTTCAAGTCTACCTGTCGGTCTGTGAGTAGCGCCTTGAGCGTACCGAAATGCTCCCTCCAGTAGGCATAAATCTCAAATCGCCGATTGATCTCTCGTTGAGCATCGTCAATCGCTCTGGCTAGTTCAGTCGGGTCCAGTTCATTCTGGATGATTTTCGCGACTTTTTCCGTTTCGCCACGGAACGCTTCGTCTAGCGTCAGTGCGTTGATTAATATCAGTTCAGCCTCTTTGTTGGCGAGTTTCTCAGTACGGTCAGCTTCTGAGCGACGGCTGTTTGGAAAAAGGCTTGAGTCCAGATACTTGTTTGCAGCGTTACGGAGATACGCGGGGCATGGCTTCTGCCCAGTTAGCCTTTCGATGACAGCTTGTACTCCGGATGATGATTTTGTGCGACCCATAAAAATCTCCTGAAGGAGGCCGGGCTCGCCCGACCTCATTTATGCAATCTTACTTTTTCTGGCCGGCGGTCGTGCCACGGCTACTGTGATAAGCCGGATTGTTCGGGTTTCCTTGGTTTGACCGATTGTTGTTAACCTGCTGGTATGCAGGACTAGTCGGGTTACTTTGGTTGGATTTGTGATTGGCGTTAGTGCGGTTCATGGCTGGTTCTCCAGTCGGTTGGTTAAAGGAGTTGCCAGTTTGTTTTTGTGATGGTCACAGAAAAGCGAAATTTGAATTTTTTAGAGGCTGTGTTCCTAACTGGAAGTTGAACCTGTCATGGAGCCGTGTTTCAATAGATCGCTTTAAAGTAGATATTCAGAATGACTCACACATCGTTTGCGCCAAGATGCCTTTGCCTGGACATCGAAACCGCAATCGATAACGTCCTGGATATCTATAAATTTGCCGCATGGCGGGCTGATACTGACGCATCTGTTGCGTTGCAAGGGAAACAGATCTCATCCTCCCTTGAGAAGATAGACGCCCTCACGGAGGGCGCAGCCTTCGTGCTTGGACACAATGTTGTTCGTCATGACCTGCCTGCTCTAGCTGTTCGATTCCCAAGCCTCAGGCTAAATCATTTGCCAGCAGTGGATACGCTTGAGCTATCGCCCATCGCGTTCCCTGCGAACCCGTATCACAGCCTCGTCAAAGACTATAAATTGGTGCGTGATGCACGTAATGATCCGTTGAAGGATGCTCAGCTATCGCTGAAGCTATGGCAGGACCAGTACGCTGCTTTCGAGCATCTGAACCAAACATCGCCCGACGAGTTGGCTTGTCATCACTATTTCTTGACGAGGGAAGCCAAAGGCGGCGTTGGTAGCTTTTTCGCGAAGCTACGAGGTGCGATGCCACCCAAAGCATCAGATGTCAAAGATGCGGTGGTGCGCCTTACACAAGGAAAGGTTTGCCCAAAGAACCTCAACCAGATTCTGCTCCGATCCCTAGAGGACACAGAGGCAGGGCATGCCTTTTCATATGTTTTGGCTTGGCTGCGTGTCAGCGGCGGGAATTCCGTCTTGCCCCCATGGGTGAGGCTTCAATACCCGTCGACGACTACCTTCATTGAGCAGCTTCGCGAAACACCCTGCGACGATCCCGTTTGCCCCTATTGTTCACTCTATCTAGATCCTCGTAATGAGCTGGATCGGTATTTCGGATTTTCGAACTTCCGGCCCGAGCCAAAGAACGCTGAAGGTGGCTCTTTACAGGAAGATATTGTCAGGGCCGGATATGCGGGAGAGAGCATTCTGGCCATCCTGCCTACGGGAGGTGGCAAGTCAATTTGCTATCAGCTGCCGGCACTATCCCGCCATTGGCGCAACGGCAGTCTCACAATCATCGTTTCGCCTCTCCAGTCTTTGATGAAGGACCAGGTAGATAACTTGGTCAAAGTCGGTATCTACAGTGCTGCAACCCTGAACGGGATGCTCACGATGCCTGAACGACGGGAGGTGCTCGAGAAGATCCGTTTAGGCGACGTCGGGATATTGTTGGTTTCCCCGGAGCAGTTCCGTAATCACGCGTTTGTTGAGGCGATTCGGCATCGCCAAATCGGAACCTGGGTGTTCGATGAAGCTCACTGTTTGTCAAAGTGGGGCAACGATTTCAGGCCCGATTATTTGTATGTTTCGCGCTTCATTCGAGAACGTTACGCCCGCCAGTCTCACGATGTGGCTCCCGTTAGTTGCTACACGGCAACAGCCAAACGCGAGGTCATTGATGACATCCGCAGCCACTTCCAAGAGTCACTCGGAATCGAACTACGAATTCTCGATGGTGGCCATGAACGAAACAACCTTCACTATGAGGTTATGCCGGTAACCAAACCGGAAAAACCAGCCCTTATCCATCGCCTTTTGGAAAAAGAGTTTGGCGATCCTGCCAAAACTGGGCGCGAAGGCGGTGCGGTTGTATTTGCCGCTCGCCGCAAGAGTGCAGAGGAGTTGTCAGGGTTTCTCAAGGATATGGGGTGGGCCTGTGCACATTTCCATGCCGGTCTGGACGCAGGTGTCAAAAAGGATGTTCAGCAGGCGTTCATTGAAGGTGACTTGAAAGTCATCGTTGCTACGAATGCCTTCGGAATGGGCGTAGACAAGCCAGATGTGAGGATTGTGATTCATGCTGAAATTCCCGGTTCTCTTGAAAACTATCTTCAGGAGGCCGGTAGAGCTGGACGTGATCGAGAAGAGTCACGATGCGTCCTGCTTTACGACGAAGAGGATGTCGAGGCCCAGTTCAGCTTGTCCGCAAGATCAAGGTTGTCCCGCCAAGATATTGCAGGGATTCTGAAGGCCTTACGCCGATACGCTGGCAAGACCAAGAGTACCGAGGTCGTTGTAACACCGGGAGAAATTCTTGCCGACGATGATCTGGAAACGAGTATTGAGGCAGATAACCCCGATGCGGACACCAAGGTTCGTACCGCAGTTTCTTGGCTTGAGCGTGCCCGGTTTCTTGAGCGCAACGAAAATCACACTCGCGTTTTCCCGGGGAGCCTAAAGGTACCTAACCTAGAGGAAGCAGAAAAGCGACTTCGGAGAGCCAATCTGTCCGAAGACATTTTTGGGAAGTACAGGGATCTTGTTTCTGTATTGATCAACGCGCGGGATGACGAAGGAATTAGTACTGACGAGCTGATGGCCATTCTCGGTGCGACCAGTGATGAAGTGATTCGCATGCTTCATCAACTAGAGCAACTCGGCGTTCTCACCAACGATTTGTCTCTGACGGTGTTACTCCGGAAAGGAGTCAAGGATGCTTCACAGGATCGTTTGCTACGCCTGATTGCTATCGAAAAAGCCATTCTTGAATTGCTGCCTGAACTGGCTCCGGATGCCGATAGCGGCGAGTGGCAGGATGTAAATCAGCGGGGGCTGTGCCAGGAGTTGAAGAATCGAACGGGCATCGATTTCATCCCGGCCGACTTGATGAAGGTTCTCCATTCTCTTGCTCGGCCATTTGGGGAGGGAGAGAAGAGCCGCCGAGCCTCAATTGATGTGAAGCTCATCCGTCGAGAGATATTGAAAATTCGTTTGCTCAGATCCTGGGCGAATATTCGCGAGATTGCTGAAAAACGTCGTTCAGTAGCAGGGGTACTTTTGCAGTTCCTCCTAAGAAAGCTCGACGACAAAGTGCGTGGTGTCGACTTGCGTGTTGAATGCAAGGTCGGTGAGCTGGCTGAAGCCCTCAAGTCCGATCTAGAGATCGGGCCCCAGGTAAAAGATGATCTGACGGCGATAGATGCGGGCTTGCTTTATCTGCATGACAATGGTGTTGTAATTCTCGATCGGGGAAAAACCGTTTTCCGTTCGGCGATGACCATTGAAATTTTCTCCGAGGAGCGCCGCGGGTTTACAAATGCTGACTACGAGCCACTGAAAGAGCATTACAACGAGAAGAATTTTCAGATTCATGTCATCCATGAATACGCCAAGCTAGGCTTGAAGAAGCTGTCTGACGCGCTGAATTTTGTGTTGGCCTACTTTACGTTGCCAAAGCTCGAATTCATCCGAAGGTATTTTGCCGGCCGAAAAGAGATCCTCGACCGGGCAACGACTGAAGAGTCCTATCGGCGGATCGTTGAGTCCCTTCGCCACCCGATTCAGCAGCGTTTGGTCTCCGAAAAAGCTGACACAAACCGCCTGATCCTAGCAGGCCCTGGCTCCGGGAAAACCAGGGTGATTGTTCACCGTGTTGCCTATCTGGTTCGTGTCCTGCGCGAACCACCGAGTAGCATTATCGTTCTTGCATTCAATAGAGGGGCTGCCTGGGAAATTCGTCAGCGCCTAAGGAATTTGATTGCTTCCGATGCGGGTGCGGTGACGGTGTTGACCTATCACGCGTTAGCATTTCGATTGACCGGGACGAGTTTTGCCAACCTAGCAGAACAAGCGACATCGGATGCGCCATCGATCAGCCTGGATGGCGTACTCGATAAAGCGATTGCGTTGTTGCAAGGCAAAACGGATCTGAACGGCATTGAAGGTGACAGCGACGAACTGCGTGAGCGGTTATTGGCGGGCTATCGCCACATCCTAGTCGATGAGTATCAAGATATTGACCAGCGCCAATACGAGTTGATCAGCGCGCTAGCCGGTCGGCAGGCTGCTGATAAAGATGCTCGCCTCACCTTGTTGGCAGTCGGTGACGACGATCAAAACATTTATACATTCCGGGGCACAAGCAACGAGTTTATCCACCGTTTTCAGGAGGACTATCAGGCAAAGGTTGAATATCTGGTGGAGAACTATCGATCAAATGCGAACATCATTGCCGCAGCCAATGCATTAATCGCCTCGCATCCTAATCGCTTGAAGGTTGATCACCCAATTCGTATCAATCACGCGAGGCAGAGTGAATCTCCTGGTGGGCTATGGCAGCGACTGGATCCGATTGCACAAGGGCGTACGCAGATACTAAGTGTTCCGGGCGATCATGTCGGACAGGCAGTGGTTGTTATTGAAGAGCTGATGCGTTTAAAAGCCTTGGATGCCAACAGTGATTGGGGCGATTTTGCTGTGCTGGCTAGAAATCGTGCAACCCTGGATCCGTTCCGAGCTTGGTGCCATCAGAACAAAATCGGATATCGAGTCTCAGATAAGGAGAGTGCCGGTCCCCGTTTTTACCAGACAAGAGAAGCCTATCTCCTACTGGACATGCTGCGATCAAAACCCAGTCGCCGTCTAAAGCCACGTGGCTTGCTACGCTGGTTCGAGATGCGATTTGGTGGTCAGTATCATGACAACCCTTGGCTCAATCTGCTGGGCCAGTTCGTCGAGGAGTTCGTCTGTATTTGGGGGGAGATATCGGTGCCCAGCAGTACCGTTGCCGATGAGCTCTATGAGTTTGGTGTGGATGCGGTGAGGACAGATCGGGGAAGGCTGACGCTCTCCACCGTGCATTCAGCCAAGGGGCGAGAATTCAAGCATGTCGTGATTCTGGATGGGCAGGATTGGACAAGCTCAAACGACGATGAGCGACGTCTGTACTATGTTGGTATGACTCGAGCCAAAGAAAATCTTGTTCTTTGCCAATCAGCAATAGGCTCGAACCCGTTTTCCAAGAGAATCAACGGTGATGGGATGATCCGTATCCCAATTCCTGAGACAGTGAATAGGCTTGATTCGCTGGCGCTCAAGTACCTCGCATTAGGACTGGCTGACATTGAT
This sequence comes from Dechloromonas sp. TW-R-39-2, assembly GCF_016864195.1. Classification (NCBI taxonomy): domain Bacteria; kingdom Pseudomonadati; phylum Pseudomonadota; class Betaproteobacteria; order Rhodocyclales; family Azonexaceae; genus Dechloromonas; species Dechloromonas sp. TW-R-39-2. The sequence continues at coordinate 1,273,192 of NZ_CP045202.1, forward strand.
CTTGGCTATGCGGGACGGATGGGGGATCAGCATCCCATTCATCGTGTTCTCGACGGATTGGAGTACGGTGAGGAGCTGCAGATCTTCCAAACGGAAAAGCGGATTGAAATCAGGGTGCCTTCATCTCGCCTGCCGATAGGTGCGTTAGCCAAGAGATTCAAAGTGCCGGAGGGCCGGCTTGTTGATGTGCGGCTCGACACCTTGGTCCGTAGATCAAAAAAACAATCTGCACCGCCATACGCAGAAATGATGCGCGTAGAGAACTGGTATGTGCCGCTGGTCACACTAACTGTTATGCCAGCGGAAACGCCTGGAATTAAAGTTTGCCAAGAATCCGCTGTCCAGCAAGTGGAAGCCGAAAACTAATACATGCCGTAGACGCGTTCATGTTGGGCGCGCCCTGATTGTCATTCCGACAGCCCTATGGCCAGCTAACTATCCCGCACGAAATAATGTTCGCTTGGGTTTGCCAAGCGTTTTGTTATTGCATAAACTATGCGAAATTATGCAAATGAATGCGGTTATCGATGATTGAGCACACGCTTATTGGGCGTCTGAAGTATGCGGTCAATGTTCTCGGCCTGAGTCAGCAAGAAATCTCCGCAGCTACTGGCATTCACCAGTCACAGATTTCTAGAATGCTGTCTGGAAAGGTACGGAGAGTTTCAAAGAACCTGCAAAAGCTGAGCTCCTACCTTGAAAATTTGCATGAGTTATATGCAAAACAGGACGCTATCCCCCAAGTGCTTGTGGATGCGATTCGTTTTTCGTGGGATGGGACCTTGCAACATGCAGATGCATTGGCACGCGTCATTGTTAGCCTCAAAGGGCTCAGGGAGCTAATGAATTGTCCTTCCGGGGCTACGAAAAATGTTTGAGTCTGTTTTGAAAATTAAGCCCATTCCTGACGAAACAAGTTATGGGCTTGTAATGGCTCTCGGGAATCTGCTCGGTGCGAGATCTTATGGTGAGGCGCTAACAGCTGTATTTGGCGATGCTAGAGGAGGGCTGATCGACCCATTAGATTGTGAGCCAAATCGACTGGCTGCGCTTCTGGGCAAAGTATCGTTAGAGGAGCCTGGCGAGCTACTTCTCAAGCATTCACTGTGGCCGTATTTCATTGCCTTCCATAAGGTTGGTATTGCAGGGCTAATCGAAATTGCGGCAAGCACAGTGCAGGCGAGAGGGGTTTTGGGGTTGAACGGTTCTCAACTTGTCGCCCAAGCTTGGAGAGCTAAATATTGCCCAGTTTGTGCCCAGGATCAATTGGAGAACCACCAGCGAACCACATGGATTCGTGCGCATCAATTGCCTGGAGTTGCAGTGTGTTTCCGTCATGGGAATTTTTTGGTCAACAGTTCTTTGCCGTTGGGCAAGGCAGGGGATCTGCGAGCTGAGATCGAATTTCCCGAAGTCGCCTCAATTTCGGTAGCGTCTGTTCGAGACTCATATCTGGATAGTGGCGTGTGGAGTATTAATAATCCACACTTGCTTTTAGCTCAAGTTAGCCATGCAGTTTTGGGAAGTAACTTTCGTTTTTCAGATCAATCGAAAGTTAGGTTACTTTATGGAAGAGCATTACATAGGCATGGTCTCATTTCGGGTAAGGCAATCGATTGGTCTGGCATTGAATTGTTCTTGCGAGATTGTTACGGAGAGTTATTGGCAAAACAATTAGGGGGCGAGTTCAAAGGGGTAGGCTTTAGGAAGTGGCTGGGAGGAATGATCCACGGCACTCAGTATCCGCGCCAATCATTTCGACATGTGTTGCTATTGGGGGCATTGTTTGATCGACTGCCATCTGTAAAGGAGGTTGAGTTGGCCATGCCGATCGCTGGGTGTGACAACGTCGCACACCATCAACGTCCTATTTTCTGTTCCGAAAAAAACAAAGATCGCAACGCTATACGCAGCAAGATCAGAGCATTGATCCAAGAGAAACCAGATTTGAGGAGAACAGATCTACGTAAATTGCTTGGTTGGGCTAACTATGAGTGGGCGCTCAAATACGACACCGAATGGTTGGATTTGACAGTGAAATTGGTGCCTAAATGCCGTAGAAGAGACGGTTCCCGTGCGGGTGCGGACTGGGGGGGGCGAGATATGAGAGTTGCATTGATAATTCAGAAGTTGCCCCTTGGTCAAAAAGCCCGATTAAGGCGAGGACGAAGCTCTATCAATCTTTCCGAGTTAGCTCGTATTACCAATAATTCTCAAGATGTACTACGCAGGGTAATTAAACAACCAGCTACTAAAGCCGAACTTCAGAAGCTTCGGCTTGGATGGAACTAGTCTCCAAGTGCATCCTTCGCGTTATTTATTTGCATTGGGAGTTCCGAGTGCCGAAAAATGGATAGTTTTGTTTAAGCCATTGGTGGTCATTACGCACTAGCCACTGAAATGGATTGCCTGGAATATTTCGGATGGTTTTCTGATCAGCTCCTGGGTGTTCTTCAAGCAAGGCCAGCAATTCCTTTCGTCGAGATTTGATTTGTTTATTCAGATTTGCCTTGTACCAGTTGGCTCTCAGTTTCTGATTGCGAGCCATGTATGCAGTGATCCAGCGCCTGCTAACATCTAGGCTCTCTGCAATCTCTTCGCGGGAAGCCCCTTTTGAAATTAACTTTAAGAGCCGCTTTGTAAACTCAGGGGATTCCTTGTGAGGCCGTTTTTGATAGGGCACTTTGTGCCTTTCGGCCCAAGTCATCACCCGCTTCAAAGTTATGCCAAGCCCAAGAGCTGCTTTGTTGAGCGACATGTCCTTCTGAATTACAAGTTCAACTAAAGATTTATCTAAAGAGTCATCGTTTTTTCGTTGCATTTGGAATTTCGTTAGAACGGGATCCTCTTCTGAGCTGTATTGGCGATAATGCTCGACGAACTCTTCAAACGAGTTGAAGAGAAGATCGATTAGAAGCAGGTACTTGGACGGATGTTGAAGTCGCTTAGATCCCCTTAGCATGGGGCCAAGTATTCCTAGATCCTCCCTTTGTATGCCACGGATAAAATCAAATCCAGGGTAGTCGACTAAGTATGTGTGGCGATTAAGGAAAGCATTTTGAATGTCAGACCAACGGAGAGTCCCGTTGGGGTGAATCCATCCTGCCGCCTGAAGTTGTGCATAAAATGCCAGGCGCAATATCTCCGGGCGGAACTGGATCTGTGATTTAGCAGCGAGCTCGCTTAAACGCCCAAGTTGTTCAAGCTGATCCCATGTCTTGTCTGGCAGGTTTTCGCTCGTGGCTACACTTGAAAGCTCGCCGAGGTCATCAGGCAATGGCCATGAGGCTACTGTGTATTGATTATTGGGATTCGAGACATAGTGAAGCCCTTGTTTGTGCTTGGGGCAAATCCAGGTGGTTGGCCATTGATTTATCAGCCACCAACGAGCGATTCCATGGTCATCTTTTTCCTCGTTCGCGCATGATTTGCAAAACTTAAGTGGATGCGAGGTGGCGGCGCGACTGGATGGAAGACCTAGGACAAATTTTAGTCGTTCAACACTATTACTCAGCATCATGGCTTGTACTTTAGCCATTGTTTCAGGAGGTCGGAATGCCGCGTAAAAAGCGTAATGCGTATGTTGATGTATGAGGTCGACGGATGTGCCCAGTAGATTGGCTGTAGCTTTTCCAAAATGACCAAGACGACCAGGAAAATCGAGTACAAAGCCAGCCGTATTAGAGCCAAATAGCCTTCGGGAGGTGACTGCCGGCGTCCCTATGCCCGCAATACGGTGATAGCGGGAACACCAACTAAAAAGTGATTCACCTGGAGATATGGCCGGGATACAGTCAAGGTGGTGATTTTGGAAAAGGTCATTTGCGAAGCCCATTGGTGCGAACCACTAAGATCCATCAGGGGGCTTCCCATTGATGATGACTGTTTCTAATTCATCAAGATGATGTTCGCGTAGAGAGTTTTTTAGGGGAGAGCACGGGGCGCTTTGTTTCTCTCGTTGTTTTGAACATTTACGTTCGATTGATTTCCGATCTGCTTCAGCAGAGGCAACAGGGTCAACGACAATTTTATTGTTCTCAACAAACGAAGAAACTGGCGGATCGTTTTCGCTTTGACCCCCAACGTTTTGGCTGGACGTCTTCCCCCATTTCTCTATGTAGTAGTCATAGTCAACGTCAATGCACTGCTTGAGTTTGATGATGTCGTGCTCAGTAAATGCGCTGATTAAAGGTTTCATTTTTCTTAATTTTGTAGAAGCAGCGGCTGCTTGATTGATCAAGGAATCGTCGACTTCCTTCGCTGGAAATTTCACCCTCAGCTTTTCTAATTGGCAATGAAGTTCGATATAAAAGTCCTCAAACCCACCGCTGAGTTGTAGTTTGAGTAATTCATTTTTTTCGTTGAAGACATCTCGAGATCCATCGAGATGGCAAGTTGCAACGGTTTGAATAAACTTTTTCCATTCTGGGTCGTTGATCGACTCTGCCGGGTTTCGGCGAAGCTCATTGGTGGCGAACAGCCTTCGCAGTTGCTGTGTTGCATACTTTTCGTCTTCATTTTTTTTGGGAGGGAGTAATCGAAATCCCAAAGGGTTCCCCGAAAAAATAAGTGAAATGCGCTGGTTCGCTATCCGCAAAAACCAGTCACGTATATCTGCTGAGCCAGATTTTGAAAAGTTATTGGCCTGGATTTCATCGACAGCAAGAATGCCTACGTAATGAGTTCGCAGGAGTCGTAAAGCTCGTTCCATTTTCGTGTTTGCAGATTTTGCGCCTTTCAGTGTGGCCTCGAAAATATCGCCGTTGGCCTTTAGGGCGTCATCTATCGCTCTTACGATTTGCTCGGCCAAAGCTTCGATAGACGCGATACTGGTCATGTCTATCCGAATCCATGTGATTTGGGCAATCAGGGCCAATCCAAAAATGTTTTCTCGGTACACAACCTGGGGGATGCTCTGTAGCGCTGCTTCTAGCAAATGCGATTTGCCAAGTCCGGTCAAGCCGGAGAGGACAACCCCGCAATAGCTACTATGAATAACAACAGGATCGGAGGGCTGCGATGCAGTCGAAAAATAGGATGTCTGATTTTGTTGGACAGTTGGGTTCTTTTGAAAAAGCGTGATTTTTAGAGCTCTATGGATATTTAAGCCAAGTTGGAGTGCAGTATTGGTTGGGGCCACTACCGCCGCCATATAGGCAGGAAATAGATCGATATCTTGGTTTTGGCGACGCCAAGCCGCATCAAGGAAGGGATTTCGCGCAATCAAAGGAAATATCTCTTTTTCTGTTGATGCGAGGCATATTCCTTCTAGCAGGGGGTTGGTTTTGGGTGAATCTGGCGCTGATTGTCCCCTAGTTGTCCGTGCCTGATTCATTCTGGGTCACCATTAAGCCACCGCTCGAAGTCCTTATCGATATCCGAGGATGGGGGGCCTCTGAGTGGGACAACATTGCTCGATGAGGTCTGGTTTTCGGGCTGAACGGAGGTTTGATGTTTAGTGGGCGAAATAGGAATAGGTGATTGGCCGTGGGTTCGAACTTCATCCTGCAAGGCTTTCCTACGTCCGCTTGCGTTTGATGATGCCCCCTTTCGTCCGCCATGTCTTTTAACGTCTGCGGTTTTCTGTTTAGCAATTTCTTTGCGCTCTGCGCTGTTTTGAAGTGCTTTGGAGGCCGAATTTTCTGTTGCCCGGTTATTCGCCTTGTAAAGCATCACAGTATCTTCGGTGGCGCGAATTGTCAGATCATGGACGCTGGCGAGTGACGCCAGAAGAGGGTCTTTTGTGGCGAGACGAAGCCTTTGAAGTCCATTATCTGGATCTTGGAAATAAGCAACACGTGGATCATTTGGATTCATCAATATGCTGATGCGCTCGCGCTTATTGCGCCGAGCTGATTCCAGCCAACGATCAAATTCCGCGTTCTGGCCGAGATAGCGTAGATCTTTGAGAAGTATCTCGTCCCCAGAGTCAAAATGACGCTTAACTAAAGGGTAAATTCCATCTCGGGTGATACTGGCTGGAAACTCCGGACACAGGGCTAGATACAGGTCGTCCTCGTTATAGCTAATCTGGTGGTGGTAACCGTTAGCCATGCAGTATTCCAAAATATTTCGCCGGTATGGCTCCACCCCTGCTTGGATCATTTCTGTTGTTCGTAAGTGAGGTACAGGATCGAAGTTATTGATTCTAAGTACGTCTCTGATCAGTTCCCGCGTGAAGTCAAATAATGTTTGATCCGCTTCCTTTGCAGGATCTATTTCTCCGCGTTTACGAAATCTGCCGAATGTCGATCCATTGGCATTGTGGTCGTGAAGTAATCCATGCGCACGTTCGCCGCGACCTCTCAGATCGGGGCGTCCTGTTATGACGTACTCAATTGATCGGTTGGTTTCGCCAAGGCTTTCACGTACAGCAGTACAGTTGAATTCTCCCTTGTCGGCGCGGAACTCTGCATGTAGGTGTGAATACCACTCTTCGGGCTTAATATGAATATGGTATCGCGCACAGAATTCAACTTTGTCGCTACATGCGTTCAAAATTGATAGCTTTGCTGCCTCTTTATTGACTCGCCACCCAACGTAGATTCCCCATATGTACCCAGTTTTTTCTTCAACGACGGGAATGACCCTTGCTGGCCCAAGTGTTTGTGAGCGGTTAAATGCCGAGACAAGGTAGCGATCATTTGAAGAGGCGTCGACCAGTGCGCGTAAGCCTGTTTGCAAAGTGATCGGGTTGGATTGACCATTCAACGGCCGATTGTTCTTTTCATATTCCTGGTCTAGCAGTTGTTTGCGCCAGAGAGCCTGCTCTGGATCATCATTTGGGCCATGTGCTAAAAATTGTGCCTCCGATGGGCGCTGGCCTTGTGGCAAGTAGGTGGTTTCCAGTTCCCCATTGATCATCTCCACGCTTATCAAACAATACAAATTGAGGAAAGTTTCATAGGCCGCAGGACCTGTTACACCATGCTTGATGCTTTCCTGATAGGTATCCCTGATTTTCTGTAGCCAGTTTTCATCAAGCCCAAAATTCGTGTTCCCTTTACCTTCGAGCTTTGCCTTTGTCGTCATTCTGCCTAGCACATGCCCTTTTCCGACACGAGGCTTTCCGAAGGCTCCCGATCTAAATCTTTCTGGAATGACGCTCAGTCGGGAACACTTATTGGCGTAGAAGGCATAGACCACTTGGTAGCTATCATTGAGACAAACATCATGCTTCTCGCAGGCTGGTTTGAGGATTGATGAAAGAGAGGTTATTCCCTTCCAAGCTCCATCAAGTTGACCAATAATTTCATCAAGAAATTTAAGCCATTTCTGCCGATACTCCAGGGGGGCTGATAGCTTATGAGTGGTTGTATATCCTTTTTTCTCTCGACGATTGCTTGGTGGGTAACGTGCAGCAAGCTGTACATCCGATAGCCGTAGCTGAGGCGCGGCCTCCTCTTTCTCAACTAAAATCAGTTGCTTGTCGGAGATCCAATCTCTGACTTTAGAATAGGCCAACGTTTGGGGCTTGCTGAATGGCTTTTTGTCTATCCGAATCAGCGTGATCAGATTTTCAGCCTTGTTGAGCCAGATCACTCGATGCAGGCTGTTTAAAGGGAATGGTTTGCTGCCCGAGCACAGATAAAGAGCTAGCAAGATAGGGTCATTGGACATGTCTAGCCCTGTCCCAGCATATAGTTACGCGCTTCGGTTATCCAGCGGCCATCGGTGAGAAAAGGCGGGGCGGCGAAAACCCATGCTTTTCGTATGTCGATTGGTATTTGTTTGAACCAAAGCGCGCGATGAAATAGCTCTTGACCCAGTTTTTTCGAGAGATGGAGGCGGCGCATCGTATGTGAGAGGGAGTCCTGAATGGTTTCCGATTCACTTAATCGATTTCCAAGAACGTCGGCGAATTGAACTTGAATAGATGCGATATTTGGGGCTGGTGCTGAGTAGTGAAACAGGATTCTCAGGTTGTTGCTTAATGTTTCCGGAATCTGGTTTTTTGAAAATAGACGCCAGGGAATGGACAACCTATCGCAATAGTCTCGCTGTAGTGCGAGTTTTATAGCGTCACCTTCTTCAATTTCAACTTTGCTGAGATCAGGCTTGACTGCAAAAGCCACAGCTCTGTTTGTGACAGGGGCTGGAACGGTCGCCAGAACATCAATCGTTGGGATGTAGTAAAGCTTTGTGCCTGGAAAACGGGGATGAGTGATTCCCATGCTCCGTGCGATAGCCAAAGTTCCTGGGCTCCAAGGGATTGAAGCCGGTTTGAATTCCGGATGCCCATATAACGGATGGGGATGTTTCCATGGCCAGCATGGAAACTGCTCTCGCAGGTCGCTGGCACCTAAAAACATCAGGAAATCCTCCAAATTGCCTTCTCCAGCAGAGAGAAAATGCCCGTATCGATCGAATGCCGGGATGTACCGATAATTAAGGTTGCCCAAGGTAGGCGAACCTCTGGTTTGAATCTTGATCCAAGGTATGTAATCAGTCCCATGACCTTGCCCGCGACCTTCTTCGATCCATGCCTCGATAGTTTCTGTTGTTATTGCCAAAGTTGTTTTCCGAAATTTGAAAAGCACTTTTGAGCATCGAATTTAATCGAATCGAAACGCAAAATCAAGAAAAAACAAAGTAAAATCAATCACATAAGAAACATTGTATAATAAATCTGGATGTGCATATGTTCTACTGGCGGGTTATGTGCAGGTGCTCCCTATGCATTCGTATTCGATGTTTTGAGATGCATTAGTATAGTTGGAGCCAAAGGCTGCATTCCTCTATCGTGGCACTGGACTTACGTTGCTCAACCGAATGAGCAATATAAAAACCAACCTTATAGATTGATTTATTGTTTAACAGAGGTTATGACAAAGGACAGTTTGTCCGTTGGGCGTCGGCAAGGGATTTAGTATTTTGCCGATCTCACCTTTGAATGTGCTGCTACTAAGTTATTGGCTAAGGAAGAAGATGCACAGCGAGTTTCAGGGCGATATTTTGAGGTGAAGTGGATGGCCTTCAGGTAGAAGGAGCTTTCGAGACTCTAGGCAGAAGGGGAGTACCCAAAGCTGTAAATTATTTGACTCAGAAAATCTGAACTCCGGCAGAGGATGCGCAAAGCTATCGTTCTTGGGGTAAATCAGCACGATGTCGCCAGCCCCCCCGAGATAATTCTGCCCGTAGGCAAACAGCTGGTAAAAGTCGCTTTGAGAAAGACCATATTTATCTCGGCCATTTGCTTTGGCGCTATCCAACAGTTTCCATTTCGTATCCAGTACCAAAACGTTGTGTGCACCATTGCGGACGAGTAAGTCCGGTTTTAGACGGAACCAGCTCTGAGAATTGTGTTGAACGAGGTGTCGACTTTGTGCCTGAGTTTTCAGTGTTAAGCCTTTTGCCAACTGTTTGCTCAAATATTTGGCTACATACGATTCAAATACTGCTTCCATCGGGAAAAGAAGAGAAGTGGCAGACTCGCTTCCTTTACCGGTTAGTGGTGAGCGGCCTTCCAATATCAATCGAGCCCAAGCCAGCGCGTTGCCGTAGTGGCTCATGCCTCGGTCGATACGCACCTTCTTAAAATCTTGGGTAACGTCGCTTGATGCTGTGATGTCGGAAAATACAAAACTCAACTCACGCGCGAATTTTTGATTACCTTGCGATGACGAAATTGAAAGCGCTCTTCGAAGCGCCGCGTGAATCAGCCTATTTTCTGGGCGATTGGGTGAGAATTCATCATGTTCGGTAAAGAAGCGGTCAGCACGAAATAAATTTCGTCGGATTTGCTGCGATACCAGTAATTTTCCACGAAGAGCAAATAAATCATCCTGAATTGTGCTGTAGTCACTGCGTAGGCCTCGCTTCACCACATGGTCCACAGCAAGCAGAAATTCATTGATGAACACTTCGAGAAGAGGCATCCGGGTTGCCGAAAGCTTCGCACTGTCGGTCTGAATATGCCGGAAACCATTGAGGCTCCGAAGCATTTCGATCAATAGATTCCTTGCTTGCTCTGCTCCACCGCTGATGGCTTTACCGATCTTTGGCAGAACTTCAATTTGGAAACCGTTCGGGGCTCTTAGAACACCTACAAAGCTGGTAACTTGAATTGCTTTACGACCGTGCCTCTGGGTTAGCCTTAGGCAAGCAATCTCACCTTCAACAGAGCTTTTTAGGCAACAGGTTTCCAGCCAGAGAAATACCGGTTCTGGAATGTCCTGAATATCAATATGCGAGTTGGAGCCAGGAGGGGCTATAAGTCCAAATTCGAATATCGTGACGCTATTCATCGCATCATGCCCATTGGTGCTCAGGACAGTGTCTCGTAGATGCCGATATATGCGTCAGGATTAGAGAATGCAGACTCCTGATCCACATAGCGCTTCGCAGTGGAAAAAGAGTCAAGGCCGTGATCATCCCCGAAGAGGCGCGAGAGTTCGTCCTCGTGATCTCGGCTCTCTGTAATGAAGCGAGCGGTCTCCGGTTTTTGGTTATCTGCAAGGACCAGGCGTATTTTCTGGCGATCTTCGAAGAAGTATTCGTCAAGCAGGGGCAAAACTCGATCTTTGAATAGTTGAGCTAGACCAACGAACCGTTCTTCCCCATCAGCTAACTTAAATAATCCGGTGAAGTATGCGTGTCCGATGCAGTGGTCACGATCGTAAAGCGCCTCGATGCGTTGATTGATGGTGGTGAGCATTTGCGGAATATTGATTTCCTTGTCTCCCGCTGTGACCCTGAGGCCGTGAAGGGGAGCCCCTTGTTCGTCACGTGAATCTGGCAAGATTTGGATGAAATCAAAACGACGCCTTAATGCGGTGTCGAGCAAGGCCAAAGAGCGATCGGCAGTATTCATCGTGCCGATAATGTCTAAGTTGGCTGGCACCGAGAATTGTTGCCCTGAATACGGCAGCGTGACTGAGATTGCATGCTCAGCTCCTTCCCGTTTGTCAGGCTCAATCAAGGTGATAAGTTCGCCAAAAATCTTGCTGATATTTCCTCGGTTAATCTCATCAATCAGCACGGCGAAATGCTGGTCAGGCGCTAGGCGTGCCTTTCGGCACAATTCTTTGAAGACACCTGGTCGTATTTCGTACTGAATCTCGCCTGACTCAACTTCGTTGCTAACCACAACCGGGCGTAGTCCTTCCACAAACTCCTCGTAGCCATAAGACTGGTGGAAGGTGACGAAGCTGAATCGTTGAACTGAGGTAGTGTCCTTGGGGGCTACTTGCAAAGAGTCGACGAGTTCAATCAAGTCAGCGCATTGCTCTGTCCAGTTGCCCGCGAACTGCCAAAAGGAATCGGTGGTTTTGTCGAAGATTGCAGGTGCAACCCCCCTCTTGGTGTTTACCGTCGTAGAGGCGTCAATCGTGTGGTACTGCAAAGCCCCCCAAAGTGTTTGGGTTGGGCTTTTGTTTGAAGGAGTGGCGGCAATGATGGCTTGGATGAACGGATGAGCAAGTAAGTCACTAACTTTTGCTTTCCCGCCCAGCTGATAAAGGGCTGCTGCAGCACCTTCCCACCATTTGAGTTTGGCGATTTTTTCCGTAATCACCTCGCGGCGCCATTCTTCATTGGATACCGAAGTTATCGACTGTTCGTAGTCGCGTTTCAGTATCTTTGAAAGCTCGTAAGTCTTACCAGTCCCCGGCGGTCCGTAATAAATACGATTGAATGGCTTTCTGGAGACCGTTGTCGGAGGAGGTACCTCATCTTCCGTGTCGTCATCCTGGTCAGTCGGGTCTTCACGAAGTTGATCAGGCCAAAGACCAGGGCGTTCGGTTTCCAAGGGCCACCACTCGTCGAATGCTTCTCGCTCAGATGCTAAAGCGGATTCTATTTTTGATACCAAGTCTTCAGATAGCGCCTCCCGGTGCTGCCTGGGTAAGGTGCCAATATCGCGTGTCGAAGAAATCGTTCTTGTACGCGTCCCGCGAATGATGCCGAGTACCCCTACAGCGCGTTCATTGCCAGGGTTCTTGCGGCCAAAGCGGACCTGAATATTTTTGCCCATGTGCCACCAGTCGAAACCGGCTGCATGAACCGATCGGGCCAATCTGCAGAATAGGGTTTTGTCTAGTGGAGACCAAGATGCGCGGAAAGTCTTAAAAGCCGGCTTACCATCGAAATGATTAAGTAAGTCCTCATCGCTCAAAGTCTTGCCAATATTCAATTTGCTTACTACATCCTCGTAACGCAGGCGGAAGGCGCGGATAGCACCAATACTCCACTCAACAAGCTCAGGCAAAGATTTACTCAAACCCTCTGCTATGGGCAGCTTCGCTACGATAGGCGAGGTATTGTCGTATGCGCCTCGCAGACCGAGTAATAGTCCGCGTACTGGGTCGCTATCGTTAAGACCAACTGTGTCGATTTTGACCACAAAGCCCTCATCCGCGCCGATCCCGACGGTATAGGCAAGCTCTTTGGGGGCATCTGCGGTGGGATAAATTCGAGCCCAGTTATAGGGTAGAAAAGAGTTGGCTTGGCTAGTAGGGCGCTTACGAACCTTCACCAGCCCAGGAGGAAATAGTTTCTTCTTGACCTCGTTAGCCCATGCTTCAGTGACCTCGTAGGCTTTTTTTAAGTCCTCATAGGCGCGGTTTTGCTCAGGGTTTGATTCATCACGTTTCAGTCCCTTCCACTTGTTGAGCAGCTTGAAGTGGTCACTGGTGAAGTAGTCTGCCATCTCGTTTATATCCCTTCGACATCCATTCCATGTTCTGCCAACCAAGCCTTGCGCTGTGCGAAGTCAGGCATGGCACGCTCGACGCGTAACCAAAAGCTCGGTGTGTGATGTGGTTCGTGCAAGTGAGCAATCTCGTGAACAACGACGTATTCAGCGATGCGTGCGGGTAGGAGGATCGACTTCCAATGGAAATAAAGCCAGTTACCTTTGCCACACGATCCCCAGCGATAACCCAAGTCTTGAACTTTGACGCCCGCTGGCGTGACTTCCATCCGTGATTGATAATCGGCAACTCGGCTAGACAGCCATGCTCGAGCACGCTCGCTGTACCACCGGATGAATTGTTCTCGCGCATTGCTTAATCGGTCGCGGCGAAGTGCAAAACGACCATTTATTAGGCGAAGTGCTGCATCTTGCTCATCGACCAATTTAAGCCGATGGCTTCGGCCGAGGTACAGGAAGCCCTCGCCGTCGACGAATTCCTTCACTGCTATTCGTCGTTGGAGGCGCTCCTTCTCGGCAAGTTTTGTGTAAATCCAAAAGCGCTTTTCCAGGACGAATGCCCGGAGTTGTTCCTCATTCACTTCGGGCGGTGCATGCAGAAGCAGTTTTCCACTGCGTTCCACCGTAATCTGAATGGTTCGGCGGCGTGAGCTGCGCTGCAGGCTGAATTGCAAGTCATCGATGCATAAGCTACTGCACGCGCTTACAGTCTGGACATCTTGTAGATGCGCTATAGACATATCTGGGGCCGAAGTCGCGCTCAAATCTGCATCAATTTATCGTGGTTGGCGCGGGCCTGCTCCATCAACTTGTCAGCCAGAACTCCCGCCTTGTCTGTGTCCACCAATGGCGGCCGCAGGCGCATCAAATGCTCGAAAAGCTGTGTATTCAGATCTTCCTGAGCAGCGCGTTTGTAAGAACTCCATATGTCGCGGTTGCCTTGAAGCTCTTGCACCAACAAGTCCACCAGCTCGACCGTCACATCCTTTAGCCGTATCAGTTCGATAGAGGTTGGGGTTTGTCCTGCGTAGACCACATCCAGGACGGTCCGAAGAAACGGGGCGCAATGCTCGGGCAAATCGCTGGGGGTTTGACCATCATTGGTTTTACCCGCGCGCAGTTCATCGATCATTTGCTGCAACTGGGCAATCAGATCATTCCATTGCTCACCCAAGGTCTTCAAAATGTCGTTTAGGCGTTCGGAGAGCTTGCGGAACAACACTGGGTCCTCATCCAGGTGCTTGTGAATATGCGAGCGGATTGCGTGTTCCATTTCCGAGGCCTTCGCTCGATCACTGGCTGTGCGGCTGACGTGGGTGTCGAACTCAGCATCGGTCAGTTGAATTGGGGGGATCTTCGGATCAATGCCAAGCGAGATCACGTGGTCGTCGATCAGCTTGCGGACTTTCGCACCAACATCTTTGCCTAGAACGGGCGTGTCCTTGTAGCGGTTACGAGCACGGGCGTAAATATAGGCTAGGCGCTTCGCATCACCGGAATACGGGAGCCCTTCCGGTCGAGGTAGAACCGTGTCAAGCGAGGAGAGGAAAGCCTTCAGCTTGACGGCAAACTCGGCACGTAGCTTCTCGTTACCCAGAGCCTCGACGCAGGCTTCCGTGTCCTCCAATGATTCGATGTCCTGCTGGCGGAAGAGGTCCACTACGCGGAGGTGACGGTCACGCAACACCGGGACCTCATCCTTCAGGCTGGCGAGTGCTCCTTCAATATCCTCATCGGCATAAGCAGCGAGTGCTTCCTTCAAATGCTTCGCAACACCAAAGTAGTCCACCACGATGCCGCAGCGCTTTCCGAAACCGGTCCGGTTTACGCGTGCAATCGCCTGTAGCAGTTCAGCTTCCCTGATCGGGCGGTCAAGATACATTACCCCCTCAATGGGGGCATCGAAGCCGGTGAGGAGCATCGATTTCACGACCAGGAAAGCCAGTGGATCGGTCTTTTCTGGCTTGGCGTTGAACAGCGGCTTCTTGAATCGCTTGATCAACTGTTCCTGAGCCGAAGCATCGGTCCAAGGCTTCCATGCTGGATCATCGTTGTTGCTGCCAGAAATGATGGGTGCGAATTCGAGCCTAGCCACCGTGTCACGGTAACGCCAAGCCTGTACTGTGGCTTGCACCTTGGGTGGCCGCAGGCACAAGGCTTCGTCATCCAGAGACTTATCTTCGGCCGAAAGGGCGTTTGCCTCAGTTAGCAATTCATCTCGCGCATCGCTCAATGCCTCGAAGTAACGAATCGCTGCCAGCCTACTGTATGCCACCACCTGAGCCTTATAGCCATTGGGCAAGATATTGGTGACGTAGTGACGAATGATGTCGCGAGCCTTATCGGCAATTAACGCCGGTGCATCGAAGATGTGCCCCTTGGTGGCGTACTTCTTCTTGATTGCTTCAAGCTCTTCCTGCGTGTGATGCCGGAACAGGTCTTCGAAGAGCTCATCCAGACTGGCCCCGTCCTTGATCGCTCCGTTCGCCGTGCGACCCTCATAAAGGACTGGCACCGTGGCGCCATCTGCTTCTGCTTCCTTGATGGTGTAACGGTCAATGAATTCGCCAAAGATTTCATGGGTGCGTTTCTTCTCACCCATGATGATCGGTGTACCGGTGAACCCAATTCGAGCACAGTTCGGCAGGCCAGCCAGCAGGCTGGCGTGCAGATCACCAGCTTGGGTACGGTGGGCTTCGTCCACCAAAATGAGGATGCTATCGTCCTCATTAAGAACCTCGAACTTCTCTTCAGTTTTGTAGGCGGCCTTTGGCTCTGCCACTTGCAGAGTTGCTACCGGCAGATCATCTGCCCTAAGTGGTGCATCGCCTACAACATCGCCATCACGGTACTTCTGAATCGTCGCAAAAATCAGCCCTGGGCCCTTGCGTCGAGCCAGTGCCTTTACGCCAGCCGTGCTGGCTGCAATTTCTACGATCTCGCCGGTCATGGTGGCGGTGACGGACAGTTGGTTTTGCAGATCCTTGCGGTCGGTGACGACGATGACCTTGAAACGCCGTAGTTGTGCATCAGCGCGCATCTTGCGCACCAGGAATACCATCGTTAGGCTCTTTCCCGAACCTTGGGTATGCCAGATGATCCCACCGCGCTGGTCGTGATCACCATTTTGCAAGCGGGTCTGGCCCGACTTGAGTCGGTCAATCGCCCGGTTCACGGCCCGGTATTGCTGGTAACGGCAAACCGTTTTGATGGTTTGGCCGCCCGCCTGCATGAAAAGCATGAAGTTTTGAACTGCGTCCAGCAGGTGCGAAGGAGAAAGCAATCCTGCGATCAAGCGCTCCTGCTCTGAAAGTGCAGATTTGCCTAGCGCCTGAGCTACCTCAATCTCGCTACCCGTGCCGTCCGGGCCGACCACCGTCTTCCACTGGGCATAGTGCTCAAAGGCCGCGCCGACACAACCCACGCGCGCCTCGTCAAAGCTGGTGGCCACCAGCAACTGGTTGGTGGTGAACAGGGGCTCGTTGCCCTCGTTGTCATCCACCTCAAACGCGGCCTTGCGCTGGTTGCTGTAGCGCCGCAGTTGATCCACGGCCTCGGCCAGCGGCTCAGGGACGGACGGGCTCTTGCACTCCACCACCACCAGCGGGATTCCGTTCACCAGCAGCACCAGGTCGGGCACGATGA
This sequence comes from Dechloromonas sp. TW-R-39-2, assembly GCF_016864195.1. Lineage (NCBI taxonomy): Bacteria > Pseudomonadati > Pseudomonadota > Betaproteobacteria > Rhodocyclales > Azonexaceae > Dechloromonas > Dechloromonas sp. TW-R-39-2. The sequence goes on from NZ_CP045202.1 coordinate 1,289,489, forward strand.
AGGCCTTGCCACTGTTGAAGCCAGGCGGGCAATCCACGCGGTACTGATTGATCACCGTGAAGCGGTTGTTGGCAGGCGTCTCCCAGTCGATATAGCGAATCGTCTGGCCGCGCCCGCCGTCCCAGCCCGGCAGGCCGTCCACCGTCAAGCCTCGGATCAACAAGGCGGAGGCCTTTTCGTTGGCCTCCATGAGCTTGTGAGTACCCAATCGGGTAATGGCTACTGCGGCCTCCGAAAGCCGTACCTCGTCTAGCCAGGGCGCACCGTCAGGCCCAAGGTTCAGCGTGCGCAGTTGTTGGCGCAGAAGTCCCTCCTGAATTACCTCGGCAAAGCTGTTTCGACCCGTGACTGCCGGGTTATCTAGACTGCCTGCGCTATAGGCCCAACCGAGTGCCTGTAACTGGGCTACAAACGGCTTTTCGACATCATCTAGTTCCCAGCCCATACGGCCTCCTAAAGCGCCAGTTCGGTAATCAGTTTCTTGGCTTCTATGCCGTTGTTTTCTTTATTCAATTTATTCCAGATTTGAAGCAGCCTTTCTTGAAATGGCCACAATTTCGCACGTAACCGCTTCCACGTTTTACTGTCGATATTGCCTGCCATTTGCGAAAAATCTTTGAGGTTGATAGACACGTCAAACTTTCCAGAATGGGTGATGTGCATGTGCGGCTCGTGGTGGTTGACGTTCTCTGTTCGTATTTCAACTTTGACACTATCCTTATTCATCACTACGAGCGTCGGGAGGCTAACGTCGCCAAATAGTTCTTTGCGAATTTCGTCGGTTGTTTCTTTGTCTGCTCGATAGGCAGCCAGGCATATCTTTTCCAGGACAACTATCGGGTTCTCGGACATGCCCAACGGAACTTCACAGTGCAAGCCTGTGACACGGACGCGACCAGTGAGTAGGTCGTCCATGAGGCCGGTTTTTTCAAACCGCCGTTTTTCGAGTTCTTCTTCCTCGAACCTGATTCGCTTGTTCAGGCTCTTCAGGCGTCTGGCTATTTCGTTTTGTTCTGTAACCGGTGGGCGAGCGATGGTGATCGCGGCAAGGATCGAGGTATTGAGGTTCGCCATGGTCGACCCAACAGCCCGTCCCATAACCTGCGTCTGAACACCTGGCTGCGTGTAGACAAGTGCAAGCCAGTAACCATTGACATCGTGAGCGGGCAATCGAGCCAACAGGCAACCTGTGCCGCACAACCATCCAAGATGTTCTTCCTCAATGGCCACGCAGCGCGATAGATCCCCACGGCGAGAAAAAACCAAGTCGTTAGGCTGAACGCGATGCCGAGAAAGAGCCGTGGCTTTTCGCTGGTTGATCCGGGCGATACTTTCAACAGATAGCTCACCATTGACCATGTCCTGCGGCATGATCACAGGAATGCCATCAAGCACGTACTCGTGCGCATGGAGTTGTGATCCAAAAGGCCCGGTTTGAAGAAATCCGCCCGAGCGTCGCGCAATTTCCCCGAGGGTAACGTCCTCCCACTCCTTCGGAATCCACCCCAGCGGCGATTGTTTGTAGAGATGCGGCGCCTCGGCCTGGGGCTGGCGCAGTTCGCCGTTGACGTCGATGCCGCGCATCAGCAGGTCGTGCAGCAGTCCCTGCTTGACGGCCTTGAGCTTGGCGAGGATTGCCTTGGTTTCGTGGATGGCGATGTCGAGGGTGTCGAGGACTTGGGCGATCTTTTGCTGATCACTCAATGGGGGCAGATCAATAGGTACTGCCTCCAGGATGGCTTTTGACAACCCTCCGCGACCGCCCCCTGAAGAACGGGCGCGAAGTTCCTCGTATCTCCGATCCAGGTTGTGAAACAGATAATCCGTTCGCAGGTCGCTGCCGTTCGCTTTCAGAAGTGCTATCGACTGATTGGTGCTGAGAGTACAAAGGGTGAGCGCCACAGTGCCGCGAGTCTTTCCTTGCCCAGCCAAGCCGATGGCGACGGCGGGTGGGTTTGTAAGCGTAGCGTTTGACGAGCGCAGGCCCAGAGCTGTAATCCGCCCAGGAACATCCCGGATTCTCCGAATGTGAACATCGCCCGACGCCATCCAAGGAACATCACCGTTCCAAAACTGGGGAATTTCGGTAGATGGGGTGCCGCCGAGGATGCACTCAGACACTTGTCCAAGTGTTGCCGGCTTCCAATCTGGCGGCGGAAGCAAAAGGGATTGCTCAGACATACCGTAACCCCTTCAAGAACCCCTGCAGCGCCTTGGCGGCGTCATCACGCTTACCCTCGATCTCGGTCAAGGTCACGCGGTACTTGTCCCACCAGTTCTCGAACGCGGCGACGATGGTCTTGCGCTGCGCAACCATGTAGCGCTCCACGATGGCCTGCATGTCGTTGTGCAGGATGGTCAGCAACAACTCGGCGGCGGCTTCTGGCGTCAGCCCGTCCACGGCAGAGGCGATATGTTGCTTGAAGCTGTCGTTCTTGGCCTTGAGCTGCTTCTTGACGGCGGTGAGCTCCTTCTTCCAGGCCTTGAGTTGGGCTTCGTCCACGGCGTTTTCTTCGTCGCCATCGTCTTCCGCCGCCTCAGCGGCTTCGCCGTCCTCGCCCTCCGCATCCTTGGGGCTGGAGGCCTTGATCCGGCTGTCCAACTCGGCCTTCTCGGCTTCCAGCTCGGTGATGGCTTCGACGAAATCACTCATCAGGAACTTGACCAGCTTGTGCTCCAGCGGGCTTTCCTTGCTGGCCTTGTCTTCCAGCGCAGTGACGATGCTGGTGCGCCATGCGTCGGCCACGCCCTTGGCTCCGCGCGCCATCAGGGTGAGGAACTCGTACTTGGTTTGGTACCAGAAGCCGGCCACGATGCCGCGCACCTGGAAGGGGTCGAGCAGGCCGATGGCTTCCAGGCTTTGGCTGAAGCTGGCCAGCAGGTCGTTGCGCAGTGCGACGAGGCTGGCGGCGTTGTCCATTTGCCCAGACAGTGCCGTGATGCGTGCGCTGTGGGCTTGCCACCATTGCTCGAAGGCCGCGCGGATGGCCGCTTCCTTGGCAACCAGACCGGCATTGGTTTCGATGGTCGGCTTGAGCGCTTGCCGTGTATCTAGGGCGGGCGCGAAGTCGAAATATTTGGCATCCCTTTCCACCAGCAGGTCCATCGGGTTCAGGCCGTGGGCGCTGAACAGTCCGGCTTTGTCGGCCACCTCGGCCTTGGGGATGCCGCCCACCAGATGGGCGCGCACATCGTGCGGCTCGGGCGATGGCGCGTTGTCGGCGTAACGGCGGATGTTGAGGTTGTAGTCGTTGGCCTTGAGCGTGGCGTTGTCGACGATGGCCGAGAAGCCGTCGATGGCGCGGAACTCGTCGAAGGTGGTGACGATCTTCTCGATGTGCTCGGGCAGCAGGTAGTTCTGGGCGCGGCCTTCGAAGAACTCGCGGTCGGCATTGATGAACAACACCTTGCCCTGGCGCTCGGCGGGCTTGCCGCTGACACGGTTGGCGCCGTTCTGCACCCGCTGGCGCAGCACTAGAATACAGGCCGGAATGCCGGTGCCGTAGAACAGGTTGGGCGCGACGCCGATGACGGCTTCAAGCAGGTCGTCCTCAATAATGCCGGCACGGATGGTTTTTTCCTCGCCACCCCGGAACAGCACGCCGTGGGGCAGAACGGTGGCCACCATGCCGCCGTCGCGCGTGACGGCCAGCATGTGCTGCAGGAACATCAGGTCGGCCTTCTTGGCGCCAAGCGGCACCTGGCCGTAGGGGAAGCGTTCGGCTTCGAACTTGGGTTTCCAGGCGGCATTGCCGTCTGCATCCTTCTCGGTATTGCCCCAGTGGATTGAGAACGGTGGATTGGTGAGCACGCGGTCGAAGTGCATCAATTCGCCGCCTTCGACGTGCTGCGGTTCGGCCAGGGTGTCCTCGTTTTGCAGGTTGGCGGTGCTGATGCCGTGCAGCAGCATGTTCATTTTGGCGATGGACCACACGGTGCCGTTGAATTCCTGACCGAACAAGTTGGCCTTGCGGCCGTCTTCGCCGTGCTCGTCGATGAATTCCTTGGCGGCGATCAGCATGCCACCAGAACCACAGCACGGGTCGTAAATGTCGTGCTTTAGTTCGGGTTTGATGAGGCGCACCATCATCCGCACTACCGAGCGCGGCGTATAGAATTCGCCGCCTTTCTTGCCCGCTGAATCGGCGAATTCGCCAATCAGGTATTCGTAGGCTGCGCCAAGCAGGTCGGGGAACTCGAAGTCTTCATTACGCAGGCGGTACTTACCGAAATGCGTAATGAGCTGCTGCAACTTGATATCCGGAATCTTGCTCTGGCCAATTTTGCGGGTGAAGTCGATGTGCTCCAGAACGTCGTAGAGGCTGACATTTTCGCCTTCAATCCCCGCAAGTGCCTTGCTCAGAAGGCTGCCGACATTGGTTTGGCGCGAGTTGTCGACCAGGTATGTGTAACGCGACTCCTTTGGCACCCAGAAATAGCCATCCTTCTTGTACCACCGCTTATTCTCAGCCGACATTTCAGCATCGACGGGCGCCTTGCCCGCATCGACTTCGAGCTGGATCACTTCTGCGCGGCGCTGTTCGAAGACATCGGAGCAGCGCTTGAGGAATAGCATTCCGAATATGTATTCCTTGAATTCAGATGCGTCCATCTTGCCGCGCAAGATGTCGGCGGCTTTGAAAAGGTGGCGTTCTAGTTGTGGCAGGGTGAGAGGCATCGCGGACTTATAGTTAGTTATTAGGGCTTCCAAATGGCATTTTATAGGTTGCCCCATATTTTTGCTGGAAGTAAGGCAGCATTTTCGCGCCAGTAAGAGGGGTTTGGGCGTGCCGTGAGGGAGTTCTCCATTCGATAGGCACAAAAAAAGTCTGGGAAGCATATGGCTCCCCAGACTTTTCATGACTTTATTAATTTCGCCCTGAGTGGTTTTTCAGGACTTTATTAATTTTTTCACGACTTTATTTCTGCATCACAGGGGCGATTAGCCTGCGAAGTTGGCTTCGACGAAAGACCAGTTGACCAGCGAGGCCAGGAAGGTTTCAACGAACTTCGGACGCATGTTGCGGTAGTCGATGTAGTAGGCGTGTTCCCAGACGTCGACGCAGAGCAGGGCCTTGTCGCCGGTGGTCAGCGGGGTGCCGGCGGCGCCCATGTTGACGATGTCGAGCGAACCGTCAGCCTTCTTGACCAGCCAGGTCCAGCCGGAACCGAAGTTGCCGACAGCGGAGGTCTGGAAGGCGGCCTTGAAGGCATCCAGCGAGCCCCACTTGGCGTCGATCGCAGCAGCCAGCGCGCCAGCCGGTGCGCCGCCGCCGTTCGGCTTCATGCAGTTCCAGAAAAAGGTGTGGTTCCAGACCTGGGCTGCATTGTTGTACACGCCGCCGGCCGGGGCCTTCTTGACGATGGCTTCGAGGTCGAGGTTTTCGTACTCGGTGCCCTTGATCAGGTTGTTCAGGTTGGTGACATAGGCCTGGTGGTGCTTGCTGTAGTGGTAGTCAAAGGTTTCGGCCGACATGTGCGGGGCGAGTGCATCTTTGGCGTACGGCAGTTGCGGCAGTTGATGTTCCATTGTTTTCTCCGTTGTATGTGTAAAGGGGTAAAACGAAAATTCTAGTCAGCTTCCGGTGTGGCGACAACTTGCTTGACAGTAACGGATGCCGACCCTCGGGCAAAACTGATATTCAGCGACGCGCCGGATGCCAGTGTGCCGGCATCGCGGATTGCTTTGCCGTCCGCACCGATCGCCAAAGCGTAACCGCGCGCCAGCACGGCATGTGGATCGAGTTGCTTGAGACTGCTGGCCAGTGAATTAAGTTTCCCTGTTTGTCGGGAAATTTGCCAATTGGCCTGGCTGTGCAGCCGGTAGGCCAGGTGGGCGATGTTTTCTCGCTGGGCTGATGGCTGCGGGCGGGCCGCATGCAGCCGTTGTCGGAGGTTGGCTTGGTGCATGTGGGCGGATTGGTTTTGATGTGCCATGGCATGGTGCAGGCGCAGCCCGAGTTGGCTGACATCGCTGTGCCGTTGACGCAGGCGTTCGGCCGGATGAATCAGGCGTGTGGCCAGCCAGTCCAACTGCTGCTGCCGTTCGGCCTGGTTGCGTTCAATTTGGCGAACCAGCTGTTGCTGCAAGCGTGCCAGGCTCAGGCGCAATGCCTCGCGATCCGGGCCCAGCAGTTCGGCAGCGGCGGTCGGTGTCGGCGCGCGCAGGTCGGCGGCAAAATCGGCAATCGTGAAATCGGTTTCGTGACCGACACCGGAAACAACCGGAATAGGCGCCGCAGCAATCGCCCGGGCAACACATTCTTCGTTGAAGGCCCAGAGATCTTCGATACTGCCACCGCCCCGGCACAGGATGATGGCCTCGCAATCGCTGGCGCTGGCCGCATTCAATGCAGCAGCAATTTTCTCGCCGGCACCTTCGCCTTGCACCGGCGTCGGAAAGAGCGTCAGCCTGATGTGCGGCGAGCGGCGACGGAGGGTGCTCAGCACATCGCGCAAGGCGGCAGCTTGCGGGCTAGTGACGATAGCCAGGTGGCGCGGGAAGCTCGGCAGTGGTTTCTTGCGGTCGACGGCAAACAAACCTTCATTTTCGAGCTGTGCCTTGAGGCGGAGGAAGCGTTCGAACAAGTCTCCCTGGCCAGCCCGGCGGATTGCTTCGATGTTCAGCTGGAATTCGCCGCGTGGTTCGTAGAAGGAGACGAGCGCACGCGCTTCGATTTTCTGGCCATTCTCCAGTCGCCAGCCGAGCAATTGGGCGCGGCTTCGCCACATCACGCAGCGAACCTGCGCGCTGGCATCTTTCAATGAGAAATAAACATGACCCGAAGCGGCGTAGGTCAGGTTGGAAATTTCTCCACCAATCCAGGTGAGCGGGAAAGCCGTTTCAAGACATTCGCGTACCAGGCGATTGAGCCCAGCGACGGTCAGCACTGAATTATTGACAGGCGAAGCGATATTTTGCATCCCCGGATTGTAACCCGTGAAAAATATTCGAGGCAGACTGTTGACAGTCAAAAATATTCTTAACTTATTGATTTTATTGAATCTAAAGAATATGCCTTGTTTTTTGGCAGAGTATAAAAAAGCCTTTGCCGGAATGGGGTTAGCGCACTTGATGACAATTCATTCACAGACTTATCCACAGATTTTGGGGATAAGAAAAAAACCGTCGGTTTTATGGGGCTTGCCCCGCGACGGGGGGAGAGGCAGAATCACGGGCTAACATTCCACCAAGGATTTCTCACGTGTTTGCTATCGTTCAGGCCGCCGGCTGGCCAATCTGGCCTTTGCTCTTCGCTTCCATCGTTGCCGTCGCCCTGATTATCGAGCGTCTGGTTGCCTTGCGCCGCTCCAAGGTGGTTCCGAATGGCCTGCTGCAACGGGCGGTCGGCGAGTTCAAGCGCGGCGCCAACAACGACAAGCTGCTCGATGATCTGGAGCGCCATTCGCCGCTCGGCCGTGTGCTTTCCGCTGGCCTGCGCAATGTCAATGCGTCGCGCGAGATCATGAAGGAATCGATCGAGGAAGCCGGTGGTGGCGTGGCTCACGAACTGAATCGTTATCTGACGACGCTCGGCACGATTGCCTCGATCAGCCCGCTGATGGGCCTGTTCGGCACGGTGGTCGGGATGATCGAAATTTTCGGCTCGCAATCGCCGACCGGTTCGAATCCGCAGCAACTGGCGCACGGTATTTCCATTGCGCTGTACAACACCGGTTTCGGCCTGGTCATCGCCATCCCGAGCATGATTGCCTGGCGTCATTTCCGCGCGCTGGTCGATGGCTTCGTCGTCGAGATGGAGCAGCAGGCGGTTCGCCTCGTCGAATACATGCACGGCGATCGGAAGTAAGCGATGAACTTTCAACGCGGGCGCAGCCGGGAAGAGCCGGAAATCAATCTGATCCCGATGATCGACGTGCTGCTCGTCATCATCATCTTCTTGATGCTGACGACGACCTACGCCAAGTTTTCCGGACTGGAAATCAACCTGCCGACGGCCGATGCCAGCAAGCAGGCCGAGCAGCCGAACGAGATCGATGTCGCAGTCACGGCAGCCGGCCAGATTTTGATCAACAAATCGCCGTTGACCGCAGCAGACGTCAACAGCATTTCGAATGGTCTGCGCCGTGCCGCGGGCTCCCGCCAGGATCCGGTGATCGTGATCAATGCCGATGCCAAGGCAACGCATCAGAGCGTGGTCGATGTCATGCAGGCCGCGCAAACGGCCGGTTATCCGCACATTTCCTTTGCCACCCAAGCGCCGCGCTGATGTTTTCTGCGTGGCTGCAGCGTCAATGGTTTGATCAACGCCGGCTTGCGCCGGCGTTGTGGCTTCTGCTGCCGCTGAGCGGACTCTTTGTCCTGCTCTCTACTTGGGTTCGGCGGCGTACCCGGCCGGAAAAACTGGCGGTGCCGGTCATTGTCATCGGCAACATCACGGTCGGTGGCGCCGGCAAGACACCGCTTACTCTCCATCTTGCCCATGCCTTGCAGCAACGTGGCTGGCATCCGGGGATCGTCAGTCGTGGTTATGGTGGCGAAAATGCCGTGCCGCACCGGGTCGACCGTGACTCCCTGCCGGCCGAGGCAGGTGACGAGCCGATTCTGCTCGCCCGGCGCAGTGGTGTTCCGGTCTGGGTGGGGCGTCATCGTGCTGCGGCAGGGCGCGCATTGCTGGCAGCGCATCCTGAGGTCGATGTGATTCTTTGTGACGACGGGCTGCAGCATTACCGCCTGGCGCGCGATGTCGAACTGGCCGTTTTTGACGGGCGTGGTGCCGGTAACGGCTGGCGTCTGCCGGTCGGGCCGTTGCGCGAACCCTTGTCGCGCCTTACTGCGGTCGACGCGATTATTTGCAATGGTTTGCCGGATGCCCGCCTGCCGGCGGAGGTGCCGCGTTTTGAAATGCGCTTGCAGCCCGGCCTGTTTTATCGCCTCGATGCACCGGCTGAACACTGCGAGGTCGGGGCTTTTCTCGGCAAAAAGCTGCATGCGCTGGCCGGTATTGGCGATCCGGGTCGTTTTTTTCGCACCCTTGAAGGGCTTGGCCTGGACTTCGAGGCACACCCGTTTGCCGATCACCATGCTTATACGGCAGAAGATCTTGCTTTCGCCAAAGACAGCATTCTGCTGATGACCGAGAAGGATGCAGTAAAATGCGCCGGTCTTGTGGCGGGGGAAACCTGGGTTTTGCCCGTCGAGGCCGAGCTTTCGCCGGCCCTTATTGATCTTATTCTGGAGAAACTCCGTGGACGCCAGGCTGCTTGATATCCTCGTCTGCCCGATTTGCAAGGGCAATCTCGAACACCGCAAAGCTGAAAAGGAACTGGTTTGCAAACCCTGCAAGCTGGCATTTCCGATCCGCGACGATATCCCGATCATGCTGGAAGACGAAGCGCGCCAACTGTCAGCGGATAACGAGTAATGCCCGGCCTGCTTTTCAAGGTGGTCATTCCGGCGCGTTTTGCGTCGACCCGCCTGCCCGGCAAGCCTTTGCTCGATCTGGGCGGCAAGCCGATGGTTGTGCGGGTGGCCGAGCGAGCCAGGCTGTCCGGCGCAGAAGAAATCTGGGTGGCGACCGATAATGCCGATGTCCGGGCGGCGGCCGAGGCGCATGAAGTAGCTGCGCTGATGACGCGGGCCGATCATCCGACCGGTACTGACCGCCTGGCCGAAGTGGTCGAGCAGCGTGGCTGGAGCAGCGATACGATCATCGTCAATGTGCAGGGCGATGAACCGCTGATCGAACCCGAAGTCATTATCCAGACGGCCCGCCAACTGGCCGCCAGTGGTGCGGATATCGCGACGGTGGCGCATCCGATTCACGATCCGGCCGACTTCTTCAATCCGAACGTGGTCAAGGTGGTTTGTCGGGCCGATGGCGATGCCGCCTATTTCTCGCGCGCCCCGATTCCTTATGCGCGCGATCACTTTGCACGCGAAAAAGGCGGCGATAGCTTGCCTCCCAATTTTCCGGCTTATCGCCATGTCGGTCTGTACGCTTACCGGGCCAGCTTTTTGAAGGCTTACGCCGGGTTGACCGTGGCACCGACCGAGGAATTCGAATCACTCGAGCAATTGCGTGCCTTGTGGCACGGTTACCGGATCAGCGTCACATTGATCGATGCTGCACCGGCGCCGGGGGTCGATACGCCCGAAGATGCCGAGCGGATGCGCAAACTGTTTGACCGGGCCTGAAATAGCGAGTAATTTTTCGGGCTTACATGACGGCTTCAAGTCAGCGGCTTCAAGTCAGGCCGATAAAAAGATTTTTCGATACATAAACCGAGGGACTTTCCATGAAATTGATTTTGTTGGGCGCTCCGGGCGCCGGTAAGGGCACGCAAGCCACGTTCATCTCCAAGGAATTCGGCATTCCCCAGATTTCCACCGGCGACATGCTGCGCGCTCAAGTCAAGGCAGGCACCGCCCTCGGTCTGGAAGCCAAAAAACACATGGATGCGGGCGGCCTGGTGCCGGACGCAGTCATCATCGGCATGGTCAAGGATCGCCTGACCCAGGATGACTGCAAGAACGGTTACCTGTTCGACGGTTTCCCGCGCACCATTCCGCAAGCTGACGCAATGAAGGATGCCGGCGTGGCGATCGATTTCGTGCTCGAAATCGACGTGCCGGACAGCGACATCATCGAACGCATGGCTGGCCGTCGCGCCCACCTGTCCTCGGGCCGCACCTACCACGTCAAGTTCAATCCGCCGAAGGTTGAAGGCAAGGATGACGTGACCGGCGAAGATCTGGTTCAGCGCGATGACGACAAGGAAGAAACCGTCAAGAAGCGTCTCGATATTTATCACTCGCAAACCAAGCCGCTGGTTGATTTCTATACCAAGTGGGCCGCTGCCGGCGATGCCAAGGCGCCGAAGGTTCGCAAGGTGGCCGGTGTTGGTACGGTCGACACCATTACCAAGAGCGTTTTCGACGCATTGAAGTAAAAGGAGCATGCGATGACGGTCAAGAATGCCTTCTACGCACAGTCAGGGGGCGTGACTGCCGTCATCAATGCGACGGCGTGCGGCCTGATCCAGGAAGCACGCCGACATCCCGACAAGATCGGGAAAGTCTATGCCGGTCGCGACGGCATCATCGGTGCGCTGACCGAAGACCTGATCGATACCAGCCTCGAAACCGACGAGGCCATTGCCCGCCTGCGTAGCACGCCGGGTGGCGCTTTCGGTTCCTGCCGCTATAAGCTGAAAAGCCTGGAAGATCATCGGGCGCAATACGAGCGTCTGATCGATGTGTTCAAGGCGCACGATATTGGCTATTTTTTCTACAACGGTGGCAACGACTCCATGGATACCGCCTGGAAGGTTTCCCAGATTGCTGAAAAAATGGGTTATCCGGTGGTTTGTGTTGGTGTGCCAAAGACCGTTGATAACGATTTGCCGCTGACCGATTGCTGTCCGGGGTTTGGTTCGGTCGCCAAGTATGTCGCGACTTCGATTCGTGAAGCAGGCTATGACGTAGCCTCGATGGCTCGCACATCAACCAAGATTTTTGTCCTCGAAGTCATGGGTCGCCATGCTGGCTGGATTACCGCCGCCTGCGGGCTGGCTGCCGAAAATGCTGGAGAACCGCCGCACATCCTGCTTTTCCCCGAAGTACCCTTCAATCCCGAGCGTTTTCTGGCGCGGGTCGATGAGTGCGTCAAGCAATACGGCTATTGCACGGTTGCTGTTTCCGAAGGTTTGTCGGATGCCGAAGGCAAATTGATCGCGGACTCGGGAACCAAAGACGCTTTTGGCCATTCGCAACTGGGGGGCGTTGGGCAGATCGTGGCGCAACTGATCAAGGACAAGCTGGGTTACAAATACCATTGGGCGCTGGCTGATTATCTGCAGCGCTCGGCGCGCCACCTGGCATCGCGAACTGATGTCGAGCAGGCACATGCGCTGGGTGTTGCTGCGGTCAACCTGGCCTTGCAGGGCAAAAATGCTGTGATGGCGACCATCGATCGCCTGGCCGATGCGCCGTATCGCTGGGAAATCGGCGAAGCTCCGCTCAAGGACGTCGCCAATGTCGAGCGCAAGATGCCGGCCGAGTTCATCACGGCTGATGGCTTCCACATCACCGATGCCTGCCGCACCTATTTGCAGCCACTGATCGAGGGCGAGGAGCCGCCGCCGTATCGCAACGGCTTGCCCGATTACGTTCGTTTGCAGAACGTTTCCATCGCCAAAAAGCTGGAGGCGTTCAAAGTCTGATTTTTTGTTAGCCTGAAGAGGGGGAGTAATGTCTACACCGTTGTTGCTGGCGCTAGCCTGCGCCGTGTTGGCTGTCCTGTATGGCTGGGTTTCCAGCCGACAGATCCTCGCGTTGCCAGCCGGCAACGAGCGCATGCAGGAGATCGCCAGGGCGATCCAGCTGGGAGCTGAAGCCTATCTCAGCCGACAGTACAGGACTATCGCCCTGGTGGGGGTCGTACTCTTCCTGGCTATTGGTTTGATTCCCAAACTGGGTTGGCTGACTGCATTTGGTTTCCTGGTCGGTGCCGTGCTTTCAGGCGCAGCCGGTTTCATTGGAATGAATGTTTCGGTCCGGGCGAACGTACGTACCGCCGAGGCTGCGCGGGGCGGTATTTCTGCCGCACTGGATGTCGCGTTCAAAGGTGGGGCCATTACCGGCATGCTGGTGGTCGGCCTTGGGCTGCTCGGCGTGGCTGGCTACTTTGCCTTTCTCAAGTCAGTCAATCCAGCGGGGGCCGATCTTCATCATGTGATCGAACCGCTGGTCGGGCTGGCTTTTGGCTCATCGCTCATTTCCATTTTCGCTCGTCTGGGTGGCGGTATTTTCACCAAGGGGGCCGACGTTGGTGCGGATCTGGTTGGCAAGGTCGAAGCCGGCATCCCGGAAGATGATCCACGTAACCCCGCTGTCATTGCCGACAATGTGGGTGATAACGTTGGCGACTGTGCCGGCATGGCGGCCGATTTGTTTGAAACCTATGCCGTGACGGTGGTGGCGACGATGGTGTTGGCGGCCCTGACGATCAAGACGGCGACCGGTCTGGGTGAAAACCTGGTGCTTTATCCGTTGGCGTTGGGTGCGGTTTCGATCATCGCTTCGATTGTCGGTTGCTATTTCGTCAAGGCGACCGAAGGCGGGAAAATCATGTCGGCCCTTTATCGCGGCTTGATCGTCGCGGCGGTCCTGGCGCTGGCGGCCTACTATCCGGTGACCGCCTGGTTGATTGGCGCCGGTGCAACATTGCCGGATGGATCAGTGATCAATACAGCCACCATGTTTGGCTGTTCTGTCGTTGGCTTGGTGTTGACCGCGGCATTGGTCTGGATCACCGAGTACTACACCGGGACAGACTACGCACCGGTCAAGCATGTGGCGGCTTCCTGCCAGACGGGCCACGCAACCAACATCATCGCCGGTATCGGCGTTTCGATGAAAGCCTGCGCCTGGCCAGTTCTTTCTGTGTGTGCTGCAATTTATGCAGCTTTTGCCATGGGTGGATTGTTCGGTATCGCGATTGCAGCAACGTCGATGCTGTCGATGGCCGGTATCGTCGTGGCGCTTGATGCCTACGGTCCGATTACCGACAACGCTGGCGGGATTGCCGAAATGGCCGAACTGCCGAAAGAGGTACGCAATGTGACCGATCCACTCGACGCTGTTGGCAATACAACGAAGGCCGTGACCAAAGGCTATGCCATCGGCTCTGCGGGCCTGGCCGCTCTCGTTCTTTTTGCCGACTATACGCATGGCCTGGAAGCTGCGTCGGGCAAGGTCTTTACCTTTGACCTGTCGAACCATCTGGTAATCATCGGTCTCTTCATTGGTGGCCTGATTCCTTATCTGTTCGGTGCAATGGCCATGGAGGCTGTGGGGCGTTCGGCCAGTGCAGTGGTCATGGAAGTGCGCCGCCAGTTCAAGGAAATTCCGGGCATCATGGAAGGAACGGCGAAGCCCGACTATTCTCGTGCTGTGGACATGTTGACCGTGGCAGCCATCAAGGAAATGATGATTCCGTCGATCTTGCCGGTCGCTGTGCCTATTGTCATCGGTCTGCTGCTCGGTCCGCAGGCCTTGGGTGGCTTGCTGGTCGGAACCATTGTGACCGGCTTGTTTGTTGCCATTTCGATGACTACTGGTGGTGGTGCTTGGGATAACGCCAAAAAATATATCGAAGATGGCCATTTCGGTGGCAAAGGGTCTGATGCGCACAAAGCGGCGGTCACAGGAGATACCGTGGGCGATCCTTACAAAGATACGGCTGGGCCAGCAGTCAATCCGCTGATCAAGATCATTAATCTGGTTGCTTTGCTGATTGTTCCATTGATGACCTGAAAGGCCGTGAGGCAGAGTAAAAGGCGGCTTTTGCCGCCTTTTTACATTTATTCAGAACTCGATTTTTTTATCACGTTAGAATCTAAAAAAAATTGCTGTCTGGGGAGTTATGAATCAGGAAGTTGCTGCCAGCACTGTTGAGCTTGGTAAATCAGTTGTGCGCGAGGATCTGCTGCATCACGATCCCCTGCTTGATTGTCTGGTCGAGTTAACCCGAATTCATGGTCGTCCCAGCACGCGCGCGGCATTGATTGCTGGGCTTCCTCTTGAAAAAGGGGTATTGACCCCTTCGCTTTTCGCCCGGGCGGCGAGTCGTGCCGGTTTGTCGGCCAAACTGATGCGGCGCCAGATCGAACGTATTGATCCGGTCCTGTTGCCTGCTGTTTTGCTGACCAGCGGAGAAGAGGCTTGTGTCCTGCTTGGTTGGGATGATGCGGGAGAGAATGCCCGCCTGCTTTTCCCGGAGACCGGTCAAGGTACGGTGCTGATGGCGCGCGAGGAGCTTCTTGCGCGCTATACCGGTATCGCCATCTTCTGCCGCCCGCATTTCCGTTTCGATAAGCGGACGCCGCAGGTTGGGGATGTCAAGCTCCGCCACTGGTTCTGGGGGGCGCTGGCTGATCAGTGGCCGCTCTATCGCGATGTTCTGGCGGCAGCCTTGTTGATCAATATCGCTGCACTGGCGATGCCTCTGTTTTCAATGAATGTTTATGACCGGGTTATTCCCAATCGTGCCATGGAGACGTTGTGGGTCCTGGCGCTGGGGGTGGCTTTGCTGGTTGCGGTTGATTTGACCCTGCGTTCGTTGCGGGGCTATTTCATTGATCTGGCGAGTGCCAGAATCGACATGCAGCTATCCGCCAAGATCATGGAGCGGGTACTTGGTGTCCGCATGGAAGCAAGGCCAACCGCTGTGGGTGCGTTTTCATCTAATTTGCGCTCATTCGAGTCGGTCCGTGATTTCATTACTTCGGCTTCTGTGACGGCGTTTATCGACTTGCCATTTGCCCTGCTGTTTATTCTGGTGATTGCGCTGATTGCCTGGCAGTTGGTCATCCCGGTATTGCTGGCAATTGTTTTTGTCGTGATTTATGCCTACATTCTTCAGCACAAAATGCACGAGCTTTCAGAGACAACGTATCGTGCAGGGGCATTGCGTAACGCCACCTTGATTGAAAGCCTGACCGCACTGGAAACAATCAAGACACAAGGGGCGGAAGGTGTCATGCAGTCAAAGTGGGAGAAGTCGGTTGCTTTCGTTTCCCAAGTCAATAACAAGATGCGCTTTCTTTCTGCGGCAGCAACCAACGGGGCGATGGAAGTCCAGCAATTGGTCAGTGTCGTAGTCGTTATCTGCGGCGTCTACCTGATTGGTGATGGCAAACTCAGCATGGGGGGGCTGATTGCCTGCACCATGCTGACTTCCCGCGCAGTAGCGCCGTTGGGCCAGATGGTTGGCCTGCTCATGCAGTATCACAGCGCCAAAGTTTCTCTGGCCTCGCTGGAAACCATCATGGCCAATCCGGTTGAGCGTCCGAGCGATGCGGCCTTCGTGCATCGTCCGGAATTAAAGGGAAATATCGAATTTCGCGACGTGCAGTTCAGTTATCCGAATAGTTCGATTGCCGCTCTGAAGGGCTTGAACTGCAAGATTGTCGCCGGCGAAAAAGTGGTTGTGATCGGGCGGATCGGTTCGGGCAAGACAACTTTGCAAAAATTACTGCTGGGGCTTTATCAGCCGACCGGTGGTGCGCTGATGATCGATGGCGTCGATGTTCGCCAGCTGGACCCAGCAGATTTGCGACGCAACGTTGGCTATGTGGCGCAGGATGTGACGCTTTTTTACGGCACTTTGCGTGACAATATTTCGATCGGGGCGCCTTATGCCGATGATGCTGCAATCATGGCGGCGGCTGAGGCGGCCGGCCTGACAGAGTTCGTCAATCGTCATCCGGATGGCTTTGACATGATGATTGGCGAACGAGGGGATTCTTTGTCCGGAGGCCAGCGTCAAGGCGTTGCCATTGCCCGTGCATTTCTGATGGATCCGCCGATCTTGCTGCTTGATGAGCCGACCAGTGCAATGGACTTTTCATCTGAGCAACAATTCAAGCAGCGCCTCAAGTCAATGGCTGCGCACAAGACAGTCTTGATCGTGACGCACCGCAACAGTCTTCTTGATTTGGCGACGCGCGTCATCGTGGTCGATGACGGTCGGATCGTGGCTGATGGTCCGCGCGATCAGGTGATCCAGGCCCTGCAGAGCGGCCGGATCGGGAGAGCTTCATGAGTCGCATCAAGGCAATCGGTGTGGCGCTGCATGGGTGGCTGGAAGGGGTGGCCGCACGCAGTGCGCCCCGTGTTGAAAAACTGCTTGGACGTTTACCCAGTAAGGAGGATGTCGACGTCGTTGATTTTGCAACGGATGCCGATCTGGCCATTCTCCGTCAGGAGCCGTTGAGAGCGCGGGTTCTGTTGCGCTCAATCGGTATCGTTCTGGCTATCTTCATTATCTGGGCTGCGGTGGCTCAACTGGACGAGGTGACGCGCGGCGATGGCAAAGTCATTCCGTCAAAGCAACTTCAGGTTTTGCAGAGCATCGATGGCGGCTTGGTGTCCGAAATCCTCGTTCGTGAGGGTGATGTCGTCCAGGCCAATCAGTTGCTGGTGAAAATTGACGAAACCCGATTCGTTTCTTCGGTCAAGGAAAATCGCTCCCAATACCTGGGACTGGTTGCCAAAGCAGCTCGCCTCAAGGCGATGTCGGATGGCAAACCTTTCATTCCTCCTGCGGATGTCTTGAAGGAAGTGCCCGAACTCGTCGAGCAGGAGCGTCTGCTCTATGAGGCAAAGCGGGAAGAGATGCAGGCGGCGGTTTCGATTGCTCGCCAGCAATTGGCGCAGCGCCAGCAGGAACTTAATGAGTCGCAGGCCCGCAAGGCCCAGGCACTGCAAGGGTATGAGCTGACGTCGCGCGAGTTGACCGTAACCAAGCCTCTGATTAATTCTGGGGCCGTCTCCGAAGTCGAATTGTTGCGTCTTGAGCGTGATGTCTCGCGCTATCGTGGTGAGCGCGATATGGCAACGGCTCAGATCACCCGTATTCAGGCGGCGATTAACGAAGCCCATCGCAAAATCGAAGAGGTTGAACTGACTTTTCGTAACGATGCAGGCAAGGAACTTTCGGAAACCTCAGGCAAGCTGAATAGCTTGGCTGAGGGAAGTATTGCTTTGTCTGATCGCGTCAAACAATCCTCCATCCGCTCTCCGGTCAAAGGAACGGTCAAGCGCTTGTTGGTGAATACGGTGGGGGGCGTAGTTCAACCCGGCAAGGACATGATTGAAATCGTGCCGCTTGAGGATGCCTTGTTGCTGGAAGCGCGCGTTCAGCCTCGTGACATCGCTTTCTTGCGTCCAGGTCAGGCGGCGATGGTCAAATTCACCGCTTATGATTTTTCTGTTTATGGCGGGCTTGAAGGGACCTTGGAGCATATCGGTGCCGATAGCGTCATGGATGACAAGGGCAATGCTTTCTACACGGTTCGTGTCAGGACTAACAAACCTGGATTCGGTGATGCCAATCTCCCGATTATTCCAGGCATGGTTGCCGAAGTTGATATCCTCACAGGGAAGAAAAGCGTACTGGCCTACTTGTTGAAGCCGGTTTTGCGAGCAAAAAGCGTGGCGTTGACGGAGCGTTGATGAAACACTGGATTATCGATGTCGACAAAAATGCACTGCCAACCTGGTTGGAGGCAATGCCCGGGGCTGCGCTGTTGGTCCGCAATGATTTGCCAAGCATTTCTCTGGGTGAGCCGGGAATTGTCTGGTGCCGGTTGCGTGCCGGTGAAGATTTTGCCGTGCTGGCTCGTGACATGGCGCATGCGGTATCTCATCAGGTGGTCATTCTTTGTGATGATCTGAACGAGGAGCTTGTCATGCAGGCTCTTTCGCTAGGGGCGGCCGGCTGCTGCAATACTCATGCCGCACCAGAGGTATTGAGGCAGATTGCGCTGGTCGTCGGTAATGGTGGTTTGTGGATCGGCCAGTCGCTTTTGCAGCGTTTGGTTGGGACGACTTCGCGACTTCTCGGTCAACGTGCTCCAGCAGAGGAAAATGCCGCCGAGGGCAGTGCATGGGTTGCTTTGCTCTCAGAGCGCGAGGTGCAGGTTGCTCGTCTGGTTGCTGGAGGCGCCAGCAATAAGGAAGTGGCGAATCAGCTGGCAATTACAGAGCGCACAGTCAAAGCTCATCTGACTGCTGCTTTTGAGAAGCTGGGCATTCGTGATCGTTTGCAGCTTTCTCTCAGGATCAACGGTCGGCTACCTTGATTCCCGGGAGAGCCTTGTCTCTCCTGAATGGCTGGATTGTACTTTGGTGCAATAGCCAACAAACTTGAAGCTCCTTACACTGGCGCAATCACTAATGCTGTATGGAGTTTTACCATGGCCCAAGCTCAAGTTATCGCTAAAGTCTCATCTATGTCTGGTGAGGCGTTTGCCCGGGATGGTTCCGGCAAAATGCGTCGTTTGAAGGTTGGAGACTCCATACGCGAGGGCGAGTCAGTCGTCAGCTCTGATGGCTCTCAGGTTGTCCTCAAGCTGGCCGACGGTCGTGAAATGACGGTTCGTCCGGGCGAGGTTGCACGGATTGATGCCGAGGTTGGCGCTCCGATCAAGCCGGATGCTGCGGACAGTGCTGTCATCAATAACCCGAAGGGTTTCCAGAAGATTGCCAAGGCAATTACCGGCGGTGGCGATCTCGACTCTCTGCTCGAACAAGAGGCACCAGCAGCTGGCGCAGTCGGTACTGGCGGTAATGAAGGGCATACCTTCGTTGAGTTCTTGCGTGTCGTCGAAACGGTCGATCCGCTGGCGTTTCAGTTTGGTACGGGTGCAGGACGAGTGCTTGGGGCGATTGAGCAGCCGGGGGTTCTGGTTGATGTCACGCCTCCGGCATTGACCGCAAAACTGGATTCCACATCTGATAGTGGGGTTCAGGGAGATGGGATTACAAATGACAAGACACCGACGATCAGCGGTACAGGGGAGCCAGGAGCTTCCATTCTTGTCACTATGCCAGGAACAGGCGAAAAGCTGACCACCACGGTTAAACCGGATGGTAGCTGGAGTGTGACGCCGACCCTCGATTTGCCGAATGGCCCGGCTACCGTTGCTGTTACGTCGACTGACCCGGCAGGTAATGTCACGACGGCAAAAGTCCCATTGGTGATCGATGCAGAAGTGCCAAACAATGGCAAGGCACCAATCGTCGAAATCACCGAGGATGCTAACAATGATGGGTTCATCAATCGACTGGAATCCGATGGGCCAACGGACGTCAAAGTGTCGTTCAACGGAAACCTGGTTAGTGTTGGAGATGTCGTAAAAATTACCTCGGGTGGTGTAACGAAGGATGTTGCGATCACTGAGGCAGACAAGCTTAATGGTTTTGTGACCACGACGTTCCCGGTACAGGCCAGTGGGACGACGGTTGTTGCTACGGCCGTCATCGTCGATGTAGCCGGAAACACCACCGAACGCGGCAGCGACAGTGCGAAGGTTGATTTGAGCACGCTGGAAGGTTTGGCGGTGACGATCACGGAAGATGTGAACAACGACGGCTGGATCAACAGTGCGGAATTGCAGGGGACGGTGGGTGTGCGTGTTGATCTGCCGGCGAGCGCGGTGGCGGGAGATTTGTTGACGCTGAACGCGACCGGGAGTGCGGCGCAGACGATTACGCTGACGCAGGCGCAGATTGATGCCCATAGCGTGATCTTTGAAGTGGCGGCGCCGGCCAATGGTGAAACCCTGGTGGTCAAGGCGCAGGTGACGGACCCGGCTGGCAACAAGTCGGCAGAAGTCAGCGACAGCGCGGTGATTGATACGCAAGCCCCGGGTGCCCCAGTGGTTGAAATCACCGAAGACGGCAATAACGACGGTTGGATCAACCAGGCCGAACTGAGTGGCGACATTGGTGTGACGGTCAGCCTGGCCGGCACGGGCGCGAAGGCAGGCGAAACCCTGCTGGTGAGCATCAACGGTGTTGCCCAGACGCCGATTGTTCTGACCGCGGCAGACATTCTGAGTGGCAAAGTCGCGCTGACGGGGGTCAGCAATCCGGGCGAAGGCGTGACGTTGACCGTGACCGCTGCGGTGAAGGATGCCGCTGGCAATACCGGTGCGACGGGTAGCGACAGTGCGACGATCGACACGATCGCCCCGCAGACGCTGACGGCGAAGCTGGATCCGACCTCGGACAGCGGCACGAAGGGCGACAGCATCACGAACGACAAGACCCCGACGATCAGCGGGACGGGCGATCCAGGCGCGAAGATCGAAGTGACGATGCCGACTGGCGAGAAACTGACGACGACGGTGAAGCCGGATGGCAGCTGGACGGTGACGCCGACCCAGGACGTTCCGGACGGCCCGATCGTGGTCAACGTGAAGGAAACCGACCCGGCCGGCAACAGCATCAGCACGACGGTGCCGCTGACGATCGATTCGGGCGTGCCGAACGACGGCACCGCACCGACCGTGACGATCACGGAAGATGCCAACAACGACGGCTTCATCAATCGCGTCGAAGCTCAAGGACCGACCGACGTCAAGGTGTCGTTCAACGGCAACCTGGTCAATGTGGGCGATATCGTCAAGATCACGTCAGCTGGCGTCACGAAGGACGTGACGATTACGGCGACGGACAAGGCCAATGGCTTTGTGACGACGGACTTCCCGCAACAAGCGGCAGGCACGACGGTGACGGCGACCGCCGTGATCGTTGATACGGCAGGCAACACGACGCAAGAAGGCAGCGACAGCGCCAAGCTGGATTTGAGCCCGCTGGACGGGTTGACCGTGAAAATCACGGAAGACGCGAACGACGACGGCTTCATCAACAAGGCAGAACTGCAAGGGACGGTGGGTGCAGAAATCAAGCTGCCGGCGACGGCGGTTGCCGGTGATGCGCTGACGATCACGGCGACGGGCAATGCGACGCAGACGATCATTCTGACGCAATCGCAGATTGACGCCGGCCAGGTGATCGTCGAACTGACGGCGCCGGGTAGCGGCACCGAAATGGTCGTGACGGCCCAGGTCAAGGACCCGGCCGGTAACGAATCCGCAGTGGCCAGCGACAAGGCGACGATCGCGACCGACGACATTGGTGCGCCGAAGGTGACGATCACCGAAGACACCAACAACGACGGCTGGATCAACAAGGGCGAACTCAATGGCGAGATTGGCGTCAGCGTCGAACTGCCGGGTACGGCCAAGGCGGGCGACAGCCTGCTGGTCTCGGTCAATGGCGTGGCACGTACGCCGATCGTACTGACGGCTGCGGACATCAGTACCGGCAGCGTGGCGATTACCGGTGTGACCAATCCGGGCGAAGGCAGCACGTTGACCGTGACGGCCCAAGTCAAGGATGTGGCCAACAACCTGGGTGCCGTGGGCAGCGATAGCGCCAAGATTGACACCACGACCTTCAGCGGTCTGGCGATCAGCATTACCGAAGACGAGAATGATGACGGCTTCATTGGTCAGGCGGAACTCAAGGGCAACGACATTGGTGTGCGCGTTGTACTGCCGGCGGGTGCCGCCGTGGGCGACACCCTGACGGTGAGCGGTTCCGGCAATGTGGACAAGGTGATCACGCTGACGGCCGCCCAACTGGCGACCGGCTTCATTGATGTCACCTTCAACCCGACCGGCAACAACACCGACTTCAAGGCGACCGCCTCGATCGCTGATCCGGCCGGCAACAAACTGGGTCCGGTCGAAGATACGGCCCGTCTGCAGTTGAGCGCCCCGGGCGCTCCGATCGTGACGATCACGGAAGACGGCGACAACGACGGCTGGATCAACGGTACGGAACTGAACGGGCCGATTGACGTATCGATCAGCGTTCCGGCGACCGCCAAGGCGGGCGACAAGATGCTGGTAACGATCAACGGGACCGACCAGGCCCCGATCGTTCTGACCCAGGCCGATATCGACAAGGGCAGTATCTCGTTGCCGAATGTTCAGAATCCGGGCGAAGGCGTGACGTTGACCGTGACCGCTGCGGTGAAGGATGCCGCTGGCAATACCGGTGCGACGGGCAGCGACAGTGCGACGATCGACACGATCGCCCCGCAGACGCTGACGGCGAAGCTGGATCCGACCTCGGACAGCGGCACGAAGGGCGACAGCATCACGAACGACAAGACCCCGACGATCAGCGGGACGGGTGATCCGGGCGCGAAGATCGAAGTGACGATGCCGACTGGCGAGAAACTGACGACGACGGTGAAGCCGGACGGCAGCTGGACGGTGACGCCGACCCAGGACGTTCCGGAAGGTCCGATCGTGGTCAACGTGAAGGAAACCGACCCGGCCGGCAACAGCATCAGCACGACGGTGCCGCTGACCATCGACTCTGGCGTGCCGAACAACGGTGCAGCCCCGACGGTCGAGATCAAGGAAGACGCCAACAACGACGGCTGGATCAACCGTGCCGAAGCGCAAGGTGCAGCCGACGTCAAAGTGTCGTTCAACGGCAATCTGGTCAATGTGGGTGACATCGTCAAGATCACCTCGGCCGGCGTGACCAACGATGTGGCGATCACGGCCGCCGACAAGGCCAACGGCTTTGTGACGACGACCTTCCCGGCCCAGGCCGACGGCACGACGATGACGGTCACCGCGATCATTGTGGATGCTGCTGGCAACAGCACCGTTCAGGGCAGTGACGTTGCGAAGGTGGATATCACCAACTTCACGGGTCTTGCGATCAGCATCACTGAAGATGAAAACAACGACGGCTTCATCAGCCAGTCGGAACTGAAGGGGAACGACATTGGCGTTCGCGTTGCCCTGCCGGCCGGTGCGGCGGTGGGTGACACGCTGACGGTTGAAGGTTCGGGCAATGTGGCGCAGACTTTCGTGTTGACCGCAGCGCAACTGGCGACGGGCTACATTGATGTCTCGTTCAATCCGACGGGCAACAACACCGACTTTGTGGCGAAGGCCTCGATCGTTGATGCGGCCGGCAACAGTGCCGGTCCGGTCAGCGACACGGCACGCCTGCAACTGACGGCTCCGGGCGCCCCGATCGTGACGATTGACGAAGACGCGAACAACGACGGCTTCATCAACAAGGCCGAGTTGAACGGGCCGATCGACGTCTCGATCAGCGTTCCGGCGACGGCCAAGGCTGGCGACAGCATGCTGGTGACGATCAACGGTACGCCGCTGGCGCCGATTGTTCTGACCCAGGCCGATATCGACAAGAACAGCATTTCGATTCCGAATGTTCAGAATCCGGGCGAAGGCGCAACGTTGACCGTGACAG
Organism: Dechloromonas sp. TW-R-39-2; assembly: GCF_016864195.1. Lineage (NCBI taxonomy): Bacteria > Pseudomonadati > Pseudomonadota > Betaproteobacteria > Rhodocyclales > Azonexaceae > Dechloromonas > Dechloromonas sp. TW-R-39-2. The sequence goes on from NZ_CP045202.1 coordinate 1,313,112, forward strand.
CCCAGGTGAAGGACGTGGCTGGCAATCTGGGCGGCATTGGGTCGGACAGCGCGAAGGTGGATACGCTGGTACCGAATGGTGGTGCAGCCCCGGTGGTCGAGATCACGGAAGACGCGAACAACGACGGCTGGATCAACAAAGCGGAAGCGGTTGGTAATGCAGACGTGAAGGTGTCGTTTGACGGCACGAAGGTTGATGTGGGCGACAAGGTCCTGGTCAGCGCGGGTGGTGTGACGAACACGGTGACGATCACGGCGGCGGACAAGGCCAACAACTACGTGACGACGAACTTTGCCCAACCGGCTGATGGCAGCACGATGACGGTGACGGCGAAGATTGTGGATGCGGCGCAGAACAGCAGCGCGGAAGGCAGCGACAGCGCGAAGGTTGATACCACGGTGCCGAATGATGGCAATGCGCCGGTGGTGACGATCACGGAAGATGCGAACAACGATGGTTTCATCAACCGTACCGAAGCGGTGGGCAATGCGGACGTGAAGGTTGAGTTTGACGGCAGCAAGGTTGCGGTGGGCGATGTGGTGAAGATCACGTCGGGTGGCGTGACGAATGATGTGACGATCACGGCGGTGGACAAGGCCGCCGGGTTTGTGACGACCAGCTTTGCGGCGCAGGCGAGCGGTACGACGATGACGGCGACGGCGGTGATTGTTGATGCTGCGGGGAATGTGTCGACGCAAGGCAGCGACAGTGCGAAGGTTGATTTGAGCACGCTGGAAGGTTTGGCGGTGACGATCACGGAAGATGTGAACAACGACGGCTGGATCAACAGTGCGGAATTGCAGGGGACGGTGGGTGTGCGTGTTGATCTGCCGGCGAGCGCGGTGGCGGGAGATTTGTTGACGCTGAACGCGACCGGGAGTGCGGCGCAGACGATTACGCTGACGCAGGCGCAGATTGATGCCCATAGCGTGATCTTTGAAGTGGCGGCGCCGGCCAATGGTGAAACCCTGGTGGTCAAGGCGCAGGTGACGGACCCGGCTGGCAACAAGTCGGCAGAAGTCAGCGACAGCGCGGTGATTGATACGCAAGCCCCGGGCGCCCCAGTGGTTGAAATCACCGAAGACGGCAATAACGACGGTTGGATCAACCAGGCCGAACTGAGTGGCGACATTGGTGTGACGGTCAGCCTGGCCGGCACGGGCGCGAAGGCAGGCGAAACCCTGCTGGTGAGCATCAACGGCGTTGCCCAGACGCCGATTGTTCTGACCGCGGCAGACATTCTGAGTGGCAAAGTCGCGCTGACGGGGGTCAGCAATCCGGGCGAAGGCGTGACGTTGACCGTGACCGCTGCGGTGAAGGATGCCGCTGGCAATACCGGTGCGACGGGTAGCGACAGTGCGACGATCGACACGATCGTCCCGCAGACGCTGACGGCGAAGCTGGATCCGACCTCGGACAGCGGCACGAAGGGCGACAGCATCACGAACGACAAGACCCCGACGATCAGCGGGACGGGCGATCCAGGCGCGAAGATCGAAGTGACGATGCCGACTGGCGAGAAACTGACGACGACGGTGAAGCCGGATGGCAGCTGGACGGTGACGCCGACCCAGGACGTTCCGGACGGCCCGATCGTGGTCAACGTGAAGGAAACCGACCCGGCCGGCAACAGCATCAGCACGACGGTGCCGCTGACGATCGATTCGGGCGTGCCGAACGACGGCACCGCACCGACCGTGACGATCACGGAAGATGCCAACAACGACGGCTTCATCAATCGCGTCGAAGCTCAAGGACCGACCGACGTCAAGGTGTCGTTCAACGGCAACCTGGTCAATGTGGGCGATATCGTCAAGATCACGTCAGCTGGCGTCACGAAGGACGTGACGATTACGGCGACGGACAAGGCCAATGGCTTTGTGACGACGGACTTCCCGCAACAAGCGGCAGGCACGACGGTGACGGCGACCGCCGTGATCGTTGATACGGCAGGCAACACGACGCAAGAAGGCAGCGACAGCGCCAAGCTGGATTTGAGCCCGCTGGACGGGTTGACCGTGAAAATCACGGAAGACGCGAACGACGACGGCTTCATCAACAAGGCAGAACTGCAAGGGACGGTGGGTGCAGAAATCAAGCTGCCGGCGACGGCGGTTGCCGGTGATGCGCTGACGATCACGGCGACGGGCAATGCGACGCAGACGATCATTCTGACGCAATCGCAGATTGACGCCGGCCAGGTGATCGTCGAACTGACGGCGCCGGGTAGCGGCACCGAAATGGTCGTGACGGCCCAGGTCAAGGACCCGGCCGGTAACGAATCCGCAGTGGCCAGCGACAAGGCGACGATCGCGACCGACGACATTGGTGCGCCGAAGGTGACGATCACCGAAGACACCAACAACGACGGCTGGATCAACAAGGGCGAACTCAATGGCGAGATTGGCGTCAGCGTCGAACTGCCGGGTACGGCCAAGGCGGGCGACAGCCTGCTGGTCTCGGTCAATGGCGTGGCACGTACGCCGATCGTACTGACGGCTGCGGACATCAGTACCGGCAGCGTGGCGATTACCGGTGTGACCAATCCGGGCGAAGGCAGCACGTTGACCGTGACGGCCCAAGTCAAGGATGTGGCCAACAACCTGGGTGCCGTGGGCAGCGATAGCGCCAAGATTGACACCACGACCTTCAGCGGTCTGGCGATCAGCATTACCGAAGACGAGAATGATGACGGCTTCATTGGTCAGGCGGAACTCAAGGGCAACGACATTGGTGTGCGCGTTGTACTGCCGGCGGGTGCCGCCGTGGGCGACACCCTGACGGTGAGCGGTTCCGGCAATGTGGACAAGGTGATCACGCTGACGGCCGCCCAACTGGCGACCGGCTTCATTGATGTCACCTTCAACCCGACCGGCAACAACACCGACTTCAAGGCGACCGCCTCGATCGCTGATCCGGCCGGCAACAAACTGGGTCCGGTCGAAGATACGGCCCGTCTGCAGTTGAGCGCCCCGGGCGCTCCGATCGTGACGATCACGGAAGACGGCGACAACGACGGCTGGATCAACGGTACGGAACTGAACGGGCCGATTGACGTATCGATCAGCGTTCCGGCGACCGCCAAGGCGGGCGACAAGATGCTGGTAACGATCAACGGGACCGACCAGGCCCCGATCGTTCTGACCCAGGCCGATATCGACAAGGGCAGTATCTCGTTGCCGAATGTTCAGAATCCGGGCGAAGGCGTGACGTTGACCGTGACCGCTGCGGTGAAGGATGCCGCTGGCAATACCGGTGCGACGGGCAGCGACAGTGCGACGATCGACACGATCGCCCCGCAGACGCTGACGGCGAAGCTGGATCCGACCTCGGACAGCGGCACGAAGGGCGACAGCATCACGAACGACAAGACCCCGACGATCAGCGGGACGGGTGATCCGGGCGCGAAGATCGAAGTGACGATGCCGACTGGCGAGAAACTGACGACGACGGTGAAGCCGGACGGCAGCTGGACGGTGACGCCGACCCAGGACGTTCCGGAAGGTCCGATCGTGGTCAACGTGAAGGAAACCGACCCGGCCGGCAACAGCATCAGCACGACGGTGCCGCTGACCATCGACTCTGGCGTGCCGAACAACGGTGCAGCCCCGACGGTCGAGATCAAGGAAGACGCCAACAACGACGGCTGGATCAACCGTGCCGAAGCGCAAGGTGCAGCCGACGTCAAAGTGTCGTTCAACGGCAATCTGGTCAATGTGGGTGACATCGTCAAGATCACCTCGGCCGGCGTGACCAACGATGTGGCGATCACGGCCGCCGACAAGGCCAACGGCTTTGTGACGACGACCTTCCCGGCCCAGGCCGACGGCACGACGATGACGGTCACCGCGATCATTGTGGATGCTGCTGGCAACAGCACCGTTCAGGGCAGTGACGTTGCGAAGGTGGATATCACCAACTTCACGGGTCTTGCGATCAGCATCACTGAAGATGAAAACAACGACGGCTTCATCAGCCAGTCGGAACTGAAGGGGAACGACATTGGCGTTCGCGTTGCCCTGCCGGCCGGTGCGGCGGTGGGTGACACGCTGACGGTTGAAGGTTCGGGCAATGTGGCGCAGACTTTCGTGTTGACCGCAGCGCAACTGGCGACGGGCTACATTGATGTCTCGTTCAATCCGACGGGCAACAACACCGACTTTGTGGCGAAGGCCTCGATCGTTGATGCGGCCGGCAACAGTGCCGGTCCGGTCAGCGACACGGCACGCCTGCAACTGACGGCTCCGGGCGCCCCGATCGTGACGATTGACGAAGACGCGAACAACGACGGCTTCATCAACAAGGCCGAGTTGAACGGGCCGATCGACGTCTCGATCAGCGTTCCGGCGACGGCCAAGGCTGGCGACAGCATGCTGGTGACGATCAACGGTACGCCGCTGGCGCCGATTGTTCTGACCCAGGCCGATATCGACAAGAACAGCATTTCGATTCCGAATGTTCAGAATCCGGGCGAAGGCGCAACGTTGACCGTGACAGCCCAGGTGAAGGACGTGGCTGGCAATCTGGGCGGCATTGGGTCGGACAGCGCGAAGGTGGATACGCTGGTACCGAATGGTGGTGCAGCCCCGGTGGTCGAGATCACGGAAGACGCGAACAACGACGGCTGGATCAACAAAGCGGAAGCGGTTGGTAATGCAGACGTGAAGGTGTCGTTTGACGGCACGAAGGTTGATGTGGGCGACAAGGTCCTGGTCAGCGCGGGTGGTGTGACGAACACGGTGACGATCACGGCGGCGGACAAGGCCAACAACTACGTGACGACGAACTTTGCCCAACCGGCTGATGGCAGCACGATGACGGTGACGGCGAAGATTGTGGATGCGGCGCAGAACAGCAGCGCGGAAGGCAGCGACAGCGCGAAGGTTGATACCACGGTGCCGAATGATGGCAATGCGCCGGTGGTGACGATCACGGAAGATGCGAACAACGATGGTTTCATCAACCGTACCGAAGCGGTGGGCAATGCGGACGTGAAGGTTGAGTTTGACGGCAGCAAGGTTGCGGTGGGCGATGTGGTGAAGATCACGTCGGGTGGCGTGACGAATGATGTGACGATCACGGCGGTGGACAAGGCCGCCGGGTTTGTGACGACCAGCTTTGCGGCGCAGGCGAGCGGTACGACGATGACGGCGACGGCGGTGATTGTTGATGCTGCGGGGAATGTGTCGACGCAAGGCAGCGACAGTGCGAAGGTTGATTTGAGCACGCTGGAAGGTTTGGCGGTGACGATCACGGAAGATGTGAACAACGACGGCTGGATCAACAGTGCGGAATTGCAGGGGACGGTGGGTGTGCGTGTTGATCTGCCGGCGAGCGCGGTGGCGGGAGATTTGTTGACGCTGAACGCGACCGGGAGTGCGGCGCAGACGATTACGCTGACGCAGGCGCAGATTGATGCCCATAGCGTGATCTTTGAAGTGGCGGCGCCGGCCAATGGTGAAACCCTGGTGGTCAAGGCGCAGGTGACGGACCCGGCTGGCAACAAGTCGGCAGAAGTCAGCGACAGCGCGGTGATTGATACGCAAGCCCCGGGCGCCCCAGTGGTTGAAATCACCGAAGACGGCAATAACGACGGTTGGATCAACCAGGCCGAACTGAGTGGCGACATTGGTGTGACGGTCAGCCTGGCCGGCACGGGCGCGAAGGCAGGCGAAACCCTGCTGGTGAGCATCAACGGCGTTGCCCAGACGCCGATTGTTCTGACCGCGGCAGACATTCTGAGTGGCAAAGTCGCGCTGACGGGGGTCAGCAATCCGGGCGAAGGCGTGACGTTGACCGTGACCGCTGCGGTGAAGGATGCCGCTGGCAATACCGGTGCGACGGGTAGCGACAGTGCGACGATCGACACGATCGTCCCGCAGACGCTGACGGCGAAGCTGGATCCGACCTCGGACAGCGGCACGAAGGGCGACAGCATCACGAACGACAAGACCCCGACGATCAGCGGGACGGGCGATCCAGGCGCGAAGATCGAAGTGACGATGCCGACTGGCGAGAAACTGACGACGACGGTGAAGCCGGATGGCAGCTGGACGGTGACGCCGACCCAGGACGTTCCGGACGGCCCGATCGTGGTCAACGTGAAGGAAACCGACCCGGCCGGCAACAGCATCAGCACGACGGTGCCGCTGACGATCGATTCGGGCGTGCCGAACGACGGCACCGCACCGACCGTGACGATCACGGAAGATGCCAACAACGACGGCTTCATCAATCGCGTCGAAGCTCAAGGACCGACCGACGTCAAGGTGTCGTTCAACGGCAACCTGGTCAATGTGGGCGATATCGTCAAGATCACGTCAGCTGGCGTCACGAAGGACGTGACGATTACGGCGACGGACAAGGCCAATGGCTTTGTGACGACGGACTTCCCGCAACAAGCGGCAGGCACGACGGTGACGGCGACCGCCGTGATCGTTGATACGGCAGGCAACACGACGCAAGAAGGCAGCGACAGCGCCAAGCTGGATTTGAGCCCGCTGGACGGGTTGACCGTGAAAATCACGGAAGACGCGAACGACGACGGCTTCATCAACAAGGCAGAACTGCAAGGGACGGTGGGTGCAGAAATCAAGCTGCCGGCGACGGCGGTTGCCGGTGATGCGCTGACGATCACGGCGACGGGCAATGCGACGCAGACGATCATTCTGACGCAATCGCAGATTGACGCCGGCCAGGTGATCGTCGAACTGACGGCGCCGGGTAGCGGCACCGAAATGGTCGTGACGGCCCAGGTCAAGGACCCGGCCGGTAACGAATCCGCAGTGGCCAGCGACAAGGCGACGATCGCGACCGACGACATTGGTGCGCCGAAGGTGACGATCACCGAAGACACCAACAACGACGGCTGGATCAACAAGGGCGAACTCAATGGCGAGATTGGCGTCAGCGTCGAACTGCCGGGTACGGCCAAGGCGGGCGACAGCCTGCTGGTCTCGGTCAATGGCGTGGCACGTACGCCGATCGTACTGACGGCTGCGGACATCAGTACCGGCAGCGTGGCGATTACCGGTGTGACCAATCCGGGCGAAGGCAGCACGTTGACCGTGACGGCCCAAGTCAAGGATGTGGCCAACAACCTGGGTGCCGTGGGCAGCGATAGCGCCAAGATTGACACCACGACCTTCAGCGGTCTGGCGATCAGCATTACCGAAGACGAGAATGATGACGGCTTCATTGGTCAGGCGGAACTCAAGGGCAACGACATTGGTGTGCGCGTTGTACTGCCGGCGGGTGCCGCCGTGGGCGACACCCTGACGGTGAGCGGTTCCGGCAATGTGGACAAGGTGATCACGCTGACGGCCGCCCAACTGGCGACCGGCTTCATTGATGTCACCTTCAACCCGACCGGCAACAACACCGACTTCAAGGCGACCGCCTCGATCGCTGATCCGGCCGGCAACAAACTGGGTCCGGTCGAAGATACGGCCCGTCTGCAGTTGAGCGCCCCGGGCGCTCCGATCGTGACGATCACGGAAGACGGCGACAACGACGGCTGGATCAACGGTACGGAACTGAACGGGCCGATTGACGTATCGATCAGCGTTCCGGCGACCGCCAAGGCGGGCGACAAGATGCTGGTAACGATCAACGGGACCGACCAGGCCCCGATCGTTCTGACCCAGGCCGATATCGACAAGGGCAGTATCTCGTTGCCGAATGTTCAGAATCCGGGCGAAGGCGTGACGTTGACCGTGACCGCTGCGGTGAAGGATGCCGCTGGCAATACCGGTGCGACGGGCAGCGACAGTGCGACGATCGACACGATCGCCCCGCAGACGCTGACGGCGAAGCTGGATCCGACCTCGGACAGCGGCACGAAGGGCGACAGCATCACGAACGACAAGACCCCGACGATCAGCGGGACGGGTGATCCGGGCGCGAAGATCGAAGTGACGATGCCGACTGGCGAGAAACTGACGACGACGGTGAAGCCGGACGGCAGCTGGACGGTGACGCCGACCCAGGACGTTCCGGAAGGTCCGATCGTGGTCAACGTGAAGGAAACCGACCCGGCCGGCAACAGCATCAGCACGACGGTGCCGCTGACCATCGACTCTGGCGTGCCGAACAACGGTGCAGCCCCGACGGTCGAGATCAAGGAAGACGCCAACAACGACGGCTGGATCAACCGTGCCGAAGCGCAAGGTGCAGCCGACGTCAAAGTGTCGTTCAACGGCAATCTGGTCAATGTGGGTGACATCGTCAAGATCACCTCGGCCGGCGTGACCAACGATGTGGCGATCACGGCCGCCGACAAGGCCAACGGCTTTGTGACGACGACCTTCCCGGCCCAGGCCGACGGCACGACGATGACGGTCACCGCGATCATTGTGGATGCTGCTGGCAACAGCACCGTTCAGGGCAGTGACGTTGCGAAGGTGGATATCACCAACTTCACGGGTCTTGCGATCAGCATCACTGAAGATGAAAACAACGACGGCTTCATCAGCCAGTCGGAACTGAAGGGGAACGACATTGGCGTTCGCGTTGCCCTGCCGGCCGGTGCGGCGGTGGGTGACACGCTGACGGTTGAAGGTTCGGGCAATGTGGCGCAGACTTTCGTGTTGACCGCAGCGCAACTGGCGACGGGCTACATTGATGTCTCGTTCAATCCGACGGGCAACAACACCGACTTTGTGGCGAAGGCCTCGATCGTTGATGCGGCCGGCAACAGTGCCGGTCCGGTCAGCGACACGGCACGCCTGCAACTGACGGCTCCGGGCGCCCCGATCGTGACGATTGACGAAGACGCGAACAACGACGGCTTCATCAACAAGGCCGAGTTGAACGGGCCGATCGACGTCTCGATCAGCGTTCCGGCGACGGCCAAGGCTGGCGACAGCATGCTGGTGACGATCAACGGTACGCCGCTGGCGCCGATTGTTCTGACCCAGGCCGATATCGACAAGAACAGCATTTCGATTCCGAATGTTCAGAATCCGGGCGAAGGCGCAACGTTGACCGTGACAGCCCAGGTGAAGGACGTGGCTGGCAATCTGGGCGGCATTGGGTCGGACAGCGCGAAGGTGGATACGCTGGTACCGAATGGTGGTGCAGCCCCGGTGGTCGAGATCACGGAAGACGCGAACAACGACGGCTGGATCAACAAAGCGGAAGCGGTTGGTAATGCAGACGTGAAGGTGTCGTTTGACGGCACGAAGGTTGATGTGGGCGACAAGGTCCTGGTCAGCTCGGGTGGTGTGACGAACACGGTGACGATCACGGCGGCGGACAAGGCCAACAACTACGTGACGACGAACTTTGCCCAACCGGCTGATGGCAGCACGATGACGGTGACGGCGAAGATTGTGGATGCGGCGCAGAACAGCAGCGCGGAAGGCAGCGACAGCGCGAAGGTTGATACCACGGTGCCGAATGATGGCAATGCGCCGGTGGTGACGATCACGGAAGATGCGAACAACGATGGTTTCATCAACCGTACCGAAGCGGTGGGCAATGCGGACGTGAAGGTTGAGTTTGACGGCAGCAAGGTTGCGGTGGGCGATGTGGTGAAGATCACGTCGGGTGGCGTGACGAATGATGTGACGATCACGGCGGTGGACAAGGCCGCCGGGTTTGTGACGACCAGCTTTGCGGCGCAGGCGAGCGGTACGACGATGACGGCGACGGCGGTGATTGTTGATGCTGCGGGGAATGTGTCGACGCAAGGCAGCGACAGTGCAGTGGTTGATACCGCCCCACTGAATGGTGGTGTGGCTCCGACCGTGACGATCACGGAAGACACCAACAACGACGGTTGGATCAACAAGACTGAAGCAGTCGGTAATGCCGACGTGAAGGTGGCGTTCGATGGAACCAAGGTTGCAGTGGGTGATGTGGTGCAGGTCACCTCGGGTGGCGTGACAAATAGCGTGACGATTACAGCGGCAGACAAGACGGCCGGTTTCGTGACGACGAGCTTCTTGCCGGTTGCCGAGGGCGCCACGATGACCGTGACGGCCAAGATTGTTGATGCAGCAGGTAACAGTACGCCTGATGGTTCTGACAGTGCAGTGGTTGATACCACCCCACCGAATGGTGGTGTGGCTCCGACCGTGACGATCACGGAAGACACCAACAACGACGGTTGGATCAACAAGACTGAAGCAGTCGGTAATGCCGACGTGAAGGTGGCGTTCGATGGAACCAAGGTTGCAGTGGGTGATGTGGTGCAGGTCACCTCGGGTGGCGTGACAAATAGCGTGACGATTACAGCGGCAGACAAGACGGCCGGTTTCGTGACGACGAGCTTCTTGCCGGTTGCCGAGGGCGCCACGATGACCGTGACGGCCAAGATTGTTGATGCAGCAGGTAACAGTACGCCTGATGGTTCTGACAGTGCAGTGGTTGATACCACCCCTCCGAATGGTGGTGTGGCTCCGACCGTGACGATCACGGAAGACACCAACAACGACGGTTGGATCAACAAGACTGAAGCAGTCGGTAATGCCGACGTGAAGGTGGCGTTCGATGGAACCAAGGTTGCAGTGGGTGATGTGGTGCAGGTCACCTCGGGTGGCGTGACAAATAGCGTGACGATTACAGCGGCAGACAAGACGGCCGGTTTCGTGACGACAAGCTTCTTGCCGGTTGCCGAGGGCGCCACGATGACCGTGACGGCCAAGATTGTTGATGCAGCAGGTAACAGTACGCCTGATGGTTCTGACAGTGCAGTGGTTGATACCACCCCACCGAATGGTGGTGTGGCTCCGACCGTGACGATCACGGAAGACACCAACAACGACGGTTGGATCAACAAGACTGAAGCAGTCGGTAATGCCGACGTGAAGGTGGCGTTCGATGGAACCAAGGTTGCAGTGGGTGATGTGGTGCAGGTCACCTCGGGTGGCGTGACAAATAGCGTGACGATTACAGCGGCAGACAAGACGGCCGGTTTCGTGACGACGAGCTTCTTGCCGGTTGCCGAGGGCGCCACGATGACCGTGACGGCCAAGATTGTTGATGCAGCAGGTAACAGTACGCCTGATGGTTCTGACAGTGCAGTGGTTGATACCACCCCACCGAATGGTGGTGTGGCTCCGACCGTGACGATCACGGAAGACACCAACAACGACGGTTGGATCAACAAGACTGAAGCAGTCGGTAATGCCGACGTGAAGGTGGCGTTCGATGGAACCAAGGTTGCAGTGGGTGATGTGGTGCAGGTCACCTCGGGTGGCGTGACAAATAGCGTGACGATTACAGCGGCAGACAAGACGGCCGGTTTCGTGACGACGAGCTTCTCGCCGGTTGCCGAGGGCGTCACGATGACGGTCTCTGCTGTGATTGTTGATTCGGCAGGGAATGCCACACCAGCGGGTACCGATAGTGCAGTGGTTGATACGACTGCGACGTCTGCTCCGACGGTGACAATCACAACAGATGCAAATAACAACGGTTATATCAGCGCAGTCGAGCAAGGTGTGGCGACGACGGATGGGGTGCGGATTGGCCTGCCGGTCGGTGCGAAAGCAGGCGATACGCTGCTGATTACCGATGGCATTAACCCGCAGACGCATGTCCTGACAGCCGCAGAAGTGACTGCTGGTGTGTACAATACGACGTTTGCCAAACCGGCTGAAGGCGGTACGCTGACAATCTCGGCTACCCTGACTGATGCGGCGGGGAATACCTCGCTGGCAGGGACGGATACAGCGGTGCTTGATACAACTCCGCCAGGGCTTCCGACGCTGACCGTTGTTAATAAGGCCGATACTCAAGTGTTCAGTACGAGTTGGGAAACTGCTCCTAATTCCAGTAACACTTCGGATGTCGTTAATTCGACGGCTTTTGAAGGCTGGACCCGCGTCGATTCACCAGAAGTTTCGGCTGGTGGCACCAATGGTTTCGAAATTTGGTCAACCGGCGATTCCCAGGCGCGCCAAGATACGAACATGAATACCATTACTGCAGCACCAGGTAATGGGTCCAATTTCTTGGAACTGAACGACTCTAATAGTATTGCCCAGACGATTGGTATTTCCCGTCAGGTAACCACTGCTCTTGGCATGGTTTACCAGTTGTCTCTGGATTACGCTGGTCGCCCTGGGTTTGCCACAACTTATACCAACATCTCTATCCTGCTGGATGGTGTCAAGGTGGCCAGTTATGCCAATACCAGTCCGATGACTTCTCTGGACTGGAAAAACCTAAAACTCGATTTCATGGGGGACGGGAAGACGCATACGCTGACTATTTTGACTGACCCCACTGCTGTTGATCCGGCTGGGCGTGGTGCGATGGTCGATGATATTTCCTTCAATGGTTATCAGGGTGTGGCTGCAGGTAGTGGAGTGGGGGGGGCGACCGATATAGCCCTTGCCACCTATATCACTGCGACGGCTTCCAGCGCAGCAGATAGTTTCTTGCTGTCCTTTGATGGCCTTCCGGTCGGCGCACAGATCATCTCAGGGACCCATACCTATACTGTGGCTGCAGATGGAACTGTCAGCATGTTAGGCAGCGATTTGGGTGCTGCAGTTCTGCGCGTTGCTGGCTCTTTCACCGGTGACCTGCATATTGGCGTCTCAGCGACAGAAACCGATCTGGCTGGTAACTCGGTCACTACCACCCATCAAGAGGTTGGTATCCATGTACTTCCTGCTATTGGAACCATTATTTCTGCTGATATCGTTGATTCGCCAGCCAGCATTCTTAATGGAACAGCTTCGGGTGAGACGCAGACAGCTGTCGCGGCAGGTAGCTTCCTTAATGGCCTGGGCGGAAATGATACGGAAATCGGCGGTGCTGGTAATGATGTAATCATTGGTGGAGCCGGTAACGACACCATGACCGGCGGTGGCGGTGCAGATACATTCAAGTGGGTCTTGGGTGACGAGGGCACTGTTGCAGTTCCGGCGCGAGATACGATTACTGATGGTGCTGCCTTCAACTCCACTGCTGGCGAGAACCTTGATCTGCGTGATTTGTTGCAGGGTGAAGTACATAGTGGTACGAGTGCAGGTAATCTGGCAGATTATCTGCACTTTAGCTACAACTCGACGACACTCGCTACAACCATCGAAGTCAAGAGTCATGGTATGAGCCAGACCGGGCCGGATCAGATAATTACCCTAAACGGGGTGAATCTGGTTGGTTCCTTTACCAGTGATCAGGCAATTATCCAGAACCTGCTGACCAACGGTAAGCTGGTGACTGATTAAGCACTTAGCACTTTGGGCACATAAAAAGGGCGGATTTTCCGCCCTTTTTATGTTGTGCAAGTCATGGGAAAACAAAAAAGGGACAGCAAAAGCCGTCCCTTGAAACGATGTGCTGGATTTCAGCCTTCGTGCTTGCGCAGGTTGGCGACGCAGGGAATGTGAATCTTGCGGCCTTCGACCACGATCAGGCCAAGCTCGGAGAGTTCGTGCAGGATGCGGGAGAAATGTTCCTGGGTCAGGTTCAGTCGTGAGGCAATGACCCCCTTGTTGGTTGGCAAGGTGATGACTACGTTAGTGCCGTTCAGCTCTGTATCAGGCAGTTCACGCAGAAGGTAGCCAATGATGCGCTGTTTGCCGGAGTGCAGCGAATACGACTCGACATCATTCATCAGCTGGTGCAGGCGCATGGCCATGCCGGCCAGCATCTTGCGACAGAGGTTGTGGTCGCGCTGAAGCTCGTCAAAAACGGCAGCTTTGGATACATGCAACAGGAGTGAGTCGGTCAGCGCCTGGGCGAAGACAATGTAAGGCTTTTCCATGAACATCACGGCCTCGCCGAAGCTCTGGCCCTGTGTCAGGATTTCGACGACTTTCTCACTGCCTTGCTGGGAAGTGAAGGCGAGTTTGACCTGCCCATAAACCAGCAGGTGAAAACCATTGCAGGGGTCGCCCTTGTGAAACAGGATGTCGCCCTTGCTGATGTGAATTTCACGGGTTGAACGGGCGATCCGCGCAATTTCCTCTGGCGCCAGGCCATTGAAAAGCGGGATGTGGGTGAGTAGTGCTTCGACATTGATCGGGTGGTTCGACTGCATAGCTGGACTCGTTAAAAAAGCTGGCCGATGGTGGCATCGGGGTAATCCACCGGCAATACGCAATAATAACTACTACCGAGTCAGTTGTGCATAAAGAAGTGGTAGCCGGCGCGGCAGCTCTTCCGGATTTCGTATGACGCAAAAACCTGCGGGTCCGAACAGGTAGGGCAGGTAGGCACCTGCTTCACGGTCAATAGTGACGCAGAATGGGGTGAGTCCCATGCGTCGAGCTTCATGTACGGCCATTCGGGTGTCTTCGATGCCGTAGCGTGAGTCATACAGGTCGAGATCGTTGGGCTTGCCGTCGGTGATGATCAGCAGAAGGCGACGGCTGGCCGGTTGCTCGTAGAGTATTTTGGCCGATTGGCGCAGTGCGGCACCCATGCGGGTGTAGAAGCCGGGTTTGATGGCCAGAATTCGGCCACGAGCGGCGGCATCGTAACGGGCGTTGAAATCCTTGAGCAAATGGAAGCGGATGTTCTGCCGACGCAATGATGAAAAGCCGTAGATCCCAAAACGGTCGCCTGTCGCGGTCAACGCTTCGGAGAAGAGCAAAAGCGAGTCGCGGACGACATCGACAATCCGGTGCGTATCCGAGATCCAGGCGTCCGTTGACATTGATAAGTCTGCCAGCAGCAGGCAGGCCAGGTCGCGTTCGCAACGTGCCTGAGCCAGGTAGTTGCCACTTTCTGGCGTATGACCTGAGGCGCGATCGGCATGGTTGCGTACGCAGGCTTCAACATCAAGCTCCGAACCATCGGCCTGAGCCTTGAGCCAGCGGCGTTGCGGTGCGAGGGCAGCGAACTGGCCGCGCAGTTTTTTGGCCGTGGCAACCAGTTCCTCCGGCAGGCCGGCCGGCAGTGCATCCTGAGCGATCATCGGCTGCAAGCGGCAGTGGTCAGCCAGCATCACGGTTTTGCGGTAATCCCACTCGGGCAGCGGGATGCCGGGGCCAACCGGGGTGTCATCTTCTGCCGCCGAAGGGAGGTCAAGGTCAAACTTGACGCGTGAGACCGAGGTTTCTGCATCGCGGATCAGCGACAGTTGATCGAGATCCTTGGCCGCGTTGCGGGCATTGGGATCTTCATCATCATCAAAAGCCCGGTTGACCCGGACATATTCCGCCCAGGTCGGCAAACTCTCGGCGCGGAACATGGCCAGCATCGGATTCTTGTTGTCCGGCGTATCAACCTGCTCGGCCTTGTGGGCGTCCTTTTCTGGTTCGGCGTTATTGCCACTGCCTTCGTGCGGCAGGTTGTTGCCCGATTCGGCATCGAGTTTGCCGGCCGGACGTTCTTCAACTTCGATCATCCACAGGAGTACAGGCTGTGGTGGCCGGGATTTGCGCGAATTCAGCGGTGGCAGCCCGTCGACCGCAGTGGGTGTGAGCAGCGCCTGGCGGATGGCTGTTTCTTGCGCAGCTTCATCAGGTTGCAGTTCATCCGGGTCGATTCGCCCGGCAATGTGAGCGGTGACGAGACGTTCGTAACGTGAACGCAGCCCAGGGTATTTTTCAAGCGCAGCCTGGGTGGCCAGTTGATTACGAATGAACCATGGGCGATCGGGCGCCACATCGCTGGCCGCCAGTGCGGCAAGCCAGAGGTAAAGGTCGCGGTTCAGGGATTTGTCTGGAAAGGCCGCGATTTCTGGCGGCAGACGCAGGGTTTCGGCGTCGCGTCGGGCCTGTGCAACTTTCTCACCGCTGGCTGCCAGACGCTGCAACCAGCGTCGACGGGCGCCATGTGTGTCCATGGTTGCTGCGGCCACTTTGAGCCCGGGGTCGCCACCAAAGGCTCGAAACAAAATACCTGCCGTTTTTTCAACTTCGGCCAGTTTGACTGCGGCTTCCGGGTAATGCCCGGCGGCTGCCTTGGTCACCCAGTTGTGCCAGAGTTTTCCGATGAATTCTTCCATGACCTAAATTTTCCCACCGGCGTCTTCGTCGGTATTTGATAGCGATGAAAAACCGGCTTCATTCCGCTTGGCTGCGTCATTGCTGACCCAGCGCAGCAGTTGTCCCTGAGGATTGTCGCGATTGACGGTGCCGCAGGCTGAAATGCACTGGCCGCACTGGGTGCAGGCAAACATCCAGCGTTTGACGTTGCGCGGTTTGAGTCGCATCGGACAAACTGCATCACAGGCTGATCCGCGGCCTTCAAGGCAGTTGGCGCAGTCGAGCACACGTTTGCGTTCGAAGCCGACGACCATCGCTTTCTTGTTCACGATCCAGGCGAAGCTCTGGAAAATGCCGATGGCGCAGCCGTAGCGGCAAAATAAATGGCGTGCGAAAAGAAATTCCAGGCTCAATACCGTCGTTGCCGCGCTCAGGAAAATCACTTCGCCACGATATAAGTTGAAAGTGAATAGTCCGTGGTAAACCTGAAACGGCGGCATCAGGTAAGTCAGTCCGACGACCGCCCAGGCAAAGGCAAAGCCGATGGCAGCGGGAACGACGACCAGCCAGTAACGTTTGTCGCGCGGCGCGGGCGTGCCATCCGGCTCCCAGGGCGGCGTTTGTTTCTTGTCCCAGACTGAGTGTTTGCCGGTCGCAAAAAGCATCAGCCGGTTGATTGTCTCGACGACTGAAAAGTGCGGGCAAAGCCAGCCGCAGTAGAGTCGGCCCCATTTCCAGGCAACGGCGATGATGGCGGCCAAGGTGCCGAGTACCGGCAAAAACAGGTAAAGAATGATGTTGACCGCAGCAGACCGGGGGTCACCTGTTCCAGCGATCAATTCGTCGATTCCCAAGTGCCAGGGAAAGGTCAGGAAGTAGGCGTGTTTTTCAGTCAGGTCGTAACGAAACAGGTCGAAAATCGGCGTGACGGTGAACAAGGCGAAGAACGCCATCTGCGCAAACAGGCGGTAACGTTGAAGCGCTGGTTTTTTCATTGCTTGTCGCGGTCGACCGCAGGACCAATCAACGGAAAGCGCCAGATCTGGCCGGCCATGGCTTTGGCCAGCCCGAACATGCCGAACATGACCAAGGTTGAATGAATGCAGGTGAAATACATGATCACCATGACCCAGGTCCATTCCCAGTCGAGGCCGCCGGCCAGGATGAAAATGGCCGAGAGCACGGTGATCAATATGCCGCCATACAGGCTGACAAAAGTTGTTTGCCGGAGGTGGTGCTTGGCAAGCGGAGGGGCGCTGTCTTTATATTTCAGCCAGAGCCAGACAAGCAGCCCGAAGGCAATGCCTGGCGCGAGCAGGAGATTGGCCAGATAGAGGGCTTCGGACAGCACGGCCAGGCTGAGTCCCGGCGTGCTGTCCTCGTTGCCGAAACTATCGTCCGAATGTGGCATTGACGATTTCCATCAGTGCTTCGACCGTTTCTTCATCATCGGTCAGGCTTTCGACCAGCGAAGCGCGGCAGGCTGCGCTGATGTCGAAGCCGGATTTGATCAGCGTTGCGGCGTAGACCAGCAAACGGGTGCTGGCTACTTCTTCCAGGTCGCGGTCCTTGAGCGCACGGAAAGCCTTGGCAATACCTACCAGACGCTTGGCGAGATCGGCGTCACAGCCGGTTTCCCCGATCAAGATCGAAATTTCCCGTTCTGCTCCGGGGAAATCGAAGCGCATCGAGACAAAGCGCTGACGGGTTGAGGGTTTCAGGCCCTTGAGCAGATTCTGGTAGCCAGGGTTGTAGGAAACAACCAGCATGAAATTGTCCGGTGCTTCCAGCGTTTCACCGGTCCGGTCGATCGGCAGGATACGGCGATCATCAGCCAATGGGTGCAGCACGACGGTGGTGTCCTTGCGTGCTTCGACCACTTCATCGAGGTAGCAGATACCGCCTTCACGTACGGCACGGGTCAACGGACCGTCGGACCAGTAGGTGCCGCTGTCCGAAATCAGGTGGCGGCCAACCAGGTCGGCCGCCGTCAGGTCATCGTGACAGGCGACGGTGTACAGCGGCAACTTGAGGCGGGCAGCCATGTGCGCCACAAAGCGCGTCTTGCCACAGCCGGTCGGTCCCTTGATCAGCAGCGGGAGGCGTTGCTTGTAGGCGTGTTCGAACAGTGCGATTTCGTTGCCGGACGGTTCGTAGAAAGGTAGTTCGTTCATTTGAGAGAGATCCAGTAAGCCAAGAGTATCAGGCTGGAAACAAAAATCAGCCAGCCTTCGAGCAGCAGGCGCCACATCAGGGGCGCCTCGCGCAGTTCCATGAAATCGAGAATGACCAGCCGGCCTTTGATAAAGGCGATGAGCAGCATGGTGACAATCGCCCAGGTGCCGGCTGCGCCGACTTCGCCGAGATACCAGGTCAGCGCCGTGGCGACAAGAAGAACGAGCCAGGCTCGATGGGCGGGGTTGTTAAGCAGGTGACTCATCAGCGCATCACATAAACAAGCGGAAAAAGAATGATCCACAGCAGATCGACCATGTGCCAGTACGCCGCGCCGCTTTCCAGCCCGTTGGCGTTTTGGCTGGTGTACGCACCCTGACGTGCCTGGAACCAGAGGACAGCAAGAATCACCATGCCGAGTATGACGTGCATGAAGTGAAAAAAGGTTAGTGAAATATAAAACATGTAGAAAGTATTGGTCGACATTGAAATGCCGGCGCCAAACTTGGCCGCGTACTCGAATACTTTGACGACCAGAAAACCGCCGCCGCAGAGGAAACCGAGCAGGATGTTGCGTGCCACGGCAGGGCTGTCGTCACGATGTGCTGCCTGGACTGCGAGTACGACAAACCATGAGCCGGTGATTAACAGTACGGTATTCAGCGCTCCGGCGTTCCGGTCCAGCGTCTGCTGGTAAAGATTGAACAGTGCCGGATCGTGCGCCCGGGCAAAGGCGTAGGAGGCAAAAAAAACGGCAAAGGCCAGCATTTCTGCCAGGATGAAAAACCAGATGGCAAGATCGCCGGGGAGTTTTCTGGCAGGAGCTGGACCGGTTGTCGTGCCGGTGATGGTCTGTGTTTCACTCATGCGACTATGGTAGCGGCAGGCGCATCAGCGGAACTTGATATGGCCCAAAAATGGAAAAAGGCGCAGACCTTTCGATCTGCGCCTTTGGCTAGCGTGCTAGCGGAGGAGAGGGCTTATGCAGCCTTTTCTTCCTTGCCGCCAACGAAGAAGCTGGCGATATAGATGATCAGACCGATCAGGAAGACCACACCGGCCCATTCACGCATCCAGTAGAACAATGCGATCTTGTCCTGAGCCACCATGAACGGCAGCGGCGTGTCGGAAACACGTTGCAGCCAGACCTGGAGGATACCGGCGGCGGTCAGGAACAGGGTGATGAACACGATTGCCGTGGTCATCAGCCAGAACGACCACATTTCCAGCACTTGCGACTTGTTGCTGTTGGCAGCACGGCCGCGCAGGATGGGCATGGCGTAGGAGATCATCATCAGGTTGACCATGGCGTAGGCGCCATAGAAAGCCATGTGACCGTGAGCAGCGGTGATCTGCGTGCCGTGGGTGTAGTAGTTGACCGGAGCCAGGGTGTGCAGGAAGCCCCACACGCCAGCGCCCAGGAAAGCCATCACGCCGGTACCCAGAGCCCACAGAACGGCGGCCTTGTTCGGATGTTCGCGACGACGACGGTTTACCATGTTGAAGGCAAAGACGGTCATGGCGAAGAACGGAATCGGTTCCAGAGCGGAGAAGATGGAACCCCACCACTGCCAGTATTCCGGCGTACCGATCCAGAAGTAGTGGTGACCCGTACCGATGATGCCGGTGATCAGCGTCAGGGTGACGATGACGTACAGCCATTTTTCGATCACTTCACGGTCAACACCGGTCGTCTTGATCAGCACGAAGGCCAGGAACGAGCCGAGGATCAGTTCCCACACGCCTTCTACCCAGAGGTGCACCGTCCACCACCAGAAGAACTTGTCGAGAACGACGTTCGCCGGGTTGTAGAAGGAGAACAGGAAGAAGACAGCCAGACCCCATAGGCCGAGCAGCAGCACGATCGAAATCGAGGTCTTCTTGCCCTTCAGCACCGTCATGGTGATGTTGAACAGGAATACCAGTGCCACGACGACGATGCCGAGCTTGGTCGGCAGCGGCTGTTCGAGGAACTCGCGACCCATCGTTTCGAGGATGTTGTTGCCGGTCAGTTCAGCCAGCGTGGCATACGGGACGGCCAGATAGCCGACGATCGTTGCTGCACCAGCGACCAGGAAGATCCAGAACATCAGCAGCGCCAGTTTCGGGCTGAACAGTTCGGTCTCGGATTCTTCCGGGATCATGTAGTACGCGCCGCCCATGAAGCCAAACAGCAGCCACACGATC
The DNA here is from genome assembly GCF_016864195.1 of Dechloromonas sp. TW-R-39-2. Lineage (NCBI taxonomy): Bacteria > Pseudomonadati > Pseudomonadota > Betaproteobacteria > Rhodocyclales > Azonexaceae > Dechloromonas > Dechloromonas sp. TW-R-39-2. The sequence continues at coordinate 1,333,370 of NZ_CP045202.1, forward strand.
AGCAGGTTGGTGTGGACCATGCGGGCCACGTTGAACGGGATGGCGGGGAACAGGAAGTCGCCGAGCACATACTGCAGGCCAAGAATCAGGCCGAACAGGATTTGACCGACAAACAGACCGATTGCCGCGATGAAGTAGGGTTTTGCAACCGCTTGGGATTTGAATTGCATGTTCAGTATCTCCTCTCGATCAGCCCTGGCTGTTAGGCGGCCAGTTAGCATCGTTGATCGAATTGACGTGCTTCAGGAAGGCCACGATGGCATCCAGTTGCTCGTCGGTGAAGTTGAACTGAGGCATGCTGCGGCGACCCGGGATGCCATCTTTCGGACGGCTCTTGATGAAGGCTTTGACGCCTTCGTCACCGTAGCGAACGATTACATTGCCCAGTTCAGGGGCAAAGTAGGCACCTTCACCCATCAGGGTGTGGCAACCGATACAGTTATTGACTTCCCACAGCTTCTTGCCTTCGACGACTTGTGGCGTAATGTTCTGCCGCATGTCACGTTTGGGAAGTTGCGAATGGGTATCGAATGACAGCGCAAGGAACAGCAGGAAGAAGAACGTCGTCCCCCCGTAGAAAATGTTCCGCGCCATCGATTTGGTGAAAGCGCCACTCATTGTTTTTCCCCCTTTCGGAAATTGTTTGGCGCGCCGATGTTAGTTTCAAGCGGGGTTGGCGGGCTTTGATGCCTGCTAAAAAACCTCGATTGCCGAAGAATATATATCCCGGTCGAATTGGCTGGGATGGTGGTGTGGCGGTCATTTTGCCGAGGGGCGGTATACTGCGCCCTCCTCAAGTTGAAAGCATTCCATGGCCGCACCAGCCGATACCGCCAGCATGGCGCTTTTTTGTGATTTCGAGAATGTCGCACTCGGTGTGCGCGATGCTCAGTATGAAAAATTCGACATCAAGCCTGTGCTTGAACGTCTGCTCGCCAAAGGCAGTATCGTCGTCAAGAAGGCCTACTGCGACTGGGATCGCTACAAGGCCTTCAAGTCGGCCATGCACGAAGCCAACTTCGAGCTGATTGAAATTCCGCATGTCCGCCAGTCGGGCAAGAATTCGGCAGATATCCGCCTCGTCGTCGATGCACTCGATCTTTGCTATACCAAATCACACGTCGATACCTTCGTGATCATTTCCGGCGATTCCGACTTCTCGCCGCTGGTTTCCAAATTGCGCGAAAACGCCAAGCGGGTTATCGGTGTGGGCGTCAAGCAGTCATGTTCCGACCTGCTGATCGCCAATTGCGACGAGTTCATTTATTACGACGATCTGGTCCGCGATCGTCCGGCCTCGCGCCGCGAAAATCGTGAGCCCTCGCCGCGCCGTACGCCGGAAGAGGAAAATGGTCGGCGCGAGAAGCTTGAGGCGCGCAAGAACAAGGCGATCGAGCTGGCGACGACAACGTTTGCCGATTTGTTCGCCGATCGTGGCGATACCGAGCGGATCTGGGCATCGGTGCTCAAGGAAGTGATCAAGCGCCGCAATCCGGGCTTCAATGAAAATTATTATGGCTTCCGCAGTTTTGGCAATCTGCTTGAAGAGGCCGCTAATCGCGGTTTGCTGGGTTTCGGTCGCGATGACAAGTCCGGTGCTTACGTGACACGGGCGCAGCCTCGGCCGGTCGTTGTCGAGAACGAAGCGGCCAAGCCGGAGTCTGCACTTGAGGTTGCTGCGGTCGACGTGCTTGTCGAGCCCAAAATGGAGCCAGCGGCCGAGTCGGGAACGAGCGGCAATGCGCGTCGTCGCGGTGGTCGTCGGACCCGCAAGGATGGCGATACCCGTGCAGCCCGTCCGCTTGATCCCGTTGCTCCTGTGTCTCCTGTCGTCGAGCCGGTACTTCAGCCAGAGGCGGCGCCGGCTGCGGCCGAAGAAGTGCCTCCAGCGGCATCGCGCCGTCGTGGTGGACGCCGCAACGGTAAAAAAGAGCCTGAAAGCAGGTTGACCGCAACAGACTCGGCATCACCCGCTGAATCGCCAGTCGTTGCTGTTGCCCCTGTTGAAGAGACCGTACCGGCCAAAGCCCCGGCACGACGCGGGGTGCGTCGTTCCCGCAAGCCGGCGGGAGAAGAAAGCGCGCCGGTTCAGGAAGTGGCTGCGGCGGTTGTCGAGGTTGTTGCCCCCAAACCCAAGCGCGCACCGCGGGCCCGCAAGCCGAAGGCGGTCAGCGAGTAACAAGGCTTCCGGGGCGGCATCGATTGCCGTCCCCGGATCAGATGACAAGTAACAGTTTGGCGCGCAGCGCTTCTGCTTCGCGCTTGCCCTCGCGTGACATGACCAGTGCGTGGTACCACTCGTCGTACAGGGCGCGCAGTCCGGCGTGGCCTTCTGCCTGTTCTATCCTGCCGAGCAGTGAGCTGTTGCCGAGCGTGCCGACAAAAGCGTTCAGGGTGTTGCTCATGAAATTGCGCGCCTGCTGCAATTTGAGTGGATCGGTTGCGCCGGAAAGTTCGCGGAAGGCCGTGATTGGCGGCAGGGGCGCGGACAGCTTCTGGCTGGCGCCACTCGAATCCGTCACGCTGGCGGCCATGATGTAGCCATCTTCTTCGAGCATGCCCAGGGTGTGCTGCAGATCGTCAGATTGCAGCATGTCGCGCAGTTCATCAACCGTACGCTTGCCATCGATCATGATCAGGACCCGTCGCTGACGTGGTGTCAGCCCGCCCGTTTTGCTGGTGATTTCTGCCTGCCCCTTCGGGGTCTTGGCGAATGCAACGCCCATCGTTTGTCTCCGGTGGATTTGTAATTGTGCAGGCATTGTACAGAAAAAGAAAAACCCGCCGGAGGGCGGGTTTCTGGGTCAGCGCGGGCCGGAAAATCAGGCGGCGGCTTGTGTCGGGATCTTGTGACCGCGACGGGTAATGCGATTTTGCGAATCTACGTAAATCAGGTCCGGCTCGTATTTGGCCAGTTCGATTTCGTTGTACACCGCAAAGGTGGCGATGATCAGGATGTCGCCAGGTGCGGCGCGGCGGGCTGCCGAACCGTTGACCGAGATGACGCCTGAACCACGTTCGGCGCGGATCGCATAGGTCGTGAAACGTTCACCGTTGTTCACGTTCCAGATGTCGATCTGTTCATACTCCTTGATGTTGGCCGCTTCGAGCAGGTCTTCATCGATGGCGCAGGAACCCTCGTAGTGCAGATCGGCATGGGTGGCCGTTACACGGTGCAGCTTGGATTTCAACATCGTTCTCTGCATGGTTTCAATCATCCAGAAGGTTGGGGGAAGCGCATTGTAACGACAAAATCCCTAGTGTCAACGCGCGTAATTATGAGGATTGTCGCTTCGTCAAATCTCAATGTTATCAATGAGCCGCGTTGCGCCAAGCCGGGAGGCGGCAAGCACCACCAGTGGGACGTTTACGCTGTTTGGCCTGGCCAGGTCGGACTGTTGTCGCACCGCAACATAATCGGTTTTCCAGCCTGCTGCGGTCAACGCTTCGATCGCGGCATTTTCCAGTTTGACGCAATCCGACTCGCCGTTGCGCAACGCCGAGCGAACTTTCTCCAGCTCTTGTCTGAGGCGCGGCGCTTCGGCCCGTTCGGTCGGCGTCAGGTAGCCGTTGCGTGAAGACAGGGCCAGGCCATCGTCGGCACGCACCGTCTCGCCGCCGACGATCTCGATCGGCAGGGCGAACTGGCGCGTCATGTTGCGAATGACCATCAGCTGCTGGTAATCCTTCTTGCCGAACAATGCGGTCTGCGGCTGGACGATGTTGAACAGCTTGAGCACGACGGTGGCGACGCCGCGGAAGTGACCGGGGCGGAATTCGCCATCGAGCACATTCTGGATGGCCGGCGGTTCGACTGTGTATTCCTGGGGTTCCGGATAGAGGTCGGTTTCGGTCGGTGCGAACAGCACGTCGACGCCAGTGGCTTCGAGCTTGGCGCAGTCGTCGGCAAAGGTGCGTGGGTATTTGTCGAAATCCTCGTTCGGCCCGAATTGCAGCCGATTGACGAAAATCGAGGCCACCACGGTGTCACCGTGCGCCCGGGCTTGCTGCATCAGGCTGATGTGGCCGGCGTGCAGGTTGCCCATGGTGGGAACGAAAACGACGCGACCGCGTCCCTTGAGCGCCGAACGCAGGTCGGCGATGCTGGAGTGAATTTGCATGTCAGGCTCGCTGGAGGATTAACCGGCGTAGGTATGTTCCGGGCCGGGGTAGCTGCCATCCTTGATGGCGGTTACAGCGCGGGCGGCAGCATCGGCAATGCTGCTTGCGCCGTCCATGAAATTGCGGACGAACTTGGCTTTCTTGCCCGGTGGGATGTCGAAAGCATCGTGCAGTACGGTGACCTGGCCGGAAGTTTCCTTGCCGGCGCCGATGCCGATGGTGATGATGTGCAGGCTGGCCGTCACGGCGGTGGCCAGTGCCGCCGGCACAGCCTCGATGACGATCATTGTTGCGCCGGCTTCCTGCAGTGCCAGGGCGTCGTCCTTCAAGCGTTGCGCCGCAGCTTCGCCCTTGCCCTGCACCTTGTAGCCGCCCAAGGCGTGCACCGATTGTGGTGTCAGGCCGATGTGGCCGCAAACCGGAATGCCGCGCTGTACGAGGAATGCCACGGTCGACGCCATTTCGCGGCCGCCTTCCAGCTTGACCATCTGGGCGCCGGCCGCCATCAGCGTTACGGCGTTGCGGAAGGCTTGTTCCGGCGATTCCTGATAGCTGCCGAAAGGCATGTCGGCGATGATGAAGGCGCGGCTGGAACCGCGTTTGACCGCAGCCGTGTGATAGGCGATATCGCTGACCGTGACCGGCAACGTCGTGTCGTGCCCTTGAATGACATTGCCCAGCGAGTCGCCGATGAGCAAGGTTTCAACGCCGGCATCATCGAGCAGACGGGCAAAGCTGGCGTCGTAGCAAGTGAACATGACGACCTTCTCGCCCGCTTGGTACAACTTGGCGAGGTCGGCCTGGGTCAGGCGGCGGGTAATGGTTTGAGCGGACATTTATGAACGGAAAACGAAATAGACGGCGCCAAGGATACACAGGGCCGCCCATAAATAGTCAAGCTTGAGCGGTTGATCCATGTAGAAAACGACAAAAGGGACGAAAACCGCAAGAGTGATCACCTCCTGCAGTATTTTCAGTTGGCCGAGATCAAGCTCGCTGTGGCCGATACGGTTGGCCGGTACCTGCAGCAGGTATTCGAACAGTGCGATGCCCCAGGAGGCCAGGGCCGCGATCCACCATGGCTTGTCGTTCAGGTTCTTGAGGTGCGAGTACCAGGCGAAAGTCATGAAGACATTCGATAGCGCCAGCAGCACCACGGTCTGCCAGAGCACCGGGATGTTGAAACCGAACAGGTTCACAGCCGGGTACAGCCCTGATTGGCGACGGCGGGCAGCCAGGCGGAAATCGGGCCGCGCCGTGGCAGTTGCAGCTTGGGTGCGATTTCGGCCAGCGGTTGAAGGACGAATGCCCTGAGATGCAGGCGCGGGTGCGGCAGGGTCAGGCGTGGCAGGTCGATTTCGAGGTCGTTGTAGAGCAGGACGTCAAGATCGAGGGTGCGCGGGCCGTTGCGTTCGGCCCGGATGCGACCGAAGCGTTGTTCGAGGTCGAGCAGTGCATCGAGCAGGGCTTCGGGTGCCAAGGTCGTTTCGAGTGCGGCAACGGCATTGATGAAATCAGGCTGTTCGGTAATCCCGACCGGTGCCGTGCGGTACAGCGAGGAACAATGTACGACACGGCTTTCCGGCAGGTTGGCCAGGGCGCCGAAGGCTGCCCGCACGGTACTGGCCGGGTCGCCAAGATTGGCACCGAGCGCGACGTAGGCCAGGTTCATTCGGTGTTGCCGTGGTCGACGTTGCTGGCGGCCGGTTTTTTGCGGCGCCGGCGTTTTTTCTTGTCGCCCGGTTGTTCAGGCATCAGCATTTCGGCCCGCTCATCGCCATCGACATTCTGGAAGCGCGTCCACCAGTCGGCCACTTCGCGGTCGATCTCACCGGATTCGGCGCGCAGTACGAGAAAGTCGTAACCGGCGCGGAAACGTGGCTGTTCGAGCAGGGCGTAAGGGCGCTTGCCGGCACGTTGTTCGAAGCGCGGCTGCAGGGCCCAGATATCCTTGATGTCGCCGGCGATACGGCGGGTGATCGCCAGTTTTTCGCCCTGCACGCTGAGCACGTCGTCCATCGCTTCGTAGAGCGCCGGGGTTTTCGGTGCGCCCTTGGCCTTGATCTTTTCCCAGTTGGCCAATACTTCGTGCCAGAGCAGGGTGGCGAACAGGAAGCTGGGCGAAATTCCCTTGTTCTTGCGCACGCGGTCGTCAGTGTTGGCCAGCGAAAGCATGACGAACTTTTCGCCCATCGGTTGTTCAAGAATGACGTCGAGCAGTGGCAACAGGCCGTGATGCAGGCCTTCGTTACGCAACTGGGTGATGCATTTGACCGAGTGCCCGGAGGTCAGCAGTTTGAGCATTTCGTCGAACAGGCGGGCCGCCGGTACATTTTCAAGCAGGCCGGCCATTTCGCGGATCGGTTTCCTGGCTTCCGGATCGATCGTGAGTCCGAGTTTTGCCGCGAGGCGCACGGCGCGCAGCATGCGCACCGGATCTTCGCGGTAGCGGGTGCGCGGTTCGCCGATCATGCGCAGGGTTTTCTGCTTGAGATCGCCGACGCCACGGTGGTAGTCGATCACTGCTTCGCTGGCCGGGTCGTAATACAGCGCATTGGCTGTGAAGTCGCGGCGCTCGGCATCTTCGGCATGTGAACCGAAAACGTTGTCGTGCAGCACGCGGCCATGTGCGTCGGTTTTGGTCTTTTCGTCCAGCGTGCCGCGGAAGGTGGTGACCTCCAGCGTCTCCTGGCCCATCATCACATGCACGATCTGGAAGCGGCGGCCGATGATGCGGGCGCGGCGGAAATGGCGGCGAACCTCTTCCGGCGTTGCATCGGTGGCGATGTCGAAGTCCTTCGGGTCGGCGCCGATCAGCAGGTCGCGCACGGCACCGCCGACGACATAAGCCTTGTGGCCGTGCTGCTGCAGGGTTTCGCAGACACGCCGGCTACCCGAACTGATACGGTCGCGGGTAATGCCGTGGGTGGAAACAGGAATGATGGCGGGCTCGTTGTGGCCTGCCTTGGGTTTTTTGCCGCCAAGGACGCGGGAAATGAATTTGCGGATCACGAATTACCGTTCAGTGAGCGCTTGCTGCGCTGCGGAAAAGAAGGAATTCTACCGCAAAGCGATGATTTTCCATTGGATTGGCCTCAGTCGAGCCCAAAGAACTCGCGTATTTTCTTGCCGATTGCGGCACTGCCGGGGACTTTTTGCTGAGTTTCGTTGCGTCCCTGGTGGTAACCCTGTTCGAGTTCCGCAAAGCGCTGGAGGCGCGCTTCAAGGATGCCGGACAGGCTGTCGGCCAGTGCCGGACGTTGCCGGATGATCTCCTGAAAGCCTTCCTTGTCCAGGCGATAGGCTTCGACATTGCTGGTTGCGATGACCGTCGCCCGGCGCGGTGCACCGGTCATCAGGCCGATTTCGCCGAACACGCTGCCCGGGCCGCGTTTTTCGAGCAGGCGACGAGGGCCTTCCGGCGGTTGCCACCAGGCTTCGGCTTCGCCATTGACCATGATGTACAGCCAGTGGGCGATGGCGCCCTGGCGGGTCAGGATGTCGCCGGGTGCGAAAGGGGCGTTGATCAGGTGCTCGGCGAGGTGCTGTTTCTCGTTGTCGTCGAGACGTGCAAACAGTTCGATCGAGTTGATTGCCTGAAGCCGGCGCTTGAGCTCGCGGTTCTGCACATCTTCGCGGTGTGCGGCGCCTTCCTCGACGAGGTGGATGGTGTGGTCATCCGTGGCGAGGCGAATGCCGTTGCGCTGCAGCGTGGCCAGAATATGCGTGCGCACGTCGGAGTCGGTCGGATCGTCCAGTTGCGGATTCTGCAGCCAGTAGCGGAGCACGTAGTGCGCGTAGCCGGGACCGAAATTGAGCAGGACGCAACTCGGTGCGGGCGTGCCGGCGACATTGGGGATGGTCGCGGCCGAAATGTCGGCTTCGATCATCTGCACGATGCGCCCGGGCGACACGGCGAGGTCGACGTTGAAGTCGATGCTGCGTCGCCAGACCGGATTGGCACTGTGCTTGTCGCAAATCACGTAGTAGCGCCCCTTCATCAACTGGCTGTTCGGGACGATGGCTTTTTCGCCGCTGCGGGTGAGCAGCGCCGTGTAGCGCCACTGGATGTCGGTCACCTGGCCTGAAAGATCGTCGATCTTGATCCAGTCGCCGATTTCCAGCGAGTTGTCCATCTGCAGCGCCAGACCGCCGAGCAGGTTGCCCAGCGTATCCTGCATCGATATCGCCAGCACGGCGGTCAGGATGGCCGAGGTGGCGAACAGGTGCGTCAACTCGACCCCGGCCTGGTTGAGGCGGAAGAAGCCCCAGCCGATGTAGCCGATGATGACCAGGATGTCGGCCAGGATGCCGGCGATGTGGATATGGATGCGCGGCAGGGCGACGTTGAACAGGGCCAGGCCGGCAAAACGGATGACGGCCAGGCCTTCGCCGAAGACGGTCATCTGGCGCAGCCAGCTGGCTGCCGCCGTCATGTTGTGGTCGGCGAGCAGGATGCCGGCCAGCAGATCCCCGCACAGGCAGGCAGCGTAAAAGACACTGGTGTTGATCAGCGAACGGCGCAGAGGTTTCAGCGGCTGCCAGATGAACAGCAGCAACAGCGCCAGCACCACGAAACTGAGTGGCGCTTCATGGCTGAGCAAGGGAATGCGCAGCATCAGGCGTTGCGCAGGCTGAGCGAAATCCAGTCGTGCGCGTCGGCGTGAGCCTGCAGTTTTTCGTCGGCATCGACCGCGACGGGCGTCTTGACCTTGCCCATCAGCGGCAGGTCGTTGTGCGAATCGCTGTAGAAGAAACTGTCCTCGAAGCTGCCCCACCACAGGCCGAGCGATTCGAGCCAGGCTTCGACGCGGACGATCTTGCCTTCGCGAAACGACGGCACGCCGCTCGAGGCGCCGGTAAATGCGCCGCTTTGCACGTCGACCGCGGGAATGGTGCCGATCAGGTGCGGAATGCCGAAAGCGCGGCCAATCGCGCCGGTGACGAAGGTGTTGGTCGCGGTGACGATGGCGCACAGGTCGCCGTTGTCGAGGTGCTGGCGGACGATATCGAGCGCCTCGGTGCTGATGATCGGGCGGATGTGCTTTTCCATGTACTCGGCGTGCCAGGCATCGAGCTCGGCGCGGCTGTGGCGGGCGAGCGGGGCGAGCTGGAAGGCGAGAAATTCATGGATGTCGAGCGTGCCGGCCTTGTATTGCTCGTAGAACTGGACGTTTTTCGCTTCCTGAATTTCGCGGTCGACGACGCCCTTGCTGATCAAAAACTGCGCCCATTCGAAATCCGAGTCGCCGGAGAGCAGGGTGTTGTCGAGGTCGAAGAGAGCGAGATTCATCAGGCGGTTTCCATGTTGAGCAGTTCGCGCAGCAGCGGCAGCGTGACCGGGCGTTTTTGTTCGAGGGTGTATTGATCGAGTGCGACGACCAGCATCGACAGCGTACGCATGTCGCGCGGTGCGTGGCGCAGCAGGTAGTTGATTGCTTCCGGCGAGAGCTTGAGGGCGCGTTCACGAGCCTGGGCGGCGATGGCTTCAGCCTTTTCGGCGTCGGTCAAGGGTTGCAGGCGGTAGATCAGGCCCGAGCCGAGTCGGGTCCGCAGGTCTTCGCGCAAGGCAAGGTGGGCCGGCGGCTGGATTGCTGCGGTCAACAACTGTCCACCGGCCAATTTGATCTGGTTGAACAGCGCGAACAAGGCAATCTGGCCGTCGGCATTGAGCAGGTCGACATTGTCGATGGCCAGTTGATCGCTGGCGGTGACGCCGCTCAGACCGGGATTGAGCCCGGCGTCGATCAGGCTGAAGCCGCTGGCCAGCAGCAGGTGCGAGCGACCGCAGCCGGATTCGCCATAAAGGCAGAATGAGGTTGCACTCAGCCCACCGGCCAGCCATTCAGTGAATGCCGCAACCGTTTCCACATTGCCGCCGGCGACGAAGTTATCCAGCGTCGGAGGGCTTTCTGGCAGCAAATCGAGAATCAGCTGGCGCATCGGAGCATTGGAACGAAACAGGGGATGCGATTTTAGCATTTGTCCTGCACCCGGCCCGGGCTTCTCAACCCGGAATAAATCGGCGGGCGGGTATGTGCCAGGTGAACAGGTTAGGTTGATCGTTTGCAATATACTGTATAAAGTACTGTATATCGTAATGCGGGAGGTGCTTCATGTGTGGTCGCTACGAGCTCAAGGCGAGCACCAGGGATCTGCTCAGGTATTGCCGCGACCTGGATCTGCCCAGGCGCGATCTGCCTTATGGCGACGAGATGCGGCCGGCTGCACCGGTGTTGATGCTGGCTCGCCAAGCAGAAGGCCATGTTGCATGCCGGGCGCGCTGGGGCCTAGTCGGCAGTTTCCTGAATGCCGAACCGCTGCGCCCGCCGAGTACCTTGTGTGCCGAGGGGTTGGTTGCCAAGCCTTTTTATAGCAAGACTTTGCAAAAAAATCGCTGCCTGATGCCGGCGACGGCGTTTTTTGAATGGCAGGTACTGGCCGATGGTCACCGGCAGCAAGTTCGTTTCAGTTCAGCGAGCGGCAAGGCGCTGATGTTTGCCGGGGTGTTTGATCACCATCCGCAGGCCGGAACGACCTGTGCCATGGTGACTACGCCGGCCGATGCGCTGGTTGGGGCGGTGCATGGCCGGATGCCCCTGATCCTCAATGCGCAGGAAAGTGCCTTCTGGCTCGGTGCTTATCCTGATTTTCCAGCCGAAGCTTTTGCGGCGTTGCTGGAGAATCCTTCGTCTTGCGAGTTGAAAGCCGAAGTGGTGAGCCAGGCGGATATTTCACCCCAGCTCGCTCTGTCCTTCGGCTAGCGGAGAGGTGCCACTGGCCGCCTCCCCGCATTCGGCCCCGATCAGATCCAGCTGATCAGGCCGTAGTTCTTCTTGCCACGCCGCAGGATGGTGAACCGGCCGTAAAGCAGTTCGTCGCCGCTGACCACGTGGTCGAGCGCCTCGGCCTTGTTGCCGTTAATCGTGACGCTGCCGCTCTGGATGAAGGTACGCGCTTCCGATTTCGACTTGGCGAGGCCGGCGGCGACCAGCGCATCGATCAGGCCGGCATTGGCCTTGTCGATCTGCACGCCGGGCATGCCGTCCTGCGCCAGCTGTTCGAGGTCGTTTTCGGTCAAATCGGCGAGTTGACCGCTGAACAGGCATTCGGTGATGCGCCGGGCGGCCATCAGCGCGACTTCGCCGTGTACCAGTCGGGTCGCTTCCTCGGCCAGGATGCGCTGGGCTTCTGGCTTGGTGCCGCTGGCCTTGTCGGTGGCTTCGATTTCGGCGATACGGTCGACCGGCAAGAAGGTGAAGAATTTGAGGAACTTGTAGACGTCGGCGTCGCTGGTGTTGAGCCAGAACTGGTAGAAGGCGTAGGGCGAGGTCTTTTTCGGGTCGAGCCAGATGGCGCCGGATTCGGTCTTGCCGAACTTGGTGCCGTCGGCCTTGGTGATCAGCGGCAGGGTCAGGCCGTAGACCTGCTTCTGGTGCAGGCGGCGGGTCAGGTCGGTGCCGGCGACGATGTTGCCCCACTGGTCGGAGCCGCCGATCTGCAGCACGCAGCCGTGGCGCTTGTAGAGTTCGGCGAAGTCGTAGCCTTGGAGCAGGCTGTAGGAGAACTCGGTGTAGGAGATGCCCTGGTCTTCGCGGGTCAGGCGCTGCTGCACCGATTCCTTCTTGATCATGGCGTTGACCGAGAAATGCTTGCCGATGTCGCGCAGGAATTCGAGGCAGTTCATGCCGCCGAACCAGTCGTAATTGTTGGCCATGATCGCCGGATTGGCGCCTTCAAACTTGAGGAAGGGCTTGACCTGTTCGCGGATGTTACCGACCCAGGAAGCAATCACGTCGGGCGTGTTGAGCTTGCGTTCGGTGGCTTTGAAGCTCGGGTCGCCGATCATGCCGGTGGCGCCGCCGACCAGGGCGATCGGCTTGTGGCCGGCTTCCTGGAAGCGCTTCAGGATCAGCACCGGCACCAGGTGGCCGAGGTGCAGGCTGTCTGCCGTCGGGTCGAAGCCGCAATAGAGCGTTACCGATTCCTCAATCAACAGCTTGTCGAGCGTCTCGGCGTCGGTGATCTGGGCGATCAGGCCGCGCTCGTGCAGATCCTGGATGAGGGGGGATTGGTACATGGCAAAACTCTCCACTGGGACAGGCGCTCGCTGAAAGTCGCGGGCGCCGAAAAATTCGGACCCGCGATTTTAGCAGAGCCTGCCACGGTCGACCGGAGTCTGGCGCACGATTTCGGGTTGTGGCTTGGGCGACTGGCCTTGGCAATGACTTTGCGCCGACTTCTCGGCAAATCAGGACTTTTCGAGGCTGAAATTCAGTAATCCAACTGCGTCGGTTGGTGTCGATTGATCAGGGCTTTTGCCTGTTTTTGAGTGACTCAGCTTTTTTTATCAAGATGGCGGGCAAGTGGCAGCTCGCTTGCCCGCCATCTTGTTCTCTTATTTGATAAAGCTGAGCTGCTTGCTGATCCGTTCAAGCACCGGTTTCTTCTTCTCGTTGAAGCCGACTTTGTTCTGCTGGATCAGGTTGTTGCCCTTGGTGTCGATCGAGATGATCAGCGGCCCGAATTCCTTGACCCGGTTGATCCACAGCGTTTCAGGCATGCCGAGGTCGGGCCACTCGTAACCTTCGATCTCCTCGACCTGCGTTGCGGCGAGTACGGCGCAGCCGCCCGGGAAAATCGCATGGACGGCGACGCCTTCCTGGCAACCGGCGACCGTTTCCGGTCCCATGCCGCCCTTGCCGACGATCAGTTTGACGCCGGTCTGCTTGATGAATTCACGCTCGAATTTTTCCATCCGCATGCTGGTCGTCGGGCCGATGGAGACCATCTCGAAATTGCCGTCGTCCTTTTTGCGGACAATTGGCCCGGCGTGGAAAATCGCCCCGCCTTCGAGGTTGACCGGCAGTTCGCGACCCTGCTCGATCAGGCGGCGGTGTGCCACGTCGCGGCAGGTCACCAGGCGGCCGGTCAGATAAACCACATCGCCGACGTTGAGGTTGGCCAGGTCTTCGTCCTTGATGGGGGTGGTCAGAATTTTTTTCACAGGACGACTCCTTCGTGGGAAATGATTTCGTAGGACATGTCGGCGTTGATCTTGATCTTGCCGCGGCGATGCGCCCAGCAGCCGGTATTGACGGCGACGCCGATGGTCGAGGGATGACGGGCAGAGGATTCAATATTGACGCCCATCACGCTGTTGTTGCCGGTCAGGCCTTGCGGGCCGATGCCGATTTCGTTTAGGCCCTGTTCAAGCAATTCTTCCATCAGCGCCGCCTTGGCATTTGAGCTCTTCGAATCGACCGGGCGAAGAATCGCCAGCTTGGACAAGCGGGCCGCCGTTTCGACCGAGGTCGAAACGCCGACGCCGACCAAGAGCGGCGGGCAGGCATTGACGCCGCGTTCGGTAATGACATCCATCACGAACTCGGCGACGCCTTCGTAACCCTGGCCCGGCATCAGCACCTTGGCTGCGCCGGGCAGCGTGCAGCCGCCGCCGGCCATGTACACGTCGATGGTGCAGCTATCTAGCCCCGGCGTGATGCGCCAGTCGAGCCAGGGAATCTGCGTGCCGGTGTTGGTCCCGGTATTTTTTTCGTCAAAGGTTTCGACCGCGTTGTGACGCAGCGGCCCCATCGCGGTAGCACCGACCGTCGCCTCGCGCAGGATGTCTTCCAGCTCGCCGAGTAGCGGAAAATTGGCCCCGGCCTCGATGAAATACTGGATGACGCCGGTGTCCTGGCAGCTCGGGCGATTCAACTTGTCCGCTGCTTCCTGGTTGCCGTGCATCGAGTCGTAGATCGACTTGGCCAGCGGGTTGGTTTCCATCGTCCTCAGGTCGGCCAGCTTTGCCTTCACATCCTTGGGCAGACGCTTGCCGATGTAGGACGTGAATTTGGCCATGGTGTCCGTCAAGGACTGTACTGCTGCTTCCTTGTCCATTTGATGCTCCTTTTTGATTTGTCTGGGTGTGGGGTAGTTGTGTTTTAGTGCGCAGCAGCTGCGGCCGTGACGGAGGTTGCCGTTTTCTGCGAACGGCCGAGCAGCAGCGTCAGGACTGCGGAAATCACGAGCAGGCCGGCGACGAAGTAGAGGCCGCCGGCATAGCTGCCGGTTTGATCCTTGACCCAGCCGATCATCGCCGGGCCGGCGAAGCCGCCGAGGTTGCCGATCGAATTGATGGTGGCGATCCCGGTGGCGGCTGCGGCGCCGGACAAGAATAGGGTCGGCATGCTCCACAGCGGCGGCTTGGCGCAGCTGATGCCGACGTTGACGATGGTCAGGGCGGCAATCAGGCCGACGATGCTGTTGGCGCCGGCGGCGACGACCAGGCCGATGGCCGCGGTCAGGCAAGCCAGGATGACGTGCCAGGTGCGTTCGCCGGTGCGGTCAGAATGGCGTGACCACAAAACCATGGCGACGACCGAGACGATGGGTGGAATGGCGTTCAGGAAACCGACGGTCATCGAAGAAACGCCGAGTTGCTTGATGATCTGCGGTGCCCAGATACCGAGTGTGTACAAGCCGGCCGAGGTCCCGAAATAGATCATCGCCAGGGCGAGTACGCGGGGATTGGCCAGGCCAGCCAGGACACCGTGTTTGGCGCCGTCACCCTTGGCGGCGTCTTCTTCTTTCATCGCATTGACCAGCCAGGCACGTTCGTCGTCAGGCAGCCACTTGGCCTTTTCCGGGCGGTCGGTCATGTAGAAGAACACCACCACACCGAGAATCAGGGCGGGAATCGCTTCGAGGATGAACATCCATTGCCAGCCGGCCAGCCCCATCACGCCGTTCATTTCGAGCAGTGCGGCGGAAACCGGAGAACCCAGTGCGGTCGAGATCGGTGCCGCCGCCATGAAGAAGGCCGTGACGCCAGCCCGATGCCGGGCCGGGAACCAGTAGCTGAGATAAAGGATGATGCCGGGGAAGAAACCGGCCTCAGCCGCGCCGAGCAGGAAGCGCATCACGTAGAAGCTGGTTGGCCCCTCGACGAAGGCCATGCAGCCGGAAATGATCCCCCAAGTGACCATCACGCGGGCAATCCAGAGTCGTGCGCCGACTTTGTGCAAAATGATGTTGGAGGGGACTTCGAACATGAAGTAACCCCAGAAAAAAATGCCTGCACCAAAGCCGAGGATGGATGCGGTAAAACCCAGGTCCTGCTTCATGGTCAGGGCCGCAAAACCGATATTGACCCGATCCAGGTAGGCAACGAAATACAGCAGCATGATGAAGGGCACGATGCGCCAGGTAATTCGGCGCAAGGTTCTCTTCTCGATATCCATTTCCATTTTTGTCTCCGTTATATGTGGCGTGGAGCGGAGATTAGGATCTTTGGAAAATAGATGAATCGATGTAAAGTTAATTCATCATTGCAAAAAACTTAATAATGAATACCGATTCCGAACTGGCGTTTTTCTGTCTGCTGATCAAACAGGGCAGCCTTGCAGCAACAGCGCGAGAGCTGAACCTGACGCCGCCGGCGGTCTCTCGTCGGCTGACACAACTGGAGGAGCGTCTTGGCGTACGTCTGCTGAACCGGACGACACGGCGGATCAGCCTGACCAGCGAGGGGGAGGTTTATTTCGAAAATGCGCAACGCATCCTGAGCGATATCGACGACATGGAACGCCTGGTTTCAAGCAGCCGGGCGGCCCCGAAAGGCTTGCTGCGGGTCAACGCACCGCTGGGTTTCGGCCGTTCCTACATTGGCCCGGCAATTTCGGTATTTACGAGGATGTATCCGGATGTCGAGGTTCAACTGCACCTGACCGACCGTCCGATCAGCTTGCCGGACGAGGCGGTCGACGTCTCGATCCGTTTCGGTGATCTGCCTGACTCGCGCCTGATTGCCAAGAAGGTTGCTGCCAATCGACGATTGCTCTGCGCCTCGCCAGCTTATTTGCGTGCGGCTGGCCAGCCGGTCTACCCGCACGACCTGACGCAACATCGCTGCATCGTCCTGCGCCAGAACGAATCAGCCTACGGTCACTGGCGCTTGATCAAGGGAAAACAGACGGAAACCATCAAGGTGCACGGCAAGTTGAGCACCAATGATGGCGAAGTCGCGCTCAACTGGGCGCTGGAAGGGCACGGCATCCTGATGCGCGCCGAATGGGATGTTGCCAAATATCTGCGCAGCGGCCGCCTGGTGCAATTGCTGGCGGATTACGATACGCCCGCTGCCGACGTTTATGCGGTGTATCTCGAACGTCTCAACCTGTCGGCCAAGGTGGCTTATTTTGTCGAGCATCTGCGCGATTACCTGAGCCAGCATGCCGATAGTCCGAATCAGAGCCGTTCCAGCTGGTAATCGGGTTCCTGCTTTTTTCCTTTGTCTGCCAGTCAGTTAGGGCGCACAGTCGGTTTCGGGTAAAATCACTTTTTTTTCCCAGCGGACTTCTTCCGCGCCTGGCAGATTTCTCCCGACCATGAACCAGACTACTTCCCTTTCCTACCGTGATGCCGGCGTCGATATCGATGCGGGCGATGCCCTCGTCGATCGTATCAAGCCGCTTGCCAAGAAAACCCTGCGCGAAGGCGTGCTCGGCGGCATCGGCGGTTTTGGCGCCCTGTTCGAAGTGCCAAAGCGCTACAAGGAGCCGGTGCTCGTGTCCGGTACCGATGGCGTCGGCACCAAGCTCAAGCTGGCTTTCGAACTGAATCGCCATGACACCGTCGGCCAGGATCTGGTCGCCATGAGCGTCAATGACATCCTGGTGCTCGGCGCCGAATCGCTGTTCTTCCTCGATTACTTCGCCTGCGGCAAGCTCGATGTGGACACCGCCGCTTCCGTCGTCGGCGGTATTGCCAAGGGTTGCGAACTGGCCGGCTGCGCACTGATCGGTGGCGAAACCGCCGAAATGCCGGGCATGTACCCGGCTGGCGAATACGACCTGGCCGGTTTTGCGGTCGGCGTTGTCGAAAAATCCAAGGCGATCGACGGCAAGACCATTGCGCCGGGTGACGTTGTGCTGGGCCTGGCTTCTTCCGGCGCTCACTCCAATGGCTACTCGCTGGTCCGCAAGATCATCGAACGCTCCAATCCGGACATGAACGCTCCGTTCGACGGCGACCGTTCGCTGGCCGACGTCGTCATGGCGCCGACCCGCATCTACGTCAAGCAGGTGCTGGCGACGATGGAGAAGGTCAATATCAAGGGCATGGCTCACATCACCGGTGGCGGCCTGCTTGAAAACGTGCCGCGCGTGCTGCCGGAAAACACCGTGGCCGAACTGACCAAGGCTGCCTGGCCGCGTCCGAAGCTGTTCGACTGGATGCAGAAGGAAGGCAACGTTGCCGAAAACGAAATGCACCGCACCTTCAACTGCGGTATCGGTCTGGTCGTTGTCGTTGCAGCGGCTGATGCAGAGGCTGCATTGGCCGAACTGAAGGCGCAGGGCGAAGCGGTTTATCAAATTGGTGTCATTCGGGCCCGCCAGGGTGACGAAGCGCAGACCCTCGTGGTCTGACCGGTTGCGGTGGGTTGCGGCATTCGTCTGCGGCCTGCTGTTACTGAATGGTTCGCCGGCCGTCTGGGCCGCGAACAAGAAACCACCGGCCAGGCCGGTGGTTGGTAAATCCGTCAAGGCCGTTGCAGGCAGGACGGTCACCAGGCCGTCAGCGGTCAAAGCATCAAAAAAAACCAAAAAAAACCAGCGTGCGGCCAGGGCGACCTTTGCCGAAGTCGGGCAGGCCGACATCATTGAGTCGGAAAGCGTCGGACTGAAAGGTTCCGCCAGCTTTTACGGCCATGGTTTTCGGGGGCGTAAAACCTCGACCGGCGAATCCTTCGATGTCAGGAAGTTCACCGCGGCAAGCAATCATTTCCCGCTTGGTTCGATGGTGGCGGTGCGTCGCCTCGACAATGACCTGTGCGCCATCGTCAAGGTCAATGACCGGATGCACGCGAAACACCGACAACGTGTCATCGATGTGTCGCGCGGCGTTGCGGAATACCTCGAGATGCTGCGCGCCGGTGTCGTGCTGGTGCGGGTTGCAGCCATGAAACATGGTTGGGAAAGGCAGGGCATGGCGGCATGTCATGCAGCATTCGAGCTTGAAAAAGAGTGCCTTTCCTGCGGTCGACCGCCGCGTTTGCCGGAAATCGGTACAGAGGCACCGGGGCGGGAATAAGTCGTATGTAAGTGGTCTATTGAAAATTTGGCTAATTTGACAAAACAGCTTGTCAGGTGCGGCCAAGCAAAGGAAAATGGATTTTCCAAAGTCATTTTGCCGAGGCTTTCAATGGATGCTGCATTGCGTGTTTATGCCGTCGACGATGATCAACTGATTCTCGATATTCTGACGGGTATTCTTGATGGTTTTTGCCAGCTTGAAACCTTCAGTTCCGGTGACCTTTGCCTGAAACGCGTCGCCGAACAAAAGCCCGATCTCTTTCTGCTGGATGTGTCGATGCCGGAAATCGACGGTTATGCCCTGTGTCGTCATCTCAAGGAAGATTGGGACACACAGGACATCCCGGTTTATTTCGTGTCCGGCCATGACGATATCGAGACGCGCCTGATTTGTTACGAAGCGGGGGGCGATGATTTCATCGTCAAGCCCTTCGAACCAGCCGAACTACAGAGCAAGCTGGCAGTTGCCGGGCGTTTGCTGGCTGAAAAGAAGGCGCTGCACGAGCAAGCCGGCTATGCCCAGAAAACCGCCATGTCAGCCATGGTCAGCATGGGCGAACTGGGGGTTGTGCTGCAATTCCTGAGCAAGTCCTTTGCCTGTGCCACGGCTGATGAGCTGGCCGCCGCCGTGCTTGAGGCGATGCAGCAATACGATTTGCAGGCAGCGGTTCAGTTCCGGCTGGGGGACGACGTGTTGTCGGTCAGTCAGAACGGGGTCAATCTGCCGCTTGAGGTGTCGGTGCTCAACCATGTACAGCATTCCGGCCGGATTTTTCACTTCAAATCGCGTTGCGTTTTCAATTACGGGCAGGTCACCTTGATGGTGAACAACATGCCGGTCGACGATGCCGACCGTTGCGGCCGGATTCGCGATAACGGCGCTTTGCTGGCCGAAGGTGCCGAGGCCCGCCTGCGCGCCATTGAGCTGGAAATCCTGACCCAGCGCCGACGCAGTGGCATCGAGTCAGCCTTGCCGCGCCTGCATGACACGCTGGATGCGGTGCAGTCGAATTACCGGCGCAACTGCTTCTCGCTGACCCAGGTGATGATCGAGTTTCAGGAAGCCTTGATGAAATCCTATGTGCACCTCGGCCTGACCGAAGACCAGGAGGAGCGCATGACGGCGATGGCCAGCGAGTTCATGCAGCGCATGGTCGGGACGCAGGACGAAAGCCTGCAGATCGTCGGCCAGCTTGAAGCCTTGGCCAAGAGCCTGGAGGGTTTGCTCAGGAAGTAAGGAATTCGCTGACGCGCCGGGCGACTTGCTCGCTCAGCGCGGTATCGAGGCAGTCAAACTGTTCGGATTCGAACGAGTTGGTCAGCCAGGTGATTTGTCGCTTGGCCAGTTGGCGCGTGGCAAAGATGCCGCGGTCGCGCAATTCCTTCTTCGGCAACAGGCCGTCCTGGGCTTCCCAGGTCTGGCGATAACCGACGCAGCGCATCGACGGCAGGCCGAGATTCAGTGCGTATTTTTCGCGCAAGTACCGGACTTCTTCGTCCAGTCCCCCGAGCAGCATTTCATCGAAGCGCCGGGCGATGCGTTCGTGCAGTACGGCACGGTCTGACGGCAGCAGGCCGATCGAGAGAAAATCGTAGGCCGGTTTTTGCTGTTCGCTCTCGGCCAGCAGTTCGGACATCGGCCGGCCGCTCAGGCGGCAGACTTCGAGTGCCCGTTGCAGGCGCTGGCTGTCGGTCGTGTGCAGGCGTGCCGCGGTCGACGGGTCGAGCAGGGCCAATTTGGCATGCATTGCCGGCCAGCCTTCGCGTGCCGCTTCGGCATCGATCTCGGCGCGCAGTGCGGCATCGGCCTGCGGCAGCTCGGCCAGGCCATTGAGCAGGGCGCGAAAGTAAAGCATCGTCCCGCCGACCAGAACGGGTATTTTGCCGGCTTGCGTGATCTGCTCCATGGCGGCCAGCGCATCGGCCCGGAAACGGGCTGCCGAATAGCTTTCTTCCGGCGAAATAAGGTCGATCAGGTGGTGCGGATAGCGGCTCAGCGTGGCTTTGTCCGGCTTGGCGGTACCGACGTCCATGTCGCGGAACACCTGGGCCGAGTCGACGCTGATCAGTTCGACTGGAAAACGGTCGGCCAGCGCCATGGCGGCCGCGGTCTTGCCCGAGGCAGTCGGGCCCATGATCAGGATGGCAGGAGGCAGACGAGACGAATTCATGGCGGCGAATGCTACCACGCACCGGGCGCCGAGCTCCGGCCTATAATCGGGCAAAACCCAGTGGAGTAGCCATGTCCCTCGTTCCTTGCCGCGCCTGCGGCCACAAAGTCGATACCTCTGCCGAAGCTTGTCCGGGATGCGGAGCAACCAATCCGGCGCGCAAACTCAGCCGCCAGCAGCATGATTTGATCGTTTTGCTGATTCAACTGATCGTCGGTACGGCACTGGTGGTCGGGGCCAGTTCCTGGGTCTGGAATTCGGTCGGGCCTATCGTCAAGGCCCAGCTCGCCAAACCGCCTCAATAAGCCTCTTGCCAACGCGGTGTGGCGAAACGCTCGACCAGAAAGTCGACCAAGGCCCGGACTGCCGGGGAGAGATGGCGGCGCGAGGCATACAAGGCATGGATGGTCAGCCGGGGCAGTTGCCAGGCCGGCAGGACCTGGACCAAATGGCCAGCACTGACTGCCGGAGCAACCAGGTAAGTCGGTAGCAAGGCAATGCCGCTGTCGGCTAAGGCGGCTTCCCGCAGCACGGTTGCTTCGTTGGCCGTAAAGCGGCAACTGACCGCGATTTCGATGTTTTCTTCGGCGCGGCTGAGCCGCCATTCGCTGCGGCCAAAATTGCTGTGGCCGAGACAGCGGTGCTGCAACAGATCGCCGGGCTGGAGAATGGCCGGATGTTGTGCCAGGTAGCCAGGGGAAGCCACCAGCATCGATGTGCACTCGGCCAACGGCCGGGCGATCAAGGCTGGATCGGGCTCGGCGCTGATCCGGATGGCAAGGTCGATGCGCGCTTCGACCAGATTGACCGCACGGTCGCCGACGTCGAGGTCGATTTTGAGTTGCGGATGCAGCTCAAGAAAATCCCCCAGCGCCGCCGCCAGATGTGCATGGCCGAAGGACATGCTGCTGGTCAGGCGTAGTTGACCGCGCAACTCTCCGTCGGATGGGGCGATTTCCTCTTCCATGTCCTGACGCAGCGCCAGCATTTGCTGGCTGCGGCGCAGGCACTGGATGCCGGCTTCCGTCAGCGTGACGCGTCGGGTGGTTCGCTGCAGCAGGCGGGCGCCCAGCCATTGCTCAAGTTCGGCGATGGCTCGCGTGACCATGGCTCGCGATAGTTCCAGGCGTTCCGCCGTGGCGGTGAAACTGCCGGTTTCGGCAATGTCGCTGAAGATGTGCAGGGCGCTCAGTCTGTCCATTGTTTTAATTTTTGAAATAATTATGCGCAGATTACCGCATTTATCTGTCCGTTATTTGAAATTAAAGTGGCTCCCGTCGCAACACATTCAACCCAAGGAGCTCACCATGATTCGCCAAACCCTCATCGCCGCCACGCTGGCTCTGTCCTTTGCTGGTGCCGAAGCTGCCCAACCGCTGCAACTCAAGGTGTACAACGCCGAAGCCGGCAGCTTTCATGTCAATTCGGTGCTGGTGACCGGCGAAAAGGAAGCAGTGGTGATCGATGCCGGTTTTACCCGTGCCGATGCCTACCGGATTGCCGCCAATGTGCTCGATAGCGGCAAGCAGCTGAAAACGATTTACGTCAGCCAGGCCGATCCCGATTATTACTTCGGCGTCGAAGTGCTGAAGGAGATTTTTCCGCAGGCCGAGGTGCTGACCAGCCCCGCTGTGCTGGAGAAAATCAAGGCCAAGGTTCAGGGCAAGGTGGCTTTCTGGGGGCCGAAGATGGGGGCCAATGCGCCCCGGCAAGCGGTGCTGCCGCAAGCCTTCAGCGGTCACAGCCTGACGGTCGACGGTGAAACGATTGAAATCCGCGGCAGCGAAGGTCTGCTGGCGCATCGTCCCTACGTCTGGATTCCGTCACTCAAGGCGGTGGTCGGCAACATCGGCGTTTTCGGGAATCTGCATGTGTGGACCGCAGACACCCAGAAGCCGGCCGAACGCCAGGCCTGGCTCGCCCAACTGGATGAAATGGCCGCGCTGCAACCGGCGGTCGTCGTCCCCGGTCACATGCAAGCCGGTACGCCGCTCGATGCGTCGGCCATCAATTACACGCGGAATTACCTGGTCAAGTTCGAGTCGACCGCAGCAAGCAGCAGCAATGCTGCCGCTCTGATCGAAACGATGAAAACCGCCTATCCGAAGGCCGGTCTCGGGATTGCGCTCGATATCGGCGCCAAGGTCAATAAAGGCGAAATGAAGTGGTAAGCCGCGATACGAAGCGGTAAGGCAAGGAGGCCGCGGTGCAGTTTGACCGCGGCCCTTGGCTCGCGATCAGGGAATGATGGCGAGGAAAAGAAAGGCCGCAAACAGGACGAGATGAACGGCCCCTTGTAGTACGGTGGCCTGGCCGCTGGCCAGCGTGATCGTGCTGACCAGCAGGGTGAGGAAGAGCAGGACGATTTCCTTGGCTGGCAAACCGAGGACCAGTGGAACGTCGAGCATGATCGAGAGCAATCCGACGGCGGGAATGGTCAGGCCGATCGTCGCCAGCGCCGAGCCGAGCGCAAGGTTGAGACTGGTCTGCATGCGATTGCGCAGCGCAGCGCGCAGTGCCGCCCAGGTTTCCGGCAGCAGGACCAGCATGGCGATGGCGATGCCGACCACGGCGGCCGGCGCTGATGCCGCTTCGACGCCGTGCTGGATCGCCGGGGCGAGCATCTTGGCCAGCCCGACGACGGCGACCAGCGAGGCGAGCAGCAGGCCCAGGCTGAGTGACAGGCTGCCGTGCGCGGGGGTAGCATGATCCTCCTCTTCGGTCATGCCGTCGGGGAGACGGAAGAAATCCCGGTGGCGAACGGTCTGGACGAACACAAAGACGCCGTAGAGCAACAAGGACATCAGCCCGGCAAAAGCCAGTTGCGACGGTGCGTAGGTTGGACCGGGCGTGGTCGTCGTGAACTCGGGAAGAATCAAGGTCAGCGTGGTCAGGGCGGCAAGCACGGAGAGGGCCGAACTGGTGCCCTCGACCCGGAAGGAAACAAAACGGTGGCGGATGGCGCCAGCCAAGAGACAAAGGCCGATCACGCCATTGCAGATGATCATGACGGTGGCGAAGACAGTATCGCGGGCTAGCGCAGCGACGTTTTCGCCGCCGGAAAGCATCATCGATACGATCAGCGAAACCTCGATGACAGTGACCGCCAGTGCCAGCACCAGCGTTCCCAAAGGTTCGCCGACGCGGTGGGCGATTACTTCGGCGTGAAAGACGGCGACCAGGACCGTTGCGATCAACACGCCGGAAACGACCAGCAGCATCATCCAGCCCAGCGCCTGTCCCCAGCTTGCGGCCAGCAGGGCGCAAGCGACCAGTGGGGTGGCAACAGTACTTGGCGGCAGGCCAAGGAGGGTTGGGCGGGGCATGGCGAGTGATTCCGGAGCAATGGCAGAGGCTTGATGATAAACGATGCCATCCTCTTTGGACTGCTGCGGTCAACCCGGCTTCCTGCCGGAAAACGCCGTATCGGTCATACGAAACGTTACACGGATGATCTTGAGCTTTGCCCGGGCCTGCCCCATATTGATCGCATTGATTTTGTTACCGGGAGTGTTCCGCCATGAAATTTCGCCTGTTTGCCCTGATTGCCATGATTAGCTCGCTGCTTTCAGGTTGTGGCTACAACCAGATACTGACCAATGACGAAGGCGTCAATGCCGCCTGGTCCGAGGTACTCAACCAGTACAAGCGGCGGGCCGATCTGGTGCCCAACCTGGTCTCCATCGTCCAGGGCTATGCAGCCCACGAGAAGGAAGTACTGACCCGGGTGACCGAGGCACGTGCCAGTGTCGGCGGCATCAAGGCGACACCGGAGCTGGTCAATGACGAAGCCGCCTTTGCCCGCTTCCAGAAAGCTCAGGGCGAATTGTCCAGCGCACTGAGTCGTTTGCTGGTGGTGTCCGAGAATTACCCGCAACTCAAGGCCGATGCCAATTTCCGCGATCTGCAGGCGCAGATCGAAGGGACCGAAAACCGCATCGCCGTGGCGCGCAATCGTTACATCAAGGCGGTTCAGGAATACAACATTTCAGTGCGTACCTTCCCGAACAATCTGACGGCGATGGTGATGGGCTGGAAGGCCAAGGCCAATTTCACGGTCGACGATGAAAAAGCGATCAGTTCCGCACCGAAGATCGATTTCAACGCGCCAAAGCCGGCTCCTGCGCAGTAAGGCCTGAGTGAAATCCGTCGGTATCCGTTTGGGCGGCCATTTCGTAGCGCTGCTGTTCTGTCTGTTTTCGGTATTCGCCTGGGCGGCACCGGAAACAGCCGGGCTGGTTGCGCTGCCCGGCCTGACGGCGCGGGTGACCGATCTGACCGGCTCGCTGGATGCCGGTCGGCGTGCCGGCCTGGAGCAGAAGCTGGCTGCTTTCGAGGCCAGAAAAGGGGCGCAGGTCGTCGTCCTGGTGTTGCCGAGTACGCAGCCGGAAACGATCGAGCAATTCGGAATACGCCTGTTCGATGCCTGGAAAGTCGGGCGTAAGGGGATTGACGATGGCGTGATGCTGATCGTTGCCAAGGATGATCGCCGGCTGCGCATCGAGGTCGGTTACGGCCTGGAGGGTGCGCTGAATGACGCGACCGCCAAGCGGATCATTGCGGAAACCATCACGCCGCAGTTCAAGGCCGGTGATATTCCCGGCGGTATCGAAGCTGGTGTCGATGCCATCCTCAAAGTGGTGGATGGCGAATCATTGCCGGAGCCTTCTGCGCCGCAAGGCAGCGGGCCTTCATTCGGGCGGCTGGCCGATATTCCGGAAGTCATGCTGATCGGCGTGGCGCTGGTCATCGTGGTCGGTGGCACCATCCTGCGTCAGTTGCTTGGCAATTTGCTCGGCTGCACGGTAGCCGGTGGCTTGAGCGCCGGGCTGGGCTGGTTGCTGGTCGGCGGTTTGGCCGGGGTGGTCGGCGGGGCGGTGATCGGCATTCTGCTGGCGATCTTCGGACTGGATATCTTGCTCAGCGGCATCTTGAACAGTCGCTCGGGGGGCGGTGGTGGCTTCAGCGGGGGCGGTGGTTCGGGCGGAGGCGGTGGTGCCTCGGGGAGCTGGTAAATGAATTTTGGAAGAATTTTCAAGCATCTGCTGACGCCGCCCTGGCTGGCGGCCCGGCGCTTCGGTCCGGCACTGTCGGCGGAAATCGGCGCTGCAGTCGAGGTGGCCGAAGCGGGGCAGCGCGGTGAAATCCGTTTCGTCGTCGAAGGACCGATGCCCTGGGCCGATTTGCGGCGGGGGCGCACTGCGCGACAGCGCGCGGCAGAGCTGTTTGCCCGTCTGGGGGTGTGGGATACCGAGGGCAACAGCGGCGTGCTGATTTACGTCCAGTTGGTCGACCGGCAGGTCGAAATCCTGGCTGATCGCGGCATTGCCGCCAAAGTGGTACAGGCCGAGTGGGACGCCATTTGTCGTGGCATGGAAGCCGCCTTCAAGGCCGGCGACTATCGTGACGGCGCGTTAGGGGCCATTCGCCAGGCTGGTAACCTGCTGGCCGGACATTTTCCGGCTGGCGAACGCAATCCGAACGAATTGCCGGATCGCCCGTTGATTCTTTAACCGCGTCTTTAGCGGATGAAATGCAGTGCCACGCCGGCTGCGGCGGTGATGCCGAGCAGCAGCGCACTGATCCAGAGTCGCCCGATGCGGACCCGTGCCGCTTCGGCCCGGGCAATCAGCAACGCATTCTGTTCGGCCAATTCCTTGATCAGTTCGGACGAAGCGAGCAATTGCTCATGCTGGCTGGCCAGTTCTGCCTCGACGGCAAGCAGACGGGCATGCAGCGAAGCGATGCTTTGTTCTTCGGCCGCGCTCAGGTCGCTGCCAGCTGGCGCCGTCGCACCGGACTTCCGGCCCATCGAGCCCCACAGTTTTTTTGCGCCGTCGGCCACTTTCGGGGCATTGCTGATCACGTCGGACCAGGGAACGCTTTGCAGTACGGTCAGCCAGGAAATCGCCATGGAATTTTTCTCGGTATGTTGAAGGGCGGGGGCGGGGCGTTTACTGGCCGCGCAGGAAGAGCTTGTCGAGCTGTTCCAGTGGCAATTCGGTCCATGTCGGGCGACCGTGGTTGCACTGGCCGGCCCGTTCGGTTTCTTCCATCTGGCGCAGCAAGGCGTTCATTTCCGGCACGCTGAGCTGGCGACGGGCGCGCACCGCGCCGTGGCAGGCCATGGTGGCGAGCAGTTCGTTGCGGCGGGCGGTGGCCAGTTGGGTGATGCCGTGCTCGCGCAGTTCGCCGATCAGCGAACGGGCCAGCGCGGCGGGATCGCCGGACTGGAGCAAGGCCGGCACGCTGCGCACGCCGAGCTGGTTCGGGCCGAGTGCGGTGATCTGGAAACCGAGTTCGGCCAGCGCTTCGCTGTGTTCCTCGACGGCGGCGATATCGAGCGGCTCGGCCGAGAAAACGGCGGGGATGAGCAGCGCTTGCGTCGCGATCTGGCGATTGTCGAAAGCGGTTTTCAGCTTTTCGTAGAGGATGCGCTCGTGCGCCGCATGCATGTCAATCAGGACCAGGCCGCGTGCGTTTTGGGCTAGCACGTAGATACCGTGCAACTGGGCGAGGGCGTAGCCGAGCGGCGGACCGTCGCGGTCGACTGTCTCATTCGGGCTGAATTGGGGCGTGCTTGCCGGGTTGCCTGAAGCGTAGGTCGTTGTCCCGATATTTTGCGTGGCCTTGGCGAAGGCCAGGTAAGCGGCGGCTGCCGGTTCGGCCACACCCAGGCTGCCCTGATGGCGAAGGGGCGGCGCGTATTGGGCGTAAGCCGGGGCGGCGCTGTGGCCGGTCGTTGGTGACGGGGTGACGGTGTAGGCCTGTGGCGAACCGCCGGGCAGGGTATCGGCCGGCACGGCCAGGTCGCGATTATCGTTCTGTACCGGCGCGGCCAGCGTGCGCTGGATGGCGTGGAAAACGAACTGGTGCATGGCGCGTGAGTCGCGGAAGCGGACCTCGGTCTTGGCCGGATGCACATTGACGTCGACCAGCGCCGGATCGATGCTGACGAACAGGCAGACAGCCGGCTGGCGGCTGCCGTGCAGTACGTCGCGGTAGGCTTCGCGCAGTGCATGGCTGATGATCTTGTCGCGCACGAAGCGGCCATTGACGAAGACGTACTGGCCATCCTTGGCATCGCTGGCGCGGGTCGGGTCAATGGCGAATCCGGCGATGGAAATCGGCCCGCTGGCCGCGTCGACCGCGCGAGCCGCACCGAGAAAGTCGTCGCCGAGAATATCGGCGATGCGGCGGGCACTGTCGGCCGGCGCCAGCTGGAACAGGTTGCGACCGTTGTGGGTCAGGCTGAAGGCGACATCCGGCCGGGTCAGTGCCAGGCGTTTGACGGCATCGGTGCAATGGGCGAATTCGGTACCCTCGGCCTTGAGGAATTTACGCCGGGCCGGGGTGTTGTAATACAGGTCGCGCATTTCGACCACGCTGCCGGCCATCAGCGCTGCCGGTTCCGGCTCGGCGCCATTTTCGGCTTTCAGCTTCCAGGCGTGGCTGGCGCCGCGTTCGCGGCTGCTGATTGCCAGCCGGGCGACCGAGGCGACCGAGGCCAGTGCTTCACCGCGAAAACCGAGCGTGCCAACCCGTTCGAGGTCATCGAGCGAGACAATTTTCGACGTGGCATGGCGAGTCAAGGCCAGGGCGAGTTGTTCCTTGGCAATGCCGCAACCGTCATCGGTGATGCGGATCAGTTTGACGCCGCCTTCTTCCAGATGCACCTGGACGGCCTTGCTGCCGGCGTCGAGGCTGTTTTCGAGCAGTTCCTTGAGAACCGAGGCGGGACGTTCAACGACTTCGCCGGCAGCAATCTGGCTGATCAGCAGGTCGGGGAGGCGGGCAATCGTGGGCATGGCGCGATTATACCTTGAGGTAAAATGACGCCTTTATCCGCCTTGGCCTTGCCGCATGGAATTCTTCGCGCAGTTTCTCGACATCGTGCTTCATCTCGACAAGCATCTGGCTTTGCTGGTGCAGCAACACGGCTTGTGGATCTACGGCATTCTTTTCTTCATCGTCTTTGCCGAAACCGGGTTTGTCGTTTTCCCCTTCCTGCCGGGCGATTCGCTGCTTTTCGTGGCCGGCGCGCTGGCCGCGCTGGGCGAGGGCGGCATGGATATCTTCGTGCTGATCGGCGTGCTTTCGGCCGCCGCAATTCTCGGCAACATGCTGAACTACCAGATCGGCCGCTTTTTGGGCCCCAAGGTTTTTCATTGGGAAAACTCGCGTTTCTTCAATCGCAATGCACTGATCAAGACGCACGCTTTTTACGAGAAACATGGTGGCAAGACGCTGGTGCTTTCCCGTTTTCTGCCGCTGTTCCGCACGTTCGCGCCGTTTGTCGCGGGAATCGGTGAAATGTCCTACGCCAAATTCACGCTCTTCAACCTGATCGGTGCGATGGGCTGGGTGGTTTCGCTGTGTGCCGCCGGTTACTGGCTGGGTAATATTCCCTGGGTTAAAACCAATCTGTCGCTGATCATCGTCGGCATCATCGTTTCTTCGCTGATTCCGATTGGTGTCGGTTATCTGAAAACGCGGGAAGCCTGATGCGCTGGTTCTTCCTCCTTCTCGTCGCGCTCGGCCTGATGGCGTGCACGACGAAACTGGGGAAGGATGGACGGACGGAAACTGCGGTCGACATCAAATATCTGGCCAAATCGGAAGTCGACCGCATCGCCGATACCAACCGGGCGGAGGTGATGGCCGGTTTGATGCTGATTGCCGACAAGCTGTACCGTCGTAATCCAAAGGAATGGAAAAAAGCCGGTGTAGTCAGCCGGGAAGCAGCGTTGGAACGTTTGCGCATGCGTCACTACCGCAGCCTGCCCGAACTCGGCGGCTTGCGCGAAGGACAGGCGGCTGCGCTGGCTTTCAGTGAAAATTATGGCGGCGACCGGGTTGCCGCGCTGATGCTGGGCTTGTTGACCATGGCTGATGCGGCGTTCGAGCACAGGGAAGAGTTTTATGTGCTGGATAGCCTGAATGAGCTGAAACTGTTCAATTGCGCCCGCAACATGGAAGTCGCTGTCTGGAAGCTGGGCAATGACCGGATGCCCGGCGGAGAGCTTTACCTGCTCTCGAATGAACTTGATCCGGCCAATCGCAATCTGTCTTTCGAACGCGAATTCGGCCGTTTGATGGGCTTGCTCGACCTGATGGCCAAGGTGGTTGCCGATCGCAATGGCCGCACTCTTTCACGGCTGACTCAAACGGTAGTCAGCACGATCTTTTTGCCTGTGAGTTTTTTGAAATGAAGAATATTGTCATCCTGATTTCCGGCCGTGGCAGCAATATGGAAGCGCTGATCGCCGCCCGCGATGCCGGCAATCTGCCGGTCAATATCGCTGCCGTGATCAGCAACCGGCCGGATGCCAAAGGTCTGGAGACGGCCGCCAAGGCAGGAATCGCAACGCATTACATCGACCACAAGGCATTTGCCGGGCGCGAAGCCTTCGATGCCGCGCTGGCTGAATGCATCGACGGTTTTGCACCCGATCTGGTCGTGCTGGCTGGTTTCATGCGCATTCTGACGGCCGATTTCGTGCGTCATTACGAAGGTCGCCTGCTCAACATCCACCCGTCGCTGCTGCCATCCTTCCCCGGTTTGCACACGCATCAGCGGGCGCTTGAAGAAGGTGTGCGGATCCACGGTTGCACGGTGCATTTCGTCACGGCCGAGCTGGATCATGGCCCGGTCGTCATCCAGGCTGCCGTGCCGGTGCTCGATGGCGACGATGAAGCGGCGCTGGCAGCCCGCATTCTGATTCAGGAACACAAGGTCTACCCGCAGGCCGTGCGCTGGTTTGCCGAAGACAAGCTGCGGCTTGAAAACGGCCGGGTCAGGCTGGCGGCCGATCTGGTCGATCAATCGGTCCTGATTTCGCCCGAGGTGCGCTGAAGCACGATGCCGATTGCGCTGCTGGTCGCCCTCGCCGGGTCGCTGGTGCTGCATGCCGCGGCCTTGTTCGGTACAGATCTGGTCTTGCCCGGCCAGGGGGCTGAGTCGCCCAGGCTGGAAGCCGAGTTGCGGCCTTTGCCGGCAGCGCCCGCCGCGAAGCCTGAAGCGCCCCGACGGGTCGCCAGAAAGCCTGTACCAAGGCGTCTGAGCAGCACACAAGCGACAGCCCAGTCGATTGCCCCTCAACCCGAGCCGGCCGTGGAAATCGCCCCGGAACAAACGTCGACCGCGGAAGTGGCGGCCCCCGAGCCGGCCCAGCCTCTCCTGCCGACGCAAGGGGCGATTCGTTTCGTCATCTTCAAGGATTCGCTCGATCTGCAGGTCGGGCGCGCCGAGCATCGCTGGGAATTTGCCGCCGATGGCAGCTACCGCCTTTCCGGGACGACGGAAACCAGCGGTCTGGCCGCCTTGCTCAAGCCGGTGCGTCTCGAGATTGAAAGCCGGGGCCGGCTGGTGGCTGGGGGTTTGCAGCCAGAAACATTCCGCAGCTTGAAGAATGGTGTCGACGCCAATGAAAATGCCGATTTTGACTGGTCGACCGCGCTTGTCAGGTTGTCGCGCGATGGCAGCGTGCGCGAAATCGCACCGGGAACGCAGGACATCCTGTCGCTCAATTACCAACTGGCCTACGTCGCCCACCTGGAGGCCGGCACGGCGCTTGGTGTGGTGACCGGCAAGAAGTATGAGCGTTACAGCCTCGACTCGCTGGGCGAAGAAGAAATCGAGACGCCAGCTGGCCGTTTTCGTACGCTGCACCTGCGCGCGATGACCGATAACACGACAGAAATCTGGATTGCGCTCGATCTTCACCGCTTGCCGGTTAAAATCCGGTTTACGGATAAAAAAGGCGACAGCTATTCCCAGATGGCCGCCGAAATCGGCCTGCCGGCCAACCCTTGATGTTTTAGTACCCGTGGTGCCCAACCACAGCTGTTGATTTAGGAAAATGATGAAAGCTCGTTTCACTCCCGCCCTGTTCGCCCACGCTGAAACCGTTCTCGGCCAGTTGCTGCGCTTCGATCACCCGGCTGATGCCGTTGTTTCGCGCTATTTCCGCGAAAATCGTCAGTTGGGTCATGCCGACCGGGCCTTTGTCGCCGAAACGGTTTTTGCCGTGCTGCGCCGTGGCCGCAGCCTGGAGGCACGCTGCGCCGGCCAGATTTCCGACCGTCGCCTGTTGCTGGTTGCGCTGGCTGTGACACGTGGTTGGAGCCAGCGCGAACTGGCGCCCGTGCTCAAGGCGAGCGAGGAAGAATGGCTGGCCGCGGCCAAGTCGATGCCGGAAACCGACTTTGCCCCGGCTGTGCGCTGCGATCTGCCGGATTGGCTGTACGAGCGCCTGGAAGCCCAGTTCGGGGCCGATGAAGTATTGGCCCTGTCGCGCACCCTGAACCAGCCGGCACCGCTCGACCTGCGCGTCAATACCCTCAAGAGCAACCGTGATGCCGTCCTTGAGCGCCTCGCAGCAGATGGCATTGAAGGTGCGGCCGGTACCTTGTCGCCGACCGCCATCCGCCTGCGTGAAAAGCCGGCGTTGGCCAAGCACCCGCTCTTCCTCGAAGGGGCGTTCGAAGTGCAGGACGAAGGAAGCCAGTTGCTCGGTTACCTGCTGGAGCCGAAGCGTGGCGAAATGGTCGTCGACCTGTGCGCCGGTGCCGGCGGCAAAACGCTGCTGCTGGGTGCCTTGATGAAGAATACCGGCCGTCTTTACGCCTTCGATGTCTCCGACAAGCGGTTGGGCAATCTCAAGCCGCGTCTGGCTCGTTCCGGCCTGTCGAATGTGCATCCGGCCCGCATCGAGCACGAGCGCGATACCAAGATCAAGCGTCTGGCCGGCAAGGTCGATCGCGTGCTGGTCGATGCGCCGTGTTCCGGCCTGGGTACCTTGCGGCGCAATCCCGATCTGAAATGGCGTCAGAGCGAAGCATCGGTCGCCGAATTGACCGTCAAGCAGGCTTCCATCCTTGCCGCCGCTGCCAAGCTGGTGCGTCCGGGCGGGCGTGTGGTTTATGCCACTTGCAGCCTGTTGACCGCGGAAAACGATGCGATCATCGAAGCCTTCCTGGCTAGCCATCCCGATTTCGAGTTGGTTCCGGCGTCGACCGTACTGGCTCGCCACGGCGTTTCGCTGGACGGGGATTTGCTGCGTTTGCTGCCGCATCAGCATTTGACCGACGGTTTCTTTGCTGCCGTGCTGGACAAGAAGGCATGAGCCAGAATAATCCGGCGTTGCAGTTGCTCAATGATATTTGGGCGGATATCAACGATCCGAATTTCATCTGGCAGGTGCTGGCCTTGCTTTGCTGTCTGGGCGGGGCTTATCTGTTTGCCCGCTTCTGGCACGGGCGTCACCAGGAGGGCGCCGGTCGCCTGAGCGATGCTGGTGCCCGTCTGGTCTTTCCGGTCACCGGCATGGTGCTGGTCGGTGTGGCAAGGCTGGCGCTCAAGCCGTTCTTTCACGTCAATCTGCTCAAGCTGGCTTTGCCCTTGCTCGGTTCGATGGCGTTGGTACGCAGCGTCATTTTCGTCTTGCGCCAGGCTTTTCCCCGCGCCGCCTGGTTGTCGGCCTGGGAGCGGATTATTGCCGCCGTGGTCTGGGGCTGGCTGGCGCTTTACATCACCGATGTTGCACCGTATGTGATCGATTCGCTTGAACAGGTCGAGTTCGCGATTGGCAAGCAGCGGATCAATCTGTGGATGATCCTGCACGGTATTGTCACGGTCTTCCTGACCGTCGTGCTGGCGCTCTGGATTGCCGGTCTGATCGAAGCGAAGCTGATGCGCCTCGATCGTCTCGACTCCAGCCTGCGGATTGTCGGCGTGCGCCTGGCCAAGGCGCTGCTCACGGTTCTCGCAATTGTCACCAGCTTGTCGCTGGTCGGGATCGACATGACTGCGCTTTCGGTTTTTACCGGTGCGCTGGGTGTTGGCCTGGGGCTGGGCTTGCAGAAAATCGCCAGCAATTATGTCTCCGGCTTCATCATCCTGCTCGATCGCTCGATCAAACTGGGCAACATCGTCCAGGTGGGCGCGGATAGCGGGCAGGTTACCCAGATCACGACGCGCTACACGGTGCTCAAGCATCCCGGCGGGACGGAGTTCATCGTGCCGAATGAAACGTTGATCGGCAGCGTGGTCCAGAACCAGACTTATTCCGACAGCCGGATGCGTCTGGCGACGACGGTCGGGGTGGCTTACAACAGCGATCTCGATCGGGTCATGCAACTGATGACCGATGTAGCGAGCGCCCAGGCGCGGGTACTGGCTGATCCGGCACCGCGCGTCATGCTGACCCAGTTTGGCGACAGCAGCATCAATCTTGAACTCGGTTTCTGGATCGCCGACCCGGAAGAGGGGCGTGGCAACGTGTTGTCGGACATCAATCTCGGTATCTGGCGCAGTTTCCGCGAGAACGGGATCGAGATTCCCTTTCCCCAGCGTGAAGTGCGCCTGCTCAATACGACGACGGCGGAATAACCCGGTTTCGGGTTGTCCGCCATCGGTTCAGGGAGAGGGGGCGTGGCTCAGGCAATCGGCATCAGGCTGCGCTCAAACGCCCGGATCGCCCTTTCCTTGCGCTGCCGGTTGATGGAACGTGCCGCCTGCGCGACACGCTGACCGAGTTTGTCCAGTTTCAGAAACTTGCGAACCTTGTTGCGGGTCTTTTCCATGATTTCTCCTTCAGTGTTTGAGGGTGAAATCACTGTAGCGAACCGGGCAGCCGGCGTCTGTTCTGCTTGTGGATGGGCTTTGTAACCTTGACTGACGGTTGTTTCTGGTTTGTAGCCGCTTTGTTTCACGACTTGAGCCAGCGTCGGCGCAGGTAGTGGTCAAGCGATAGTTTCCCCGGCCCGCCAAGAATCAGGGGCAACAGCATGCCGAGAAAGAGGACCGGGAGCTTGAAATTGCCAAAGCCTTGGTCGGTAAATCCATAACCCTGCATCAGTTGGCTCAAGGTCGCCCAGCTATCCGGCCAGTGCACGCTGGCAATCGCGACGAGCGTCAGGACGAATAGCGAGATCGAGAAAAAGCGGGTGGCCAGCCCGATGACCAGGGCCAGCCCGCCGAGCAGTTCGAACCAGGTGGCCATCTGCCAGCTGATCTCCGGCGGAATCAGGTTGAACGGGGGGGGGAAACGTTCCTGGATGTCCATGAACCAGTTTTCACCGGTGAGTTTTTCCAGGCCCGATTCGAAGAAATCCCAGCCGAGCAGGATGCGCAGGCTGAGCATGGCAAGCCATAGTCCGAGCCAGTCAAGGGCGGAAAAACTACGAGCGAGCATGGTTTTCATGATTTTGTTCCCAGGATGATGCCTTGCTCACGCAATTGGCTGAGCATGGCGTGGCCGTGGCTGACCAATGCTTCGGGGGCCGGATGGTGCAACTCTGAGGCAATGTGCAGGCAGGCGGCACGACCGTTCAGTCCGCGCTCGCCAACCAGCTTGAGCAGGCGCGAGGTGACCGGGGTGCTGGCGACAAACCGGACCTTGTCCTCTCGGTCGCGAAAAACCAGCAACTGGCTGGGTTGGATCTTGCGCGGCCTGTAGTTCGGGCCGATCAGGTGCACCGGCCACTGGTAATCCAGGTTCATCAGCGTCGGATTGAGCAGCGGCTGGCCGATCAGCAGATTGCCGGCCGGATCGTGCGGCGGAATCGGGCGATCCATGATGTCGACCGCAAGCTCCACCCATTCGTAATGGGCCAGCTCGGTGAACCACGCCGGAAGCGGCTGGCGAATTTCTGCTGCTTGCAGATAGCGGACAAATTCCTGCGGAATTTCTCGAAACCAGGGGGTATGGCTGGGCCAGTCGCGGAAGAAGTTGCGGTTCAGGCGGCGCCAGCGTTGTTCGCCGAGCGTGGCGCGACATACAGGAAAACATTGATCAAGAAAGCCGCAGATATTGGTGAACAGCAACTCGTTGTAGATCGCCATCCGGCGGGCCGGGATGCCGGCCGGGCGCGGGCTGCGCCGCGGGTCGCGCAGATGGCGGCCGAGGGCGCGCTGGAACGTTTGAAAGTCAGGTGTGCTCATTTTTGGCCCCGGCTTGCAGGCGTGCGATGTGGGCGACTTCCGCGGTCAACGTCGCCAAATCGTTGATATTGAAATCGCGTTCGAGGCAGGTGGGAACCACGCCGGTGCGCTGATACGCTGTTTCCAGTAGTTGCCAGACCGGGTCGATGACCGTGGCGCCATGTGTGTCGACGAGCAATCCATCGGGTTCGACGTAATGGCCGGCAACATGGATGTAGCAGGTTTTTTCGAGCGGCAGGGCGGCCATGAATGTGGCCGGATCAAAACTGAAATTCCGGCTATTGACGTAAATGTTATTCACGTCGAGATGCAGCAGGCAGTCCGCTTCGTGCACGATGCGGCTGATGAATTCCGGCTCGCTCATCTCGGCGCCGGGCGGTGAAAAATAGTACGAGGCATTTTCGATGCCGATCTGCATCTCGAGAATGTCCTGCGTTTGTTTGATGCGGTCGACCGTCCATCGAACGGCTTTTTCCGTCATCGGAATCGGCAGCAGATCGTAGAGATGGCTGTCGTCGGTGCACCAGGAAAGATGCTCGGTGTACAGCGTCATGCCGTGTTCGTTCATGAAACGCCGGATCTGTTGCAACAGCTTGATGTCGAGCGGGGCAATGCCGCCGAGCGAGAGCGACAGCCCATGGCAGGCAAAGGCGTGGCGCTCGGTAAAGTAGCGCAAGTCCTTGGCGGATTTGCCCCCCATGCCGGCCCAGTTTTCCGGTGCCAGTTCAAAGAAGCCGATTTCCTCGGGGACGTGAGTCTTCAGCGCGTCGATCAGTTCACGGCGAAAGCCGAGACCGGCGCCGCCGAGCGGGCGGTGTGTCATGAATTGCTCCTGGCCAGTGGGGGGCGGCGGTCAGGTCCGTAGCCTGCACCGCCAGCCTGATGCTGCAATTACTTCTTGTCAGCCCCGCACTTGGCTTCGCCGCATTTGCCATCCTTCTTCTTGTCGGCTTTTGTGTCGGCACCACATTTCGCTTCACCGCACTTGCCGTCTTTTTTCTTTTCAGCCGCTTTCTTGTCAGCCCCGCACTTGGCTTCGCCACACTTGCCATCCTTGCCTTTGGTGTCGGCCTGGGCCAGTTGGTAGCCGGCCTCCAGTCGGGTCGCGCCGAACGGATTGTCTGCGGCGTGAGCAACCGGGCTCAGGGTGGCGGCGGCAAAGGCGGAGCCGATGGCGAGGGAAAGGATGTGCTTGGTTTTCATGATTTATCTCCGTTGTGGTCGAGGTGAGGTGGATCAATCCTGATGATTGATCCAGGCTCCCGTTGCCTTGCGCAGGAACTGAAATTGTTTTTCGGTCAGTCGACAGCTTGCGCAATACGCCAGATGAAACCGAAACTGAATGCGTTCCCAGAAGCTGAGTTTGCGTTCGAGTTGTAGTGACGCCAGACGGGTTGCTTCCTTGCAACTGATCATTTCTGTTCCTGTGGGTGCAACGCAGGCGGGGTGCCTGTTCGATTAGTCGGAGCGATGCCAAAAACCTTACAAATATTTTTACAGTATTATCGGCCACCTCTTCATGGCTGTCCCTCGAAATGAAAACAGACCCTTTGCTCGACCCGGAGTTTCTCGGCAGCCTGCGTCGTGACATGGTCCGTTTTGCCGATCTTCAACTGCGCAACAAGGCGCAGGCAGAAGATGCCGTGCAGGAGGCGTTGACCGCAGCATTCCAGGGACGCGAGAAATTTGCTTCAAAAGCATCGCTGCGCACCTGGGTGCTGGCCATCCTCAAAAACAAGATTGTCGACACCCTGCGCCAGCGCGTGCGCGACGATGTCATGGTCGACGCCGAAAACGACAGCGATTTGAATGCCTATTTCGATGATCGCGAACATTGGGCCGAAGATACGCGTCCATCAAGCTGGGCTACGCCGGATCAGTCGATGGAAAACAAGCGCTTCTGGGAAGTTTTCGAGACGTGCCTGTATCGCTTGCCGGAAGCCAGCGCCCGTATTTTCACGATGCGTGAGGTGATGGGCTTCGATACCGACGAAATCTGCCAGACGCTGGGCATCACCAACAGCAACTGCTGGGTCCAGCTGCACCGCGCACGGCTCGCGCTGCGTGCCTGCCTGGGGGGTAACTGGTTCGGTGAAGCTGCCTGAGGGCAGCCTCACCGAATGGCGCATGCCCTAAAGCCTGAAGCCGGCCAGTAGCTGACGCGTGTCGCCTGCGGTACGAGCCAGTTGGGCCAGTTCCTGGCGGGCGATCTGGATCGCTTCATCCTCGGCCATGACCCGGTTGTTGATGTGCTCGGTGGTCTGCGCCATGGCCGTGGTCGCCCCGCGCTGCTCATTGGTCGACAAGGCAATATCGCCGACCCGCTCGACGGCCTCGTGGATTTTCTGCTCGATTTCGGTGATCCGGCTGGCTGCTTCGCGCGACATGTCGACGCCGCGGCGAACGGTTTCCACGGTGGCCGTCATTGTCTTGCCGGCTTGCGACGTTTCGTTGCGGACGGCATCGATCATCCCGGCAATTTCCACGGTGGCCTTGGCCGTGCCTTCGGCCAGCTTCCGTACCTCGTCGGCCACCACGGCAAAGCCGCGGCCTTGTTCGCCGGCCCGTGCTGCTTCGATAGCGGCATTCAGCGCCAGCAGATTGGTCTGGTCGGCGATGCCCTTGATCACATTGACGATGCCGTGAATTTCCTGCGAGCGGGAATCCAGGCTGTGCAGGATGCTCGACATTTCTTCAACCTGGGATACCGAGCGTTCGGCATCCGTCGATACCGCCGCGATTTCTGCAACACTGGCGCGTGACAGGCTGCCTGTATCGCGCATCATGCGATCGACATCTTCGGCATTGTCGGCAATGTGCGACACAGCGACGGTAATCTGTTCGATCGATGCCGCATTGGCGCTGGCCGTTTCGGAAAGGTGCATCGATTCATTGGCAATCGTGTCGATGACTTGATTGAGCCGCTGCACACCTTCGGCCAGGCTGTTGGCTTCGGTGCGGAAGGAGGCGAACATCTGGCCGAGTTGTTCGAGGAAGCGGTTGAAGGCGCTGGCCGTTTCGCCGATTTCATCCTTGCTGTCGATCTGCAGGCGAACCGTCAGGTCACCGCCACCCTTGGCGATGTCTTGCATCCGGTCGCGAATCTGGCGTAAGCCAGAGAGCATCCGGCTGGTGATCGTGCCAGCCAGTAATGCGGCAACCGCGACGACGACAAGCAGTGCGCCGGCCAGCGTGACAAGCAGGCGGTTGAGCGGCTCAAGCACAATTTTCTTTGACAGCGAAACGCCGAGCACCCAGTCGCTGTTCTTTACAGGTGTCAGAAACTGGAAACGCTCTTCGCCTTCGCGGATGATACTGAACAGCTTGCCTTCTTCCACCGCCTTGGCCTGGCGCTCCGGGGTTAGTTCCGGGGCAATGCTCGATACTGGTTTGAGAATCGCATCCTTGTTCGGGTGCACAAGCACCGTCCCGTCTTTGTGCAGGATGTAGGCATATCCTTCGCCTGGCAGGCGCACCGAGAGGATTTCCTTGGCAACCTGGGCAATCGACATGTCATTGGCCACGACGCCCTTGGTTTTGCCATCTTCCTGAACGACTGCGGCCAGGGAAAGAATCAGGCTGCCGGTAAAGGCATCGACATAAGGTTTGGAGACAAAGACCGACTTGGGGCCGATTTTTTCAGCGCCCTGGTACCACGGCCGTTGTGTCGGGTCATAGCCGGCCGGGACGTTCTGCGGTTTGGAAAACACCATGCGCTTGTCGGGCGAGCCGGCATAGACCAGGTCGAATCCACCTGCTTCGGCGTAACGGGCAAAGATTTCCGGGGCATCGTTGCGTCCGACCACCGGGCGCAGTGAAGCGATCATTGCCGAACGTGTTGCCAGCCATTCGCTGACCGCAAAGGCGTAGCCATTACTTGAACTGCGCGCTTCGTTTTCGATGTCTTCAAGCAGTAGACCGCGAAGTTGTTGGTAAAACAGTATGCCAAGCGATAGCACGGTGCCGACGAGCAGTACCATCAAAAAGGCCAGCAAGCGAGATTGCAAGGAGCGAAACATGGTGTGTCTCCCCATGAGGTTTGATTGGGTTGCCCCTTGGCGGGGCATATTGTCCTTGGATTATCACCCACTTTTGTTACTGTTGATACATTATTGCTGCTTGTAATATTTGGGCAAAAAAAACCCCGCCTCAAGGGCGGGGTAACAGGGAGTTTCTCGAACGGGGGAGTTTCGAGAGGAGGGTAAATCTGTTCCTTCAGTCGCGACGGCGTTTCTTCAGCCAGTGGCGGGTTGCAACAATGACGGCACCTGTGGCGACTGCGGCAGCAATGGCTTTCAGCGGTTCGGCCTGACCTTCGGCGAGCCAGTCAAAACCGGCGACACCAATGAAAACACCGAGGCTTTCATTGATCGGCAGGTTGTCGGCAAAAGCCATTAGCGGATTGACCGGGTCGGGATGCTGGCCAGCATCGGCTGCGTCGGCATCAGTTCAAAGAAGTAGCTGCGGGCTGCGGCAAGAAATTGCTTGATATTCGTTTCGGTCATTTTGAGTTTCTCCTCTTTACGGGCTTGCTGTTGATCCATGCATCGCATTCTAGAGATGCATGGTCAAGCTGTCTGTTGCGCAAGCGTGGGCTGGAGGTAACAGCCAATGATCGTCTGTGACGCTTTGTAACGGCTGTCAAGGCCGTTACTGGCAGGCTTTCCAGCTCAGGGTGAAACGTGCGCCGCCTTGCGGCGAAGCGCCGGCGATGGCCGTTCCGCCATGGAGTTCAAGGACGCGGCGAGTGATTGCCAGGCCCAGGCCGTAACCGCCGGTCGAGCGGTCGCGCGAACGATCGAGTCGCGTGAAGGCGGAGAATATGTGCTCGCGCTCTTCGGGCGGAATGCCAATCCCGTCATCATCGACGTGGATGAGAATCTGCTCGGCCAGTATTTCCGCGCTGACCCGGATTTCCTTGCTGGCATACTTGAAGGCATTGCGCAGCAGATTGCGCAGTGCATAGGGCATGGCCTTCCGGTCGAGGTCGACGCAAAGCTTTTCCGGCAATTCCGAGGTGTCGACCGTGATATCGAGGTTGCGGCCGAGCAGGCGAACGGCATCGACTTCCGCGACCAGCCAGCTGGCAAACTGGACGCTGGAGAAGTGCGGCTCGGGGGCTTCGCGCTCGAAGCGGGCATAGGTCAGGCTGGTATCGATCAGGTGGTCGAGTTCTTCGAGATCACCTTCCATCATCGCCCACAGGCGTTCGCGTTCGGCCAGCTCATCCGTTTCGGTCAGCATTTCGAGCGCAAAGCGCATGCGTGCAATCGGGGTGCGCAATTCGTGTGAAATCCCGCAGGCAAGCTCGCGATGGGTGGCCAGCAGTTGCTGGACGCGCTCCGCCATGTTGTTCATGGTGTCGGAGAGTGGGGCGAACAATTGGCTGCGAGCCGCTGGAGAGCGCGCTTCGAAGTTGCCGTCTCCCAGGTCGCGTGCCGTTTGGCGCAGTGCTTCGAGATCGCGCCAGACGGGGCGAACCCAGAACCACAGTGCGATACCGAAAATCAGCCCGGTCAAGCTCCAGGTCAGCAGGCGCAGGCGCAATTCGAGCGGCAATCTGTCTTTCAGTTCCGGGTTGCGGTTCGAGGCCAGCGGGCCGACGACTAGTACCTGACTGCTGGTGCCGAGGCGGTGGTACATGATGTCGCCATCGTGGTCGATTGCGATATCTCCGGAGTCAAGCTTGTCGACTTGTGTCGGCGTCAGCGTCCGGTCGAGACTGATGCGTTCGACAATGCCGAGCTTGTAGGAGAATTTTTCGTCCAGTTCGCGAATCTTGCGCGGCCAGGTGCTGCGTGGCTGGCGAAACAGTTCATCTTCAATCAGGGTGATCGTGCCGCGCATGAAGCGACGCGCGTAGTCATCGGTAATGCCGCGCTGGGCGGTCGAGATGACAAAGTCGGCAGTGAAGGCGATGGCGACGAACGAGCCCATCGCCAGCAGGTAGAAATTGAAAAACAGTTTCGACAGGCTATAGCGGCCACCGCGCCAGCGCGGCAGGGTGACGCGGAAGAGCGAGCGGGCCAGGCCCTGGTTGTGTTCTTTCTCGCCCTTGGTCCGACCGGGGAGATCAGTTCCAGTCATGCTTGCTGAACAGATAGCCCTTGCCGCGCACGGTCTTGATCCGGGTCGGATTTTCCGGATCGTCATTGAGCTTTTTGCGCAGACGGGAAATCCGGGCATCGATCGAACGATCCAGGCCGTCAAAACCAATGCCGCGAAGTTCCTGCAGCAAATCGTCGCGCGACAGCACATTGCCGGCATGTGAGGCGAGCAGCCAGAGCAGGTCGAATTCTGCTGTCGTCAGATCGATTGTTTCACCGCTCAGTGCTGCGGTACGGGTTGCCTGGCTGATTCTGAATTGCCCGAAAACCATCTGCTCGGCATCCGTGCTGCCGCCTTCGGCCGGAGCAGGCAGTCGACGCAGCAATGCCTTGATACGGGCGAGCAGGACGCGTGGCTGAACCGGTTTCGCGATGTAGTCGTCAGCGCCCATTTCAAGGCCGAGAATTTGGTCGAAATCTTCGTCGCGCGCAGTCAGCATGAGAATGACGCCGCGGTAATGCGGGCGTACGGCGCGGCATACTTCGAAGCCATCCTTGCCGGGCAGCATGACATCAAGGATGACCAGATCCGGCTGTTCGTTCAGGATGCGAGCTTCGGCAGTGTCGCCGCGTGGCTCGATGCTGACTTGCAGGTCGTTCTTGGTCAGGTATTCGGCAGTCAGTTCGGCCAGGCGTTCGTCGTCTTCGACGAGAAGGATGCGTGTATTCATGTGCCAATCTTAACGAGGCGCGGCCTGCCGGTCCACTTTGTCGCGGTCGACCTGCTGGGCAGCCTGTTTTTCGGTGGCTTGCCTTAGAATGCCCGGACTCGATTTCAATCTGGACACTCCGCATGATTTTTTCAAAAGTTCCCTTGCGTGCCTGGTTTGCGACATTGTCGCTGGGCTGTTTCGGTCTGGTCGCTTTCGGCATGCAGTTGCAGGCCTTGTTGCGTCTGTCGCCATGCCCGATGTGCATTTTCCAGCGTTTGCTTTACCTGGTGATTGGTGTGCTGGCATTGCTCGGTTTTGTCTTGCCCGCCGCTCATCCTCTCTGGCTTGTGCTCGTTGCCGGGTTTGCCCTGCTAGGTGCCGGGGTGGCTGCACAGCAAAGCTGGATGCAGGCTTTTCCCGAGTTGGCGACCGAGTGCGGTTTTACCGATCCCACTTTGCTTGAACGTCTGGTCGACATGCTTGGCATGCAGTGGCCATCTCTTTTCCTGGCAACCGGTTTCTGCACCAGTAAGGAATGGGTATTCCTCGGGCTTTCGATGGCCAACTGGTCATTCTTTGTCTTTGCCGGAATCGCTGCCTACGCTGTCATTCTGTTGCGTCGGAAGTGGCGCTGAGCGAATGCGGTAATTTCCCGGCCAGAAAAAACAAAACCCGCCAGAGGCGGGTTTGTCGAAAGCTGGAGGGAGGCTGATTACTTCAGCTTCACTTCCTTGTAAGCAACGTGCTTGCGGGCCTTCGGGTCATACTTCATCATTTCCAGTTTTTCAGGCGTAGTACGCTTGTTCTTGGAAGTGGTGTAGAAGTGACCGGTACCTGCCGTGGATTCAAGCTTGATCTTTTCGCGACCGCCTTTAGCCATTTTATTTATCCTTCCTTAATCAAACTTCGCCGCGTGCGCGCAGGTCGGCGAGGACGGAGTCGATACCGTTCTTGTCGATCATACGCAGGCCGGCGTTGGATACACGCAGGCGCACGAAGCGGTTTTCAGATTCGACCCAGAAACGACGATACTGCAGATTCGGCAGGAAGCGGCGTTTCGTTCTATTGTTGGCGTGGGAAACCTTGTTCCCAACCATCGGGGCTTTTCCCGTTACTTGGCAGACTCGCGCCATGATTGGTGCTCCAGAATTCGCTAGAAGAAAGCCCGCGATTTTAACGAATAAACCCTGTTTGTTTCAAGCTATTTTTGCGTATTGTTAGATAAGTCCACGTTCGGCGAATGAAATCGGGGCCTGATTTCCGGCCACGATGAAGTGGTCGAGAAGTTTGATATCGACCATGGCAAGGGCGTCTTTGAGGTTTTTGGTGAGTAATTCGTCGGCTCTCGATGGCTCGGCGACGCCCGATGGATGGTTGTGGGCCAGAATGACGGCTGCCGCATTGTGGGCGAGGGCAGTCTTGACCACTTCACGTGGATAGACGCTGGTTTGCGTCAGGCTGCCGGTAAATAATTCGTCGGCTCTTAGTAGACGATTTTGCGCATCGAGCCAGAGCGCCATGAAAACCTCGTGTTGCCGGTTGGCCAGTTTCAGACGCAACCAGTCGCGAACCTGTCCAGGAGAGGAGAAACTGTCGCGTTTGACCATTTCCTGCGTGAGCGCCCGCCGGGTCAACTCAAAGCTTGCCTTGAGTTGGACGGCCTTGGCGATTCCGATGCCGGAGACACTGGATAGTTGCGCAGGCGTTGCTTCGGCCAGTGCATTCAGATTGCCGTCAAAACGCAGCAGCAAATCACGCGCCAGATCGACGGCACTTTTGCCGCGGACGCCAACCCGCAAATAGATAGCCAGCAACTCCGCATCCGACAGGGCTTCGGGGCCATGTGAAAGCAGGCGCTCCCGTGGGCGTTCGCCGGCCGGCCAATCGGTGATTGCCATGCTAATTCCAGTAGAATGGTCAGGCTATCATTCTAGTGTTAATGACAATGGAATTAAAGGGAAAAAGTATCGTTCTCGGTGTGACGGGCGGGATTGCCGCCTACAAGGCAGCCGAACTGGTTCGTCTTTTACGTAAACAAGGTGCTGATGTTCAGGTGGCGATGACGGAGGGTGCGACGCATTTCGTGACCCAGACGACCTTCCAGGCGCTTTCCGGCAAACCGGTCTTTACGGATCAATGGGATGCGCGGATGCCGAATGCGATGGCGCATATTGATTTGTCGCGCCAGGCCGACTGCATTCTTGTCGCCCCGGCATCGGCCGATTTTCTGGCTCGTGCCGTGCAGGGGCAGGCCGACGACCTGCTGGCCACCATGGTGCTGGCCCGCGATTGCCCATTGCTGGTTGCGCCGGCGATGAATCGCCAGATGTGGGAAAACCCGGCAACCCGGCGCAATGTGGCCCAATTG
Source organism: Dechloromonas sp. TW-R-39-2 (assembly GCF_016864195.1). Taxonomy (NCBI): domain Bacteria; kingdom Pseudomonadati; phylum Pseudomonadota; class Betaproteobacteria; order Rhodocyclales; family Azonexaceae; genus Dechloromonas; species Dechloromonas sp. TW-R-39-2. Next base: position 1,377,837 of record NZ_CP045202.1, read on the forward strand.
TCGGCCGATGGGGTGAGCATTCTTGGTCCGGACAGTGGCGAACAGGCGTGTGGCGAGGTTGGTGCGGGCCGAATGATGGAGCCTGAAGAGATTGTCGAGTCGATGATTGCCTTCTTTGCTGCAAAGGTGCTGGCCGGGAAAAAGGTCCTGCTGACCGCCGGGCCGACTTTCGAAGCCATCGATCCTGTGCGCGGCATTACCAATCTGTCTTCCGGACGCATGGGATACGCACTTGCTCGTGCTGCACGCCAGGCGGGGGCTGAAGTGACCTTGGTTTCGGGACCGGTTGGTTTTGCCGCTCCGCAGGGTGTCGACCGCATCAATGTGCGGAGTGCGCTCGATATGCATCGCGCCGTCATGGCGCATGCCGGCACGGCCGATATCTTTATTGCCGTGGCGGCGGTTGCTGATTATCGCGTCGCTAACTCGGCCGAGCACAAGCTCAAGAAGGATAGTGGCGGAATCCCGCCGATCGAGCTGATCGAGAATCCGGATATCCTGGCGGAAGTGGCGGCCTTGCCGGATGGCCCGTTCTGCGTTGGCTTCGCAGCGGAAAGTCGTAATCTGGAGGAGTACGCCCAGACCAAGCGGCGCAAGAAGAAGATTCCGCTGATTGCCGGCAATCTGATTCAGGATGGCTTTGGCGGTGACGACAATCGGCTGGTTTTGTTCGATGATGCCGGGGTTCATCCTCTGGCGCCGGCTCCCAAATCAGTGCTGGCCCGCCAGTTGATCCAACACATTGCTCATTTGACAGGAAATAACTGATGCACCGTATCGATGTAAAAATTCTCGATGATCGTTTGCGCGACAACCCACCGCAATACGCCACGCCGGGTTCTGCCGGCCTCGACCTGCGAGCCTGCGTTGACGCACCGCTTGAAATTGTTCCGGGGCAAACGATCCTGGTGCGTACCGGGATGGCCATTCATCTGGCTGATCCAGGCTTGGCGGCAATGATTCTGCCGCGTTCGGGCTTGGGCCATAAACACGGTATCGTGTTGGGTAATCTGGTCGGTCTGATCGACAGCGATTACCAGGGGGAATTGATGGTTTCGATGTGGAATCGCGGCAGCGATGCATTCACGCTCAATCCGCTTGATCGTATCGCCCAGCTGGTGGTTGTCCCTGTCCTGCAGGTTGGCTTCAATATCGTCGATGAGTTCGATGCCAGCAAGCGCGGAGAGGGTGGCTTTGGCAGTACCGGCAAGTCCTGAAATTCGACTGTTGCCGAAAAAGCGCCGTTCAGGCGCTTTTTTTATGTCTAGAAAAGTTCGATATCGCCATCGTTGCTGCTACCGGAGGCTGCGGCAGAACTGCCTCCCGAACGAATGGCATCGGTTTTGACATGCGAGTTGACCAGCAACTCAACCAGGCGCTGGCTGCGCGTACGGAAACGCTGCAATCCGTCCGTCTGGTTTTGGTCGTCGTGCAGGCTGAGGAAGGCGTGCATGTACTCGCCGACATTCAGAGTGCGCTGGCTGATACGGGACATCATCTGGGTGACGATGTCCTCGAACTGCATGGCCATCACCCCTTCCTGGGTCAGGTGATGCATTTGTTCGGTGACTTCGGTGATGTGCTGGGAGTGTTCGCGAGCCTTGCCGGTCAATTCCATCAATTCATTGCCGAGATCACGCAACATGGCTTGGGATTTGTCGGCGATGCTCATGTCCATCTGGCTGGCTTCGGTAATCTGCGTGCCTACATCGTGCAGCGAACCGAGAATATCTGCCAATGCCTTGCGGATGTCAGTATTGAAGTCGCCGGTTCGGGCGGCGAGATTACGGACTTCATCGGCCACGACGGCAAAACCGCGGCCGGCTTCTCCGGCGCGGGCTGCTTCGATGGCGGCATTGAGCGCGAGCAGGTCGGTCTGTTTGGTAATCCCGGCCACATCGTTGAGCATCGTGTTGATCAGCGAGACCTGGTTCTGCATTTGCTCGAAGCTGCTGGCAATGCCCAGGCTGGTCGTCCGGAGTTGAACCATCTTGCGGACGAATTCGCCGATCAGTGCGTTGGTTTCGTCGAAGAAGCGCTGCAGTCCGGCTTGTTCCTGAATATGGCTATTTTCGGAGCCCGTCATCTGCAGCATTTCGTCGATCAGTGAGCGCAGGATCTGGCGCTGGTCGGATGATTGCGATTCCAGGCCGGTCAGGCTGCCGGAAAGTTTGCTGACCGAGGCCCTGATAATTTCCTGCGCATCGACCATTTCTCTTTCGAGCGAGGAGAACTGCATCTCGGCATGGGCCATCGCATCGCTTGATAGCGTGTGATATTCGGACATGACCTTGTCGAGTTCGGCAATGTATCTTTGCTGTTTTGTTTTCCAGCGCTTGCGCTCTCCGAAAGAAAGCAGGACTGCGCCCGCCAGCGTCGCCGCAACGAGGAGAAACAAATGGGGCGAAACGCCGCCGCCGGTTTGTGACCATCCCCAGATTGCCAGGCAGAGCGCTGTTGCAATCCAGATCAGCAGGTCGTCGATTCGTTTCATTCGTTGTTTTCCGAAAGCAGCCGATAGGCCGCCATTGTAAGGCGGCTATCGGTTATTTTTAGCCCATTGTTTTGAGGTGCTGGATGATTTCGCCAGCCATTGGCTGCGCATCGCCATAGAGCATCCGGCAGTTGTCGGTATAAAACAAGGCATTTTCGACACCGGAGTAACCGGTACCCTTGCCGCGCTTGATCACGATGACATTTTGGGCCTGGTCGGCATTCAGGATCGGCATGCCGTAAATTGGACTTGATTTGTCGGTGCGCGCACTCGGATTGACCACATCGTTGGCGCCGATGATCAATGCAACGTCAGCCTGACCAAATTCACCGTTGATTTCCTCAAGGTCGAAAATCTTGTCGTAAGGCACGCCGGCTTCGGCCAGCAGTACGTTCATGTGGCCCGGCATGCGGCCGGCGACTGGATGGATGGCAAATTTCACTTCGACCCCGGCTTCTTCCAGGATCGAGGTCATTTCCCAGACCTTGTGCTGGGCGTGGGCGACTGCCATGCCATAGCCCGGCACGATGATGACCTTGCTGGCGTAGCGCATCATGGCGGCTGCATCGATCGCGCCGACTTCCTTCATCGTTCCGGCAATCGCTTCGCCGCCACCGCTGGCCACCATCGGGGTGAACAGGATGTTGGAAATCGGACGATTCATCGCCTTGGCCATCAGCTGGGTGAGCAGCGTTCCGGCCGCTCCGACGACGATGCCGGCGATGATCAGCGCCGGATTGCCCAGGACGTAGCCTTCAAAGCCGACTGCCAGGCCGGTAAAAGCGTTGAACAGGGAAATCACGACCGGCATGTCGGCGCCGCCGATCGGCAGGGTGACGATCAAGCCAAGGACCAGTGCGACGATGAAAAAGCCGTAAATCAGCTCGGGATTGGCTGGCGCCAACATGACCATGGCGATGCCCAGCGCAACGGAAATACCGGCCAGAACGACGTTGACCGCATTTTGTGCCGGCAGCCGGTAAGCTTTCTTGAGCACACCTTGTAGTTTTGCCCAGGCAACGCAGGAGCCGGTAAAGGACACCGCGCCGATCAATGCGCCGATAACGGCAAGGATGATCGTGACCAGGCTGTGTGTTTCGCCGCGGGCGAATTCGATCGCCGCGATGGCGGCAGCGGCACCGCCACCCATGCCGTTATAAATGGCAACCATCTGCGGCATGTCGGTCATCTTGACCCGCTTGCCCGAGATCCAGGCAGCAGCAGAGCCAATGACCAGCGCCAATGCCATCAAGGCGATGTTTTTCAGGCCGGGGATGAGGAATGTACCGGCAATCGCAATCAGCATGCCGTAACCGGCCCAGACGATCCCCTTGCGGGCGCTGGCCGGGGAACTCATACCCTTGAGGCCGAGAATGAAGAGCAGTGCGCCGAGAAACCAGGCGCCTTGAACGTAGGCGGGCAAGTTCATCATGCACCTTCCTTTTTCTTGAACATGGCCAGCATGCGTTCCGTAACCACATAGCCACCGGCCGCATTGGCTGCGCCGAGGGCGACGGCGAAGAAGCCGATGGCTTGTTCGACAACCGTTTCAGCCGAGCCGAGCGCGATCATCGCCCCGACCACGACGACACCGTGAATGAAGTTGGAGCCGGACATCAACGGCGTGTGCAGGATGACCGGTACCTTGGCGATGATCTCGTAGCCGGTAAAAGCCGCGAGCATGAAAATATATAAAGCGAGCAAACCGTCCATCATGCGTCTCCCATGACCTGTTTCACGGTGGCATGCACCGTTGCGCCATCCTTGCACAACAAGGTGCCGGCAACGACTTCGTCGCTCCAGTCGAACTGGAGGCTGCTGTCCTTGATCCACGGCGAGAGGAAGTTGTAGAGATTCTTCGCGTACAGCTCGGAAGCATGCGTCGGCATGCGTGACGGCAAATTGAGCGGGCCATGGATGTTCACATCATTGGCAACGACATGTTCGCCCGGCTGGGTCAGTGCGCAATTGCCGCCCGATTCAGCGGCCATATCGACAATGATCGCCCCGTATTTCATGCGTTTGATCATGTCGACCGTGATAATCACCGGCGCTTTCTTGCCGGGAATCGCGGCTGTCGTGATGACGACATCCGACATGGCGACGGCCTTGGCTAGTTTTTCTGCCTGCGCCGCTTTTTCTTCCGGGGTCAGTTCCCGGGCGTAACCGCCAGCGCCATCGGCCGAGACACCGGTGTCCACGAATTTGGCGCCGAGCGACTCGATTTGCTCCTTGGCGGCAGCGCGGACATCGTAGGCTTCAACCATGGCACCAAGACGCTTGCAGGTGGCAATCGCCTGTAAACCGGCCACCCCGGCGCCGATGACGAGTACGCGGGCTGGGCGGATGGTGCCGGCAGCGGTGGTCAGCATCGGGAAAAACTTGGTGCACCGGGCGGCGGCAATCAGTCCGCACTGGTAGCCGGCGCAGGAGCCTTGCGAGGAAAGCGCATCCATGCTCTGGGCGCGCGAAATGCGTGGCAGGAGTTCAAGTGCGAAAGCGGTGATTTTCCGGGCGTTGAGTGCAGCTAGCCGGGCCTTGTCCTCGAAAGGCTTGAGCAGGCCAATCAGCACCGCTCCTTCGGGTATGGCGTTGATTTCCTCGGTCGACGGTGGCGTAACGCGCAAAATCAGTTGTGCCGTGCCATAGGCTTCGGCAATGCCGTTCACCATGCTGACATCGGTGTAGTCGGGGTCGAGCAGGTGGCTGTCGGTACCGGCGCTTTGCTCCATGCGCAGGCTGGCGCCGAGCGCGGCAAATTTTTTGGCGGTTTCGGGAACGAGGGCGACCCGGTGTTCGCCGGGCGCGCGCTCCCGCGCAACCGCAATGGTTAACGGCATGGCTGTTTCTCCAGAGAGGTGGGCTTGATGCCCTTGTTATTTGATTAGTAGGTAAAACGGTCGTACTTAGCTCGCATCGGGCTTGCCGTGACGAAAACGAATTTCCTCAGGGTAGGGGAAAAAGTCTTCAACATGCCCTTGGCGAATTTTTTGTTGTGCAGTTTGCCAGAAAGTCGGGGTCAAGAGGTCGGCATGATGTTTGCGAAAAATTTTTCGCAGCACCGGCGAGGCGAGCAGGAAGGTGCTGAACTCTTCCGGAAAGACATCGTTCCTGGCGACCGGATACCAGACCTCGCCCGACATTTCGGTTTCATAGTCCGGTGCCGGCGGGATTTTCCGGAAATTACAGTCAGTCATGTACTCGATTTCATCGTAGTCGTAGAACACGACGCGGCCGTAGCGTGTCACGCCAAAATTTTTCCATAGCATGTCGCCGGGAAAAATGTTGGCCAGCGCCATTTCACGGATGGCACTGCCGTATTCCTTGATGGCATGCTCCAGTCCGTCGATGTTGTTGCTGCGCTCCATCCGGTCGAGGTGGATGTTGAGTGGTTCCATGCGGCGTTCGATATAGAGGTGCTTGATGATCAGCTGGTCGCCATCTATCTCGTAGCAGTCAGGCGCCAGGGTTTCCAGTTCGTTGAGTACTTCCTGGGCGAAGCGGTCGCGTGGGAACATCACGTTGGAAAACTCCAGCGTGTCGGCCATCCGACCGACGCGGTCGACTTGCTTGACCATCATGAATTTCTTTTTGACCGTTGCCCGGTCCATGTTTTTCGAGCTGCCGAAAACATCCTTGATCAACTTGAACACATAAGGGTAGGAGGGCAGCGTGAAAACCAGCATGACCAGGCCCCGGATGCCGGGGGCCATGATGAATTTGTCTTCCGAGTGATGCAGGTGGTAGATGAAGTCGCGGAAAAACATGGTTTTTCCCTGCTTGCCGAGGCCGAGCATGATGTAAATCTCGGAGCGTGGCTTGTTGGGCAGGATTGAGCGCAGAAACTGGACGTAGCCCGAGGGAACTTCCATGTCGACCATGAAATAGGCGCGCGACAGCGAAAACAGCAGGCCGATGCGCCAGGCATCGAGCAGCACGGTGTCAAGATAGAGTTGTCCGCTTTCATCGTGCAGGACGGCAATCGCAAACGGGTATTCAACTGGACCGTTGATGGCTTTGCCGATGATGTAGGCCGCCTTGTTGCGATAAAAGGCCGAGGCCAGCACTTGTATCTGGAAATTTACCTCACGCTGCGGCATGCCTTTCAAAAAGCGGCGAGTCGCGTGGTAAACGTGGTCGACATCGCGCTCAAGATCGGCAAATGGACGCAGCCAGTCAAAGTCTGCGACGATGTGGCGGATCGTGCCGCGCAAGCCATCTTCCCTGGCGTAATAGCTACGGTAGGTCGGCGGGCCATCCGCTTCGATATTCTCGGTCGACACGGTTGGACGAACGAAAATGAAATCGTTGTGGAAGTAATGGCGATGGAGAATCTTCGTCGTGACCGAATTGAAGAAGGTTTCGGCCAGCTCGGGCTGTTTGTGGTTGAGCAGCAGCCCGATGTAGAGCAATTTGATTTGTTGCCAGGTCGGCTGGTCGATCTGGCTGGCATCGAAATCACGGTGCAGCCGCTCGACACATTCGTCGACGCGGTCGTCGTAGAACCGGATGCGCTCCTTGACCGCTGTGTGGACGGCCAGCCAGTCCGCATTTTCAAAGCGGGTTTTGGCTTCCCGGCTGGCGGCACGAAACAGCGTGTAATGCTTGTTGAAGCCCTGAATCAAGGCCAAGGCGATCTGGTGGGCATTCGTGCCGTAGAGGCCGACCGAAATCTTCATCGTCATCGCTCCGAAATAGGCTTCGGATTCTAGCATTTGCCTTATGTCGCTACCGTTATGACAGCAAATCACCGATAATTGCGAGTAATCCATAATTACATTATCCGGCTGTTCTAAACGGCTTTTGCCGACACCGGTTGCCGATGATTTTGTAAGCATGGCGCAAGGCGTGAGGCGTAAAGTCCGCCGGCTTTTTTCAATTTCTTTTGAGGGGGTAGCATGGCAGCTGGGAAGTCGAAGATCATTTATACACTTACGGACGAGGCGCCGCTGCTGGCTACCTGCGCATTCCTGCCGATCATCCGCACCTTCACCGGCCCGGCCGGCATCGAAGTCGAAAAGGCTGATATTTCCGTTTCCGCCCGCGTCCTGGCCGAGTTCTCCGAATTCCTCAAGGATGACCAGAAAATGCCCAATACGCTGGGCGAACTGGGCAAGAAATGTCTGTTGCCGGACACCAACATCATCAAGCTGCCGAACATTTCGGCTTCCGTTGCCCAGCTCAAGGCTTGCGTCAAGGAGCTGCAGGAAAAAGGCTACGCGGTTCCCGATTACCCCGAAGCAGCCAATACCGACGAAGAAAAGGCGCTCAAGGCCCGTTTCGGCAAGTGTCTTGGCTCCGCCGTCAATCCGGTGCTGCGCGAAGGCAACTCCGACCGCCGCGCGCCGGGTGCCGTCAAGAATTACGCCAAGAAGCGCCCGCACTCGATGGGCGAATGGAAGCAATGGTCGCAGACCCACGTTTCCCACATGGAACACGGTGACTTCTACCACGGCGAAAAGTCGCTGACCCTCGACAAGGCGCGCGAAGTCCGCATGGAACTGATCGCCAAGGGCGGCAAGACGACCGTGCTGAAGCCGAAGCTTTCCCTGCTCGAAGGCGAGATCATCGACTCGATGTTCATGAGCAAGAAGGCGCTGTGCGACTTCTACGAAGCCCAACTGGAAGACTGCCGCGAGTCCGGCATCCTCTTCTCGCTGCACGTCAAGGCAACGATGATGAAGGTCTCGCATCCGATCGTCTTCGGTCACTGCGTCAAGATCTACTACAAGGACGCTTTCGAGAAGCACGGCAAGACCTTCGACGAACTGGGCATCAACGTCAATAACGGCATGGTCGATCTCTACGACAAGATCAAGAACCTGCCGGAATCCAAGCGTGACGAGATCATCCGCGACCTGCACGCCTGCCAGGAACACCGTCCGCGTCTGGCCATGGTCGACTCGGCCAAGGGCATTACCAATTTCCATTCGCCGAACGACATCATCGTCGACGCGTCGATGCCGGCGATGATCCGTCAGGGCGGCAAGATGTGGGGTGCCGACGGCAAAACGTACGACAGTAAGTGCGTCATGCCGGAATCGACCTTTGCCCGCATCTATCAGGAAATGATCAATTTCGTTAAGTGGCATGGCAACTTCGATCCGAAGACCATGGGCACTGTGCCGAACGTCGGTCTGATGGCCCAACAGGCCGAGGAATACGGTTCACACGACAAGACCTTCGAGATTGCCGAAGACGGCATCGCCAACATCGTCGACAACGCCACCGGCGAAGTGCTGCTGACGCAGAACGTCGAAGCTGGCGATATCTGGCGTATGTGCCAGGTCAAGGATGCGCCGATCCGCGACTGGGTCAAGCTCGCCGTCACGCGCGCCCGCCAGTCCGGCATGCCGGCGATCTTCTGGCTGGACGCCTATCGTCCGCACGAAAACGAGCTGATCAAGAAGGTCCAGAAGTACCTCAAGGATCACGACACCAGCGGTCTCGACATCCAGATCATGTCGCAGGTCCGTGCCATGCGCTACACGCTGGAGCGTGTCGCCCGCGGCCTGGACACCATCTCGGTGACCGGCAACATCCTGCGCGACTACCTGACCGACCTGTTCCCGATCATGGAACTGGGCACCTCGGCCAAGATGCTGTCGATCGTACCGCTGATGAACGGCGGCGGCATGTACGAAACCGGTGCCGGCGGCTCGGCACCGAAGCACGTACAACAGCTGACCCAGGAAAACCACCTGCGCTGGGATTCGCTCGGCGAATTCCTGGCTCTGGCTGTTTCGCTGGAAGAGCTGGGCATCAAGGAAAACAACGCCCGCGCCAAGCTGCTGGCCAAGACCCTGGATGCCGCGACCGGCAAGTTGCTCGACAACAACAAGTCGCCGTCGCCGAAAACCGGTGAACTCGACAACCGCGGTTCGCAGTTCTACCTCGCCATGTTCTGGGCGCAGGAGCTGGCTGCACAGACCGAGGACAAGGAACTGGCTGCTCACTTTGCCAAGCTGGCCAAGACCCTGTCTGACAACGAAGGTCAGATCGTTGCCGAAATGAAGACGGTGCAAGGCAAGCCGGTTGATATCGGTGGCTACTACAAGGCTGATCCGGAGAAGTGCAAGGCTGTGATGCGTCCGAGCCCGACGCTCAACGCCGCACTGAAGGCAGCACGCGCCGGTTGATTGCCGGGCGGTCTGCGGACCTGCCCAAAACCAGAAACGAAGGCCTTTACGGCCTTCGTTTTTTTTCGTCTTCAGAACCGGATGCGAAGCGTGGCTTGCGCTTCAAAACGGGAGAATTGCCTGACAGTGTCCCGTTTTCTGTCGCATAATTGCCGCCACTATCGGATGCCGGACACCGCCCGAAAAGGGCCGGCGAGGCAAATTCAGATTGTCCGATCACAAACAGACATGGAGTGGCTATGACATCGCACATCAAGATTCCGCAAGGCGGCCAGAAAATCGTTCCCGGCCAGCCGGTCCCGAACAATCCGATCATTCCTTTCATTGAGGGTGACGGTATCGGTGTCGATATCACGCCGGTCATGATCAAGGTGATCGATGCTGCGGTCGACAAGGCTTATGGCGGTGAAAGAAAGATTCACTGGATGGAGGTTTTCGCCGGCGAAAAATCGACGCGTCTGTACGGCCCGGACGAATGGTTTCCCAAGGAAACCTTCGATGCGCTGAAGGAATACGCCGTCTCGATCAAGGGGCCGATGACGACGCCGGTCGGCGGTGGTATCCGTTCGCTCAACGTGGCGTTGCGCCAGGAGCTCGACCTCTACCAGTGCGTCCGCCCGGTCCAGTATTTCAAGGGCGTGCCGTCGCCGCTCAAGCACCCGGAATTGACCAATATGGTTATCTTCCGCGAGAACACAGAGGACATCTACGCCGGCGTCGAGTGGGCTGCTGATTCCGAGCAGGCAAAGAAGGTCATCAAGTTCCTGCAGGACGAAATGGGCGTCAAGAAAATCCGTTTCCCGGCCACCTCCGGCATCGGCATCAAGCCGATTTCCGTCGAAGGCACCACCCGCCTGGTGCGTGCTGCGCTCAAGTACGTCATCGCCAACGACCGCAAGTCGCTGACCATCGTGCACAAGGGCAACATCATGAAATTCACGGAAGGTCTGTTCCGTGACATCGCCTACCAGGTGGCCAAGGAGGAGTTCGGTGCCGAGTTGATCGACGGTGGCCCATGGTGCCATTTCACCAACCCGAACACCGGCCGTGAAGTGACGGTCAAGGATTCGATTGCCGACGCCTTCCTGCAGCAGATTCTGCTGCGCCCGGCCGAGTACGATGTGATCGCGACGACCAACCTGAACGGCGACTACATTTCCGATGCGCTGGCCGCCCAGGTCGGCGGTATCGGGATTGCGCCCGGCGCCAATATTTCCGACCAGTACGCCTGTTTTGAAGCAACGCATGGCACCGCGCCGAAGTATGCCGGGCTGGACAAGGTCAATCCGGGTTCGCTGATTCTTTCCGCTGAAATGATGCTGCGCCACCTCGGCTGGAAAGAGGCGGCCAATCGGGTCATCAAGGCGATGGAAGCGACAATCGGCGATAAGAAGGTGACCTACGACTTTGCCCGCTTGATGGATGGTGCCGATGAGTTGTCGTGCTCCGAGTTTGGCGACGCGATGATCGAACGCATGTAATAGGCCGCTTTTCGGCGACTCGAAGCCCCCGCTTGGGGGCTTCTGTTTTTCCGGGCACAACATGTGCCGGCCCGGCGGCAGGAAGCAAAGCAAGGTATGACAGTGAGCGAAATCAACGAGGCCGGTGAGGGCGATCTGCCCGAAGAGATCAATGAGCCACGCCTGTGGCGCAGCAACGGCTGGACGGCGCGTGTCATCAAGAATGAAGATGACGAAGGCTGGGCGGTTGAAATGATCAAGGAAGGCGAGTCCGAGCCGGCGCTGGTCGGGCCGTGGACCATGGGGCGGGACAAGAAAAATCCCAAGCCGCTCGATCCCCCATCTTTCCAGACGCTGGTCAAGACCGCTTCCGAGGTGCTGCGCCGGCATGAGCACCAGTTGCATGCGATGTTGCACAAGAAAGTCACGGTCGACAGCGAAAACGGGCCGATTCTGGTGACGCTCGACATCGTCGCCGATGAGGATGATCCCTACGCCACGCTGGGGGCGCAGGATGCGGCCGGCGAAGTGCTGGCCGAAGTCCGTGTCGGCCCCGATTTCAAGCTCAGCGCGAGCAGCGCACGGGCCTGGATCGAGGACGAATTCCGTACGCCGGATTGAACGCCAGCCCGGCAATTTGCATGACGAAGCAGGCTGGCCGCTTGATTCCCGAGTAAACTTGCCTCCTTGCCCCGGTCGACCGCGAAAAATGATCCGCTCTCGCTTCTTCCCCTGGATGTTCCCGTGAACACTCAACCGATTGCTGTTTTCGATTCCGGCCTTGGTGGCCTGACGGTGTTGCGTGCCTTGCGCGGTCGACTGCCGCAGGAAGATTTTTTCTATTTCGCCGACACCCGTTTTCTGCCTTACGGCGATCGACCGGAAACTTTTCTCAAGCAGCGTGGCGTGTTGATTGCCGAGGCTTTGGCCAAGCGTGGCGCCAAGGCGCTGGTGATTGCCTGCAATACGGCCACGGCGGCAGCGGCTGAAGCGATTCGGGCGGCCGTCGATTTACCGATTGTCGCTCTTGAACCGGGCGTCAAACCGGCCGTCGGGCAAACCCGCAGCGGGGTGATCGGCGTTCTTGCCACCACCCGAACCTTGGCCAGCGAGCGTTTTCAGCGCCTGGTCGGCAATCACGCAGCGCACCTCAAGGTCATTCCGGTGGCTTGCCCCGGTCTGGCCGAGGCCATCGAGAGTGAAGGACCGGAAAGCGCTGTCGTAGCCGGCTTGCTCGATGCTTTCGTCGCGCCGTTAGCGGCCGCCGAAGCCGATGTGGTAGTGCTTGGTTGCACACATTACCCTTGGGTGGCCGAGGCGATTGCCCGACGCATGCCGCTCGGTGTTCGCCTGCTGGATACCGGCGAACCGGTTGCCCGCCAGCTGGAACGCCTGCTTTCGGCCAGCCATTTGCTGGGCGGCGGTCATGGCCGTTTGGCGGTCGCAACGAGCGGCGCACCGGCGACCGTCAATGCCACGGTCAACCGCTTGTGGGGCGAGAGTTTGCCCGTTGAACATTGGGAGCCGTGAGTTGAACGAAACGCAAAAACCGTTGGCCGGCCTGAAGGTCGTCGAGCTTGGTACGCTGATCGCCGGGCCGTTCTGTACCCGGATCATGGCCGAATTCGGTGCCGAGGTTATCAAGGTTGAAGCGCCGGAGGGTGGCGATCCCTTGCGCCAGTGGCGCAAGCTCCATGAGGGAACGTCGCTGTGGTGGTACGTCCAGGCGCGCAACAAGAAGTCGGTCACGGCTAATCTCAAACATCCGGAAGGCCGTGAGTTTGTCCGCAAGCTGATTGCCGGGGCCGACATCCTGGTCGAAAATTTCCGTCCCGGCGTGCTCGAGAAACTCGGGCTGGGCTGGGATGAGCTCAAGGTACTCAATCCAGGCTTGGTCATGGTGCGTCTGTCGGGTTTCGGCCAGACCGGGCCGTACAAGGACCAGCCCGGATTTGGTGCGGTCGGCGAATCGATGGGTGGGCTGCGTTATATCACCGGATTTCCGGATCGGCCGCCGGTGCGTACCGGCATTTCAATCGGTGATTCGATTGCCGCACTGTGGGGCGCCGTTGGTGCATTGATCGCCTTGCGGCACAGGGAAGTGAATGGCGGTGCCGGGCAGGTGGTCGATGTGGCGCTTTACGAGGCCATTTTCGCGATGATGGAATCGATGGTTCCCGAGTTCGACGTGTTCGGTTTCGTCCGCGAACGGACCGGCAACATCATGCCGGGTATCACGCCTTCCAACACGCACACCACGCGTGACGGCAAGCACGTCACCATTGGTGCCAACGGCGATGCCATTTTCAAGCGCTTCATGAAAGCGATGGGGCGCGATGATCTGGCGAACGATCCGGGGCTGGCCGACAATGCCGGGCGGGATGCGCGGCGCGATGAAATTTACAGTCTGATCGACGCCTGGTGTGCCGCCCGTGACGAAGCAGATGTACTGGCCATTCTCGCTGCCGCCGAGGTGCCGTCGTCGCGCGTCTATTCTGCGGTCGACATGTTCGCTGACCCGCAATTCATCGCCCGCCAGATGTTTGCCCAGGCCACCTTGCCGGATGGCAAACCGTTCCAGATGCCGGGCATCGTGCCCAAGTTGTCGGCGACGCCCGGTGGTACCGAGTGGATTGGTCCGGCCTTGGGCGAGCACACCGTCGAGGTGTTGTCGGCCCTGGGCTATACGGCGGAAGAGATTGCGGCCCTGAAAGAAAACGGGGCGGTCTGAGCCGCCCCGTTGTCGGTTAAACCGAAAACTTCTCGATCTGCCGCTTGAGGTTGTTGGCGATGGCTTCAAGCTGGTGAGCCGTTTCGACCGTGCCGCGAATGGTCGTCGTCGTTTCTTCGACCATATTGGCGATCTGTTCGACGCGCTGGGCGATCGAGGTGCTGGCCGTGCTTTGTTCCTGCGTTGCATCGGCAACTTCGCCAACGCGTGCCAGCGTCCGGTGCGCACCTTGTTCAATTGCCCTGAGCGACTCTGCAGCCGCTCCTGCCAGATCAACGCCTTCCTGAACCTCCGGCAGGACCGCGCTCATTGCCGAAACGGCACCGATCGTGTCGTTCTGGATGCCGCTGATCATCTGTTCGATTTCCAGCGTGGCCGAGGAGGTACGTTCGGCCAGCTTGCGCACTTCGTCGGCAACCACCGCAAAACCACGCCCCTGCTCACCGGCGCGAGCCGCTTCAATGGCGGCATTCAGTGCCAGCAGGTTGGTTTGCCCGGCGATGTCCTTGATCACGTTGGCAATCGAGGAAACCTGGTTGGCGCGTTCCTCAAGAGCTTTGATGCGTTCGGAGGTGCTGCTGACCGTGCCGGAGATTTTCTGGATGGCTTCGGAGGCGCGTTGTACCCGGTCGCTGCCCTGATCGGCCAGTTGAACTGCTTCGTTGGTCTCACGGGCGGTTTCGCGGGCGCTGTCGGAAATGTGATTCGAACTGACAGTGAGTTCCTCAATGGCTGCTGCCATCGCAGAAGTCGAGTCGGTTTGGTGTTCGGCGGCGCGGGCGACATCATCCGAAGCGCTGGCGATCTGTTCGGCATTGGTCACCAGACGGTTGGCGTCACTGTTGATTTCATTCACCAGCTGGCGCAGCGAAGCTACCATGTTGCCAAGTGCGCTGAGCAGGCTGCCGGCTGGCGCATGATCGAGTCGAGCGGTCAGGTCGCCGCCGGCGACGCGCTGCATGATTTCGGCCGCATCCTTCGGCTCTCCGCCGAGCTGGCGCAGGATGCTGCTGCTGACCTGCCAGCCGATCAGGCTGAGCAGAACGAGCAGGCCGGCCGCAATGCCACCGAGCAACATTGCATTTGCCTTGTATTCACGATCGATGTCGTCGATATAAATCCCGGTACCAATGACCCAGTTCCACGGGGTGAACACGCTGGCGTAAGACAGTTTCGGTTCGGGTATCTGCTGACCGGCTCGCGGAAACCAGTAATCGACAAAACCGCCGCCGGCCTTGCCTGCCTTGACGATTTCCTGGATCAGGAACTTGCCGTTGGCGTCTTTCATGTCTGCTCGATTCTGGCCTTCACCTTCGGGTTTGGGCGGGAGCAGTACGTAGTTGTGGTCGGTGTCTACGATGAAGTAGTAATCGTTGCTGCCATAGCGAATGCCGCGCAGGGTTTCCTTGGCGGCTTTCTTGGCTTCATCGTCAGTCATCTTGCCGCTGGCGGCCAGCTTCTGGTGATGGGCAAGTACGCCAAGACCGATTTCGACCAGATTGCGGGTCTTTGCCTTGCGGTCTTCCAGCATTGTCGATTTGAGCTGAAATAGTGCCGTCAAGCAAAGTGCCAGTAGCCCAAGCAAAGCCAGTCCAATGAGCGACTGCATGCGCGTTGAAATGCGGGTTTGGCTAAAGTTGAACATTGTTCTCTCCTCTTTTTGTTCCTCAGGGATGGTCGACCGCAGCATCCCGAAGCTGACTTTTAGTGCACCTGATACGCAGGGGCTGTCGCGAATTTGCCCAGTTTAGCGCAGGCGGAAGCGTACCGGCAGCAATGTTTCCCGGGGGGCATCGGCAGGTACCGAGCGCAAGGCACGAACCGCTTGCAGGGCCGCATTGTCGAGGATTTTGTAGCCACTGCTTTGTTCGACCCGGCTTGCTGCAACCTGACCATCGTTATCGAGAAGCATCAATACCAGCACTTCACCTTCCAGCCCTTGAGCAATGGCTTCGGCAGGATAAAACTCCCCACGTTCGTGCTGTTTCTTTAATTGCTGCTTGACATTATCCAGCCATTTTTTTGTTTCCGCTGGAGTTTTTGATGAATTTGTTGTTACTGGTTTTTTGCTGGGTTCGGCTTTGGCTGCCGGGGCCGGCTTTTCAAGGGTTAGTGGCACAGGCGGCGGAGCCGGGTGGGCGGGTTTCAGGCTTGCCTGCAGTGTGGGCGGCGGTTGTTTTTTGGGTTGCGGCACAAAATCGCGGATGAATGGAGCGATGTGCAGCAGCAGAGAAAGCGTCAGGGCCAGCAGAAGTCGGAAATTGGTCCGGGTCATGAGAAAATGCGGGCTGGCCTGAGGGATGAAATTCGCAATGAAAAGAGCAACAAAGTGCTTGGTCAGAAAAAGTCTGGCTGCAATGATAATCGGGATGGGCCTGATTTTGCCGGTAGCCGGTCAGGCTGCCGCCATTTTGCCGACGCCACTTTCTTTTGTGCACAGCATGGAACTGGGGGATGTCAGGCAGGCGGAAGCCTGGCTTGATGCCGGATTGCCCGTCGACTTCATGGGCAGCCGAACCGGAACCGGCCTGATGATCGGTGCCTGGGAAGGGAATCTGGAACTGATGCGCCTTTTCATTTCGCGTGGGGCCGATATTGACCGGCTCAATGCCAATGGCGAGTCAGCCATTGTTTTCGCGGCTTGGCGTGGCAATCTCGATGCTGTCAAATGGTTGCTTGAGCGAGGCGCCAAGATCAATGCGCCGGAACGCCACTGGTCGGCACTGCATTACGCCGTTTTTGCCGGGCACACGGAAGTCGCCAATTATTTGCTGGCGCAAGGGGCGGATATCAATGCCAAAAGCACGAATGGCTCCAGCGTCCTGATGATGGCGATTTATGAGGGACGTGAAGACCTGGCCAGAATGCTCATCGAAAAAGGTGCCGATCGCACCCCCCGCAATGATTGGGGCGATGGTGCCCTGGAGTGGTCGATGCGCTACAACCACTTGAATATCGCCCGGATGCTGACCAATCCTGAAGAGTTCAACATTGCGGTCAGCCAGCCCAAGGAAAAATGGGGGGAGCCGCAACGTTCGATGCGCATGTCCAAGGAGCTGGAAAACTTGTTGAAAATGCGGGAAACGCTGCTTGAGCGCAAATTGTCGACCGAGGCCATCGATAAGCGAATTGCTGCCGAGCGGGTCCGTATTGTGCGCAGTGAAATGGATCGATCGAACAAGCCGGCCAAGGCTGCGACGATGGAAATTACTGCTAGCCGCAAGAAGCCGGGCGAGCAGTCGGCCAATATCGTTTACGATGAAAACGGCAAACCCAGCGGCTACAAGGTCCCGCCGGCAACCTATTTCGGGAAGCCGAAAATGCCGCCGGCCGGGAACATCCGAGGTTACTGATCGAGTGGCCGGTTTCGTACTTCAGGCATGAAACGCAGACCGATCAGGCTGGCCAGAATGAGCAGCCCCGCCGGGTACCACAGGCCAGCCAATGGATCGCCAAAATGAACACCAAGCCAAGTGACCATCAAGGGGGACATGCCACCGATCCAGCCGGCCGACAGGTTGTGGGGCAGGGCGACGGCGGTGTAGCGGGTGCGTGCCGGAAAAAGTTCGGGCAGGGTCGCTGTCTGTGGTCCGGTAATGCACGCCAGCGGGATGACCAGGACCAGTAGAAGTAGCGTGATCATCATCGTGTCAGGTGTAGCTTGTTTGCCGTAATGCAGCAGTCCGTGAAAAACCGGCAGGATGGTGATGGCACCGGTGATCAGGCCGGTCAGCAAGACCGGGCGACGGCCAATTCGGTCCGATAGCCAGCCGCAGAAAAGGGTTGCCGGGAACAGGGCGAGGGTCGATATCATGACCAGCATGCTGGCTTGCGAGGCGGGCAGGTTGACCACCGTTTTCAGGAAAACGCCGGTATAAACCTGGGCCGAGAAAAAGAGCAATGAACCGCCGGCTGAAATACAGAAAAAAAGCAGCCCCATCCGGCCCAGCGTATGTCGGTCGGTAAAGCATTCGCGCAGGGGGGTTTTGGCCAATGCATTCCTGGTGCGCAATTGACTGAAAATCGGTGATTCGTGCAGGCTCAGGCGACTCTTGATCGAGATGGCCAGCAACAAGGCCGAGAGCAGGAAAGGAATTCGCCAGCCCCAGGATTTGAAGTCGGCTTCGCTGAGAAAGTGCTGCAGGACGACGATTTGCAAGGTCGAGGCCATCATGCCCAGCGGCCCCATCAATTGCAGGATGCTGGTGTAAATCCCCCGTTTCCCTTCGGGTGCGTGTTCCGTCAGGTAGACCGCAGCGCCGCCGACCTCTCCACCGACCGACAGGCCTTGCAGCATGCGCAGCACAAGCAGCAGGGCCGGGGCCAGCAAGCCAACCTGTTCGTAGGTTGGCAACAGCCCGACACAAACGGTTGAGACGCCCATCAGCACAATCGTGGCGAGGAAAATGGTACGTCGACCGTGGCGGTCGCCGAGCGAGCCAAAAATGGCAGCCCCGAGTGGCCGTACGATCATGCCGACGCCAAATGTGCCGAGGCTGGCGAGCAGTGCGGCAACCGGATCATCGGCTGGGAAGAAGAGCACGCTGAAATAAATGGCCAGTGAAGCAAAGGTCAGGAAGTCATACCATTCCAGAAATGTGCCGAAGCAGGCGGAGATCACCACTTTTTTCTGGATGCTCTTGGTTGATTCAGGCGGGCTCATGGATTTTCCGGGGCGAAAAAAGAGGCATTATCGCCCGCCTTGCTTGCCGATCCAATTGCCAAGCGTCGTTTCCTGATGCAGACTTCGCCGATCAACAAGGAGGGGTTGTGCATGCTTTATGTGTCAAGAGACAGTGCCGGGCAAATTTGTGAATTGCATCCCATGGCAGTGGGCGACGCGCATGAGGCTTTGCCGGCAGATAATCCCGAAGTGCTGCAGTTCATCCACGAGCGGTGGCGGCAAAATGAGCTGGATCAGCTTGACCGCGAATTCGTTCGCGTCATCGAGGACATGATCGAGCTGTTGATGTCGAAGGATCTGATCCTGTTTACCGACCTGCCGCCCAAGGTTCAGGAAAAGCTGTTGCGCCGCAAGGAAATCCGCGAAAAGCAATATGACGACGGTGCTTTCCGGATGGGCAACGACGACATCATCCAGCTTTAAGGGCGATTAATTCAGGGTCATCACGGCCTTGACCAGTTCGGCCAGCGTGCGGACGCCCATTTTCTCCATGACCCGGGCGCGGTGCGCCTCGACGGTCTTCATGCTGATATCGAGTTCGTCGGCGATCTGCTTGTTCAGCTTGCCGGCTACAACGAGCGTCATTACTTCGCGCTCGCGTTGGGTCAGTTGCTCCATGCGCAGCGAGATGGCGCTGTCCCGCTGACGCCTCGCCGCTATTTCGCTATCCAGTTCGAGCGCGCGTCGAATGCGCGAAAGCAGGTCTTCGTTGTGGAAGGGTTTCTCGATGAAGTCACAGGCGCCTCGTTGCAGGGCGCCGACTGCCATCGGCACGTCGCCGTGGCCAGTGACGAAGATGACGGGCAGTTCCGAACCGAGCCCATCGAGTTTTTCGTGTAATTCGAGCCCGCTCATCTCGGGCATCCGGACATCCAGCACCAGGCAGCCGCGCATCTTGTCATGGCGTGCCACCAGAAAGTTTTCGGCCGAGTCGAAGCAGGCTACCCGGTAGCCTTCCCCTTCAAGCAGCCAGGTCATCGAGTCACGCATGGCCTCGTCGTCATCGACGACAAAAATCGTTTGCGGCAACTCACTCATGTTCTTCCTCTATCGGTACGGTGAAACGGAAGGTCGTGCCGCCTTCCCGGCGTGGTTCCAGCCAAAGCCGGCCCTGGTGGAATTCGATGATCGAGCGGCAGATTGCCAGCCCGATCCCCATCCCTTCCGGTTTGGTCGTGTAGAAAGGGGCGAAAATCTTCTCGACATCTTCTTCGGCCAGCCCGTGTCCCTGGTCGGCGACACTGATTTCCAGCATACGCTCATCGGCCAATCGGGCATTGATCAACAGGCGACGACGTTCAAAGGGGATATTGTGCATCGATTCGATGCCATTTTTCACCAGATTAAGCAGCACTTGTTCAATCATGATGCGGTCGACCACGATTTTGGGCAGATTTTCAGGCAATTCAACGATGATCTGCGTGCCTGTTCGCTGGGCTTCGATGTCGGCAAAGGCGCGTGCTTCGTCGACCAGTTCGTCGAGTGAAATGGGTTCGCGTTTCGGGTCGCTCTTTTTCACCATGTCGCGCATCCGGCGAATGATCTTGCCGGCCCGTTCAGCCTGGTCGGCTGCTTTTTGCATGGCCGCCAGCAGGTCTTCGAAGCGATAGTTGCCGGCTTGCATGCGTTTGATGCACCCGGCGCAGTAATTGGCGATGGCCGACAGAGGCTGGTTCAACTCGTGGGCCAGCGAGGATGCCATTTCGCCCATGGTGATCAGGCGCGAGGTCTGCTCAAGACGTTTCTGCTGTTGCAGATTGACTTCGTCGATGTGCTTCTTGTCGGTGATGTCGGCGGCAATCTGGACCCGGACTGTGCGTCCGTCGACCCAGCGGATTGCCCGTTCGTGCAGGTGGTACCAGTGTCCCGAGAGGGCGTGCTGGATTTCACCGTCGTAGATTTCGCAGGGCAATTCCTCGCTCGACAGTTCGGCCGGGTTGGCGCTCAAGGCTTCGTTCATCGGGCGGCAGGCTGCGGTCACCTGGGCCGAGTCGCGCCCGACGGTATCGAAGCCAAAGATGTTCTGGAAGGCGCGGTTGGCGAAGAGGATTTCGCCTGAGTCGGCGTCGGCGACGTGCACAGCGGTATCCAGACCGTTGATCACCGTGACAAAACGTTCGTGCGCCCGTTCCAGTTCGACGCGTGCGCGTTTCGGCTCGGTAATGTCGTTCATCGAAGCCATCCAGCCGATTTGCAGGCCGTTGGCATCGATCAGTGGCGAGAAATAGAGGCGGACATCGAAGCGTTCGCCATTTTTCCGCATGATGCGCATTTCAAAACCGGCTGCCGGCGCCTGACCGGCCAGTGCCTGGTCGATGTTGTTCTGCAGGCGGTCGAATTCTTCATCGGGCCAGTAAGGGTAGGGCGGGGCGATGCCGACCAGCTCTGACTCGTCAAAACCGGTCATGCGGCAGAACGCGGCATTGACGAAGGTGATCCGGCCTTCGAGATCAATGGCGCGCATGCCGGTGATCAGCGATTGGGACATCGCCTGGCGGAAGGCATAGGCGGCGCGCAGTTGCTCTTCTGTTTCTGCCCGGCGATGGGCGTGGCGCCGAAGTTGAACCAGTGTGGCCGTCGCAATCAGCGTCAAAATGACGATCAGGCCGGCCGGTACAAAGGGCAGCCAGGCCCCGCCGCCGCGATAGGCGATGATGTTCAGGCCCAGCCGATTGCCCGGCATGTCGAGGCTGATGCTGCCGGAAATCTTGCGGTCGGTCGGCTTGACCGAGGAGTTGCTGTAAACCTCCTGGTTCGTTGCATCGACAACCGTCAGGCTGTAGCGCGCCGTGAACACCGCCGGCAAGGTCGCGCGCAGCAGTGTCTCGAGCGATTGCAGGGCGATGAAGGCGCCCAGGTCGCTGCTGCCTTGCTGGACCGGGAAAATCAGGTCGTTGGCCTGACGCTGGTAGGCATCGGGATAATTGCTGCTGAACAAGGTGCGACGTGTGCGCAGTGCTTCCTGCAGGGCGGCCAGGCGAGTGTCGGTCAGTTGCTCGCCGACAAATGTCGCGGTCGACTCGTTCGGCGAGACCCATTCGACCTTGCCTTCGGTGCTGACCCAGACAATGGCTGCCAGCTCTGGATTGTCCCGAACATAGCGTGACGCACGGACCTGAAAGATTTCGTAGGTCAGCTGCTTGAATTCCTGTTCGCGCCCAAGTTCCGCCAGAAAATCCTGATGCGCGTGGAGGCGATTCTCAATGGTCCGTTCGGCCCAGTGCATGTCGCCTTCAAGCGCCGAGTGGGCGGTGTCCTGCTCACGCCACTGCAGTAGCGCGGTGACGACCAGCATGGCAATGGAAAAAATGCCGATGGCAATGTAGGGGGCGAACCAGAGCCAGGTTTGCTTGGGCTGGCTGGGAGGGGGGCGGATGAACATGGCTTGATTTTTCGCCCACCGGGGCCGGTCGACCATAGGTACTTACCCTAACTCAGGGCAGGGTCATTGCAGCACAGGCTGTTTTTTCAAATCAGGCGGCATTTGTCGGTCTACCGCGGCAACAAGGGCTTAGGCCCTTTTTCTCGTCGGTTCAGCCAGCCAGGCGATGAATTCGGCTTCCGGCATCGGTCGACCGTAGTAATAGCCTTGCGCTTCATTGCAGCCCAGTTCGAGCAGGGTGCTGGCGACGCCTTCATCCTCGACTCCTTCGGCAATGACCCGCATGCCCAGTTCGTGACCGAGAATAATGATCGTTCTGGCGATACGTGCCCCGTGCCCTTCCTTGCTCAGGGCAGAGACAAAGCTGCGATCGATCTTGAGGTGGTTGGCAGGTAGTTGGTCAAGGTAGGAAAGCGATGAATAGCCGGTTCCAAAGTCGTCGATCGCGATACCGATTCCCTGCTGGCGCAAGGCGGTCAATGTGGCAATGGCGGCATCGAGGCCGGCCAGGGCGACGGATTCTGTAACTTCAAGTTCAAGGCAGGATGGCGAGCAGCCTGTTTCTTGCAGGGCCTGCAGGATGCTTTCCTGAAAGCCCGGCTGGCGAATCTGGACGGGCGAAATATTGACGGCCATCTTGAGGTCGGGAAAGCCGGCTGCCTGAAAGCGTTTCAGCGTGTGGAGCGCCACGTGCAGGAGCCAGTTGCCAAGACTGACAATCAGCCCGGATTGTTCGGCAATCGGGATGAAGCGATCCGGCGGGACGAAGCTGCCATCCGGCAGGCGCCAGCGGAGCAGGGCTTCGACACCGAGCAGGCGACCGCTGAGCAGATCGACTTGCGGCTGATAGGCGAGAAAAAGCTGCCGGTTGTCAAAGGCGGAGCGCAGATCGCGCAGTAACTGGGCGCGTTCGCGGGCTTCGGCGCCGATGTCGCGCGAAAAGGTGATGCTCTGCCCCATGCCCTGGCGTTTGGCGCGGCGTAGTGCGAGATAACCGTCCTTGAGTATCTCGGCACCGGATTGGTACGCCTGGTCGACAACGACCAGGCCGATTGAAATCGAAATGGCATGTTCGACTTCTTCAACGATGAACGGCAGGGTAAAGCATTTTTGAATCTGGGCGGATCCGATCTGGCCTTGCTTGCCGAGCAGGGCAAAGGTGTCGGCCGAGAGGCGCGCCAGATAAACCGTCGGGTCGAACAGCGTGCGCAGGCGCTTGGCGACCAGCTTGAGCAAACCGTCGCCATACTGGTGGCCGAGAATGTCGTTGGTCGTCGAAAACTGGTCGATATCAATCAAGGCCAGAATGGTGTCATCTTGTGCCTGACGGGCAATGCGCTCGTCGAGTTCGGCGATCAGGGCGACACGATTCGGCAGGCCGATTTGGCGATCGAAGAAAGCATCCTGACGCAGGGCGGATACCAGATCGACATTTTTGGCGCACAACGCAATGTTGGTGCAGAAAACTTCGAGCAAATGCTGGTCGACTTCGCAAATCGGCTGGCTGGCATTGATAAAAGCGGCAAAGCCCTCGCCGGGGGATTTACGGAAATAAAGGGTGACATCGTGTTCGCCAATGATGCTGTGGCGATTGCGTAGCGCCTGATTCAGATTGTGTACCAGATGCGAATCATTGATTTCGGACAGGCGACGCTGGATCAGGTGACGATAGGGACCCGCTGCCGCAATGATTCGGTATTCCTGCAAGCGGGGGCCGCTTTCCGCCGACTCGGCTGCCGCACAGACCAGTCCTTCCGGTGAAACGCCGATCAGCCCGGCAATCTGGGTGATGACGCCTTCGGCAAAGGCTTGCAGTCCCTGTTCGGCCATGAACTGATTGCTTGCCGCAACGATTTTTTCCAGCCCGCTGCGACTGGCATCGAGGCGCTGCAATTGCTGATACGAGCGAATTGCCGTCGTCAGTGTCGTGAATAATTTGCTGTGGGTCAGTTCGCTCTTGGTTTTGTAATCGTTGATGTCGTAACGGGTGATCGTTTCCGCTTCAGGCGCATGGCCGGGCTGGCCCGTGCGCAAAATGATCCGGGTATTGACCAGCAGCAGTTCGTTACGGATGGCATCCACCGTCTGCAGGCCGGCATTTTCACTTTCCATGACGACATCGAGCAAAATCAGCGCGACATCGTCTTCATGCGTCAGCAGCTTGATGGCTTCGCGGCCGGAGTGTGCATGGAGAATTTCCAGGCGTCGGCCAAGGATGCGGATGCTGGCCAAGGCAAACTCGGTGGCCTCATGAACATCGGGATCATCATCGACGACCAATATCCGCCACCGCGAATCCTCCGCCTGGCATTTCTCCGGGATTGGCTCGTCTTCGATGAAAACCAGATCGTCGCTGGCCGACGGGTTCATGGGCAATCCTTAGTGGTGTGGATGTGGCCGGGGTTTTCCCGTTATTTTCAAAATAACCTGATTTGTTCCGAGCAGTTTGCGCCAAGCGCCTGCGCTGTGCAAGATTTAGCCAAGTTCGATCCAGCGGGCGATCAATGGCACCAGCAATGCCGTCAGAGCGCCATTCAATCCCATGGCCAATGCGGCGAAGGCTCCGCTTTGCTCATTGACCTGGAATGCGCGGGCGGTGCCAATGCCGTGTGAGGCGATTCCGATGGCAAAGCCGCGAATTGCCGGGTCGCGCAGGCGCACCGCATCGAAAACGTAGCGTGCGGCAACGGCACCAATAATGCCGGTGACGATTACCAGAACGGCGGTGAGCGAAGGTATGCCGCCGATTCGTTCGGCAATGCCCATGGCAATCGGCGTCGTGACCGATTTGGGGGCCAGCGAGAGCTGGCTGGGCAGGCTGGCGCCGAACAGCCGGCCAATGGCCACTGCCGAAAGTGCGGCGCTCAGGCTGCCGACCAGCAGGCCGACCAGGACAGGCAGCCACATGGCCTTGACGCGCTTGAGTTGCGTATATAGCGGGATGGCGAGTGCGACAGTAGCCGGTCCGAGCAGAAAATGGACGAATTGGGCGCCGGCAAAATAGGTTTCGTAGCTTGTCCCGGTCGACAGTAAAAAACAGACCAAAACGCTGACGGCGATGAGCACCGGATTGGCCAGTGGATGATTGCCGGAGCGCCGGTAAATCCAGAATGCCCCTTGGTAAGCCAGCAGCGTGATAGTCAGACCGAGTAGTGGCGAGGCTGAAAGATAAACCCAGAGTTCGTTGATGCGCGGGGTCATGGATTTTCTCCCGGGGCCGTGCTGCGCGGGGCGCAGAGCTGCATGACCAGCCCGGTGACCAGCAAGGTCATCAAGGTGCTGACCAGTAGTGAAATCGATAGTGCAAGCCACTCATCGGCGACACGGTGCAGATGCACCATGATGCCGGTGCCGGCCGGCACGAAGAGTAGCGACAGGTGTTGAAGCAGGGTCTGGCTGGTTGTCTGCAGATCGTGCCCCGGCCCGCCGCGCAGGGTCAGCACAAGAAAAAGCAGCAACATGCCGAGTACCGGGCCGGGGACAGGGAGATCCAGGCCGCGGGCAATGACTTCCCCGGCTAGCTGGCATAAAAGGAGTTGGGTCAGGGCTGAAAGCATGCAGCTTCTCTCCGTTCAGAAAACAACATGGCCAAGGGTGCGCACCGCAATGCCGATACAGGCGCCGCAGGCGGCCGGTTTCCAGACGGCGGCAACACGGCGGCCGGCTGAAATCAGCACGGCGACACCAGGTAAATCGAAAGGGGAAATGAGAAAACCGGCGCTGGCGTTGAGCAGCTCGACACTGACCTGGCCGGCCCGTCGCATGTCATCCATGACGCCCATCATCGCCGTCCCGCCGGCCAGGTATTTGGTCAGCGCCGGGAGAATCAGGATCGGATCGATCGCGGCCAGCCGAAGCAGCGGCGTCAGCCAGGCGGTCAGCAGATCGAGTGCGCCAAAGCGTTTGAGTGCGGTGACGGCGACCAGTGATAGAACCAGCATCGGAATGGCGCCAACGGCAATTTTGAAGGCTTCGGCACCGGCCCGGTTGATGACGTCGAGAATGCCCTTGGCGCTTTCGGCTACCGGGTGATGCAAGGTTTCGTCAAGCTGCCCTTCAATGCCCGAGAGCGTCCGTCCAAACAGGTAATAGGTGCTGGCGGCGGCGGCCAGTCCGCCAAGCAGCGACCAAGTCAGTGTCAGGCCGAAATCAAGGCCCATGGTCATCATCGGCAGGGCGGCATTGGCTTGCGACATGGCAAAGACCATGGCCAGCGTCGCGGCGATGTGGCGGTCCGAGGTACCACGCTGATCCATCATGGTCAGCGTCGCCATCGGTGCTGCGAAGCTGACGAAGTTGATCTGCAGCGCAGCAAAAACACCGAGGCCAGTCAGGCCGAAGGGTTTGAGCAAAGGAGCAAGGCGAACGACGAGTCGATCAAGGACGCCGCGTGCTTCGAGCAAGCGCATCAGCGAGAGCATGACCACCATCACCGGCAGCAGGACGAAAAGTGAAAGCTCGACGGCCGAGCGGCCGGCTTTCAGAATGATGTCGATGAGGATTTCCATGATGCGTCGTCGAGGTGGGTAGAGCCAGAGTATCGGATGGCCTGGGCGGGGGGCGCTATTGCGGACAACCCGATGAAGACAAAACGGCGCCAGGTTGCCCTCGCGCCGTTTTCATTTTTGCCCGTTACCGGGCGTAGACCGCGAGACTTAGGCCATTGCTTCGTACAGCGGCAGGGTCAGGAACTCCGGGTATTCCGGGGTCAGCGACATCTGGTCGAAAATGACGGCTGCCTGGTCGTAGGAGGCGGTGTCCTCGCCTTGGGCGGAGACGGTGGTCTTCACCTTGGCCAGTTCTTCGGCAATCATCGGGCGAACCATTTCAACGGTGACCTTGCGGCCGTCGTCGAGGATGCCCTTCGGCGAAACCACCCACTGCCACACTTGCGAGCGGGAGATTTCAGCGGTCGCTGCATCTTCCATCAGGTTGTGGATTGGCACGCAACCGTTGCCGGCCAGCCAGGAACCGAGGTAGTGGATGCCGACGTTGATGTTGTTGCGCAGGCCGGCTTCGGTGATCGGGGTGGAAGGCTGGAAGTCGAGCCACTGGGCCGGGCCAAAGTTGCCGGAAACCTGCTTGTCCCACTGGTTCGGGCGATCGCCGAGCACCTTGACGAATTCTTCGTGGGCGATGGCAACCAGGCCCGGGTGAGCCACCCAGCCGCCGTCGAAGCCATCGTTGGCGTCGCGGGTCTTGTCGTGGCGGATGCCGGCCAGGGCCTTTTCGTTGGCGACCGGGTCGTTCTTGATCGGGATCAGGGCCGACATGCCGCCCATCGCCGGAGCGCCGCGCTTGTGGCAGGCCTGCACCAGCGCCAGGGCGTAGCCGCGCATGAACGGCACTTCCATGGTGATGGCGCTGCGCTGGGCCAGACAGAAATCCTTGTTTTTCTTGAACTTCTTGATGCACGAGAAGATGTAGTCCCAGCGACCGGCATTCAGGCCGGCCGAGTGGTTGCGCAGTTCGTACAGAATCTCTTCCATTTCGAACGTGGCAAGAATGGTTTCAACCAGCACAGTGGCCTTGATGGTGCCCTGCGGCAGGCCGATGTGATCCTGGGCCATGACGAAAATATCGTTCCACAGGCGGGCTTCGAGGTGGCTTTCCATCTTCGGCAGATAGAAGAAGGGGCCGGCGCCGCGGGCGATCTGTTCTTTGGCATTGTGGAAAAGCACCACGCCGAAGTCGAAAATGCCGCCGGAAACGCGTTGACCGTCGATCAGCACGTGCTTTTCGTCGAGGTGCCAGCCGCGCGGACGAATCTGCAGCGTGGCGATCTGGTCATTCAGCTTGTATTCCTTGCCGTTCTCGTTCTTGAACGACAGTTCGCGACGAATGGCCTTGTAGAGGTTGATCTGACCCTGAATCTGGTTGTCCCAGTTTGGCGAGTTGGAATCCTCGAAGTCGGTCATGTAGGAGTCAGCGCCCGAGTTGAAGGCGTTGATGATCATCTTGGCTTCGACCGGACCGGTGATTTCGGTGCGGCGGCGCTCCAGCGCTTTCGGCAGCGGAGCAATTTTCCAGTCGCCTTCGCGGATGTGCTTGGTTTCCGGCAGGAAATCCGGCATTTCGCCGGCATCAATGCGGGCCTGGCGCTCAACGCGGGCCTTGAGCAGTTCCTGGCGACGGCCTTCGAAGGCGCGATGCAGCTTGGCGACCAGTTCGAGGGCTTCGAAGGTCAGGACGGATTCGTAACCGGGCTGAAGGGGGGCGGTGATCTGAACACCAGCGGGCAGGTTGAGGCTCATGACAACTCCTTGGGGAAAATATTACGATGAAGTGCATTGTATTGATCATTTGAGTTAGGAAAAATAGGGATAAAATCATTTCATTTTGTACTTCAAGTATCAAATGGATAAGCTCAAACAGATCGAAGCGTTCACCTCGGTGGCGACGCGCGGCAGCCTTTCTGCCGCAGCCCGGGCCGAAGGCGTAACGCCGGCAATGATCGGCCGCCGGCTGGATGCGCTGGAGTCGCGCCTGGGCGTCAAGCTCTTGCTGCGCACGACGCGCAAATTGACCATTACCTTCGAGGGGCAGGCTTTCCTGGAGGATTGCCAGCGCTTGCTCAACGATCTGGCGAATGCCGAAGCGGCCGTTTCGCTCGGCGGTTTGCAGGCCAATGGCTACTTGCGCGTTTCTGCGCCGGCGGGCTTTGGTCGCCGCCATGTTGCGCCGCTGGTCGGCGAGTTCATGCAGGCCAATCCGGAGGTCACGGTCAACCTTGGTTTGAGCGACAGATTGGTCGATCTGATTAACGAAAATATCGACTGCGCGATCCGTATCGGCGAGCTGACCGATTCGAGCATGGTCAGCGTGCGTCTCGGCGAAATGCGCCGGATGGTCGTTGCCAGCCCGGCTTATCTTGTCGCCCATGGCGTACCACGCGAACCAGCCGATCTGGTCGGCCATAATTGCCTGTCACTGGGCCAGCAGCGTGGCTGGATTTTCAAGGATCCGGCGAGTGGCGAGGTGCAGAACTGGAAGGTCGGTGGCAGCTTTGAATGCAACGATGGCGCGGTGTTGCATGAGTGGGCGCTGGCCGGGCGTGGATTGGCCTGGCGTTCATTGTGGGAGGTCGGGCAGGACCTCAAGGAAGGCCGTCTGGCCTCGGTGCTCGATGCCTGGCAGGCGCCGCCTATGGGCATCTACGCAGTCTTTCCGCAACGTCGCCACCTGCCGCTGCGCGTTCGTTTTTTTATCGATTTACTGAAAGACAACTACAGCCGCGCCAGTTATTGGGAGTTGAGATGAAACGACCGGTTTATCGGGCGCTTGGCGTGGTTTCTGTGGTGTTGGGGGTGATCGGTGCCGTCCTGCCCTTGTTGCCGACAACACCGTTCATGATTCTGGCCGCCTATTTTTTTGCCCGCTCGCATCCGGAGTGGGAAGCCAGGCTTCTGGCTCATCCAACGGTTGGGCCGGCGATCCGGGCCTGGCGCGACCACGGCGCGATTCCCCTGCTGGCCAAACGACTGGCCACGCTGTTGATGGCCATCAGTGCCATCGGCGGCTTGCTGACGCTGCCTTCTCCCTGGTGTTATCTGCCGCTTGCGATCGGTGTATGCGTTTTGTCCTGGATGTGGACCCGGCCGTC
This sequence comes from Dechloromonas sp. TW-R-39-2, assembly GCF_016864195.1. NCBI lineage: Bacteria > Pseudomonadati > Pseudomonadota > Betaproteobacteria > Rhodocyclales > Azonexaceae > Dechloromonas > Dechloromonas sp. TW-R-39-2. The sequence goes on from NZ_CP045202.1 coordinate 1,407,330, forward strand.
GGTGTAACGGGAAAATCCGGCAAGCCGCTGCGGTGTGGACAGGTTTTCATGGGAGGCTGGCCTGGTGTGTGGCCGACCCGATGAGGTCGGCCGCCAAGTCAATCAGCGGGAGGATAGTCGATGTAGCCTGCGCTACCGCCGCCGAACAAGGTCTTTCCATCGAAGCCTGCCAGCGGCAGGTTTTTGGCAAGGCGCGCCGGGAGGTCTGGATTGGCGATGAATGGCCGGCCGAAAGCCACCAGGTCGGCAAGGTCATCGCCAATGATTCGGTTGGCCCGTTCGGCGTCGTAGCCGCCGGCAACAATAATTGCGCCGCCAAAAGCATCGCGCAGTTCGTGACGAAACGCTTCCGGAACCTGCGGTGCATCATCCCAGTCCGCCTCGGACAGATGGATGTAGGCAATGTGCAGCTGGTCGAGGCGCCGAGCGGCTTCCAGAATGGCTGGAATGATTTCCGGGCAGGCCATGCCGCGAGCCGTGATGTAGGGCGCCAGCCGAATCCCGGTGCGTTCCGGGCCGACTTCAGTGGCCACCGCGCGTGTCACTTCCTCAAGGAAATTAACCCGGTTTTCGAGACTGCCGCCATATTCGTCGGTCCGCAGGTTGGAGGTCGAGCGCAGAAACTGGTCGATCAGATAACCATTGGCGCCGTGAATCTCGACACCATCGAACCCGGCTTTGATGGCATTGGCCGCCCCGAGACGAAAGTCGTTCACAATGCCGTGAATTTCGTCCGTTTCCAGAGCCCGTGGAGCAGGGCAGTCCACCATCCTGCCGACGCCGCTATCGTCCACAACCCAGACCTGGGCTTCAGGTGAAAGCGCAGAAGGAGCAACCGGCAGGCCTCCATTGTGAAAGATCGGATGAGACATCCGTCCAACGTGCCAAAGCTGCAATATGATCTTCCCGCCGGCCGCGTGAACTGCGTTTGTTACCTTGCGCCAGCCGGCAATCTGCTCGGCTGAGTGAATCCCCGGCGTGAAACTGTAGCCTTGGCCCTGATTCGATATCTGGGTTGCTTCGCTGATGATCAGCCCTGCGCTGGCACGTTGAGCGTAATACTCGGCCATCATTTCATTGGGGATGTTTCCCGGTTGATTGGTCCGTGCGCGGGTCATCGGGGCCATGACGATGCGACTCGCCAGGTCGATGTTGGCAAGCGCAAGTGGCTGGAATAGATGGGGGTAGTTCATGGACAGCTTCCTCCGATTGGATGGCAAGCGAACGAATCGCCGATGTAGCGATCATCGATGACTTTTGCTTTTTTATTAACCGGATGCGTGGCGAATCATATTCAATGAAATGTTGAAAATTTCAGCCTTGGCTTGATAACGAGCAGTATTTTGCGGTCGACCGTGCCGGGCCCCTGAAAATGAAAAAGGCCGGCCCCTTGTGGGAGCCGGCCTTTATTGCTGCCGGGTGAGGCAGCAAGCTTAAGCGGTCAGTTCTTAGTGGAACTGTTCTTCTTCGGTCGAGCCGGTCAGCGCGGTAACGCTGGACTTGCCACCCTGGATCACGGTGGTGACGTCGTCGAAGTAACCGGTACCAACTTCTTGCTGGTGCGACACGAAGGTGTAGCCACGGTCGCGAGCTGCGAATTCCGGCTCTTGAACCTTCTCGACGTAGGCCGACATGCCGCGCTTTGCGTAGTCCTGGGCCAGGTCGAACATGTGGTACCACATGTTGTGGATGCCAGCCAGGGTGATGAACTGGTACTTGTAGCCCATGGCGCCCAGTTCCTTCTGGAACTTGGCAATGGTGGCGTCGTCCAGGTTCTTCTTCCAGTTGAAGGAAGGCGAGCAGTTGTAGGCCAGCATCTTGCCCGGGTGAACCTTATGCACGGCTTCGGCGAACTTGCGGGCGAATTCCAGATCCGGCGTGCCGGTTTCGCACCACACCAGGTCGGCGTAGTCAGCGTAGGCGATGGCGCGGGAGATGGCCTGGTCCAGACCCTTCTTGGTCTTGTAGAAGCCTTCGGCAGTGCGCTCGCCAGTCAGGAACGGCTTGTCGTTCTCGTCGTAGTCGGAGGTCAGCAGGTCAGCAGCTTCAGCATCGGTACGAGCGATAACCAGGGTCGGCACGCCATAGACGTCAGCAGCCATACGGGCAGCGATCAGCTTCTGGATGGCTTCGGTGGTCGGAACCAGAACCTTGCCGCCCATGTGGCCGCACTTCTTGACGGAAGCCAGTTGGTCTTCCCAATGCACGCCGGCAGCGCCAGCGCGGATCATGGCCTTCATCAGTTCGTAGGCGTTGAGCACGCCGCCGAAACCGGCTTCAGCGTCAGCCACGATCGGCAGGTGGTATTCGACATGGCCGGCATCGCCAGCGTTGATGTTCTTGGACCACTGGATTTCGTCAGCACGGTTGAAGGCATTGTTGATGCGCTCGACAACCTTCGGCACGGAGTCAACCGGGTACAGGGACTGGTCCGGGTACATGGCGGCGTATTCGTTGTTGTCGGCAGCAACTTGCCAGCCGGACAGGTAGATGGCCTTGATGCCAGCCTTGGCTTGCTGAACGGCTTGACCGCCGGTCAGGGCGCCCAGACAGTTGACGTACGGGGTGTTGTTGACCAGATCCCACAGCTTCTCGGCACCGCGACGGGCCAGGGTGTGCTCAACCTGGAAGGAACCGCGCAGGCGGACGACGTCAGCAGCGGAGTAACCGCGCTTGATACCCTTCCAGCGGGGGTTGGTTGCCCAGTCTTTTTCCAGTTCGGCGATTTGCTGTTCGCGTGTGCTCATGGTGAATTCCTCAAGAGATTTAGTTGGGGTTACGGCTTTCTTGCCCAATGTTCAGGTGCAGCGCCGATGTGAGAAAGTATAGAGAAGTTTTTGCGGAGCAGCAATAGTCTTATATAAGACATAAGACAATATTTTTCTTTTTGTAAACAATGTATTGCTTTTGAGATTTCATAATGTGGAATATTGTTTGCGTTTGTGAAATGCAATGCAGCATTTGTCGGTCGATTTGCTGATGTGACGTTCGGATATTCCGGAATTTGGCGTGCTTGACGCCCTAGTCGGATGGTTGTTGAATGCGACCCACTAAATAACAATTGGGACACAAAATGGAGACACTGCGACGTTTATACGAATGGAACGAGCGTACTTTCTGGAACTCTCTCACCAAGAAATTGATGAGTTTCCTGCTCTTGTTCTTTATCGACGTGGTGTACCTCGGTATCTACATCCATCAGAAAAACCTGGTGACCGAAGCACTCAGGAATGGCGAGGTCAGCAGCGCGGTGATGCAGCGCATTTCCAGCGGCATGGATTACGGCCTGAGCTTGATGATCGCCATGACGGCGTTTGCCTTGCTCTGGAATGTGCTCCAGATTCTTTATATTCGTCATCTGATTCTGCGTCCGGTACGCATCATTTCAACGATCTTTGACGAAATCGCGCGCGGCGAAGGCGATTTTTCGCGCAACTTGCCGACCATCTCGCATGATGAACTGCGGACTCTGGCCGAGTCGTACAACCGCTTCGCCGACAAGATGCGTGAAATCATCAGTGAAGTACGCAAGATGAGTGTGAATATTGCCCGTGAGGCCGTGCTGGTCAAGAAAACGGTCGCTTCCACGGCAGAGAAGGCCACCCGGCAGGGGGATATTGCCAATGCGGTTTTTGGGGCCAGCACCGAGGCGATCAAGGCGATTGATGAAGTTTCAGCCTCGGCCGAGCTGATTTCGCAGTCGACGGAAGCCAATCTGCAGACTGCGCGCGGTTCTCTGGGGGAAATGTTCGAGATTGTGAGCAAGGTGCAGAATGTGAGTGCCAAGCTCTCATCATTCAATGACACCGTCGGGCATCTGGCGCAGCGTTCGGACAGCATTCGCCAGATTGCCGGCCTGATCAAGGACATCGCCGACCAGACCAATCTGCTGGCACTGAATGCCGCGATCGAGGCTGCCCGCGCCGGGGAAATGGGTCGAGGCTTTGCCGTGGTGGCTGACGAAGTGCGCAAACTGGCCGAGCGGGTCAATGTGGCGACACAGGAAATTACCGACAACATTGGCGGCATGATTACCCTGGTCCGCGATACCCAGCGCGAAAATGACGTCATCAATGGCGATATTCAGCAAACCCGCGAAGTGGTCGAGCGATCGTCGTCCGAGTTCAACCGGATGGTCAGCAATTTCGAGCGGACGGGCGATCAGTTGAACCAGATTGCTGCCGCGATGGAGCAGTTGACCGCGACAAACGGCCAGGTGCATGAAGCGGTGATGCAGGTTCATACCCTGTCCGACGAAGTATCGGGCAGCATGAAGTCCTCGGAAACATCGACGCTCACGCTGAGCCGGGCGACAGAAAGCGTTCAGGAACTGGTTTCGCGCTTCAAGATCGGTCGTGGGTCTTTTGACTTCAACGTTGATCAGGCGCGCCGGATGCTTGAGCGCATGCAGGCCAAAATGTCTGCGTTGTCGCAGCAGGGCGTCGATATCTGGGATCAGAACTATCGTCCGATTCCGAAAACCAGTCCCCAGAAATACGACGTTTCCTATGCCGCAGCATTTGAACGGGACATCCAGCCGCTCGCCGAAGAGGCGCTGGCCAACCTGAAGGGGGGCGTATACGCGCTGATGATCGACTTGCGCGGCTACGGCGCGATTCACAATCTGAAATACTCGAAGCCGCTGACCGGAAATTATGAGGCCGATCTGGTCGGTAATCGTACCCGGCGGATCTGGGACGACCAGACGGGCCAGCGCGCTGCCAAGAACACCCAGCCGCTACTGCTCCAGACTTACGCACGGGATACGGGCGAGGTGCTTTCGGAAATCAATTTGCCGATCATTGTCGATGGCCGTCACTGGGGTGGCCTGCGTGTCGGCTGCGAAAGCAGCGTGCTGCTCGACGGTTGATTGAAAAAGGGGGCTCAGGCCCCCTTGATCGTTTTAGATCAGCGGTTTGCTTGAAACCAGGACGCCATCTTCATCGGCATAAAGCCACTCGCCCGGATTGAAGGTCACGCCGCCAAACGTGGCGGCAATGTCGCGGTCGCCGACATTTTTCTTGATACTTTTCTGGGGATGCGTGTTCAGCGCACGAACACCGATATCGATCCCGTTGATGTCGACCGAGTCACGGATACAGCCATAAACCACGACACCTTCCCAGCCATTTTTCTGGGCCAGGATGGCCAACTGATCGCCGACCAGGGCGCAACGCAAGGAGCCGCCACCATCAATCACCAGGACCTTGCCCTTGCCGTCCTCTGCAAAAGCAGTGCGGACCAGGGAGTTGTCCTCGAAAATTTTCAGGGTAACGATTTCGCCGCTAAAAGTGGCGCGAGCGCCATAACGCTGGAACATCGGGCTCACGATACGCAGGCTTTTGCCGATGTCGCTTTCGAATTCGTCGCATAGGTCGGGGGTCTTGAAGCTCATGGGTTTGTCTCCGGAAATAAAAAAGCCGTGCAATCTTGCACGGCTTTCGGGGTGGCTGGCAATTGTCAGACAGTTGCTTCGGCTTTTTCTTCCTCGAAATCGAGTTTGATTTTGCCCTCTTTATCGAGGTCGACCGTGACATGACCGCCACTGGCCAACTTGCCGAACAGCAATTCGTCGGCCAGTGCTGAGCGAATCGTGTCCTGAATCAGGCGCGACATCGGCCGGGCGCCCATCAGCGGGTCGAAGCCCTTGTCGGCGAGCATGTTTTTGACGGCTTCGGTGAAGTGCGCTTCAACTTTTTTCTCGTGCAACTGCTCTTCCAGTTGCATCAGGAATTTGTCGACCACGCGGAGGATGATTTCCCGATCGAGTGGCGCGAAGGAAATGGTCGCATCCAGGCGATTGCGGAACTCCGGCGTAAACAGGCGTTTGATCTCGGCCATCTCGTCGCCGGACTGTTTGTTGGCCGTGAAACCCATGCTCGACTTCTGGAGATCAGCCGCGCCGGCATTGGTCGTCATGATGATGACGACGTTGCGGAAGTCCGCCTTGCGTCCGTTGTTGTCGGTCAGTGTGCCGTGATCCATGACCTGCAGCAGGATGTTGTAGATGTCCGGATGCGCTTTTTCGATTTCGTCGAGCAGCAGTACGCAATAAGGCTTCTTGGTCACTGCCTCGGTCAACAGGCCGCCCTGGTCAAATCCGACATAACCCGGCGGGGCGCCGATCAGTCGCGAAACAGCGTGACGCTCCATGTATTCCGACATGTCGAAGCGAGTCAGTTCGATGCCCAGGCAGTAAGCCAGTTGCTTGGCCACTTCGGTTTTGCCGACGCCGGTCGGGCCGCTGAACAGGAAGGAGCCAATCGGCTTGCCCGGATTGCCCAGGCCAGAGCGGGCCATCTTGATGGCTTTGGCAAGTGCGTCAATGGCTTTGTCTTGACCAAAAACCACGGCCTTCAGATCGCGATCCAGGTTTTTCAGCGCGCCGCGATCATCCAGTGACACGTGCTGCGACGGGATACGGGCGATTTTGGCGACAATTTCCTCGATGTCGGTCTTGTTGATCACTTTCTTTTGCTTCGATTTCGGCAGGATGCGTTGTGCTGCACCGGCTTCGTCGATCACGTCGATGGCCTTGTCCGGCAAATGGCGATCGGTGATGTAGCGTGCGGCCAGCTCGACTGCGGAAGAGAGTGCCGTTGCCGAATACTTGATGCCGTGATGGGCCTCGAAGCGGGCTTTCAAACCCTTGAGGATTTCAATCGTTTCAGCCACCGACGGTTCGTTGACATCGATCTTCTGGAAGCGGCGAGAAAGTGCGCTGTCCTTTTCGAAAATGCCGCGGAACTCGGTATAGGTGGTTGCCCCGATACACTTCAACTGGCCCGAGGAAAGCGCCGGCTTGAGCAGGTTGGAAGCGTCCAGCGTGCCGCCGGATGCGGCGCCGGCACCGATCAGGGTATGGATTTCGTCAATGAACAGGATCGCGTTCGGGTTTTCCTGCAGCGCCTTGAGCACGCCCTTCAGTCGCTGCTCGAAATCGCCACGGTATTTGGTGCCTGCCAGCAATGACCCCATGTCGAGTGCGTACACATTCGCTTTGGCAAGAATGTCCGGAATGTCGCCCTCGACAATGCGGCGGGCCAGGCCTTCGGCAATGGCCGTCTTGCCGACGCCGGCTTCACCGACCAGCAGGGGATTGTTCTTGCGCCGGCGGCACAAGGTCTGGATGACGCGTTCGAGTTCCTTGTCGCGGCCGATCAGCGGATCGATCTTGCCTTGCAGCGCGAGCGCATTGAGATTGATCGTGTACTGCTCGAGCGGGCCGGCCTGAGCCTGTTCACCTTCGGCTTCCGGTTCGCCTTCGGTCGGGGCTTTTTGTTGCGGCACCTTGCTGATGCCGTGCGAGATGTAATTCACTACATCAAGTCGTGTAACGCCTTGCTTTTGAAGGAAATAAACAGCGTGTGAGTCTTTCTCGCCATAGATGGCAACCAGCACGTTGGCACCGTTCACTTCCTTCTTGCCCGAAGATTGGACGTGCAGGATGGCGCGCTGGATGACCCGCTGAAAACCGAGCGTCGGCTGGGTGTCGATGTCGTCTTCACCTGAAACGGTCGGCGTATGTTCAATGATGAAATTGCTCAGGTCCTTGCGCAGCAAATCCTGTTTCGCACCACAGGCACGCAAGGCATCCGCGGCTGACGGGTTATCGACCAGCGCCAGTAGCAGGTGTTCAACGGTAATGAACTCGTGGCGTTTTTGACGCGCCTCGACAAAAGCCATGTGCAGGCTGACTTCGAGTTCCTGGGCAATCATCAGTTTTCCTCCATGATGCAAGCAAGCGGATGCTGGTGCTGGCGGGCGAAGGCGCTCACCTGTTCCACCTTGGTAGCCGCTACGTCACGAGTGAATATCCCGCACACGCCACGGCCTTCGTTGTGAACTTTGAGCATGATTCGCGTCGCTTGTTCAGTGTCCAGAGAAAAAAAACGCTGCAGTACGGTAATGACAAATTCCATCGGTGTGAAATCGTCGTTCAGCAACATCACTTTGAACATCTTTGGAGGTTCCAGTCCGGCGCGTTGTGCCTCGTGGAGTCCATCTTCCTGATACTTTGTAGCCATGCGTTCGATTCTATACAGTCCGGTCCATTGTGCAACCGGGAAAAATAAGTCTGACTTTATGCTTTGGTTATGCTGCATTGCGGCATCGAAAGTCGTTGACGCTGCAATTCAAGTCGCGTAGAAAGCAATCGTGTTTGGATTCATTTGTACCGGGATTGCCCAAGGCGCCGGGTCGCTGAACTCAAACAGGGAGTCGGGGAGACCCGTAATTTATAGTTTTTTGTAAGAAAGTTTCAGACATGGCAATTGGCACCGTCAAGTGGTTTAATGATTCCAAAGGTTTTGGCTTTATCACTCCTGATGATGGCAGCGAAGATCTGTTCGCACATTTCTCCGCCATCAATATGAATGGTTTCAAGACCCTGAAAGAAGGCGACAAAGTCTCTTTCGATGTCGTGCAAGGCCCCAAGGGCAAGCAGGCGTCCAACATTCAGCGCGCCTAAGCACCGAATAGCACCAAACTAAAAGCCCGCCTGTTGCCAGGCGGGCTTTTTTTGTATCCGTCAGAACAGCGTTCAGCCGACGGTTATTTCGTCCTGGCGCTTGTCGCCGGTGTTGTCCATCCAGCTCACTGTCAGCTTGTCGCCGGCCTTGATGCCTTTGGCCTTGAAGGTGAATAGCGGATTTTTCGAGACCGATGTATTCAGCTGGCCATCAATAAGTGGCTTGCCATTCAGGTTGACCGTGAAATTTTGGATGAAATGAAGCGGCAATGTCTGGCCTCGTTCATCCTTGCGCTGTCCTGTTTCCATCGGGTGCTGCATGAGTACCCGGATGTCGGTGATTTCGCCCTGAGTCAGGGTGCGGATCTTGATCTGGTCGGCCATGCTTGATTACCCTCCGCAACCGCCCAGGGTGACTTTGACTTCCCTGAAAGCGATATGGGTTTTGCCGTCGCCGGTCTTCACGGCAATGCGCAGACGCGTGGTTTCGGCGAGTTTGATCTGGATGCGAGCGTAGGGCAACGCAGGTGGGGTGAAGTCAATATTGCTGCACAGCGGCATTGGGTTTTTGTCGGCAAAAAGTGCCAGGCTGCGTGTGTTGGGAATATTGCTGGTGATGTCGATTTCAACCTTGGCACCGTTCTCGGCGATTTCCGGTGCAGTGATCAGAATGTCGCGTGATTCGGTTGCCCCGGCGTAGCCCTGTGCCTTCAGTGCATCGTTAATGGTGCGTGCGGTAAAGGCATTGCGGTTCCACTCGGCTGCGATCAGCCTGCCAGGCATGAGCAGGCCACTGCCGATAAGCGGTGCGAGCAGTGTGGCACTGGCACCTTTGAGTAGTTTGCGGCGTAATTCAAGCATGAGGTTTCTGACGTTCAGTCGGCCAGCCAGTGGCCCGATTTGCCGCCTTTTTTCTCAAGCAGGCGGACGTTTTCAATACGCATGCCGCGGTCTACGGCCTTGCACATGTCGTAAATGGTCAGCAGGCCGACCGAGGTGGCAGTCAGCGCTTCCATTTCAACGCCGGTTTTGCCAAAGCATTCGGCGGTGACTTCGCAATGAACTGCGGCGTTCGCTTGATCAATGACGAAGTCGGCGGTGACGCGCGTCAGTGCGATGGGGTGGCAGAGCGGAATCAGGTCGCCTGTCCGCTTTGACGCCTGGATGGCGGCGATGCGGGCAATGCCGAGGACATCCCCTTTTTTTGCGCTGCCACCGGCAATCAGTTGCAGCGTCTCAGGGTTCATGAAAATGCTGCCGCCGGCGCGTGCGGTGCGTGCGGTTTCGGCCTTCTGGCCGACGTCGACCATATGAGCCTGGCCGGCGCTGTTGAAATGGGTAAGAGGCTGGTTCGTCACGGGAGATTACAAAGGGTTACGTTGCGGCGGAAGCGTCGATTCGAGAGGCTGCGCTATCATAGCACCATGCCCTTCGCTCAACGCCTTGTCGCCGGCCTGCTCGCCCTGTCCCTGCTGACTCAGCCTGTGCTGGCCGACGATCTGCCGGAATTGGGCGATGTGGCGAGCAATGATCTCTCCCTGGCGACCGAGAAGAAAATCGGCCAGCAGATCATGAACGAGATTCGCTGGCGGGATCATGCGTATCTCGATGATGCCGATGTCGAATCCTATCTGAATCAGCTTGGTGGGCGTCTCACGGCCGTAAGCAACGATCCGGGCATGGGGTTCGTGTTTTTTCCGATCAATGATCCGAGCATCAACGCCTTTGCCATGCCGGGCGGGTACATCGGGATTCATACCGGTCTTTTGTTGTCGGCCCAGAGCGAGTCGGAACTGGCCGGCGTCATGGCGCATGAAATTTCACACGTCACCCAGCGCCATATCGCCCGCCAGGTATTCCAGTCGAAAAAACTGAGCATGGCTTCGATGCTGGCCATGGGGCTGGCGCTGCTGGCGGCACGTTCCAGCTCGCAGGTCGCGGGGGCGGCAATTGCTACTTCGCAGGCCGGGGCGATTTCTGCCCAGCTGGCGTTTTCCCGTGATTTCGAACGGGAGTCTGATCGCCTCGGTTTCGAAATTCTTCGGCGTGCCGGTTTTGATGTCCGCGGCATGTCCTTGTTTTTCGAGCGCCTGCAAAAGGCGGTTCGCTTGTATGAAAACAATGCGACAGCGTATTTGCGGACCCACCCGCTGAGCAGCGAGCGCCTGACCGATATGCAGAACCGCGAGCAATCGGTGGCTTATCGCCAGTATGTCGATAGTCCTGATTTTCAGTTGGTGCGTGCAAAATTGCGCGCCATGCAGGGGACGCCACGCGAAGCGGTGAAAGATTTCGACGAGCTTGTCCGCGAGAAGAAATATGCCTCCGAGGCTTCTGTGCATTTTGGCCTGGCGTATGCCTTGTTTCGTTCCCGGGATTGGGCCGGGGCCGAGCAGGAGATTTTGCTGGCCCGCAAGCTGAAGGTTTCATCGGCCATACTTGAACGCATGCTGGCCGAGATAAAAATTGCCCAGGGAAACGCGGATGCCGGCCTGGCCCTGTACCGCGAGGCGATGCAGCGCTATCCCTTCCATCAGGGGCTGCTCTACGGTTATGCCAGTGCCTTGATTGGCGCCCGGCGTTTTGACGATGCGCTACGTTTTGTCGAAACCCAGTTGCAGAGCTATCCGCAGGATATTCGTTTGCACAAGATGCGGGCCGAGAGCTTTGCCGGGCAGGGGCGCCGTGCCCAGCAACACCAGGCCCTGGCCGAATCATTTTCCCTGCAGGGGCAGACGGCAGCGGCCATCGAGCAGTTGCAGCTGGCGCAGCGGGCGGGCGATGCCAATTTTTATGAGATGTCGGTGATTGACACTCGTCTGCGTGAAATGAAACGTCGCCAGCTGGATGAACTCAAGGAACGCCGTAATTAAGGGTAAAATTCCTACCCTCATCAACTGGCCAATCGACCATGGAATTTGATCGCGATCTCGACGTTAAAGGGCTGAATTGCCCGTTGCCCATTTTGCGGACCAAGAAGGCTCTTGCCGAGATGGAATCAGGACAGGTGTTGCGTGTCCTGGCGACCGACCCCGGTGCGCTCAAGGATTTTCCGGCTTTCGCCAAGCAGACCGATAACGAACTGCTGGCACACAAAGAGGAAAATCGCATTTTCGAGTTTTACCTCAAGCGCAAGTAATTCCCCTGTTTTACGCTTTTCTTGAAGACAGGCGGGCGCCTCCCGGTGAGCCCGCCGCTTGGCTTTTCGAGGATCTGGTCGATTCTCGGGAGGCGCACGACGCGGCAACGCTCGGCCGTGCACTGGTTGAACTGGAAGACAAGCCGGGTTGGCGCGTCGTGGCGCTGGATTACGAGCTGGGCTATGTTTTCGAACCGAAAGCTGCGCCAGCAGCGTGGCAGGCTGCGGTCGAGCGCCCATTGGCCAGATTCTGGCATTTTGCACGATGTACCCCGCTGACTGCTTCCGAAGCCGATGCCTGGCTGGCCGGGCAGGTCGCTTTGGCGGCGGGTGGCGTCGGCGAAATTCGTCCGTGTATTTCGCAAAATGAGCATGCTGCTGCGGTCGACCGCATCAAACGACTGATTTCGGATGGCGATTGCTATCAGGTCAATCTGACATTTCCCACCGACTTTTCCTGGTTCGGCTCGGCCTTGGCGCTTTATGCCCGTTTGCGGGCCGTCCAGCCGGTACGCTATGGCGGATTTGTCGGCCATGATCGGGAGGCCATCGTTTCGCTTTCTCCCGAACTGTTTCTCGAGCGGCAGGGCGAACGCCTGGTGACGCGTCCGATGAAGGGGACCGCTGCCCGCTCGAAGGCGCCGGAGGTTTTGCGTACATCGGCCAAGGATCGGGCCGAGAATCTGATGATTGTCGATCTGCTGCGCAATGATCTTGGGCGTATTGCCGAACCCGGCAGTGTCACGGTCGACCGTTTGTTCGATATCGAGGATTACCCGACCGTCTGGCAGATGGTTTCGGAAATCTCTGCCCGGATCGGCCTGTCCAGCCTGGCGGATGTGCTGGCGGCGCTTTTTCCCTGCGGCTCGATTACCGGTGCGCCAAAAATTCGTGCCATGCAAATCATTGCCGAGCTTGAATTTGCCCCGCGCGGTTTATATACCGGTGCCTTGGGCTGGCTGGCGCCGAATGGCGATTTTCGGCTCAACGTGGCGATCCGGACACTGGAACTTGCCGCCGATGGTCGTGGCAAGCTGGGTGTAGGCGGCGGGATCGTGGCTGACTCGGTGGCCGAAGCCGAGTGGCAGGAATGCTTGTTGAAAAGCCAGTTCTTGCATCGTTGTGATCCCGGTTTGAAGCTGATCGAGACACTGCGTCTGGAAGACGGGGTTTATCTGCGCCGAGCCCTGCATCTGAGCCGTTTGCAGCATTCTGCTCAATGTTTCGGATTCAAGCTGGATGTTGCCGAGTTGTCTCGGCAACTTGAGGCACAGCCGACACATGGATGTTGGCGTGTCAGATTGACGCTGGACAAGGCGGGCAATCTGGAAGTGGCTGCTTTCCCGCTTGTTGATCTGCCAGAGACAGGCCATCTGGCCCGAATTGCGCTGCAGACGATTGATTCCGGCAGTATTCTGCGCCGCCATAAAACCACCGAGCGCCAGATTTACGACACGGCGCTGGCCTCGTTGTCGCCCGACTCGGCAGTATTCGATGTGATTTTTCTCAACGAGCGCGGCGAACTGGCGGAAGGTGCGCGCAGCAACATCTTTGTCGAGCGGGATGGCGTGTTGCTGACGCCACCTCTGAGCAGCGGCTGTCTGCCGGGGGTGTTGCGGGCTGAATTGCTGGCTGCCGGGCGTGCTCGCGAAGCCGTGCTCAGGCCGGAAGATCTGGCGGCCGGATTCTGGCTGGGCAATTCGCTGCGCGGTTTGCTCCGGGTTGAGCTGGAACAATAGCGCCCAAAGAAAACGGCCTGAAAACTTTCGTTTCCAGGCCGTCGACCGCAGTAACGCAGGTCAGTTGCGCAATTTGCGCAAGTAAATACCGATCAGCGAGAACAGGCCTGCTGCCACACCGTAATAGAAAGCCTTGGCCGCGACGTCCTGATATTCAACCAGGACCGGTACGTCATCTTCGACTTTGTAGCGGATGGTGGTCTGGAAGTGCCAGGAAGACGCCTTGACTTCATAAATGCCGTTTTCCTTCTTCCACTTCAGCCAATTGGCGGCTTCCTCGATATCGCCGGCCGGTTCTGGCATTTCAAGCGTGGTGTACAGGCCCTTGGCCTTGGCTTCGGCCAATTCGCTGTAAGCCAGTCCGCAGGGTTCCTTGTTGGCACACACTGCGGCAACACGGAATTCCGGTTTCCAGGTCGAGTTCTTTTCCCAGGGCCATGAAATGATGAAGGCCACCGTCCAGGCCCATACCAAGGCGGTAAAAATCATCAAGGCGATGAATATCTTGGCAAAAAAACCGCGTTTGTCTTCGGACATTGCTTTCCTTTTTGTTTAGCCCAGCTTGGCAAGCTGGGGCTTGAGTTTTTCCAGCGTGGCCGTGAAATCGGCAACTCGCTGCTTTTCCTGATCGATCACGGCAGCCGGAGCGCGGGCAACAAAACCTTCGTTACCCAGCTTGTTCTGCGCGATGCTGATCTGTTTTTCGAGCTTTTCGATTTCCTTGGCCAGACGTACCTTTTCAGCCGCAACGTCGATTTCCACCTTGAGCATCAGGCGGGTTTCGCCGACCACGGCGACCGGTGCCACGGCATCGGTTGGCATGTCGTCTACCAGTTGTACCTCGGAGAGCTTACCCAGAGCTTGCAGGATGGGGGCGAAATCGGCCATCTCGTCGCCGCCACCGGCAACCAGCAGCGGCATGCGCAGGGCCGGCGAGACGTTCATCTCGCCGCGCAGGTTGCGGCAGGCGTAGGCCAGCGCCTTGAGGCGCTCGACCTTGGCTTCTGAGGCCGGGTCGAGGCGGGTGAGGTCGGCGCGCGGATAGTCGGCGAGCATGATCGAGTCGTGCGTCTTGCGGCCGGCGATCGGCGCCACGGTCTGCCACAGCTCTTCGGTGATGAACGGGATCAGCGGATGGGCCAGGCGCAGCACGGCTTCCAGCGTGCGGATCAGGGTCCGGCGGGCGCCGCGCTGTTGTGCTTCGTCACCGGTCTGGATCTCGACCTTGGCGATTTCCAGGTACCAGTCGCAGAACTCGTCCCAGACGAATTTGTAGATGGCCTGGGCGATCAGGTCGAAACGGTAGTCGGTGAAGTGACGCTCGACTTCTTGTTCGACGCGCTGCAGCTGGCTGACGATCCAGCGGTCGGCAAAACTGAATTTGAGGCGTTTTTCGCCGTCGACCGTGCAAGCACCATCGCCGCCTTGTTTATGATCAAGGGCCAGGTCGTGGCCTTCGACGTTCATCAGCACGAAGCGCGTGGCGTTCCACAGCTTGTTGCAGAAATTGCGGTAGCCGTCGCAGCGATTCAGGTCGAACTTGATGTCGCGGCCCGGCGAGGCGAGCGAAGCGAAGGTGAAGCGCAGGGCGTCGGTGCCGAAAGAGGCGATACCTTCCGGGAATTCCTTCTTGGTCTTCTTGGCGATGCTTTCGGCCTGCTTGGGGTTCATCAGGCCGGTGGTGCGCTTCTCGATCAGTTTTTCCAGATCGATGCCATCGATCAGGTCGATCGGGTCGAGCACGTTGCCCTTTGATTTCGACATCTTCTGGCCTTCGCCATCGCGGATCAGGCCGTGCACATAAACGTGCTTGAACGGGATCTGGCCGGTGATCTGCTTGGTCATCATGACCATGCGTGCGACCCAGAAGAAGATGATGTCAAAGCCGGTAACTAGCACGGTCGACGGCAAATATTGCTGCAAAATCGGGTTGGCCGCGTCGATCGCTTCGTCGCCGGTCCAGTCCAGGGTCGAGAACGGCCACAGGGCGGAGGAGAACCAGGTGTCGAGGACGTCGTCGTCGCGCTTGAGCGAGCCGGTGTAACCCTGCTTGCTGGCTTCGGCACGGGCTTCTTCCTCGTTGCGGGCGACGAAGATTTCGCCATTGTCGCCGTACCAGGCGGGAATCTGGTGGCCCCACCACAGTTGGCGCGAGATGCACCAGTCCTGGATGTTATTCAGCCACTGGTTGTAGGTGTTGACCCAGTTTTCCGGGTAGAACTTGATCTCGCCCGAGTGCACGACATCGAGTGCTTTTTCGGTGATCGACTTGCCGTCTTCGCCTGGCTTGCTCATGGCGACGAACCACTGGTCGGTGAGCATCGGTTCGATGACGACATTGGTCCGGTCGCCACGCGGCACCTTCAGTTTGTGCTTGTCGACCTTGATCAGGATGCCTTCGGCTTCGAGGTCGGCAACGACGGCCTTGCGGGCGTCGAAGCGGTCGAGGCCGCGGTATTTTTCCGGGGCGCTCTCATTGATCTTGGCGTCCAGCGTCAGAATCGAAATCATCGGCAGGCCGTGGCGTTGACCGACCGCGTAGTCGTTGAAGTCATGCGCTGGCGTGACCTTGACGCAGCCGGTGCCGAATTCGAGATCGACGTAGGAATCTGCGATGATCGGGATTTCACGGCCGGTCAGCGGCAGTTTCACCAGCTTGCCGATCATGTGCTTGTAGCGTTCGTCTTCCGGGTGGACCATCACGGCGGTGTCGCCGAGCATGGTTTCCGGACGGGTGGTGGCGACCACCAGGCTATCGCTGCCATCGGCCAGCGGGTAGCGGATGTGCCACATGAAGCCGTCTTCTTCTTCCTGCACGACTTCGAGGTCGGACACGGCGGTATTGAGCTTCGGGTCCCAGTTCACCAGGCGCTTGCCGCGGTAGATCAGGCCTTCATTGAACAGGCGGACGAAGGTTTCGTTGACCACCGTGTTGAGGCCGGCATCCATCGTGAAACGCTCGCGCTTCCAGTCCGGGCTGGTGCCCATGCGGCGCATCTGCTTGGTAATCGTGTTGCCGGAGTATTCCTTCCATTCCCAGACCTTTTCCAGGAACTTCTCGCGGCCGAGATCGTGGCGCGAAATGCCTTGGGCATCCAGTTGGCGCTCGACGACGATCTGCGTAGCGATGCCGGCGTGGTCGGTGCCCGGCTGCCACAGCGTGTTGTGGCCGCGCATCCGGTAGTAACGGGTGAGCGCGTCCATGATTGTCTGGTTGAAGCCATGGCCCATGTGCAGCGTGCCGGTCACATTGGGCGGCGGCAGCAGGATGCAGAAATTTTCGTCAGGAGCTTTGCTGCGGTCGACGCCGGCAGCAAAGTAATTTTGAGATTCCCACTCGGGGTACCAGCGGCGTTCAATATCGGCTGGTTCGAAGGCTTTGGCGAGTTCCATGGGCTTGTCGGAAATGGGGAAACCGACAATTATACCGGAGCATAGCCCCGGTTCAGATGGGATCTGGCTCGGTAGGCTGGAGTCTGGCCAGTTCTTCCCGCTCGGCCAGAAAATCGCGGACGGTATCCGCGATCATGCCGGGGAGTTCAGCGGCGAGACGCTCATTGATCCGTCGTGTCAATTCGTGCGTGATGATGTCGAGCATGGCCGCATCGATCGATGGGGGCGGGTCTTCCTGTGTTGCTTGAACTGACGATGCGACGTCCGCCGGCGTCTCGATGTCGAGCAGAACGGGAAAATCATCGTCCTCGACAATCGCATCGGTCAGGATGGGAACGTCTTCGCCTTCTGGTGTGTTGGCACGACGCCGTTGCATCAGGGCGTCGGCTCGGGCAAGGATGGGGCTGGGCACGCTGCGCTCCTTAACGTTCGCTCAGGTCGAAGTAGCGGACTTCGCAGCCGTGTTCCTTGTAAAACCTGACACGTTCACGAGCCGCCGAACGGTCTTCATCGCTTTGTCCGACCACTTCAATCAGGTTCTGAAAACGTGCATAGCCTGGGGGGATGTCGTGGCTGAGGTTCATCAGGCGTTCCTGCTGGGCGGGGCTGTCCAATCGGTCGGTAATCAGGATCGGCGTCTCTGCAGCCAGCGGCGAATCAGCCCGGCAGTGCGGGACGAAGCTGAGTGCGGGGTGCGTCCACAGCCAGCGGTCTACGCCACCGGCAATTTCCTTGTCGGTGGCGTAGACCAGCATGGCTTTCTTTTTGGCGTAGGCGCCACCGAGCAGCGCGCAGGCAGCGGCTATCTTGTCGGTTGCGCCGTGATAAAAGAAGACTTGGGTCAATTGAGCTTTCCAGCGCGTTGCAGCAGGTAGTGCGTCAGCAGTGGAACTGGGCGGCCGGTTGCGCCTTTGTCGCTGCCTGATTTCCAGGCTGTGCCGGCGATGTCGAGGTGAGCCCAGGCGAATTTCTTGGTGAAGCGCGAGAGGAAGCAGGCGGCACTGATCGCGCCGCCCCAGCGCCCGCCAATGTTGGCCATATCGGCGAACGGGCTTTTCAGGAGGTCTTGGTAATCATCCCAAAGCGGCATGTGCCAGGCACGGTCGAAAGCTTCGTCACCGGCGTCCAGCAGTTCGCGGGCCAGGTCGTCCTTGTTGGCAAACAGGCCGGTGGCAATGTTGCCGAGAGCGACAACGCAGGCGCCCGTCAGCGTGGCAACGTCGATCACCGTCTCCGGCTCGAAACGTTCGGCATAGGTCAGTGCGTCGCACAGAATCAGGCGACCTTCGGCGTCGGTATTGAGGATTTCAATGGTTTGGCCGGACATCGAAGTGACAATGTCGCCCGGTCGGGTGGCTGCGCCACCCGGCATGTTCTCGGTGGCCGGTACGATGACCGTCAGGTTGATCGGCAGGGCCATCCGTGCGACAGCATGAAGTGCCCCCAAAACGCTGGCTGCACCGCACATGTCGTACTTCATTTCATCCATCTCGGCACCTGGCTTGAGAGAAATGCCGCCTGTGTCGAAAGTGACGCCCTTGCCAACCAGAACAATCGGTTTCTGGCTGTTTTTGGCGCCTCGATAATTCAGGATGATCAACTTGGGCGGTTGGTGCGAGCCTTTGGCCACGGCGAGCAGTGAGTGCATGCCGAGTTGTTCCATGTCGGCGCGCTCGAGAACGCTGCATTCCAGTTTGAATTCTGCAGCCATGGCTTGGGCTTGCTCTGCCAGATAGCTGGGGTGGCAGATATTGGGTGGGAGATTGCCGAGGTTTTTGGCCAGCGCCATACCTTCCCCGATCGCGATGCCTTGCTCCAGGCCTGTCGTTGCTTCGGCAAGTTCACGGCGTCGCTCAATGCCGATTCTGAGCTTTTCCAGTTGGCGGTGGGGTTCGCTCTTTTGGGTCTTGAATTGCTCGAATTTGTAAGTTGCATCCAGTGCAATGCTTGCTGCTTGGCGAACGCACCAGGCAACACTCCGTTTTTTGACGGCCAGTTCAGTCAGGTACAGGGTTGCGTCCGGCAAACCGATCTCGTTCAGTTTTTTGAATGTGCTGCGGACAGCGCTGGTGAACTCCTTGTCGCGGAAATCCTTTTCCTTGCCCAGGCCGACCAGCAGGATGCGTTCGCTGAGTACGCCCGGTACATCGTGGAGCAGCAGTGTACTGCCCGGCTTGCCCTCCATGTCGCCGCGCTGGATGATCTTGGAGATGAAACCGTTGCTTGCCTTGTCGAGCAGTGCTGCCGGAGAGGTCAGTTTGCCGGGTTCAAAAACACCGACAACAACACAGCTGCCGCGCTGTTTTTCCGGGCTACCATTTTTTATGCTAAATTCCACAGGCTGCTCCTGTTCAGGGAAATATCAGTATCCGCGGGATTATCACCGCATTTTTTCGGTTTCGTCAAAGCATGATATTTGAGCGCGCCCTCAGGCGTGAGTTCGCTCAGGCAGCTGCTGGCATTAGTGTTGCCTTGCTGGCCATCCTGACTTCCACACAATTAATCCGCTTGCTGAAAGATGCGGCGGGTGGGCATATTGCGCCCGAAGCCGTTGCCTCCCTGCTTGGGTTTGCCGCGCTGAATTTCATGCCGGTTTTGCTTTCCCTGACGCTTTTTGTCGCCATTCTGCTCAGTTTGTCGCGCGCCTATCGCGATTCGGAAATGGTGGTCTGGTTCTCGTGCGGTCGTTCGTTGACCGCATGGGTTTCGCCAGTACTCAAATTTGCCTTGCCGATTGTCCTGGCTATTGCCGCCCTCTCTGGCTTTCTTTCGCCGTGGGCGAACTACAGCACGGCACAGTACAAGCAGAAGCTTTCTGCCCGTAGCGATGTTTCACAAGTGGCTCCAGGGGCTTTTCGTGAAGCAAAGCGTGGGCAGCGGGTCTTTTTTGTCGAGGCGGTGACTGAAGACGCAAGCCAGATGGGCAATGTTTTTGTCGCCTCTTTCCAGGATGGGAAATTAGGTGTCGTCATGTCCGATGCCGGGCACCAGGAAGTGGCGGCCAATGGCGATAAATTCGTTGTTCTCGAACATGGCCGCCGCTACGAGGTAGAGCCGGGTACGCCTGAGTTCAAAGTCATGGAGTTCGAACGCTACAAGGTTCGTACCGAGGATGGTGAGGCCAGGCCAGCGGATCGTTCGCCAAATCGCTTGCCCATCACCGATTTATTGTTTGATGACAGTGCTCCGGCTCGCGGAGAGTTGCTGTGGCGCATTGGCGTGCCTGTCTCGGCCCTGATCCTTGCCTTGCTGGCAATTCCGCTGTCGTACGTCAACCCGAGGGCCGGGCGTTCGGCCAACATGTTGATCGCGATTCTGATCTACGCCATCTACAGCAATCTGATTTCGGTGAGCCAGGCTTGGGTGGCGCAAGGTAAGTTGTCTTTCTGGATCGGCGTCTGGGCCGTGCATGTCGTCATGCTGCTGCCCCTGGTCCTGCTCTTTTATCGCAGAATTGCCATTCGCATGCCCTGGCAGCGGAGAAACAGCTGATGTTCCGTATCGCTTTGTATCAGCGCTATTTGATGCGCGAAGTTTTTGCGGCTGTGTTTCTGGTGCTTGCGGCATTTCTCGCGCTGTTCAGTTTTTTCGATCTGATCAATGAGCTGCGCAGTGTCGGGCGAGGCGGTTATCAGCTGAACCATGCCTTGCTTTTTGTCACACTCAGCCTGCCAGGGCTGATTTATGAATTGATTCCGATTGCTACCTTGATTGGCAGTCTCTACGCCCTCTCGACGTTGGCACGCCATTCTGAAATCACTGTGCTGCGCGCGTCGGGGCTGGCAACCAAAGATTTGCTGATGACTTTGTTTCGTGTCGCGGGCTTGCTTGCACTGCTGACGCTTTTCGTTGGCGAAGGGTTGGTGCCTTTTGCCGAGAGAACTGCTCAGGAACTACGGGCACGAGCCTTGAGCAAAGTGATCGCTCAGCAAGGTTTTGAAACGGGATTGTGGATCAAGGATGGGCGGAGCTTCATCAATATCCGCAAGGCAATGCCCGATTCCAGCCTGAAAGGCGTCCGGATTTATAAGTTCACATCGGCCAATACGCTGGAGTCGGTCATGGAGGCGGAGGATGCGGTTTTTCAGCAGCCTGATCGCTGGCTGCTGAGTGGTGTCGTTCGGACTGTTCTTGAAGCTGACAACTCATGGGTCGAGCGTCGCGAAACGGTAGAGTGGCATTCTGCGGTCAACCCGGACTTGCTCTCGGTGCTGATGGTTTCTCCTGAGCGCATGTCTCTGCTTGGTTTGTTGAATTACCGGCAGCATTTGTCCGAAAACAAGCAGCAGACCGAACGTTACGAAATTGCGATCTGGAAGAAAATCATCTACCCGTTGGCCGCTCTGGTCATGGTGGCCTTGGCCTTGCCATTCGGCTATTCGCATGATCGCGTCGGAGGGGTTAGTCTCAAAATATTCGCCGGCGTCATGCTCGGGATACTTTTCTACGCCCTGAACGGACTTTTCTCGAATCTGGGGATCATCAACGCCTGGCCACCCTTTGCCAGCGCAACCGCACCGTCAGCTTTGTTCATGCTGGCCGCTGCGGGTATGTTGTGGTGGGTCGAGCGGCGCTAGCCTCAAGCTTGTGGCGGAATCGTAATGATGCAACTGCCTGCAATTCGGTCGTGCAGAAATTGTTTGTCGCGATCAAAAACAGCCCAAAAAATACCAACCCCAAAAAACAGAATGCTCGGCCAGGCGGCCAAGTAGCGAAGAACTGCCTGCATCGGGCGTAGCGGGCTGCCATTTGCATTCACAACCTGCAATTTCCAGGTTTTCATGGGCAAGGTTTGTCCGCCGTGCAGCCAGCACCACACAAAATAAAACATCAGCAGGGCGATGACGTGAACCCAGAGAAACTGGGATGTCGCGCTGAAGCCAAAACCGGAGAAAACAATTTGCGGCATCAGAAATCCGATGAGCAATATTGCAAATACGACGAGGCTTTCATACAGCATGCTGGCGAGGCGACGACCCAGGCCGGGAGTTTTGTTGTTCATTTATTGTTTTTGAGGGTCGCTCACAGGCTGTGGCGTATTTTCTGGTTGCTCAGGATTTGCTGTTTTTGTGAGGTCGACCGGAGGATTCAGTAGTTTTGCCGACTTCCCACTTTCGCGAACTCGCTGCTTTTCGTCTTGTGGCAGATTGGCATAGGCCTCCCACTTTTGTTTCATGACCTGCTTTTGCTCGGGGGGCAAACTGCTGAAGTCTTTGTACGTGTCGCGGGCTTTTGCTCTTTGCTCGGGCTTGAGGGATGCCCATTCACGCATCCGGTCCTGCATGCGTTGTTGCTCGTCCGGCGTCATCTTTGGGTAGCGGTCAGCGATCCCCAACCACTTTTTGCGCCGAATGTTTTCCATTGTGTCCCACTCGCTGGCGAGTGGTGCGAGCGTCTTTTTTTGCTCGCTATTCAGCTGGCCCCAGCCGGGTTGCGGAGGGGTGCCAATGACTGCCGTGGTGGGTGGGGCAGCCTGGATAGGGCAGGCTAGCGCCAAACAGAGGATTACTCCTCCGATGTGTCGTCTTTTAGCCATTCGAAGAAGTCGTTGTCCATGAAAGCTTCCGGCGGAAGGTCGTCAGACAGCAGGGCGCTATCCACCTCTTCCAGTTCCGTGATGTACTGGACGCTGTGCCAGTAAAAAGAAATCCACATGCCGAGCAGAAGAGCCAGTATGGCCAATATCTGTTTCAGGTAAGGGGCGTTGTGTCCGCCGTTCTTGAGCGTGGATGTGCCAGAGCCTGCAAGGCTGAGTTGGGCGACAGGCTGTTTTTGCTTGGATAGCGCGATATGGCGCGCAGCCTCCAGGCGTCGTGCGGCGGCAGGAGGGATGTCCTTGGCGCCGTGATTGAGCGCTTGTCTGATACGGGATGCGAAACGTTCTTCGTTCATAGTTTTATGCCTTTCGCCGACAGGGCGGCTGCCAACGCGTGAGTGGCGCGCGAGCAATGGGTTTTTACGCTGCCTTCTGAGCAGCCCATCGCAGCCGCGGTCTCGGCTACGTCCATGTCTTCCCAATAACGCATCAGGAAGGCTTCCCGTTGACGTGCCGGCAATTTTTTTATTTCATCGTCAATCGCATTCAGTGTTTGCGCTTGCAGCAGCTTACTTTCAGGGGTGCGCGGTCCTGCATCATCCTCGTCTGCCGCCAGTGTTTCCAGTGGGTCGTGATCATCGTCATCGTCGGACGAGAAGGCCGACAGGAGGGTGGTCCACATCGACCGGACTTTGCTGCGCCGGTAATAGTCACGAATGGTGTTTTGCAGAATGCGCTGGAAGAGCATGGGAAACTCTTCGTCTGGGCGGTCGCCGTATTTTTCGGCGAGTTTGAGCATGCTGTCCTGGACGATATCCAGGGCGGCTTCTTCCTCGCGGACTGCAAACATGGCTTGCTTGAAGGCTCGGCGTTCTACGGATTCAAGAAAGCTTGATAACTCTCGGGGTGTTGCCAGGGTCGTCTCTTCCAGTAATTGTCTTGAGCAAGAAGTGGCTATGATGCCAAACCTTGACCGAAAAGGGGCGGTCGATTAAGGTTACGCCCTTTTAGGCAACAGCTTTTTTGGGCTCAAGAATGATGATCAGCGGTGCAGAAATTGTAATCAGGTGCCTGCAGGAAGAAAAGGTCGATTGTGTCTTCGGTTACCCGGGTGGTTCCGTTTTGCACATTTACGATGCACTTTTCAAGCAGGATCAGGTCAAGCACATTCTCGTCCGCCATGAGCAGGCGGCCGTGCACGCGGCTGATGCCTATTCGCGTTCCTCACAGAAAGTCGGTGTGGCGCTGGTGACTTCAGGTCCTGGTGTAACCAACACGGTGACGGGGATTGCGACCGCGTATATGGATTCGATTCCGATGGTTGTGCTGTGTGGCCAGGTGCCGACCCAGTACATCGGTCAGGACGCCTTCCAGGAGTGCGACACCGTCGGTATTACCCGGCCTTGCGTCAAGCACAACTTCCTGGTCAAGGATGTCAAGGATCTGGCGGTAACGATCAAGAAGGCATTTCATATCGCCGCTACCGGTCGTCCGGGCCCTGTTGTCGTTGATATCCCCAAGGATATTACGGCCCAGATGTTCGAGTTCGACTATCCGAAGTCGATCCAGATGCGCTCGTACAATCCGGTCGTCAAGGGCCATCTCGGCCAGATCAAGAAGGCTGTCCAGATTCTGCAGGAAGCCAAGCGCCCGATCATTTACACCGGCGGCGGTGTCATTCTGTCCGATGCGGCTGAAAAGCTCACCGAACTGGCCCGCAAGCTGAACTTCCCGGTGACCAACACCTTGATGGGTCTGGGCGGTTATCCGGCAACCGACAAGCAGTTCGTCGGCATGCTCGGCATGCACGGTACCTTCGAAGCCAATAACGCAATGCATTATTCCGACGTGATTCTCGCCGTCGGTGCTCGTTTCGACGACCGCGTGATCGGTAATCCGGAACACTTTGGCGAAGAAAAGCGTCGCGTCATTCACATCGATATCGATCCGTCGTCGATTTCCAAGCGGGTCAAGGTCGATGTGCCGATTGTTGGCAATGTTTCCGATGTACTCGACGAAATTCTCAAGTTGATGGATGGCAGCTTCAAAACCAATCCTGAAGTGGCGGACTGGTGGAAGCAGATCGACGGCTGGCGTGGCCGCGACTCGTTGCGTTACAAGCAGACGGGCAACATCATGCCGCAATTCGTCATCGAAAAACTCTACGAAGTGACCGAGGGCAAGGCCTTCATCACTTCCGACGTTGGTCAGCACCAGATGTTTGCCGCGCAGTACTACAAGTTCGACCAGCCACGCCGCTGGATCAACTCGGGTGGCCTGGGTACCATGGGCGTCGGCCTGCCGTACGGCATGGGCGTGCTGATGGCCAATCCGGATGCGCAGGTTGCCTGTGTGACGGGCGAGGGCTCGATCCAGATGTGTATCCAGGAACTCTCGACCTGCAAGCAATATGGTTTCCCGATCAAGATCATCAATCTGAATAACGGCATGCTCGGCATGGTGCGTCAGTGGCAGGAGATGTTCTATTCCAAGCGCTACTCCCAGTCCTATGTCACCTCGCTGCCTGATTTCGTCAAGCTGGCCGAGTCCTACGGTCACGTCGGCATCAAGGTCGAGCGTCCAGAGGATGTCGAACCGGCACTGCGCAAGGCTTTTGTTGAACACAAGGATGACCTGGTTTTCCTCGACTTCATCATCGATTCGGGGGCTAATGTTTTCCCGATGGTGGCTGCCGGCAAGGGCCTGACCGAAATGATCCTCGCTGAAGATCTGTAAGCGGGGAAGGAAAAAAACATGTTGAAACACATCATTTCCATCCTGATCGAAAACGAGTCAGGTGCTCTTTCCCGCGTTGCAGGCCTGTTTTCTGCACGTGGTTACAACATTGAATCGCTGACCGTGGCACCGACGGAAGATCCCTCGCTGTCCCGGATGACTATCCTGACCTCGGGCTCCGACGAAGTGCTCGAGCAGATCACCAAGCAGCTCAACAAGCTGGTTGATGTCGTCAAGGTGGTCGATCTCTCCGAAGCTGCTCACGTCGAGCGCGAACTGATGTTGATCAAGGTTCGTGCAACCGGCAAGGACCGCGAAGAGATGAAGCGTATGGCCGATATTTTCCGTGGCCGCATCATCGATGTTACGGAATCGACCTATGTTATCGAGTTGACCGGGGCAAGCTCCAAGCTCGATTCCTTCATCGCCGCGCTTGATGCCGGCCTGATTCTCGAAACCGTCCGTACCGGTGTCTGTGGCATTGGTCGTGGCGATCGTATTCTCAAGATCTAACTATTTATTTATAAAGAGGATTTCATGAAAGTTTATTACGACAAGGACGCCGATCTCTCCCTCATCAAGGGCAAGAACGTCACCATCGTTGGCTACGGTTCCCAAGGCCATGCCCACGCCCAGAATCTGCGCGACTCCGGCGTCAATGTGACGGTTGGTCTGCGCAAGAGCGGTGCTTCCTGGTCCAAGGCCGAAGGCGCTGGCCTCAAGGTTGCCGAAGTCGCTGCCGCTGTTGCTGCTGCCGATGTGGTCATGATTCTGTTGCCGGACGAGAACATTCCTGAGGTTTACAAGAACGACGTCGAGCCGAACATCAAGCAGGGCGCTACCCTGGCTTTCGCTCACGGCTTCAATGTGCATTACAACCAGGTTGTGCCGCGTGCCGACCTCGACGTGATCATGGTTGCCCCGAAGGGTCCAGGCCACACCGTGCGTTCCGAGTACCTGAAGGGTGGCGGCGTGCCTTCCCTGATCGCCATTTACCAGGATAAGTCCGGTAAGGCCAAGGATATCGCTCTGTCCTACGCTGCTGCCAATGGCGGCACCAAGGGTGGCGTGATCGAAACCAATTTCCGCGAAGAAACCGAAACCGACCTGTTCGGCGAACAGGCTGTTCTGTGCGGCGGTGCTGTTGAACTGGTCAAGATGGGCTTTGAAACCCTGACCGAAGCTGGCTACGCGCCGGAAATGGCCTACTTCGAGTGTCTGCACGAGCTGAAGCTGATTGTCGACCTGATGTACGAAGGCGGCATCGCCAACATGAACTACTCGATCTCGAACAACGCCGAGTACGGTGAGTACGTGACCGGTCCGGAAGTCATCAACGAAGAGTCCCGTGCTGCTATGCGTAATGCTCTGAAGCGCATTCAGACCGGCGAATACGCCAAGATGTTCATCCTCGAAGGTCGTACCAACTACCCGAGCATGACGGCTCGTCGTCGCCTGAATGCCGTGCATCCGATCGAAACGGTTGGCGGCCAGCTGCGCGACATGATGCCGTGGATCAAGAAGAACAAGCTGGTTGACCAGACCAAGAACTAATCTGGTTGTCAGCTCGCCGGGGCAGTGCGCTTTTGCCTGACCCGGTCTTCGCTTTCGGGCGGTGTGGTTTTCCGCACCGCCCTTGTTATTTCCGGAAAGAGCCTTGGGTGATTGGGTGTATTCTTCAATTCCCCATTTGGCTGGATTTTAGTGATCAATGACCGAACTCAAGCCCCGTAAAGCCCTGTTCAATCCCGAACTCAAACGGCGTGGCATTTATGTGCTGCCCAATCTATTTACGACTGCAGCGCTCTTTGCTGGTTTCTTTGCCATCGTTCAGGCGATGCAGGGAGATTTCGAGCGTGCAGCCATGGCGATTTTCATTGCCATGGTGCTTGACGGGCTTGACGGGCGGGTAGCTCGCATGACCAACACCCAGTCTGCTTTTGGTGCCGAGTATGACTCTCTTTCCGATATGGTCAGCTTTGGTGCAGCGCCTGCCTTGGTCGTTTACGAGTGGGCTTTGCGTGATCTCGGCCGCCTTGGCTGGATTGCTGCCTTCATTTACTGCGCCGGTGCGGCCTTGCGTCTGGCACGCTTCAATACGACCCTTGAGGTGATGGACAAGCGTTACTTTCAGGGGTTGCCATCGCCGGCAGCTGCGGCACTGGTTGCCGGCCTGGTCTGGGTGATGATTACAACGGGTGTTGCAGGTAGCGACGTGCGTGCACTGGCGTGTGGTTTGACCATTTTTGCCGGTGTGACCATGGTGTCGAATGTCCGTTATTACAGTTTCAAGGACGTCAATCTGAAAAAGAGTGTGCCGTTTTTTGTGATTGCAGCAATTGCTCTCGGCTTCGCTCTGGTTGCCTATAGTCCTGAGATCGCCTTGTTCGGTTTCTTTGTACTTTACGGTCTGTCTGGCTACGTGCTGGCCGCGCTGAGTTTGTTCAAGCGCAAGACTGCCTGACTTGTCGGAGCAAAACATGAAGCAGCATCTGGTAATTTTTGATACGACCTTGCGCGACGGCGAGCAGAGCCCCGGTGCGTCGATGACCAAGGAAGAGAAGCTGCGCGTTGCCCGCCAGCTTGAAAAAATGCGGGTTGATGTGATCGAGGCAGGTTTTGCTGCCGCATCGCCTGGTGATTTCGATTCCATTCATGCGATCGCCCAGGCGATCAAGGATTCAACCATCTGTTCGTTGGCGCGGGCCAATGAAAACGATATTCACCGTGCCGGTGAAGCGATCAAGCCAGCCAATTCCGGCCGGATTCATACCTTTATCGCCACCTCGCCGATCCACATGGAAAAGAAGCTGCGCATGACGCCCGATCAGGTCGTCGAGCAGGCGGTCAAATCGATTGCCTGGGCGCGGGAATATACCGACGATGTCGAGTTCTCCGCCGAGGATGCCGGGCGTTCTGACATTGATTTCCTGTGCCGGATTTTCGATGCGGTTATCAAGGCCGGTGCCACGACGATCAATGTGCCGGATACCGTTGGCTATAACATCCCTTCTCAGTACGCTGAAACAATGCGTCAGCTGATTGAGCGGGTGCCGAATTCTGACAAGGTGATCTGGTCGGTACATTGTCATAACGATCTGGGGCTTGCCGTTTCCAACTCACTGGCTGCCGTGCTGGCCGGTGCAAGGCAGGTCGAATGTACGATCAATGGTCTGGGCGAGCGAGCTGGGAATGCGGCGCTGGAAGAGATTGTCATGGCCGTGCGGACGCGCGCCGACGTGTTTCCCGTTGAGACGCGCATTGAGACGACCCAGATCGTGCCTGCCTCGAAGCTCATTTCCCAGATTACAGGCTATCCAGTGCAGCCGAACAAGGCGGTCGTCGGTGCCAATGCCTTTGCGCATGAGTCGGGCATTCACCAGGACGGCGTACTCAAGCATCGCGAAACCTACGAGATCATGCGTGCGCAGGACGTGGGTTGGACGCAGAACAAGCTTGTTCTTGGCAAGCATTCCGGGCGCAATGCCTTCAAGAGTCGTCTGCTGGAGCTCGGGATTGAGCTTGAAGGGGATGAGGCGCTGAATGCGGCTTTTGCTCGCTTCAAGGAGCTGGCTGACCGCAAGCATGAAATCTTCGATGAGGATTTGCATGCGCTGGTTTCCGATGATGTGGTCGCTCCGGAGCAAGAGCACTTCAAGCTGCTTTATTCCAAGGTCTGTTCCGAAACCGGTGAAATGCCTCACGCCAAGGTGATCATGAGTGTCGGCGGTGTCGAGCAGTCAGGTGAGGCCGATGGTGGCGGGCCGGTTGATGCGACATTCAAGGCAATCGAGGGGATTGTCGGCAGCGGTGCCGAATTGCTGCTTTATTCGGTCAATGCGATTACGACCGGGACTGATGCGCAGGGCGAGGTAACGACCCGCCTGGCCAAGGGCGGGCGTATCGTCAATGGCAATGGTGCCGATACGGATATCGTGATTGCATCGGCCCGTTCTTACCTGAATGCACTCAACAAGCTGCATTCGACGCTGGACAAGGTCAAGGCACAGGGCGACGTCTGATCGCCTGTAGTCTCTGCCAAAGGCCGCTTCAGCTTTGCTGGGCGGCCTTTGTTTCGTCTAGGACCGGGCGCGTCGCGCGGATGTAAAGAATGGTCGATGTGAACAGGATGAGCGCCAGCACTGTCTCGCCAGCGGCCAGCCATTGCGACAGGCCGTGTTCGCTGGTTGAACGGGTCAGTCCTTCCAGCAGGTAGAACTGGATGAACAGCGACACCCATTTGTAGGTGTAACGTTTGCCGCGCAGGATGCCGAACAGTGGCGCAAGAAGAAATACGGCCTTGAGGATCAGCCAGGAACCGCCCGGCTTGAGTGGTGCGAGCCAGGCTTCCCAGGCGAGACAAAGAAAAATCAGGGCAATCAGGCTGGTGCTGGCAATGAATTGATATCGGGATGCTGTCACGGTCGACTCAGTTTTTGAACAAGAATGGCCAGGCGTTTTCCCTGGGCGAAGGCGAGGCGACTTTCTGTTTCGGAGAGTCGCGGATTGCCGTCGTGGCCTGCGATATGGCTTGGGCCGTAAGGCGTTCCGCCACTTGTGGTGGATGAAAGATCGGTTTCGGTGAAGGGCAATCCCATCAGCAGCATGCCGTGATGAAGCAGTGGCAGCATCATCGAGATCAGTGTTGTTTCGTTACCCCCATGCTGGCTGCTGCTCGAGGTAAATACGCAGGCTGGTTTGCCGGCCAGTGAGCCATTTTGCCAAGCGGCAATCGTGCCGTCCCAGAAGTATTTCATGGGGGCCGCCATGTTACCGAAACGGACCGGGCTGCCCAGGGCGAGTCCGGCACATTCTTCAATGTCGCGTGCTTCGACGTATGGGGCGCCACTCTCGGGAATGGCTGCCTCACTGACTTCGCAGACCGTTGAAACGCGCGGCACGGTGCGTAGTCGGGCCTGCATGCCGGGCACCGATTCGATACCGCAGGCAATGCGTTCCGCCAGGCTGCGAACCGACCCGCGATGGCTGTAATAGAGAACGAGGATATCTTGCATGGTGGGCTATTATACGGCCCCATGCCGACGCACTCTCGTTATCGCCGCACCAAGGCCAGGCCAGGCAAGACGGCCAGTATCTTTCAGCGTTTTCTGAATGAAAACATGCTGCAGACCAGTTCGGCGCTCGCATTTACGACATTGATGGCGCTTGTTCCGCTGGTTACCGTCGTTTTGTCGGTGGCCGGTGCCATTCCCTATTTTGATCTGTTGACCAAGCGCCTTGATCTATTGATCCGTGAGACCTTGTTGCCGGCAGGCGCGGCGGGGGCGATCGCCGGTAGTATCAGCAGCTTTTCGCACAAGGCGCAGCAGTTGACCGTGGCAGGCCTGGCTGTCCTCGGCGTTACGGCATTTTTGTTGATGAATACGATAGAGCGCGCCTTCAATCATCTGTGGTTGGTCGAGCCGCGTCCCTTTTTGGCGCGCTTGCGCCTGTATGCGTTTGTTATGGCTGTCTGGCCTTTCATCCTTGGGGCGATCGCCCTGGCGGTGTCTTTTGCCGTAACCAGTTCGCTGGGCTTGTTCGATGAGCCGGCCTGGATGAGGCGTGTTGCACTGAAAGGTGTTTCAGTCGCGATGCTTGGCCTGTTCTTTTCGTTTCTCTACTACGCGGTGCCGAATGCCGATGTGTCGCGGCGTGCAGCGTTTTGTGGCGGTGTTTTTGCAGCGCTCGCATTTTCTGGCATGCAGAAGATATTCGAGTTTTATCTCGGTAGCTCGGCAATGCTCAAAAACATATACGGAGCATTTGCAGCATTCCCGGTGTTTCTAGTCTGGCTGCATCTTTCATGGGCGGTCGTGCTTTTTGGCGGATTGATCGCGGCTACTGTGAGTCGTCCGGCAAAACGCTGAAGACCTCAATGCTGCTGGTTTGTTCATCGATGTGGGTGGTGCGGACCTGACGGATTTCCAGATTCGCATTTTCAATCAGGACGATGATGCTTTCAGAGTTTTCCTTGAGTGTGTCGGTCGGCACAACAAGTGCCGGGTAAGGGCGCAGTGGCGGCGTCTCGGGCAGCATGAGTGCCGCAATTTTGCCGGCATCGGGGGTCTTGGGGAGGAAAATTTCCGCTGCAATTGCGCTGGATGCGAGTAGTTGCAGACCCAGTTCAACGTGCTCGGGATTCTCTGATATGGCCCAGCGAATAATGCATATCCGCCAAGCCTGATTGTTGTCAGAGGCTTCATCCTGGGACTGCAGGGCAATAATGTCGCCAACCCTGAGGTTTTCAGTATCGCCGGCGATATGCATCAACGCATAGCCTTCCGGACTTTCGTTGGTGACCATCCATTCGCTGTGTTCGATTGCGCTGGCTGGAGCTTTGCTCAGTAACCAGAGTTGTGCCAGGCCTGAGCACAGATTTGCCCGGTAGGATTGGCGGCGGCGCGGGAAGCGTCGTTTTGCCGGTTGGCCCCACAGGTGATGCAGTCGGAGCAGAACGCCGCGTCCGGCATGATTTTCGGCAAAAGCAGGAATGCCCAATTCGGCTGTCGTGCGTCCCTTGTTGAGTTCTTTGCGCTGGGCGAGTGCGTGTTCTGCGATGGCTCTGCAGGAGAAATACAGGGCCTGGGTTTCGGCGCCCGGCGAGCGACGAATCAGCGCATGCGCAGGAATGTCCTTGTCGAGATCAATCCAGAAGACACTTTCGCTGTCTTCGGGGGGCGTGTCCGATAGTGTTGGAAGTTTGTCGATTTGATCGATGTACTGGGCAATGAACTCGAGTTCGGCCGAGCAAAACGATGCTGGTTGGGCAATGGCTGCCAGCAGGATCGAAAGATAGATTCGCTCGATTGACTGGGTGCTGGATGTTTCCGGTGAGTTGGCCAGTCCAAGGCGGCGAGCCGTGCCGTAAGCTGCGTGCAATTGTTGCCACAAACCCAGGCAGCTTGGCGCGGCAACCAGGTGATTGACCTTTATTTGCCATGCAATGCAATGCATGACGCGGCGTAGCGAGGTTTGCGGCGAGCGTGATGGTGCGCTGCTCAGCGGGTCGAACAGTTCGGAGAGCGTGTTGAAATAATCCTGGGTGAGCATTTCAAGAAGCTCGAGGATGAGTCGAACACGCAAACGAAGTCGCCGGGAAATCGGCAATGACACTTCGTGCAATAGCGGCAATTCTGCACAGACAATCCGTTCGGCCTGGGCGTAAAGCAGGTCAAGTAATTTTGTCCGCTGGGAGTTGGGAACAGGCGTCTCGCGCAGTAGGAGCAGCTGGCGCAGCAGTTGATCGATGTACTCAGGGCCGTGGTGGCCGTGCGCCAGCGCAAGCCATTCAAGAATGCTCTTGATGTTGGCTTCAGCGGTGACGGGCAAGGATTTTTCCAGTGTGCTGTTCATTGTGCGCTGCAGAATAGCAAAAAAACCTCGCTTTGCCTTTGGTCGGGCGCCAGGCGGCGTGATTTTTCCGATGCGTGGACAGTATTCTAAGTGGCTTGTTTTTCCTTGATAAAGCGCTATAATCTCGGGTCTTTTTTCAAGCAACGAAAGAATTACCATGGTTGTTATCCGTCTTGCCCGTGGCGGCGCCAAGAAGCGTCCCTTCTACAACATGGTCGTGACCGACTCCCGTAACCGCCGTGATGGCCGTTTCGTCGAGCGCATCGGTTTCTACAACCCTGTTGCCTCCGGTAATGCAGAGTCCCTGCGTATTGCCGTTGATCGTCTGTCCTACTGGCAGCAAAACGGCGCCCAGCTGTCGCCGACCGTTGCCCGTCTGGTCAAGCAACACGCTGCCCAGCAGGCTGCTTAAGTCGTATCCGCTTTGACCAGCAGCGAGATCGTTGTCCTGGGGCGGCTTGCCGACCCCTACGGAATTCGCGGCTGGCTCAAGCTGCATGCCTTTGGCGATGACCCGCTGGACTGGGCTGAAATGCCTGTCTGGTGGATCTGCAGGGAAGGTGAGCCGTGGCGCGAATGCGGGCTGAAAGGCCTAAAAGTCCACGGTCATGGTTTGGTTGTGCTGCTCGATGGTGTCAACGATCGTACGGCCGCTGAATCCATGAAAGGTGTTCTGGTTGGTGCGCCGAAAGATGCACTGCCGGTTCCCGAAGAAGGTGAGTATTACTGGGACGATCTGATCGGCCTGGAAGTGGTGAATAGTGCTGGTGAAACACTCGGTAAAGTTGCCGGGCTGATTGAAACCGGTGCCAATGACGTTCTGCGCGTTGTCGGTGATGACGAGGTAGAGCGTCTTTTGCCGTTCGTTTCAGCGGTGGTTCTAGCCGTTGAAAAAGAGGCAGGGATTGTTCGGGTGGAGTGGGGCATCGACTGGTGATCCGGTTTGATTGCATCACGCTGTTTCCGGAGATGTTTGCTGCCGTGACGCAGTGCGGTATTACCCGTCGGGCGCTCGAAGAGCAGCGCTGGGTATGGCAGGGCTGGAATCCTCGTGATTTTGCCGAAAATGCCTGGCGACGGGTGGATGATCGTCCCTTTGGTGGCGGGCCTGGCATGGTGATGCAGCCTGGGCCACTGGAAAAAGCGATCATGGCTGCAAAAGCGCAGCAGCAGGAGGCAGGACTGGCGAAAAGCCGGGTTATTTACCTCTCGCCGCAAGGTGCTCCGCTTACTCATGAGCGGGTAATGCAGCTGGCGCAGGGCGGAGAAGGGGTGATTCTTCTCTGTGGCCGCTATGAAGGAATTGACGAGCGTCTGATCGAGCGTTGCGTTGATGAAGAAATTTCGATCGGAGATTTTGTGCTTTCCGGTGGCGAGTTGCCGGCGATGGCCTTGATTGATGCCGTTGTCCGCCAGTTGCCGGGAGTGCTTGGTGATGCTGCTTCGGCGGTTGAAGATTCGTTTGTTGGTGGTTTGCTTGATTGTCCGCACTACACCCGCCCCGAGGTCTATGAGGGTGAGGCGGTGCCGGAGATTTTGCTGTCAGGTGACCACAAAAAAATTCGTCGTTGGCGACTCAAGCAGTCGTTGGCGCGGACCCGGAAGCGCCGGCCGGATTTGCTGGCGCACCGCAGCTTGTCTGCGGAGGAAACGCAACTACTCACGGAAATTTCCGGAGAGGAGCAATGCGGTGAGTAAGTGTTTATAAAATTTAAGGATCTCACATGAACCTGATTCAACAACTCGAGCAAGAAGAAATCGCCCGTCTGGGCAAGACCATTCCTGAATTTGCACCGGGCGACACCGTCGTTGTGCAGGTCAAGGTCAAGGAAGGCAATCGCGAGCGTCTGCAGGCTTACGAAGGCGTCGTTATCGCCAAGCGTAACCGTGGTCTGAATTCCGGTTTCACCGTCCGCAAGATTTCTTCCGGTGAAGGCGTCGAGCGTACTTTCCAGACCTATTCCCCGCTGGTTGCTTCGATCGAAGTCAAGCGTCGCGGTGATGTGCGTCGTGCCAAGCTGTACTACCTCCGTGAGCGTTCGGGCAAGTCTGCACGTATCAAGGAAAAGCTGGTTCGCAAGGAAAAGCCGGTCGCAGCTGCTTAATCAGCAGTTTGAGATTGCAAAAAAGGGCGCTTCGGCGCCCTTTTTATTTATCTCGATTCTGGCTGGAGTTTCCAGTTGACCGTGGGTTTGGTGCCAGGAGCGGCTTACTCCTTATAGCCCACGTTAAACTCCAGCGGCGGAATCTTCTTGTGCGTAGCGCGCATGCCGGTTATCCAATAACAGGATGCACCCTTGCCGCCCAGATTGTTGCCGATACTCAGGTCGTAGTCTAGGTCGCCGGCAAAGTACCACGGCCCCTTGGCGGCGAACATGCCGCCCTTGGGTTGGATGCTTACGAAAACTTGGTGGGTCGCCTCGTGGCCGCTCGGGAAGTGGAACTTCGCGAGCGTTCCGACCGACATTCGGCCGCTACCCTTGTTTTCCCAGCGGAAGGTTGTATCCCGGAACTCGACTTTCGTCGGTTTGGCGCCGCCGTCACCGGCCTCGCCGTAAGGGTCTTTGACGCTGCACACATGCGGTGCGATGTGCTTGAGTAGTTTTCCGAGGAAGAGCTTTTCTTCGATGGAGGAGGCGGCTTGGGCGGCGAGTGGACTAGCGATGGCGAGAGTAGCAATCAATCGTGCGGTGCCATGCCAGAAGGAGTGGGAAAGTAGAGGGAGGGGCTTGTGCATTTTCTTCGTCTCGAATGTGGTTGATTGCTTGGAATACTCATCCTGATATCTGGTTAACCCCTGACCCCGGGATCCATTTCGCCATTTTCCACGGTGAAGCCTGAGCTTTGCGTGAATGGGCGGATCAGGCGTTCCCAGATGCCGAGCTTCGGTTGCGGAGCGGTGGTGGCATATTCGATCCGGACGACCGTGTTTTCCGGAAGATTGATCGCGCCGTTTGCAGTGACCACTGTTGTGCTGTTGACCAGATACGGGCTTTCGCCTGGCGCGATGCTGAGACTCAAGGAAGCGGGAGATTTGATGTCGTCGGCTTTCAGGAAGGAATAGCTGGCCTTCAGCGGTGGCCTGCCGGAATATTCAAAAGCCAGATAATCCGAGGTCGGTCGCCAGGGATTGGTCATCCCGAACTGGCAGGATGGCCCGCAGCCTGTGTAAAGGCTGTCAGTAATACCGACCTGGGTATATTGCTCGACAGGACGTTGGTTGCCGCCAACGGTGGACTCAAGCAGAGGACGATTGCCGACATAGCTGCTGTTGAACTCGGCAGACGACCAACCTGGCGTTGTGCTTGTGCCGGAGCCTGATGAGCCTGATAAACCCGATGAACCTCCGTTGTAGTTGGGGACGCCCGGAAGCGGTGCGATGCGTATCGTGTCGGTTTCCAGGATGGCGTTGGTGCCTGTGCTGCGGTAGACGGTGCCGTGAATAAAGTTATTGTCGTTCAGGCCGGCTAGGCTATTGCTTTCGGCGAGTACGACCGCGCCCGGCGTGAGATTGATGTTCGATTGGGCGTTTTGGCGGTTGTTCCAGATCATGTAGCCGGTTTCGGTGCCGTCGATATCGGTTTCCGTCTTGACGCGGGTATCGTTGGGGGCGCTGCCCGGTTCTATTGTGACGCGTGAGCCGGCAGCAAGGATGAGGGTGCCGTTGCTACCCGTGGTCAGGGTGACAGGATTGGTGCTGTTGCTTCCCCCCAACTGATCGCCGATGGTGATGTAGCCGCCGATCAGCCAGATATTGCCGTTGAGTGCTTCGGTGGCGATGATCTGGGCGCCGGGATGCACGGTAATCGGCTTGGTCTGGCCGTTTGGACGGACGGCCGGACCGGCGAAGCGGTAGGTGCCGGTACGCCAGTCGCTGTCGGTAATGTCCTGAGTAGATGCGATGAAGGATGCTGTGCTGACCAGCGAGCCGTTGTGAAAAATGATACCGGATGGATTGATCAGAAAGACGACCCCGTTCGAGGTCAATGTGCCGCGAATCTGCGAGGTGGCGTTGGTGCCAGTGACGCGGTTGAGGACGGCGCTGCCGGCACTGGCCTGGGCGAAATGAACAGTTTCACCGGCAGCGATGGAGAACTGCTGCCAGTTGATGATGGTGCCTGGCGCCGTCGTCAGCGTGCGAGTATTGCCGTTGGTGCTCACCTGCATTGAGCCCTGGCCCATCACGGTCGGCGAGACGAGGCCGCTGAACGGCGTGCTTTGGGCATGGCCGTATTCGAAGGTGAGCGCCAGGGAGAGCAGCAGCGGCAGTTTGAGATATTTTGCGGTCAACATGGTTTTTTCCTTAAAACCGGAGTTGCAGGCGGGCGTGAACGTGGTTTTCGCCTGCGCGGGTGGTTTCGCTGCCATCGAGGACGTGGGCGGCATCGAGCTTGAGGCTGAGATTCCGGTCGAGCGTCAACCGGTAACCGATACCGATGCTGGCGATGCTTTCTTCGGATTTCTCCAGTGCCTGGGCTTGTAGGCGCTGGCGCCAGCCGGCATCGGCAAAGGCTGCCAGCCGGCTGTGACCGAACCACGGAGCGGAGGTGAGTTCGAAGTTGAGGCGGGCTCCATGGTCGCCGGCGCTGTCGAATTCATTAAAGCCGCGCACGGCCAGGCTACCGCCGAGGCCAAACTGTTCGGCCGGGATCAGCGGGCCGCTTGCTAACTGGCCGCTGAAGGCGATATCTAGCGTGCCGCCGCCGGAAAAGCGGTTGGCATAGGCGATGGTGGCGCGAAATACAGCCCATTGCGCTTTGGCATCGGCACGCATTGCCGCGTAGCTGGCGTTATCGTTGTCAGCGCCGAGGCCGGGGATATTGGCGGTTAGGCCGAGCGAGACGAGTGCCGAGGCATTGCCGGCATCCAGCGAGCGAACTACACCGAGAGCGAGTGGCGCGGCGCCGACCCGATTGTCGTTGACCGGCGTGCCGAGGAAGTCCAGTCCATTTTGGTAATGGCGCCAACTGAGGCCGGCCTGCAGTCGGGTGGCTGGCAATTCGACTGCAGGCGCTGGTAGCAGATGTTGCCAGTTGAAGCCGAGCAAATGGTGCTTGCCGTGGATGCCGAAGACATTGGCGACGTTGAGGGTGTCACCCTGGCTGTAGCTGGCTTGAACGCCGAGCAGGCCGCCGGCTGTAGGGAAAGGTAGCGTGAGGTTACCCAAGACGGCTTGCGCGGCATCCGGCTTTTCTGGCGATACGACGTAGTTGGCGCTGCCGACGATGCCTCGGTCGAACAGGTCGGCATGCTGGGCGTTGATGCCGAGGCGGGTGTGGCCGGTAATGGCGCTACCTGAGTTGTCCAGATCAAGGCCAACGGACCACGGCTTTTCATCTTGTACAATGGCCTCGATGCGGGTCTCGCCGTTCGGTTCGCCGACGAACTTGAGGCCGACGCCGCGTGCCGGGTTTTGGTTGAGTACCTGCTGGGCCTGGAACAGCGCCAGGCGGATGATTTCGCCGCGTGGCTGGTCGGCGGAGAGAGCCTCCTGGACTGGCGCAGTAGAAAAGTGCTTAGCGCCCGAAACGGTAATTGGGCCAGTACGGGCTTCAATGATAGTCAGTGGGATAGCTTCACCGGGCACAAGTGTTTCCGGCAGTGCAACTTTGACCAGCGGGTAGCCGCGTTGGTGGTAATGCGCTTCGACCTGGTCGCGCGCCGCGAGCAGGTGGCGGGCATCGCGTTGCAGGCCGGTGAGCGGTGCTAGTAGGGCCTGGAGTTCATCGTCGCCGATGGCCCGGTTGCCGCTCAGGCGGAAGGCGGGGATGGGGAAACGTTGTTGTGTCGTGGCCGGGTGTTGCGTGGCCGGTGGTCTGGCCGTTTCACCTTGCTCCGGTGCCGCGGCGGCCGTGCCGAGCGCGACGAGCAGCCAGCAGCCGATGGCTGTCTTTCTTGTCTTGTGCAAAATGTCTCCCACTTCATTTCGTTTGTTGTGCATGAAGAATGGGTTATACCGAGCGGGTTGCCGGGCAATGTATCCGTTGTATTAGCCGGGTGGGAGATTCGGGCCGTAGCCTTCAGCTTCGAGCGTTGCCCGTAGTTCGCCGTGGGTGGTGAGCAGCCCCGATAGCGCGCGTTCGGCGCGTAGGCTTTCTTTCTGTTCGAGATGACGAGCAGCGAAGCGGCGGTAGTTGATCCAGCCGAGTGCGACCTGGCGGGCATCGCCGATTTGCTCGACGCTACGGATGGCATGTAGGTAAAAGGCGGCTTCGCCGGGATGATGGTTGTCGAGAATGGCTGTAGGCGGTGTTGCGTCAGCGAGTTCTGTTTCGTAATCCAGCCAGAACTGGCCGAGAAAAATCAGTTCCCAGGCGCTTTCCTTGCCGGCGTCGAGCTTGTCGTAATAAGCATGTTCGAGGCTGTGCCAGGCGTAGGTTTCGAGCGGCGTCGCCAGTCCGTAGGGAATGACGCTTTGCAAATGGAATGCGTAGTTGGCGGCGAAGGCTTGCAGGCGCTCCCAGTTGCGTTGAGACAGCATCCAGTACAGGGCGCTTTGCAGGTGGCCGAGCGCCGCCCGATGGAGGGCCAAGCCGTGCTCATCAGGGCGGCCGGTCGACGCAGCATTTTCGTGCAGCATCCGGCGGGCGAGCAGGGCGCGCAGGTTGTGCCATTCGCCGGCATGCAGCGGGTCGACGCCGAGGCGCGGTGCCAGTGGCTCACCCATCGTCCACAGCCGGTGGTAATGCCGGCCGGGGGAGCGGTCGTAGTCGATGCGGTCGAGCTGGAAACGGGCATAGGGCAGCAGGCCGGGGTCGGCGAGCGGCGAGGGGGGGGACTGGAGCAGGCTCACTAGCAGGCGATGGGCCTCGGCGTGGTTGCCAAGCAGGTTTTCGTGGCGGATGGCGCGCAATTGCACCAGGCAGCGGAAATCGGGGGTGATCGGCAGCACCTTGGCCGGGGTGAGGCTTTCGATGGCTTCGATGTATTTGCCATGTGCGGCGAAGCCGTCGGCGACCATCATGATTTCGAGCAGTTGCCGGCAGGTGACGGGGCAATCGGTTTCGAGCAGGTGCGGGCTGGGTGGTTCGGTAGCTGCCTGCACTCTGCCGCCGTCGGCTGCCGAGACGACGATGGCGAGTGGCTGTCGGTAGTGCAGTTGCCACGGCCCGGTGGTCGCCTTGCGCGGTGGGTGTTCGATAGCCAGTGGTTGGCCGGGCAAGGTGTCGAGATAGGCGCGCAGACTGTCGAGCAGGCGCTGCATCTGGCTCCGGTTGAGCGGCCGGTTCTGGCCGCGGCGGGCCAATTCGCCCGTCAGCGTCTCGTGGGATAGCGGCTGGCGCGCTGCCGCCGGCGAGGCGAGCAAGGCGATGAAGGTCGCCTCCCAGCGCCGGCCGAAGTGGTGGGTCGCCGTGCCGAATGTGGCGGCGTTAGCTTGCGGGTCGATGACGAGAGGCATCGGGCGGTTCATTGGAAGCGGTGCGTCAGCCGCAAGCTCAGGGTACGCGGTGCGCCGGGGTAGATCACCGCCGGCCGGTTCTCGACGCCGCTGGCGTAGTAGATCCGGTCGAACAGGTTTTCTACACTGGCGGTGATTGACCAGTCGGCACGTCTGTAGGTGGCCCCGGCATCGAAGCGGGTGTGGCCAGGCAAGCGCGTCGTATTGGCGAAATCGGCGTGGCGCGAACCGACGTGCACGGCACCACCGCCGACCTGCCAGTGTCCGCCATCGGTTGCAGCGAATTGACGGGATAGCCAGGCCGAGGCCGACCATTCCGGCGCATAGGGCAGTTGGTTGCCGACGGGGTAGCGGTTGTCGCGGGTAACGACGGCGTCCATCCAGGTGCCTTGCGCGGTGATCCGCCAGCCATGTGGAAGGCGGCCCTGCCAGGCGAGTTCCAGCCCCTGTGAGCGTTGTTCGCCGGTGGTGATGGTGTAGCCGGGGTGGTCCGGGTCGCTGGTTCGCACGTTCTGCCGGCGGATGTCGAACCGGGCCAGTGTGGCGATCCAGCGGCCACCGGCCGGCTCGTACTTGGCGCCGAATTCGGTCTGCCTTCCGGTGACCGGGGCGAAGGGATCGTTATTCCAGGCCCGGGTCTGGGGCAGCGTCGGCAAGGCGCCGGCGGCAAAGTTGCCGTAGACCGACCAGCCGGCAGCTAGGCGCCAGCTGGCGCCGATGCGCCCCATCAGCGCCGTATCTGACTGCCGAGGGTGCAATTCCAGCTGGTTTGGCTGGGTTTCGGTGTAGTCGTAGGTTTGCTTCAGGTCGGCGTAGCGTAGGCCGAACAGCCAGGTCCAGGTGCCGATCCGGATCTCGTCCTGCACCGTGAGGCCGAGGCTGCGGAATTGCCAGCATTGGTCGAAGCGGGTGAAGTCGCTCCCCGGTGTCCATGCCTGGCCGTAAACCGGTGCATAGACGTCGATGGGAGCGTAGTTGCCGAACTCGCCGCCGACGATGCTACGCGTTTCATTGGCCGATTCGAGGCGGGCCAGGAAACGGTGGGCCAATGGGCCGGTGGCGAAGTCGCGCGTCCAGTCGAGATAGGCGGTCGTCCAGCGATAGTGTTCGGGGTAAGTTTCGTACCAGCGGCGGAGTGTCGTGCCGGAGACTGCATTTGATTCGGCGTCGTGGTATTCGCGGTACCGGAAGTTGTACCACGACCAGGCGAAATTCAATCGGCCCTCGGCCAACGGCTGGCTCCAGCGCACCGCGAAGCGGGTCGATTGTGAATGCTGGCGGCCCCAGCTTTCGCCATAGACCCGGTCGATGGGAACTTGTGCCGGCCGGCCGTTGATCGCCGGAATGCCGTAGTCAGTCGTCCGCCGGTCGTTTAGCCATTCGAGTGCGACCGAGAAATTTCTCCCACCGCCGAGATCGACCGACCACGACGGTGCGACCAGCGTTTGTTCGAGCGTCTGGCGATCCCGGAAACTGCCGCCTTCCTCGCGCGAGACGACCAGGCGGTAGCGCGACGCCGCGCCAGTCGGGCCGCCGAAATCGCCGGAGAGGCCGGTACGGCCCCAGGAGTTGGTCCACACGGTCGCTTCCGCCAGCGGCGTGGCGACCGGCTGCTTGGTGCGGACATATACCGCGCCTCCCGGGTCGGCCCAGCCGTACAGCGCGCCGACTGGGCCGCGCAGTATCTCGATACCTTCGATGTTGGCCATTGCCATCGGCCCGAGCGACTGGTAGCGGAAACCATCACGGTAATAGGCGGTGGATGAGCCGGTGTTGAAGCCGCGCAACTGGAAGGTCGGGGAATTCAGGCCCCAGTAATTGGAGCGGCGGGAGATGCCGGGCGAATAATCGGTCAGATCGGCGATGTCGGCGGGCAGCCGTTCGGCAAATGCCTCGGTAGTCAGGTGCGTGGCCGACAAGGGCAATTCCAGCAGGGGTGTCGGTGTTAGCGTCGCAACTGCGCTTTCAG
This sequence comes from Dechloromonas sp. TW-R-39-2, assembly GCF_016864195.1. NCBI lineage: Bacteria > Pseudomonadati > Pseudomonadota > Betaproteobacteria > Rhodocyclales > Azonexaceae > Dechloromonas > Dechloromonas sp. TW-R-39-2. The sequence continues at coordinate 1,449,067 of NZ_CP045202.1, forward strand.
TTTCGCGCAGGCGTTCCTCTGTAACGATGACGGTGGGCAGGGTTTCGGCGATGCCTGCGGGACAATCGGCAACCAGCACCGCCAGGCAGGTCTTGGCCGTCCAGCTGGCACGCCGCAACCAGCCGAGATAAGTATGTCGGTTATTCTGGAGGCGGCATTTCCTTTCCATGTTGCTCCCTTTTGATTTTTGTTATGACAAACAGCATATGATGCCATGCCCTCGGACTTGTGCCTTTCCGTTTTTCACTGATTTTCCCAGTCGACCGTGAACCCGGCGTGTGAGTCGGTGCCGGATTCGTCCAGGGCTCAGTCGACTTTTCCGGAAACCCCCTTTAGCGTCAGTTGTTGCGCCGGGTTATCCGGATTGAAGAAAGTGACTTGTTCGACGATCTGGAATTTGATGGCAGTGTCTGGTGGTCCCATAGTTTTGACGCCGAGGTGCTGTCCTTTGGCCGCCATGGCGATCTCTCGGATCGCCCGCGCCTGTTCCGGCGTGATCGGCGAAAAGGCGATCCGGTGCTGGGTCGTCTCCCGGCAGCCGTTTTGGCAGTAGCTGGGGTATTTGAACGAGTCTTCAACAGCAAAATCCCTGGCTTCAGGCTGCAGCCCTGTCTTTTCCCGAACCTGTTGCGCCCAAAGGTGGGTGGGCGGTGCAACGACGACCGGGACGACGCCCTGGTTGCCCAGGACATCTCGGCTGACGCCCAAGCTGAGTTTGTTGTAGCCGTAGGTATTCATGCTGCTGGTTGCAAAGCCCGAATACTTGTCGCTCCAGACGGTAACGAAGCTGCATTCCAGCGTCGGTGGGGTACCGGCAGCCTGCTTGGCTCCGCGCAGCCAGGCACGCACCTTGGCGACGCCGCTCTTCATTTCGGCAAGCCGCAGGTCGCTCTGCATCTGGTCGCGCTGCGCTTCCTTGGACAGGCGAATTTCAAGCGCCTGGGCGAGCGAGTCGTAGGCCTGGCCGTTCTTCACCTTGTAATTGACGATGCGCAGGTAGTCGTTGGAATACGCTTCAAGGGCTTCGGTATTGCAGGTGGCCTTGTTGGCGACGCTGCGTTGCTCGATGCGTTGCGCCGTGGCGCTGCCGGTGGGCAGGTAGGGCTTCAGTTGCGCCAGCAGGGGGGCATCGGCATTGTCCGCTAGCCAGGCCAGCGATTGCTTCGCCCGCCCGCTGCTTTCGGCGCTGGCGTTGGCCAGCGTGCGGAGCAGTACGTCACCGACAGCGCCTGGTTTCATCGCGCTGCTTGTATTCAGGGTGCGGAGTATCTTCTGGTTGGTTCCGCCCTGGTCGGGGCTGCCGTCGATCAAATATTCCTCGCGCCAGGCGGTGTGGTCGCGATTGGTTTCCCGGCCGCTGGCAAAAGTATAGGGGCTGATCATCGTGGGGAAGCCGTCCTGCGTCATCTGAACGATGAAGCCGTCGCCGTTGGCCTGACCGCCGGGGCAGTTGTGCGTGAAGCGGAAGCGCGGGCTGCGTTCCAGGTCGCCATAGCTGTATTTCAATTGCCCGGAGCAGCCGCCGGCATCGGTGAAATTGAGTTTTTTGGCGTTCGATGAACGCGAACGTTCCGGTGCTGCTTTCCGGGCGGCTTGTTTTGCTTCCGGCGCGGGGGCGGTTGCTTGGGGCGCCCCAGCCTCACCTTCCTGGCCGGTCCGCTGCGTCGGCGGGACGGTCTTGCAGGCCGCCAAGCTTAGAGCGGCGAGCAGGACGGCATGGAAGCGATAGTTGCGGATAGTCTTCTTCAAAGCATCCCCCTGATCTTTGCCGATGATGAAACCGGCAATTGGACACCAGTGGGATGAGTCGAATGTATCGCTTGTATCTGTTGCGCAGGAATGAAAATGGGACGCTCTGGAGCGTCCCATCTTGGATTTTTATTTTGGCCGTGTTTCCAGTCGACCGCGGTAACCGGCTTTAGGCGGCCGTTTTGTCCTTCTCGATCAGGGCGTAAGCCGAGTGGTTGTGGATCGATTCGAAGTTTTCCGATTCGACGACGTAGGCGTCGACGCGCTTTTCTGCATTGAGACGTGCTGCCACGTCGCGCACCATGTCTTCGACGAATTTCGGATTGTCGTAGGCGCGTTCGGTGACATATTTCTCGTCCGGGCGCTTGAGCAGGCCATACAGCTCGCAGGAGGCTTCCTGTTCGACCAGTTGGGCAATTTCCTCAATCCACATGAAGTCGTTGGTCCGGGCCGTTACGGTGACGTGTGAGCGCTGGTTGTGGGCACCGTACTCGGAAATTTTCTTGGAGCAGGGGCACAGGCTGGTGACCGGTACAACGACTTTGACCGAGGTGGTGACCTTGCCGTGGCAGATGTCGCCGATAAAGGTGACATCGTAGTCCATCAGGCTCTGCACGCCGGAAACCGGGGCCGTCTTGTTGATGAAGAACGGGAAGTTCATCTCGATGTGGCCGGTTTCGGCTTCGAGTTTGACCACCATGTCGCTGAGCATGGCCGGGAAGTTTTCGACCGAGATCTCGCGCTCGTGGCTGTTCAGGATCTCCACGAAGCGGGACATGTGGGTGCCCTTGAAGTTGTGCGGCAGCCCGACGTACATATTGAAGACGGCAATGGTGTGCTGGATGCCGGACGATTTGTCCTGGACCTTGACCGGGTGGCGAATCGACTTGATGCCGACCTTGTTGATTGCGATCTGGCGCGTATCGGCAGAGTTTTGAACGTCAGGAATCGGGGTGGGGGTTGTCATAAGCTGTTCTTCGTTGATTTATTGTGTTGAGGTGCGGGCTTGGATGGCGCGCACAATGCCATTTTTGTCGAGGCCCAGTTCGGCCAGCAGCTGGCCTTGCTCGCCGTGATCGATGAAGCGATCTGGCAGGCCGAGTTGCAGGAAGGGTATCTGGATGCCCCGTTCGGCGAGGGCGCGTTCGATTTCCGAGCCTGCGCCACCGATGACCGAGTTCTCTTCGATACTGACAAGCAGCGAATGGTTCCCGGCAAGTTCGACAATCAGGTCGATGTCGAGCGGCTTGATGAAGCGCATGTTGGCCACGGTGGCATCCAGCTCTTCGCCGGCAGCGAGTGCGGTCGGGACCATGCTGCCGAAGGCGAGCAGGGCGATATCCTTACCCTGGCGGCGGATTTCGCCTTTGCCAAGGGGCAGTGTCTCAAGGTCGTTTCCGGGCGTGGCGCCCGTGCCGCCGCCGCGCGGGTAGCGCACCATGCTTGGGCAATCAAGGCTGTAGGCAGTCGACAGCATCTGGCGACATTCGTTTTCGTCGGCCGGTGCCATGACGACCATGTTCGGGATGCAGGTGACAAACGACAGGTCGAAGGTGCCGTGGTGGGTCGGGCCATCGGCACCGACCAGGCCGCCGCGGTCGACCGCGAAAATGACCGGTAAATTCTGCAGGGCGACATCGTGGATCAGTTGATCGTAAGCGCGTTGCAAAAAGGTTGAATAAATTGCCACGACCGGCTTCAGACCTTCGCAGGCGAGACCGGCCGCGAAGGTGACGGCGTGTTGCTCGGCGATGCCGACATCGTAGTAGCGATCCGGGAATTCGCTGGAGAAGCGCAGCAGGCCGGAGCCTTCACGCATCGCCGGGGTGATGCCGATCAGGCGCGAATCGGCCTTGGCCTGATCGCACAGCCAGTCGCCGAAAACCTGGGTGTAGGTCAGCTTGCCGGCCTTGCCGGCCTTGATGCCTTCATCCGGGGCAAACTTGGCAACGCCGTGGTAAAGAATGGGGTCGGCTTCAGCCAGTTTGTAGCCCTGGCCTTTCTTGGTGATGACGTGCAGGAACTTCGGACCCTTGAGGTCGCGCAGGTTTTCCAGCGTCGGAATCAGTGCGTCGAGGTCGTGACCGTCGATCGGGCCGTAGTAATGGAAGCCAAATTCCTCGAACAGCGTGCCCGGGGCAATCATGCCCTTGACGTGCTCTTCGGCGCGGCGCGCCAGTTCAAGCAGCGGCGGCGCGAAGCCGAGCATGTGGCGACCGGCCGAGCGGGCGACATTGAAGGTCTTGCCCGACATCAGGCGCGTCAGGATGTTGTTCAGCGCGCCGACCGGCGGCGAGATCGACATCTCGTTGTCGTTGAGGATGACCAGCATGTCGGTATCGCCGACGCCGGCATTGTTCATCGCCTCGAAGACCATGCCGGCGGTCATCGCGCCGTCACCGATGATGGCCACCGCCTTGCGGTCTTCACCTTTCAGCTTGGCGGCCAGCGCCATGCCCAGTGCGGCGGAGATCGAAGTCGATGAATGACCGACGCCGAAGGTGTCGTACGGGCTTTCGCTGCGCTTCGGGAAACCGGAGACGCCATGGTGCATGCGCAGCGTGCTCATGCCCGCGCGGCGCCCGGTCAGTACCTTGTGGGCATAGCACTGGTGGCCAACGTCCCAGACCAGGCGGTCTTCGGGGGTGTTGAACACGGTATGCAGCGCAATCGTCAATTCGATGGTGCCGAGGTTGGACGACAGGTGGCCGCCGGTCTGCGAGACCGAGTCGATCAGGAAGGCCCGCAGTTCGGTTGCCAGTTGCGGCAATTGCTTGCGGTCCAGGCGGCGCAGGTCGGCCGGGCTGTCGATGCTTTCAAGCAGGGAGAAGGCGGTCATTTCAGAATTGCCGATGGCAGATGAAGTCGGCGAGCTGGGTCAGCCGGCCGGCGCGTTCGCCGAAGATGGATAGTGCTTCCAGTGCATCGTTGCGCAGTTCGTCGGCGTATTGACGGGCAGCGTCGAGGCCGAGCAGGCTGACGTAGGTCGGCTTGTCGGCCGCTTCGTCCTTGCCGGCCGTCTTGCCGAGCGTGGCGGTGCTGGCCGTGCAGTCGAGGATGTCGTCGACCACCTGAAAAAGCAGGCCGGCGCGCTTGGCAAAACGGTCGAGGTTGCTCCGTTCGTCGGCCGAGAGCGGCTGGCCGGCGAGGGCGCCGAGCAGGACGGCGGCGCGGATCAGGGCGCCGGTCTTGAGCGCGTGCATCAATTCGAGTTCGGGCTGGTTCAGCGCCTTGCCGACCGAGCCGAGATCGATCGCCTGGCCGCCGGCCATGCCGCGCGAGCCGCTGGCGTGGGCCAGCAGGTTGATCATTTCGAGTTGCTGGCGGGCGTCGCCAAGCGGCTGGCTGGCGAGCAGTTCGAAGGCCAGCGTTTGCAGGCTGTCGCCGACCAGTAGGGCGGTCGGTTCGTCGAATTCGACGTGGCAGGTCGGTCGACCGCGACGCAGTACGTCATCGTCCATGCACGGCAGGTCGTCATGGACCAGCGAATAGGCGTGGATCAGTTCGACGGCACAGGCCACGGTGTCGAGTTGTTCGGGCTGGGCGCCGGTCAGTTCGCCGGCGGCGAAGGCGAGCAGCGGGCGGACGCGCTTGCCGCCGCCGAGCGTGGCGTAGCGCATCGCTTCATGCAGGCGGGCGGGAATGCTCTCGGCGCCGGGCAGGTGTCGGGCCAGGGCGGTTTCGACGCGAGCCTGGGTGGCTGCCATCCATTCGGCAAACGGGCTTGGGTTCATGGTGCTTCCAGCGTGTCGCGGTCAACGTCCTTGAACTCGCCATTTTCAAGGATGCGGATCTGTTCGTCGGCGTCGTTCAGTTGTGTCTGGCAGTGCTTCATCAGCGCCATGCCGCGACGATAGGCGGCGATGGAGGCTTCAAGTTCGAGCTTGCCGCCTTCCATGCTGGAAACGATGTTTTCGAGCTCACTCAGGGCGGTCTCGAATTTCATGCCGGCGATGGGGGATTGATCCATGTCAACGGGGTTCGGGGAAACACGCGAAAATACTCCATCTGGGGGCTTCTGGTCAAATTGAGGGAAGGGTAAAATCCTGTTTTTTCAACCCGCTGGAGGCGTGGAATGTCCGACGTGGCCACCTTGTCCCGTTTGGCCCCAGCAGTTTCCCAACTGCCGGTCGATTGGTATTTCGATGAAAAGATTTTTGAGCTGGAGAAAAAGCTCATCTTCGATGCCGGGCCGGGTTACGTCGGTCACCAGCTGATGGTGCCGGAAGCGGGCAATTATCGTTCGCTCGAATGGAAAGATCACGGCCAGATGCTGCTCAACGGTGGCAGCGAAGGGCCGAATGCCGGCAACTGGCAGATGTCGAACGTCTGCCGTCATCGCCAGGCGATCATGCTGCAGGGCTCCGGCACGTTGAGCGGGCCGATTGTCTGTCCGATCCATCGCTGGACTTACGATACCGGCGGTCAACTGATCGGGGCGCCGCATTTCCCCCAGAACCCCTGTCTCAACCTGAACAAGGCGAAGCTGGAAAACTGGAACGGGCTGCTCTTCAAAGGCCCGCGCTCGGCCAATGCCGACCTGGCCGGCATGAAGGTCGCACCGGAGCTTGATTTCACCGGCTACAAGCTCGATCACGTCGAGATGCACGAGTGCAATTACAACTGGAAAACCTTCATCGAGGTTTATCTGGAGGATTACCACGTTGCGCCGTATCACCCGGGCTTGGGCAATTTCGTCACCTGTGACGACCTGACCTGGCAATTTGGCGACTGGTATTCGGTGCAGCGCGTCGGCATTACTTCGTTGCAGAAATCCGGCTCCAAGGCTTACGAGCGCTGGCAGAAGGCGGTCCGCGACATCTACGGCGCCGAAGGCAAGACGCCGGAGCATGGCGCCATCTGGCTGACCTACTTCCCGAACATCATGGTCGAGTGGTATCCGCACGTGCTGGTCGTGTCAACGCTGATTCCGCAAGGTGTTAACAAGACGCTGAATGTCGTCGAGTTCTACTACCCGGAAGAAATTGTCGATTTCGAGCGCGATTTCATCGAAGCCGAACGCGCCGCCTACATGGAAACCGCCATCGAGGACGACGATATCGGCGAACGCATGGATCGCGGTCGCTACGCGCTGATGAAGGAAGGGCGCAGCGAGGTTGGTCCCTATCAGAGCCCGATGGAAGATGGCATGCAGCACTTCCACGAGTTCTATCGACGGATCATGCAGTCGGCGATCGAAACGCGCTGAACGTCACGGTCGACACAGGCATCGGGGTAGAATCCGATGCCTTTTTTATTTGAGCCTATTCACGCATGCAATCCCTCTGGATGCTGGTCGCCAGCCTGCTGTTCGCCTGTATGGGGGTGTGCGTCAAATTTGCTGTGGAAACCCACTCGGCGGTTGAAATCACTTTTTACCGCAGCTTCATTTCGTTGATCCTGATGTTCGGGCTGGTTCGCCTGCAGCGTGTGCCGCTCGCCACGCCGCACTGGCGCTGGCAGATCAGTCGCGGCATCGTCGGATTCAGCGCGTTGTTTGCCTATTTCTACGCGATTACCCTGTTGCCGCTGGCGACTGCTGTGACGCTGAACTACACCTCGGCCATTTTCCTGGCGCTTTACCTGGCGCTGGCCGGGATGAAAATGCGCCTTGGTATTCTCGGTGCGCTGGCGGTCGGCTTGGTAGGCGTCGTGCTGCTGCTCAAACCGACGCTCAATGCCGATCAACTGGTTGGCGGACTGATTGGTCTGGCTTCCGGCGTGGTGGCCGGGATGGCCTATTTCAGCGTGCGCGAACTTGGGGCGCGCGGCGAGCCGGAAACGCGTACCGTTTTTTATTTCTCCCTGGTGTCGTCGATTTGCGCCGGCATCTGGCTGGGTTTCAGTAGCCTGCATGCGGTCGACCTGCGCAGCGGCCTGCTTTTGCTCGGCGTCGCCAGCTTTGCGACGGTAGCGCAGTTGGCCATGACGCGCGCCTATACGCGTGGCAAGACCTTGATGTCCGCCGCACTGGCCTACAGCACGGTGATTTTTTCCAGTCTGTTCGGTGCCGTTTTCTGGGGCGAGGTGATGGATGCCTCGGCCTGGTTCGCCATCGGACTGATTATCCTGTCGGGCATCGCGGCAACGCATTTTTCCCGCGCCAGCCCGGTGGAACAGGATTAAACGGCGTTAAACTGAGACAAACAACAAGGGAGTCTGATCATGATCGTTATCGACCACCAACCCAGCCGCGTCAGCGTTTCCGTCTTTGGTGAATTCACCCTGGCCGATTACAAGGAATTCGAAGAACTCGTCAATTACAAGGTCAAGTTTGAAGGTCCGGTCGACCTTTCCTTTGACCTGAGCCAGATGGCTGACCTGACCATTGATGTGGCACTGGAAGAAATCAAGTTTTCGCGTGCCCATGCCAACGATTTCAAGCGCGTTGCCGTTGTTACCGACAGTCAGTGGGTCACCTGGAGCGCCTGGTTGTCGCAGACCTTCGTCAATGCCGATGTGGAAGTCTTCGCCAATGTCGATGAGGCCAAGGCCTGGCTCGACGCTGAATGAGCCATACCACGCTGGTTGATGCCACCACGCTGGCGGCATATCTTGATGACCCGGCGTGGTTGGTCGTCGATGTTCGCCACCAGTTGGCGGATACCGGCTACGGTGAGCGCTTGTACGCCGAGTCGCATATCCCCGGTGCAATTTTCCTGCACTGCGACCGTGATTTGTCGGGGCCGATGACCGGTATTAACGGTCGTCATCCGCTGCCGGATGTCGAAGTGCTAGTTCGGAGACTGGGCGAGATCGGTATCGATGCCGCCACGCAGGTGGTGGTTTATGACGATGTCCAGGGCATGATTGCCGGCCGCTTGTGGTGGTTGTTGCGCTGGCTGGGGCACGACCGTGTGGCTTTGCTCGACGGTGGTTTGCAATCCTGGTTGGCGGCAGGCGGGGCGATGGATGCGGAGCACCCGGTTTTGCAGCCGAAGCATTTTGTGCGTGGCGAAGGTTTGCCGCCAGTTGATGCGCAACATGTATCGGCCGGCCTTGAGGCTGCACAGATCTGCCTGGTCGATGCGCGCAGCCCTGATCGCTTTCGCGGCGAGAACGAGACGATGGATCCGGTCGGAGGGCACATCCCCGGCGCGGTCAACCGTTTTTTTCGGGACAATTTGCAGGCTGACGGGCGCTACAAGCAGGCGGCCGAATTGCGTACCGAGTGGTTGGCCATGCTGGATGGCGTGGCGCCGGAGCAGGTGGTGCATCAGTGCGGCTCCGGCGTTTCTGCCTGCCATAATTTGCTGGCCATGGAAGTGGCCGGACTGACCGCTTCCCGGCTCTATGCCGGCTCATGGAGTGAATGGTGTGCCGATCCGGCGCGCCCGGTGGTGCGCTGACTGATTTTCGTGGCTGGGAATTTTTTAGTCGGCTGCCGTCGGGTTGCTGCTGATTTAGCTCGGCTGCAAGCTGTTTTCCAGTTTGGTCAGCGCCCATTCAATGTGTTCCCTGACCAGCGGCGAGGCGTCATCCTGTCGCATTTTCAAGGCATTCAGGGCGTCGACCGTGGTAGGGCCGTTGCCCAGTGCGATGGCGATATTGCGCAGCCAGCGCTCATGGCCGATACGGCGGATCGGGTTGCCGGCCAGACGGTCGTTGAACTGGCTTTCAGTCCAGGCGAACAGTTCGATCAGGCTGGCTGAGTCGAGTCGGTGGCGCGGCTGGAATTCGCTGTCGCCGAGTTGGGCGAAACGATTCCATGGGCAGCAGGTCTGGCAGTCGTCGCAACCATAGATCCGGTTGCCGATCAAATCACGGAACTCGGCCGGAATGGCGCCGGGCAGTTCGATGGTCAGGTACGAAATGCAACGGCGGGCATCAACCTTGTAGGGCGCAATGATGGCCTGCGTCGGGCAGGCGTCGAGGCAGGCGTTGCAACTGCCGCAATGATCCTTGATCGGCTCGTCGGGCGGCAGCGGCAGGTCGCAGTAAATTTCCCCCAGAAAACGCCAGGAACCCTGCTTGGAAAGCAGCAAAGTGTGCTTGCCGCGCCAGCCGATGCCGGCCTGGGTTGCAAAATGGACTTCCATGACCGGTGCGGAATCCGAAAAGACGCGGTAGCCGAAAGGGCCGGCAAGTGTCGCAATGGCATCGGCCATTTTTTGCAGTCGGCTGCGCACGACCTTATGGTAGTCGCGACCTTGGGCGTAACGTGAAATGGCCGCCTGCTGCGGATCGTCGGCCATTTTGTCATGTGGCAGGTAGTCGACCGCGACAGAGACAACCGTCAGGGTTCCCGGTTGAAGTGCCGCTGGATCGGCGCGCAAATCGGCATGGCGAGCCATATAATTCATCTCGCCGTGACAGCCGGCAGCTAGCCAGGCGCGCAGGTGTTCGCTGGCCTGACTGACTTCGGCGCGGGCCACGCCGACAACGGCAAAGCCCAGTTTTTCTCCGGCCTGACGGATTTTTTCCTTGAGTGCCGCGTAATCGATTTTGGAGTCCTGATCGTGCATAGCCCCGATGTTACCGCTGTTTTCCAATTGCCCGACGAACCTGCGACCCAGCGACTGGGCGAATGTCTTGCCCCTTTGTTGAGTGGTGGTCGGGTCGTTTTTCTTGAAGGCGATCTCGGGGCCGGTAAAACAACGTTGGCCCGCTCGCTGATTCGGGCGCTTGGGCATGCGGGGCCGGTCAAAAGCCCGACCTATTCTCTGGTTGAAGTTTACGTAATTTCGAGCTTATACTTATATCACTTTGATTTTTATCGTTTCGAGTCACCCGAGGAGTTTCTCGATGCGGGCTTTAGTGAATACTTTAATGAAAATGCAGTCTGCCTGGTTGAGTGGCCGGAGCGTGCTGAAGGCTGCGTTCCGTCGCCAGACCTGCGGCTGCGCCTTCATTATGCAGGTTTCGGGCGTGTCCTCGAAGCCGTGGCAGATACACCGGAAGGGGCGCAATGTATAAAGGCGCTCACCTCAGCCTGGGGCGACGACAACTCCTCCGCTATGCCGGCGCCTCGCTGATCCTCTCGGTTTCGCCGCTGGCGGGCGCTGCGGCCAAGCTGCCCTCGGTGCTGGCGGTCCGCATCTGGCCGGCTGCCGATTACACGCGCGTTACCCTTGAACACGACGGCCCGCTCAAGTACACCCATTTCACGGTGGAAAACCCGGATCGTCTGGTGGTCGATATCGAAGGGGTCGAATTCAATAGCGTGCTGGATAGCCTGGCGCGTAAGGTGGCTACCGACGATCCCTATATCAAGCTGTTGCGTGCCGGCCGCTTCAAGCCCGGTGTGGTGCGCCTGGTCATGGAGCTCAAGACCCGCGTCAATCCGCAGGTTTTTGAAGTCAAGCCGGTTGGCGAATATGGTCACCGACTGGTTCTTGATGTCTATCCGCTGAATCCGCCCGATCCCTTGATGGCCCTGCTTGAGGGACGCAAGGATGCGGTTGAACCGCTGAAGATGGATCAGGATTTTCGGGCAGCAGAGAAACCAGCCGAAGATTTGTCGAAGCGTGCAGAGCGTACTGAAAAATTGCCGGAAGCTCCCGAGGTACATACCACCAAGAAATCGGGCAAACCGATTGTCGATCGCTTGGTGACGATTACCCTGGATCCCGGTCATGGTGGCGAAGACCCCGGTGCCGTGGGCAAGGGGGGGTCGTACGAGAAAAACGTCACGCTCGAAGTGGCCAAGCGCCTCAAGGCCCGGATCGATGCCGAGCCAAATATGCGCGCCGTGCTGACGCGTGATTCCGACTTCTTTGTGCCGCTGCAGATGCGAGTGCAGAAGGCGCGCCGTGTGCAGTCCGATCTGTTCCTGTCGATTCATGCCGATGCCTGGATCAAGCCGGATGCGCGAGGCTCGTCGGTTTTTGTGCTGTCCGAAAAGGGGGCATCGAGCACGCAAGCCCGCTTGCTGGCCCAGCGCGAAAATGAGGCGGATCTGGTCGGTGGTGTCAATCTCGGTGCGAAGGATCTCTTTCTGGCGCGGACGTTGCTCGACTTGTCACAAACGGCAACGATCAACGACAGCATGAAACTCGGCAAATACTTGCTGGGCGAATTGGGCACAATCAATACCCTGCACAAGAACAATGTTGAACAGGCCGGTTTTGCCGTTCTCAAAGCCCCCGATATTCCGTCTGCGCTGATTGAAACAGCCTTTATTTCGAATCCCGAGGAAGAGCGTCGGCTGAATGACGATGCTTATCAGGAAAAGTTGGCTGAGGCGATTGTCAGGGGGATTCGGCAGTATTTCATCAAGCATCCCCCCGGGCCAAAATCAAAGCTGGCCTCGTTGGGTTGAGCGCGCTCAAAACAACTCGACTTCACCCTTGTTGAGATCCTTGGCGGTCAGTTGGCCGCCGGAAATGAGTGCTTCGTAGCTTTCGATCCGGTTACGTCCGTGTTGCTTGGCGTAATAGAGCGCCTCGTCAGCACGATCAATCACATCGGTTGGCGTGTCATTGGGTAGCAGCTGGCTGAAGCCGATGCTGACGGTGACATGGCCGACGCGGCTGAAGCGCTGCGCTTCGACATCATGCCTGAAACGCTCCAGCGTGCTGACGGCGGATTCCATGCTGGCCGGTTGGAGCAAGGCAATAAACTCTTCGCCGCCGAAACGAAAGAGCTGGTCGTCGAAGCGAAAGGATTGGCGCATGACTTGCGCGATCATGATGAGCACTTCGTCGCCGATCAGGTGGCCGAAGTTGTCATTGACCTGCTTGAAGTGATCGATGTCGCAGACCGCCAGCCAGTGGCAACTATCGGTCGAATTCTTGCGACGAAGCGGTTCGTCGCTGTGTGTTCCGAGGAATCGGGTTTCATCGCTGTCGGCCTGTCCGAGCAGTTCGAACAGGTGCTTGTCGAATGTCTTGCGGCTCAAGAGGCCGGTCAGCGTATCTGCTTCGCCGTAGTCGAGCAGCGCAATGTGGTTGCCGAAATACTCGATCAAGCCCATCAGGCTGATGCGCTGGTCGGCGGGAAAATCATCCGACAGGATCAAGTCCACCATGTACAACGGGTGGTCTTGGCTCATTACCGGGAAAACCAGGCGGTGATCGCCGTTGTGCTGGATTTCCATGACGACCGACATTTCCCGGGCACAGCGGGCCAGCAGGGGATTGTTGCTGATAGGTTGGCAGTAGTGGCGGTCGGGAAGGTAGGCGTTGCGGACAAAGCGGCCTTCGGGCGATATCCCGGCGCAGGCAAAGACAACCATTTTCCGTTTGGTCATGTAGCAACGGTGAATGGTCAGGCGGCGTGGGGAAAACAGCTCAAGCAGCGCGTCGACCATGGCAGCATTGATCTCGGTGCGATCCCTGCGTGCTGAAATTTTAACAATATGGCCGATAAGTTGAAGCATGACGCTTTGTGTGCTGCTTGCCTTGAGTGCGGTGAAGGATTATAGCCAAATGTTTATGACATTTCGGCCTGAATGGTTGAAATTTAATGAGTTTCCGGCCCCCCGCTATTTGATGTAGACCGTTATAATCCAACGTTTTTCGCTAGCAATTCCATGCGCGTCTTTCGCGGCTATTCGCGTCCCGTTCCCGATCCTGTTGTTCTCGCCATTGGCAATTTCGATGGCGTGCACTTGGGACATGCTGCGCTCATGGAGCAACTGCTCGCTGCGGCTGGGAAATTTCAGGTCCAGCCGGCGGTGCTGACTTTCGAGCCGCACCCGCGTGAGTTTTTTGCGCCGCAGTCGGCGCCTGCCCGTTTGACCACGCTCCGTGAAAAGCTTGAATTGCTGGCCGACGCCGGTGTGCAACAGGTCATGGTGTGCCCCTTCAACGCTGCTTTTGCGGCGTTGTCGGCAGATCAGTTCATCGAGCAGGTTTTGGTTGGCGCGCTTCGGGTCAAGCACCTGATCATTGGTGACGATTTCCGTTTCGGGCGCGGCAGGGTTGGCGATTTCTCGCTGCTTCAGGCTGCGGGACTGCAGTATGGCTTTACCGTCGAGTCGATGCAGAGTGTCACGGTCGACGACGAGCGCGTGTCCAGTTCCGGTGTGCGGCGTGCGCTGGCCGATGGAGATATGGCGCACGCAGCCCGCCTGCTGGGTCGTCCTTATATCATTGATGGCCAGGTGGCTCATGGCGACAAGATCGGTCGCCAGCTCGGTTTTGCAACTGCCAATATTCGCATTCGCCACAATCCCTTGCCGATGACCGGCGTGTTTGCCGTTCAGGTGAGCGGTCTGGGTGAGGCTCCGCTGTGCGGGGTTGCCAACCTGGGTATCCGCCCTACGGTGGGCGGAACGCGTCCTTTGCTGGAAGTGCATTTGTTTGATTTTGACCGTGATATCTACGGTACGCATATTTCCGTTCGCTTTGTGCACAAGCTGCGCAACGAACAACGTTTTCCCAATTTTGACGCCCTGAAGGCACAGATTGCGGCAGATGCCGCAGCGGCCCGGACGTTTTTCAAGCTGTGAGCATGCAAAATGGCTGATTACAAAGATACCCTGAACCTGCCGGATACGGCTTTCCCGATGCGTGGCGATCTGCCCAAGCGGGAGCCACAATGGGTTGCCCTGTGGCAGGAAAAGAAGCTTTATCAGCGCATTCGCGAGATCAGCGCCGGTCGTCCGCGTTTCGTGCTGCACGATGGTCCGCCCTATGCCAATGGCGATATTCACATCGGTCACGCGGTCAACAAGGTTTTGAAGGACATTATCGTCCGTTCGAAAACCTTGTCCGGCTTTGATGCCCCTTATGTGCCGGGCTGGGACTGCCACGGCTTGCCGATCGAGCATCAGATTGAAAAACTGCATGGCAAGGCCATTCCGGCCGACAAGGTTCGCGAATTGTCGCGCGCCTATGCGGCCGAGCAGGTCGAGCGCCAGAAGAAGGATTTCATCCGCCTCGGTGTGCTGGGTGACTGGGGTAATCCTTACCTGACGATGAATTACGCAGCCGAAGCCGGCGAAATCCGCGCGCTGGGCAAGATTCTCGAACAAGGCTACCTGTATCAGGGCCTGAAGCCGGTTAACTGGTGTCTGGACTGTGGTTCGGCGCTGGCCGAGGCGGAAGTCGAGTACGAAGACAAGACTTCGCCGGCGATCGACGTGGCTTTCGAAGTGCATGCCAATCATGCCGAAAAGCTGGCCAAGGCTTTCGGCCTGACGCATTTGCGCGGCCCGGCCTTCGCCGTGATCTGGACGACGACGCCGTGGACGTTGCCGGCCAACGAAGCGGTCAGCGTCCATCCGGAACTGACTTACGACCTGATCGAAACCGAAAAGGGCGCGCTGATCCTGGTCCGTGAACTGGCTGAGTCGGCGCTCAAGCGCTACGCGCTGGAAGGCACGACAGTTGCCTCGACGACCGGCGACAAGCTCGACCAGATTCTGCTCAAGCACCCGTTCCAGGAACGCGACGTGGCGATCATCTGCGGTACGCACGTGACGACCGAGGCCGGTACTGGCTTGGTGCATACGGCGCCGGCGCATGGTGTGGACGACTACAACATTGGCCGGAAATATGGTCTGCCGGTGAACAATCCGGTCGGCAACGACGGCAAGTTCCTCGGCAACACCCCGGCGCTATCGGTTGGCGCTCTGGCCGGTCTGACTGTCTGGCAAGCCAATCCGCTGGTTTTGCAGGAACTCGAATTGCGCGGTCGACTGCTCAAACAAGAGAAAATCCAGCACAGCTACCCGCACTGCTGGCGCCACAAGACACCGATTATTTTCCGCGCCACGACGCAGTGGTTCATCGGCATGGAGAATCGCAAGAGCGAAAGCGAGCCGACGCTGCGCTGGATCGCCGAGCGTGCCGTTGATGAAACCCAGTTCTTCCCGGCCTGGGGCCGCGCCCGTCTCGAAGGCATGATGAAGACCCGCCCGGACTGGTGCGTTTCGCGTCAGCGTAACTGGGGCGTGCCGATCCCGTTCTTCCTGCACAAGGAAACCGGCTTGCCGCATCCGCGCACGGCTGAACTGGTCGAACAGGTTGCCCAGCGGGTTGAGAAGGCCGGCATTGAAGCCTGGTTCAGTCTCGATCCTGCTGAGTTGCTCGGTGCCGAGGCCGATCAGTACAACAAGATGAAGGATACGCTCGACGTCTGGTTCGACTCCGGCACGACGCACTGGCATGTGCTGCGCGGTACGCATGTGGCCGATCTGGGCTACGTCGCCGATCTGTATCTCGAAGGTTCCGATCAGCATCGCGGCTGGTTCCAGTCCTCGCTGCTCTCCGGCTGTGCGATCGATGGTCGGGCGCCCTACAAGGCGCTGCTGACCCACGGTTTCGTGGTCGACGGCAAGGGCCACAAGATGTCCAAGTCGAAGGGCAACGTCATTGCGCCGCAGCAGGTTTCCGACAAGATGGGGGCCGACATCCTGCGTTTGTGGACGGCGTCGACCGATTACTCCGGTGAACTGACCATTTCCGACGAAATCCTCAAGCGCGTCGTCGAAGGTTACCGCCGTATCCGTAACACGCTGCGTTTCCTGCTGGCCAATGTGTCCGACTTTAATCCGGTGGCTGACATGCTGCCGGTCGGCGAGTGGCTGGAAATCGATCGCTATGCATTGGCCCTGACCCGTCAGCTGCAGGATGGCTGCCGTGCCGATTACGATCGCTACGAGTTCCATCGCGTCGTCCAGGCGCTGCAAACCTTCTGTTCGGAAGATCTCGGCGGCTTCTATCTCGACATCCTCAAGGATCGTCTGTACACCACGGCACCCAAATCGCAGGCCCGCCGCTCGGCCCAGTCGGCCTTGTGGCACATCACGCAGAGCTTCGTGCGTCTGCTGGCGCCGATCACTGCCTTTACTGCCGAAGAAGTCTGGCAGGTGCTGGGTGGCAAGGCCGATGATTCGGTGATGTTCCAGCTCTGGCACGATCTGCCGAAGCCGGAAGGCGAGGCCGGTCTGCTGGCCAAGTGGGCCTTGGTTCGTACGGCGCGGGCCGATGTCACCAAGGCACTGGAAGCGCAGCGCGAAGCCGGGAAAATTGGTTCGGCACTTCAGGCCGCGGTTGAAATTCATTGTGCCGGCGAAAAATTCGAGGCGTTGTCCGCTTTGGGCGACGATCTGAAATTTGTCTTTATTTGCTCGTCGACCGCGGTGGTCCAGGCTGAGGCCGAGCAAGTGCTGGCAACGCCGCTGGCGCATGCCAAGTGCGAGCGCTGCTGGCACGTCCGCGAGGATGTCGGGGCCGATGCGGCACATCCCGGCTTGTGTGGGCGTTGCGTCAGCAACCTGCACGGCGAGGGCGAGGTGCGTCGCAGTGCCTGATGTCAAGCGCTGGTACGCCCTGGCGGTGCTGATCGTCATCCTTGATCAGTTGAGCAAGTGGGTCGTGCTGGACAGCATCCAGTTTGGCCAGACGATCTACGTCGCACCGTTCTGGAACTGGGTGCTGACCTGGAATCCGGGTGCGGCCTTCAGTTTCCTGGCAGATCAGCCGGGCTGGCAGCGCTGGTTCTTTACCGCGCTGGCGCTGGGTGTGTCAGGCTGGATTGCCATCGAGCTCCGCAAACATCCTGAGCTCAAGCTGCTCTCGCTGGCCTTGGCCCTGGTGATGGGCGGTGCGCTGGGTAATGTGATCGATCGCGTTCGTTTTGGTGCGGTCGTCGACTTCATTCAATGGCACGTTGCCGGCTATTACTGGCCGGCCTTCAACGTTGCCGATTCGGCCATCACGGTCGGGGCCATTTTGCTGGTGGTCGAGCAGTTGACCGCAGCAGCCAAGAAAACCGGGGAAAATACCTGATGACTACTGTTCGTTCCGATAGCTTCCTGACGCTGCACTACCGCATTACCACGCTCGAGGGCGAGGAATTTCTGTCGACTTTCGACATGAGCCCGGCAACCTTGCAGATGGGTAGCGGCCAGTTGGCGGAAAATCTGGAGTCCGTACTCATCGGGCTGCCGGCGCATGAGCGCTTTGTTTTCCAGCTGGAGCCGAACGAGGCTTTCGGTCAGCATAATTCGCGTCTGGTCGAGCGCATTGCCCGGGCCGGTCTGCCGGCCGGAATGGAACTCAAGGAGAATTCCGTCGTCGAATTCACCGCCCCTAACGGTGGCACGTTTGCGGGCTTCCTGCGTGAGCTGGATGCAACGCATGGTTTGTTCGACTTCAATCACCCGATGGCTGGAAAAACGATCCGCTTCGAGGTGGAAATTATCGGAATCATGTAAATGCAGGTCATTCTTGCCAATCCCCGTGGCTTCTGTGCTGGTGTCGAGCGGGCTATTGCTATTGTCGAACGGGCGCTTCAGAAATTTGGTGCGCCGATCTATGTGCGGCATGAGGTCGTGCATAACAAGTTCGTCTGCGATGACTTGCGTGCCAAAGGCGCCGTGTTCATCGAGGAACTCAATGAAGTGCCGTCCGGCAGCACGGTGATTTTCAGTGCCCACGGTGTTTCAAAGGCCGTGCGTGACGAGGCTGAAACGCGCGGGCTCAAAGTGTTTGATGCAACGTGTCCTTTGGTCACCAAGGTGCACGTCGAGGTCGGCAAGATGCGCCACCAGGCCCGTGAGGTGGTCATGATCGGCCACAAGGGGCATCCCGAAGTTGAGGGAACCATGGGGCAGAGTAAGGATGGCATGTATCTGGTGGAAACGGCGGACGATGTCCGTCGCCTCAAGGTCAATTCACCGGACCAGCTTTCCTTTGTGACCCAGACGACCCTGTCGGTTGATGATGCCTCGGTCGTGATCGATGCCCTCAGGGCTCAGTTCCCGGAGGTTCAGGGGCCGAAAAAGGATGATATTTGTTACGCGACGCAAAATCGTCAGGACGCCGTCAAGGCGCTGACCGAGCAGTGTGACATGCTGATCGTTGTGGGCAGTCCGAACAGTTCCAATTCTCGTCGCCTCAAGGAAGTGGCGTTGGCTCGTGGGGTTGATGCCTACCTGGTCGATGGGCCCGAGGAAATTTCGGCCGATTGGCTGCTCGGCAAATCACGGGTTGGCGTGACCGCAGGCGCTTCCGCCCCGGAAATTCTCGTCGAGCGCGTGGTTGATCGCGTCAAGCTGCTGACCGGGGCGTCGGTTGAGCAACTGGCGGGTGTCGAAGAGGGGGTGTCGTTCCCCTTGCCGAAGGAATTGCTTGCTGGTTGAGGGAGGGCGGTTTTCTCATCCGGGATGGATTGGCATCACTTCAATGCGAACATCTAGCTGTGATTTTTTGCTTGATTGTCGATCCGGTTTTACTCTATAATCCTCGTTTTACTTTTCACCGTCTTTCGGAAACTTTATGGCCAATAGCGCACAAGCCCGCAAGCGCGCCCGTCAAGCTGACAAGCAGCGCTCCCACAACGCCAGCCTGCGTTCGACCCTGCGTACCGCGATCAAGCGTGTTCGTCAGGCGATCGAAGCCGGTGACAAGGCCGCCGCTCAGGGTGTCTTCCAGACCTCCGTCGCCGTGCTTGATCGCATCGCTGACAAGAAAATCATCCACAAGAACAAGGCTTCTCGTACCAAGAGCCGCCTGTCTGCACAGATCAAGGCACTTGCTGCAGCCTGATCCTGCTGGTGGTTGAAATAAAAATGGCACCTTCGGGTGCCTTTTTTGTTTCTGGTGTTTTAACGCCGGATTTACCGGGTCTTGCGATGTTTTAGCTGGCGCTTTTCTTGTCTTCCAGCGAACAGACGCCATCGATGATTTGCAGGTCGTTGTCCTGGGCAAAATTCAGCATGAAGCGGTAGGCCATCGGCTCGATTTCGCCGAGACGGCCATCGACGAAAACAGCTTTTTCGCCGTTGTAGTCACCTGGGCCGACGTAAGGGGAGTATTTCATCTTGCGTTCTGCGCCGAAGGCTGACATCACGCCACAGAGTCGTTCGGCCCAGTCGCTGGGGCGGAATTTGCGTCCCTGTTTGGTCAGGCCAACAATGATGAAGGTGGTCGATTCTTGTATTGTCATTGTTCTACTCTGCGTTAGCGGGCGTTGCGACCTCTGGTTGCCGCATTCTAGCAGAAGCCTTCCGGCTGTGGCGTACTTGCCATCTTGAGGGGTAAAACTTCTTTTCCCTGAATGCGATACGTTGTTTTTCCAGAAACGCTTGCATATACTGGCCCTATCGCTTTGATCTGATGGGGGTTCTATGCTGGCTTCCTCGATTACCAAGTATCACTTCCGCATCCGTACGCGCACCGGGGCGATCGTCGAAAATCTTGCCATTTTTGGCAAGTCAGAAGATGAGGCTGGCTGTAAGTTGCGTCAAATGTACAAGGATTGCGAAATTCTGGATTGCCAACTGGTGCAGTCCAGTGTTCTAGGTCGCGGCAGTCATCTGAATTACGAGGATGTCGTTGACCTGATCATTTCAGCTTGAGCTACAAATCGCTGCGGTCGACCAGTTCAGCCAGCAGGTTTTTATAGTCATGGGCACCCGAGCTTGATGCATTGTGGCGGAAAACATCCTGATTCAGGGATGGGCTCTCCGCAACAGCGACGTTTTCTGCAATCACCGTTTCGAGGACGTCGGTGCCGTAGCGCTCACGCAATTTGTTGCGTACATCGTCACTCATGCGCCGCCGCCGGTCAAACCGGGTTAGCAGGTAACGACGCTCGACACGACGTTTGAGAACGGGTTCGAGTACCTGCAGGGTGCGGGTGATGTGGTCGGCTGCCTGCAGGGATAGATAGTCCGTCGAGATCGGGATCAGAAGACGGTCGCAGGCAAAAATGGCATTGAGCGCCAGGACGCCAATGTAGGGGCAGCAATCAATGATGCAATGGCGTGGAGCGGTGGTGCTTTCGAGTTGTTCCAGGCCGTGTCTGAGCTTGTTGAGAATGGCCGGGCCCTTGCCGAAGATCGAGTCGACCTTGATCAGTTGCTGGTGTGCGGGGATCAGTTGGCCAATGTGCTCCCAGTCAAGTTCCAGTTGGTCGAGTCCACGCAGATCCTGATAAAAGGCAAACAGGCTGCGATTGGCTTCCATCGGAGCTTGGCCGTGAATACTCGAAAGGTGCCCCTGGGGGTCAAGATCAAGCAGCAACGGAGGCGTGCCGGCACGGTTCAGCGCAGCGCCGAGATTGAGTGCAGTCGTTGTTTTTCCAACGCCGCCTTTCTGGTTGAATATGGCAATACGCATGGTCTGGTCGTTCTATACAAGGCTCTATTTTTCACTTAACATTCAGCTTTCTGCAACTCTTTCGGGAATATTTCCCGTTTGAGGGGTAGTCGTTCTGGCGGCGATGGCCGCCGTTTTCGTTTTTGGGGTCGATGACCATGTCGCACGTCATGAATACCTATGCCCGGTTGCCGGTGACTTTCAGTCACGGTGAAGGCTGCCGGATGACCGATGTCGAAGGTCGGGAATATCTCGATGCTTTGTCCGGGATTGCTGTCTCCACGCTGGGCCATGCGCACCCGAAACTTGTTTCGGCGATTGCTGCACAAGCTGGACGCCTGCTGCATACCTCAAATCTGTATCAAATTCGCGAACAGGAACAACTCGCTGAGCGTCTCGCCGCAGTTTCCGGCATGCAGGAGATTTTTTTCTGCAATTCCGGCTGCGAAGCCAATGAGGCGGCCATCAAACTGGCCCGTTTTTACGGACACAAGAAGGGGATTGAGTCGCCGACCATCATCGTGATGGAGAAGGCATTCCATGGCCGGACCATGGCCACTCTTTCCGCGACCGGCAACCGCAAGGCACAGGCTGGTTTCGAACCGCTGGTCTCTGGCTTCGTGCGTGTGCCTTACGATGATCTGGATGCCGTCAAGGCGGTCGCCGAACACAACAAGAATATCGTTGCCGTGATGCTTGAAATCGTTCAGGGCGAAGGTGGCATTCATCTGGCTTCTCTGGATTACCAGAAGAGCCTGCGCAAGTTGTGCGACGAACAAGGCTGGCTGTTGATCTGCGATGAAGTCCAGTGCGGCATGGCCCGGACCGGCAAATGGTTTGGCTATCAGCATGCCGGCATTCAGCCGGATATCGCAACACTGGCCAAGGGCCTGGGTTCCGGAGTGCCGATCGGTGCCTGCATGGCAAGCGGCAAGGCCGCAGGCCTGTTCGGGCCGGGTAACCACGGTTCCACTTTCGGTGGCAACCCGCTGGCTTGTACGGCAGCGCTGACGACGATCGATACCATCGAGCAGGATGGTCTGATGGCCAATGCCGAGCGTATCGGTGGGCTGATCCGGCAATGGATGGCTGAGGCACTGGCTGGCAGCAAGGGCGTCCAGGAAATTCGGGGTCATGGCCTGATGATCGGTATCGAACTGGATCGTCCCTGTGGCGAACTGGTTGAAAAAGCGATGGCGGCTGGTGTGCTGCTCAATGTCACGGCAGACAAGGTGGTTCGCTTGTTGCCGGCGCTGATTTTCAGCGAAAAAGAGGCGCGCGAGCTGGTTGACCGCGTTGCTCCCCTCATCAAGGACTTCCTGGCGGCCTGATTATGGCGATCAAACATTTCCTGCAATTCAACGATTTTTCGCGCGACGAACTCGAATACGTCTTCGAGCGTACGCGCTGCATCAAGAACCAGTTCAAGTCCTACCAGAAGTACTGGCCGCTGAGCGACCGTACGCTGGTCATGATTTTCGAAAAGGCCAGCACTCGCACGCGCCTGTCGTTCGAGGCCGGTATGCACCAGTTGGGTGGCGCCGCGATTTACCTGAACACGCGTGATTCCCAGTTGGGACGCGGCGAGCCGGTCGAGGATGCGGCACAGGTTATTTCGCGCATGAGCGATATCGTGATGATCCGTACCTTCGAGCAGGAGATCATCGAGCGTTTCGCCGCCAATTCCCGCGTGCCGGTGATCAATGGCCTGACCAACGAATACCATCCGTGCCAGATCCTGGCCGATATTTACACCTACATCGAGCATCGTGGCTGCATTCAGGGCAAGACGGTGGCTTGGGTGGGTGATGCCAACAATATGTGCAACACCTGGCTGCAGGCGGCTGAAGTTCTTGATTTCAAGGTCAATGTCTCGACCCCGCCGGGCTACGAGCTGCAGGCTGATCTGATCAAGGGCGTCAACGCTGCGCACTACGAGGTTTTTGCCGACCCGATGGATGCCTGTCGCGGTGCCGATCTGGTGACGACCGATGTGTGGACGTCGATGGGCTTCGAGGCCGAAAACGAAGCGCGCATGAAGGCTTTTGCCGACTGGTGTGTCGATGGCGACATGATGCGTATCGCCAACGAAGGCGCGGTGTTCATGCACTGCCTGCCGGCTCACCGTGGCGAGGAAGTCACTGCAGAAGTGATTGACGGGCCGCAATCCGTGGTCTGGGATGAGGCTGAAAATCGTCTGCACGTACAAAAAGCATTAATGGAATACCTGCTCCTGGGCAGGATTGAAACGAAGTAAGGGAACAGAAATGAGCGACGTCAAGAAAGTAGTGCTGGCCTATTCCGGTGGTCTCGATACCTCCGTGATCCTGAAATGGCTGCAGGATACCTACCAGTGTGAAGTGGTGACTTTCACCGCCGACCTTGGCCAGGGCGAAGAACTTGAGCCGGCACGCGCCAAGGCGCTGCAATTCGGCATCAAGCCGGAAAACATCTTCATCGACGACCTGCGCGAAGAGTTCGTGCGCGACTTCGTCTTCCCGATGTTCCGTTGCAATACGGTCTATGAAGGCGAGTACCTGCTCGGTACCTCGATTGCCCGTCCGCTGATCGCCAAGCGTCTGATCGAGATCGTCAATGCCACCGGTGCCGATGCCATTTCGCACGGCGCAACCGGCAAGGGTAACGACCAGGTTCGTTTCGAGCTTGGCGCCTACGCGCTGAAGCCGGGCATCAAAGTCATCGCCCCGTGGCGCGAGTGGGATCTGCTGTCCCGCGAGAAGCTGATGGCCTATGCCGAACAACATGGCATTCCGGTCGATATGAAGCACAAGCAGGGCGGTTCGCCGTACTCGATGGACGCCAACCTGCTGCACATCTCCTACGAAGGTCGTCACCTGGAAAACCCGGCGGCTGAAGCCGAAGAGTCGATGTGGCGCTGGACGGTTTCCCCGGAAGCTGCGCCGGACAAGGCCGAATACCTCGATATCGAATACGAGAAGGGTGACATCGTCGGCCTGAACGGTCAGCGCATGACGCCGGCCCAGGTGCTTGCCACGCTGAACAAGCTGGGTGGTCAGCATGGCATCGGCCGTCTCGATCTGGTCGAAAACCGCTACGTCGGCATGAAGTCGCGCGGCTGCTACGAAACCCCGGGCGGTACGATCATGCTGCGTGCCCACCGTGCCATCGAATCCGTCTGTCTCGACCGCGAAGTCGCCCACCTCAAGGACGACCTGATGCCGCGTTACGCCAGCCTGGTGTACAACGGCTACTGGTGGAGCCCGGAACGCATCGCGCTGCAGACGCTGATCGACCACACGCAAAGCGTCGTCAACGGCTTCGTTCGCGTCAAGCTGTACAAGGGCAACGTTATCGTCGTTGGCCGTGATTCCAAGACCGATTCGCTGTTCGATCCGACCATCGCCACCTTCGAGGACGATGCCGGTGCCTACGACCAGAAGGATGCGGCCGGTTTCATCAAGCTCAACGCGCTGCGCCTGCGCATTGCCGCCAACCTGCGCGCCAAGAACGGGAAGGCCTAAGCGATGGAAGGCAGCACTCTTTTTGGCCTGACCGAAGAACAGATTGCGGATTTCGGCTCAACCTGGGGTGTTGCCGCTTTCATCCTGTTCATGCTCTTCATCATTGGCGAGATCGCCTGGAAGTCGAAGGCTGGCAAGACCGGGACGTTTGTCCTGTTCTTCGTGCTGGCTTTCGGCATGGTCGGTTTTGTCGCCAAAGGCATCATTCAAAAACTCTGGGGTATTTAAATGTCGCAATACGACAACGTTTCCGTGGTCAAGAAGGCCAATGTTTATTTTGATGGCAAATGTGTCAGCCACACCGTGGTGCTGGCTGATGGCACGAAGAAGACGGTCGGCGTGATCCTGCCGTCCGCGCTGACCTTCAACACCGGCGCGCCGGAAATCATGGAAGGCGTCGGTGGCTCGTGCAAGGTCAAGCTCAAGGGCGAAACCGAATGGACGACCTGGGGCGAAGGCCAGTCCTTCAATGTGCCGGGCAACTCGTCTTTCGAGATTTCCGTCGCTGAAGGCGATGCTTACCACTACGTCTGTCATTTCGGGTAAGCGCCATGCCGAGCTTTGACTTCACCTCCGAAGCGGATCTGGTGGCGTTGAAGAACGCCATCGACGTGACTGCGCGCCAGATCGACAATCGTTATGACTTCAAGGGCACCTCGGCCAAGGTCGAGTTGAACGAGAAGGACAAGGTCATCACCCTGTGGGGGGATTCTGATTTCCAGTTGGACCAGATCAGGGACCTGCTTTTCCCCGCCATGGAAAAGAAGGAAAAAGAGAGCGTCAAGCGCCTCGATCACCAGAAGGTGGTCAGCGTTTCAGGCAACAAGGTCAAGCAGGAAATGAAGATCAAGGACGGGATCGACAGCGATCTGGCCAAGAAGATCGTCAAGCTGATCAAGGATGGCAAGCTCAAGGTCCAGGCTGCCATCCAGGGCGATACCGTGCGTGTCACGGGCGCCAAGCGGGATGATCTGCAGGGTTGTATCGCGCTGATCACCAAGTCGATTACCGACTTCCCGATCAAGTACGGCAACTTCCGCGATTAAGGCTGGTTTTCGCGGTCGACCGCGAAAACCAGGTAAAAACGGGCAGCCAGGCGCTGCCCGTTTTTTTTAGTCGGGTTGGCGAGACAGCCCCTTGATCCACACCGAGTAAAGCTGTTCGGACAGTTGGCGCATGCTTGGCAGGCGCAGGCTGATTTCGGCCAGTATCGTTGCCGGTGGCTGGACGCTGGGTTGATCACTGGCAGCGATGATTTCATTGACCCAGTCATCACACCAGGTGGTGATCATTTCCGGCGTCATTTCAACATGGCACTGCATCCCGAGATGGGGGCCGAGCGCGAACATCTGGTTGGTGCAGTAATTCGTCGATAAAAGGCGTGTTGCCCCCGACGGCAGGCTGAATGTTTCTCCGTGCCAATGGAACACGGTGCTCTTTTCTCTGGCAAAACGGCCCAGCCAGTGTCGGGCAATATCGTCGTCCGCGGAAAAGGCTTCGCTCCAGCCGATTTCCTTGGCTGGATTGCGTGTCACAGCGCCACCCAGCGCTTTACTGATCAGTTGCCCGCCCAGGCAATGTCCAAGGACCGGAATGTCGCTTGCAACGGCCTGGCGAATCAGTTCGCAGACGGGGGAAATCCAGGGAAGGGCATCGTTCACGCTCATCGGGCCGCCCATGAAGCACAGGCCGGAAAAGCCGTCGACCGTAGCAGGGACGGATTCGCCTTCATCAATGGCGATCAATGTCCATGGAATCCCTTGCTGTTCAAGGAATATGGCAAAATAGCCCGGACCTTCAGTTGGGGAGTGGCGAAAGATGGCGACAGGTTTCATGGCAGGACAAATGTCGGGAAAAGTGATGCGTCATTCTACGGTGCTGGCCTGCGCTTTATTGTTTTTTTCGGGCTTGGCAGCCGCCCAGAATGTGGGCCTGGCTGGCTTGATGGGGAGCAAGGCGATGCTGATGATCAATGGTGGCGAGCCGCAGGCCGTTGCCATTGGGCAATCGCTCGATGGCGTCAAGTTGATCGCTATCCAGGGAGACCAGGCCATTGTCGAAGTCGGCGGCAAAAAGCGGCCGCTGCGCATCGGTCAGCATGCCGTCGGTGCCAATCTGGGCGATGGTTCCGGTAGAGTCAGCCTGACGGCAGATGCTCGCGGCCATTTCGTGACCACCGGGCAAGTTAATGGCACATCGCTCAGCTTTATGGTGGATACTGGGGCTACGTCGATCGCCATCGGCGCTTCCGATGCTCGCCGGATCGGGCTCGATACGAGCCGCGGGGAGCAAGGGACGGTGAGTACGGCCAACGGTCGGACGACTGTCACCCGCTTGAAACTCGATACAGTGCGTGTCGGTGACATCACCTTGTACAACGTCGATGCGGTGGTCATGGGGCACGACATGCAACCAGCGCTGCTGGGCATGAGTTTCCTTAACCGGATGGAAATGCAGCGCGACGGCGGAACAATGACACTTAAAAAACGATTCTAGGAGAGAAAAATGCCGCAACGTGATCAGGAAATAGCGCTTTTACGCGAAGAGCTTGAAATGCTGATGAGAGAGCGACAGGCTATTTTGCGCGTTGTCGGTATCTCTGCTGCGCTGATTGCCTCGCTCGACAGCAAGCGTCTGCCGGTGGGCGCGGTCGAGGCCGCCGATATGCTGGCGACGTCGATCAACTGCCTGTCGGAAGAAACGCTGCAGGATGCCTTGTCTGCGGTCAACGCTGAAATTGAGGATGAATTGCCGGGCGCATGAGTGTCGATCTAGAGCATTTGCGGGCCAGTTTGCTGCCTGAGGCGCAGTCTGGTCATTTCGTTGTCGAAGATGGCGCCGAGGATCAGCCGCTAACCCCGGCGGCGGTGCTTGTGCCGATTGTCATGCATGCCACCGGCTACACCGTGCTGCTGACCCAGCGCACGGCTCACCTCAAGGATCATGCCGGGCAGATCAGCTTTCCTGGCGGACGCGTCGAGGACGATGATTTGTCGCCAGCCGATACGGCCTTGCGAGAAACGGAAGAAGAAATCGGTCTGACGCGCGAGAAAATCGAAATCCTTGGATTCCTGCCTGAATATCGGACAGGGACCGGGTTCAGGGTCGTTCCCGTGGTTGGCCTCGTGCAACCGCCTTTCGATCTGGCTCCCGATCCTTTCGAAGTTGCCGAGGTGTTTGAGGTGCCGTTGGCCTTTTTACTCGATCCGGCCAATCATCAACGCCATTCTCTGCACTACCGTGGGGCTTTGCGCCACTTTTTTGCCATGCCGTACGGAGAGTATTTCATTTGGGGAGCCACGGCCGGCATGATCCGCTCCCTGACCGCCCGGCTTGGCCTGCATCCGGCCTGAGCTTGTGGTATCGTGGCGTTTTAGCATAAGAAAATAAGCCGAGTACGGCATTTTCGTCCCCCATGAGCCTTCTCTCGCTGATCGCCGTTTTCCTCATCGAACAGCTACAGCCCCTGCATTATCGTCGCGTGGTTGCCGACCCGCTTGCCGCGTGGGCTGATTTTGTCGAATCGCGTTGCAATGCCGGCGCTTATCGCCACGGCGTCCTGGCCTGGTGTCTGGCTGTCTTGCTCCCGGTTGGGCTGGTCGCTCTGCTTTATGGCTTGTTGTATTCATTGAATCCCTTGTTTGCTTTGGGCCTCAATGTGGGGGTGCTTTACCTGACAATGGGTTTCCGCCAGTTCAGCCACCATTACACTGAAATCCAGCTTGCTTTGCGGCTGGGGGAGCTTGAGCGGGCGCGTAGCCTGCTCGCCCAGTGGCAGGGGCGCTCGGCGGAGGGGCTTGGCTCGGAGGATATTACCCGATTGTCGATCGAGGGCGCATTGGCTGCTTCGCATCGCCACGTTTTTGCCGTGCTGCTCTGGTTTGTCTTGCTGCCAGGCCCGTGTGGAGCGGTTCTTTACCGTATCTCCGCCATCGTTTATGTCCAGTGGAAGAAGAACCATCTAGTCGAAGGGAATGATTTCTCCGTGTTCTCGCGACAGGTTTTCGGTATGATCGAGTGGTTGCCCGTTCGCGCAACTGCCGCAGCCTTCGCCATTGTGGGCGATTTTGAGGATGCCGCTTATTGCTGGCGTACTCAGGCGGGGCAGTGGCCGGATCGTGATCTCGGTATCGTTCTGGCCGCCGGTGCAGGTGCGCTCGGTGTGCAGCTTGGCCGGCCAGTGGTCGATGACAGCGAGGTTTCCGACCGTGCCGAACTTGGTCTGGGTGATCCGGCCGATGTGGATTTCATGCAAAGTGCCGTCGGTCTCGTCTGGCGAGCCACGGTGCTGTGGATGTTGTTGCTGTTTTTGTTGGGGCTTGCCAGTCTGGTGGGCTGAATAATTCTTTTCAGGAGGTTTACATGAGCAGAGATGTTGTCGTTCTGAGTGCAGTTCGTTCCCCGATTGGTTCTTTTGGTGGTTCCCTGGCTGATTTCGAATCGACCGAACTGGCCGGTATCGTCATGAAGGAAGCGGTTGCCCGTTCCAACGTTGATCCGCAGCAAATCAATTATGTAACTGTTGGCACGACGATGCCGACCGACTCCCGTTACGCTTACGTTTCGCGCGTTGCCTCCATCCAGGCTGGCCTGTCGATGGACTCCGTCGCCATGCAGGTTTCCCGCCTGTGCGCTTCCGGCCTGCAAGGCATTGTCACCACCGCCCAGAACGTCATGCTGGGTGATGCCGACTACGGTATCGGCGGTGGCGTTGAAGTCATGTCCAAGGCCGCCTACCTGATGCCGGCACTGCGTTCCGGTGCACGCATGGGTGACACCAAGGCAGTTGACTCGATGGTTGCCGTGTTGACCGACCCGTTCGGCGTCGGCCACATGGGTATCACGGCTGAAAATCTGGCTGCCAAGCACGGTATTACCCGTGAAGCCCAGGATGCTTTCGCTGTCGAATCGCAGCGTCGTGCTGCCGCCGCCATTGCTGCCGGCCACTTCAAGTCGCAGATCGTTCCTATCGTCAAGCAGACCCGCAAGGGCGACGTGGTGTTCGACACCGACGAATACGTCAAGGCCGGTACCACGCTGGAATCCCTGGCCAAGATGAAGCCGGCTTTCAAGAAGGACGGTACGGTTACTGCCGGTAACGCTTCCGGTATCAACGACGGCGCTGCCTTCTTCGTGCTGGCTGCTGCTGACGTGGCTGCCAAGGCTGGCCAGAAGGCCATGGCCCGTATCGCTTCCTACGCTGTTGCCGGCGTGCCGAACGATGTGATGGGCGAAGGTCCGGTTCCGGCCACCAAGCTGGCGCTGAAAAAGGCTGGCCTGACGCTCGACCAGATGGATGTCATCGAGTCGAACGAAGCTTTCGCTGCCCAGGCTCTGTCTGTTTCCAAGCTGCTCGGCCTCGATCCTGCCAAGACGAACCCGAACGGCGGCGCTATCGCTCTCGGTCACCCGGTTGGCTGTTCCGGTGCCTTCATCGCCACCAAGGCGCTGTACGAACTGGAACGCGTTGGCGGCAAGTACGCACTGGTCACGATGTGTATCGGTGGTGGTCAAGGTATCGCGGTTATTTTCGAACGCGCCTGATCGCTCCTGCAAGCTGCTTTACCCAAAACCCGCCGGAGCGATCCGGCGGGTTTTTTATTTGCACCAGTTTGATCTGTGCGCGCACTGCCATGGGGCATCAGTCTCCGGCTTTGAATTCTAATATATTGATTTGTCGATGTTTTTGACAGTGGCATGGAACCTGCTGAATCCCTGATGAGAGCATCCTCAGCGAAGAGTCCACTATGAACTTCTACAACGAAATGATCGACGCCAACGGCGGCGTACGAGCCCATTACCAAGGGTACGATGAATGGCTCAAGGCGACGCCGCCAGAGCGTATTGCCCGGAAGAGGGCGGAGGCGGACCTGGCTTTTCACCGGGTCGGCATTACTTTCGCGGTCTACGGTGAAGAAGCCGGTAAAGAGCGGCTGATTCCTTTCGACATCATTCCGCGCATCATTCCATCGGCTGAATGGAAGGCCATGCAGGCAGGCCTGCGCCAGCGGGTCAAGGCGCTGAACATGTTCCTGCACGATATCTATCATGATCAGGAAATCCTCAAGGCGGGCAAGATTCCTGCCGAGCAGATCCTGAACAATGCCCAGTATCGCCCGATCATGAAGGGCGTCGATGTGCCGGGTGGGGTGTATGCCCACATTGCCGGCGTCGATATCGTCCGGGCCGGCGCCGGTGAGTTTTACGTGCTCGAAGACAATCTGCGCGTTCCCTCCGGTGTTTCCTACATGCTGGAAGACCGCAAGATGATGATGCGCCTCTTCCCCGAGTTGTTTGCCAAACACAAGGTGGCGCCGGTTCAGCATTATCCGGACCTGTTGCTGGAGAAGCTGCGTGCCGTGGCGCCGAATGGCGTGAGTGACCCGACGGTTGTCGTGCTGACGCCTGGCGCCTACAACAGCGCCTATTTCGAGCACACTTTCCTGGCCCAGCAGATGGGTGTCGAACTGGTCGAAGGGCGCGACCTCTTCGTCAAGGATGAAGTCGTCTACATGCAGACGACGCAAGGTCCGCAGCGCGTCGATGTGATCTATCGCCGGATTGACGATGACTTCCTCGATCCGCTTGTTTTTCGGGCCGATTCCGCTCTTGGCGTGCCTGGCATCCTGCGCGCCTACCAGGCCGGCAATGTGACGCTGGCCAATGCCATCGGGACCGGTGTGGCTGACGACAAGTCGATCTACCCCTATGTGCCGGAGATGATCCGCTTCTACCTCGGTGAAGAGCCGACGCTGAACAATGTGCCGACCTATATGTGCCGCAAGCCGGATGAGTTGTCTTATGTGCTGGCCAATCTGCCCAAGCTGGTCGTCAAGGAAGTGCATGGTGCCGGTGGTTACGGCATGCTGGTCGGTCCGGCCGCAAGCAAGGATGAAATCGAGCGTTTCCGCCAGTTGCTGATCGCCAAACCGGATGGCTACATTGCCCAGCCGACGCTGGCCCTGTCCAACTGCCCGACGTTCGTCGAGTCGGGAATTGCCCCGCGCCATCTCGACCTGCGCCCCTTCGTACTGTCTTCCGGCCAGTGCGTGAACATGGTGCCGGGCGGCTTGACGCGCGTTGCGCTGACCGAGGGCTCCCTCGTCGTCAATTCATCTCAGGGTGGCGGTACCAAAGACACCTGGATTCTGGAGGACTGATCATGCTTTCCCGTACTGCCGACCACCTGTTCTGGATGTCCCGCTATATCGAACGGGCCGAGAACCTCGCCCGCTTGCTCGATGTCACCTGGCAAATGTCGCTCGTCCCGCAATCGCTCGATGCAGCCAACCAGAACTGGAATGCGATCATCGCGCTGAACAGTCTGGAAGCGGCTTATGCCGAGCACTACGATACGGTCAACGCCGAAAATGTGCTGCGTTTCATGGTCACCGATCCGAACAATTATTCGTCGATCTACAGCTGCCTGCGCCTGGCACGCGAAAATGCCCATGCCGTGCGTGGCACGGTCACCAGCGAAATGTGGGAAACGCTGAATTCAACCTGGCTGGAAGCGCGTGAAAAGAGTTTCGAGCAGATTCTCAATGCCGGCATCGGCGAGTTCTTCGACTGGGTCAAGATGCGCTCCTCGCTGTCGCGTGGCGTGACCATCGGAACCTTGCTGCAGGACGAAGCCTTCCACTTCATTCGCCTGGGGACGTTGTTGGAGCGGGCGGATAACACGGCACGTATCCTCGATATCAAATACCACGTCCTGCGGCCGCACGGCGACGAAGGGGCGACCGACTTCTACCAGTGGGGCGCCTTGCTCCGCTCGGTGTCTGCTTTCGAGGTCTATCGCAAGGTTTACCGCGACGTCATCACGCCGGAGCGGGTCACCGAGCTATTGATCCTGCGCAATGACATGCCGCGTTCGCTGCATTTCTGCATGAATGGCGTGGTCAAAAACCTTGAATTGATCGCCAACCGTCATTCCGGCGAAACGCAGCGTCAGGCTGGCTTGCTGCACGCCCAGCTGCACTACGCCCGGGTCGAGGATATTCTGGCTGAAGGTCTGCACGAATGGCTGACCGATTTTATGGACCGTATCTACGCGCTGGGAGACGGGATCAGCAAGGATTTCCTGGTGCCGATGGCCGAAGCCGCCTGAGCCAGTCAAATTGACATAAAAAGGGAGGTCGACCGCGACCTCCCTTTTTTATTGGCGAACTTCGCGCTGGTTGCCCGGTGCCGGAAATTCGCCGCTGCTTCTGAACGGGTTGATGTCCAACCCGCCGCGCCGGGTGTAGCGCGCGTACACGGCCAGCGACTGTGGCGCGCACTGGCGCTGGAGGTCGGTGTAGATGCGTTCGACACACTGTTCGTGGAACTCGTTGTGGCCGCGGAAGGAAATGATGTAGCGCAGCAGGCCGGCGCGGTCGATCGGTTTGCCGCGATAACGGATGACGACCATGGCCCAGTCCGGCTGGCCGGTGACCAGGCAATTCGACTTGAGCAGGTGCGAATACAGCGTTTCTTCAACAATCGGGCCGTCGACCGTGGCAAGTGCTTCCGGCATCGGCTGGTAACTGTCGCAGGCAATATCCAGGGTATCGAGCAATTCACCTTGCGGATAACCGACCTCGACTTGCGGTCGACTGCCCAGTTCTTCGATTTTTACACTGATCGCTGCACCGGCAGCGGTGGAGAGATCCTTGACCAAGGTCGCTGCCAGTGTTTCCGTCGAATCGAAGCGTGTTTGGTTGAGCGAATTCAGGTAGAGCTTGAACGATTTCGACTCGATCAGGTGCGGACTGTCGGCCGGGACCCGGAAGGTGGCGAGGGCGACGACCGGCTTGCCTTTCGGATTGAGCCAGGAAAGTTCGTAGGCATTCCACAGGTCTTCGCCGACAAAGGGGAGAGGGCCGGGGGCGATACCCAGCTCGTCGCGCTTGATCTGGCGCGGGATGGGGAAAAGCAGTTCGGGGGTGTATTCAGCCTGGTAGGCCGTGGTTTTGCCCAGAGGAGAGTTCTGGCTGGGGTCGATACGGATTTCGTTCATCAGGCAATTTTAGCGGCTCGGCGCGATTTGTGCCGTGTCCGGCGAATCGATCTGATGGCGAAACAATGTGAAATGTGCATAATCATGCTGTTGTCGAATATGCCGTTTGCCATGCGCAAGCTGTAGATGCTTGGCCGGCGGCTGGTTTGCTAATCCATGGAGGATGCCATGCGGCATATTCTTGCTTTTGTATTGATCCTGCTTTCCGCTTTTTCTGTCTGGGCAGACGATGCGGTGATTGCTTATGTCAAAACTGTGACAGGCGAGGCAAGCGTCACGACGGCCGGCAAGCAGGTCAAGGCCGAGGTTGGCACGCCGGTCATGCTCGGCAGCAAGCTCAAGACCGGCCCGAAAAGCAGCATGGGCGTGACTTTCAAGGATGAAACCATGATGTCGCTCGGCGCCGACAGTGAATTGACGGTCGATGAATATCTCTACGCACCGGCCCAGGGTAAGTTGAAAATGGGCAGCAAACTGGGCAAGGGCAGCCTGAATTATGTGTCCGGCGTGATTGCCAAGCTCAAGCCGGATGCCGTGACGATTGCCACGCCCAGCGGTTCGATCGGGGTTCGCGGAACCCAGTTTCTGGTCAAGGTCGAGGAGTAAGCCATGCCGACCAAACTCATCAAACTCTTTCTGGCCGGTTCATGCATTCTTGCCCTGACCGCCTGCGCACCGAAATCCTATGTCGTCCTGCTGGAAAGTCCGGATGGTACGACGGGGCAGGTCATCGTCAAGGGACAAAAGGGCGAGCAGGTCATCAGCACTGCGCGCCATGCTGTTCCGGCCGATGGTTCGGCACCGCCGGTTGCTGTTGATCTGGTCAAGCTCGAAAAGGATTTTGGCGATGCCATGGCGGCTCGCCCCAAACTGCCGGCCCATTTCCTGCTCTACTTCGAAAGTGGCGGCATCAAGCTGACCAAGGAGTCGCAGGCCTTGCTTGCCAAGATTCTTGAGGATGCGAACACACGCCCGGCCCCCGATATTTCAGTCATTGGTCACACCGATACGGCGGGCAACGACAAGACCAACGAGGCACTTTCCCTGAAACGTGCCAAGGCCGTGGCGGACATGCTCAAGGAAAAAGGCTTGAAAGCCCGCGAACTGACGGTCGAGTCGCATGGCGAACGTAATCAACTGATCAAGACGCCAGACAATACGCAGGAGCCCAAAAACCGCCGCGTCGAGGTTTCTGTCCGCTGAAACGGCGACAGGACAAGGCAGCCAGGCCCGGTTTCGACCGGGCTTTATTTTTGGCGCATCACAATCAGGTCGCCGCTTTCTCCATGGTTCAGGCGGTTCGAATGCAGTCTGACCAAAGGATCATCGGGGAAGTCGGTGGCCAGCTGGTTGAATAGCGCCGTCGCTTCCGGCCGTTCTTGCTGCATCGCCTCAAAGGCGGTTCGATAAGCCTCTTCCGGTGCCTGGCAAGGTGCAAGATCGGCACCCAGTGGCTCATGGACGCTCAGTGCTTCGCTCTTGCCCAGCAGAATGATTCGTCCGATCGGCCTGGTCCGGGCATTCGGGCAACCGGCCAGCGTTGTGGCCGACAAACATATGCGCGTCCCCAGGTGCTTGTTGACGCTTTCCAGCCGCGATGCCGTGTTGACCGCGTCACCGAGCGCCCGGTAATCAAACATCGTTTTTCCACCGAAGTTGCCGACGATGACTTCGCCGGAATGCACACCGATCCGGGTTTGGCCGAAGGCGATTCCCCGGGCTTGCTGCTCGCTGGCGTAGTGGCTGGCAAAAGCCTGCATCTCCAGCGCGCAGGCCAGGGCGCGGGCCTGGTGGTCGGCCTGGAACACGGGGGCGGAAAACATGATGGCGACCGCGTCCCCGACAATCCGGTCGAGGGTGCCTTCGTAACGGAAGGCGATGGCAATCATTGCATCGAGGTAGTCGTTGAGCAGTGTTACCGCATCGGCTGGATCGATGCTTTCCATCAAATGGGTAAATCCGGCCAGGTCGGTGAAAATGAAGCTGCATTCCTGACGTCGCCCGCCGAGTGCCATGGCGTCGGGGTGTTCAATCAAATGCGATACCCGGTTGGGTGAAACGTAGCGGGTGAAGGCGGTTTTGATCCAACGCTGTTCGCGCTCGCTGGTGAAGTGCTGAAACAGGCTGCACAGGAAAAAGCTCAGGATCAGTCCGATCGCCGGGGTGGCCGAATCGAGCAGTAGTTGATAGTCGGCAAAGGCGTGCCAGCCTGCGCCGAGCAGTGCGGTCAGCAGAAGCAGGCTGGCGGCAGCGGCGTAAAGAACGCGCATGCGCAGGGCGAGCAGGCCGACAAGCAGGCAGCAGGCGAGCAAGACGATGGCTTCGATGGCACGGGCCCAGCCCGGTCGTTGCAGGAAATGGCCGGTCAGGACTTGTTCGAGCGCCTGGGCATGCGCTTCGACTCCCGGAATGATATGGCCGAGCGGACTGAAGCGCAGATCCATCAGGCCCTGGGCCGAGCTGCCGATCAGCACGATGTGCCCGGCCAGTTTGTTGGCCGGAATCCGTTCGTCGAACAGTTCCCAGGCCGGAATGTAGCGCTCGCGAACCGGGCGGCTGTAATGCACCCAGATTTCGCCGTGGGCAGTGGTCGGGATGATTTGCTCGCCAATCCGTATTTGCGTCAGCCCGGCGCCATGGCCGGCGGATTTGAGAATGATGTTGTGCGTCTCTTGGGCAACGCGCAAGGCTTCGCTGGCCAGTGTGGGACGGACTTGTCCGGCAATCTGGAGGACCAGCGGTACGCGCCTGACCACGCCGTCGCTATCCGGCACAAAGCTGACGGCGCCGTTGCCTTGTGCGGCCTGTTCAAGAACCGGCAAGGCCCTGATTGGATTGTCGAAAGCGTGCAACCAGTGGCCTGGCGGATCGCCGGCATAGACAAAGCGTGCCGCTTTGGGCGAAGCGTCGGCTGCTGCGGTCGACGCTGCATTAACCGGGAAATCGTTTTGCGTCGTGGCAAAACCGAGTACGACGCCGGCTTGTTCGATATGTTTGGCAAATATCGTGTCGTGATCCGGCAATGCGGCAATTTCCCGGGCTTGCCGCTCATTCAGCGGCCAGTGAGCCGAAACGATTTGCGGCGAAGTCCGGTCGGCTTCGGCAAACATCACATCAAAGACAATGGCTGCCGCACCAGCCTCACTGAGCCGGTCGACCATCTCGGCCATGCGGGTCCGCGGCCATGGCCATTGACCCAGGTGGCTCAAGCTGTCGTCGTCGATATCGATGATGCGGACAGGTGCAGCCTGGTATGCGCGGGGCGACCAGCGCTGATACTGGTCGAACAGGTTATTGCGCAGGGCCTGCAAGGGCAGGGGATCGAGAGTCAACAGCAGCAGTCCGCAGAGCGCCGGCAGAACGGGCAAAAGCAACGCCAGGCGGCTGCCGTGGATTTTGTTCATGGGCGATGGGCCTTGATTCGTAGTGGTGACTTTTCTCGATCGGAGAATTGTAAATTCATTTATACATTTATTTTGGGTAATGCTATTTTTCTGAAAATTGTGGTTTTTCGGTCAGATTGTTCTTGTTGCAATTTGATGGTTGCTTGATTTCTGCCGCGAGAAAAAATCAAAAGTGTCGATCCTGTCGCGATTCAACATCAGTTTCCAAAATTGGGTTCTAGGCACGACAACATTGCTTGTCGGCTTGTTGACCGCGGCATTCCTGGTCACCCTGGTCGGCAGTTTTTCGCATATCTCCGAGGAAAACGCAGTCACGCAGTTTTCCCTGATCGCCCGGCAGGCGTCGATGCAACTGGAAACCTTGTTGAACAACAATGCCCGCTTCGTCGCCACTCAGGCCCGTGCCGACCTCGATCAGTTCGTGACGCACGGCCAGCTCAACCAGCGGGATATGGTGTCAACCTTCATCAGTTCGCTGGAGGCCGATACCAGTCTTTACTCGCACCATTTCGGCCTGGCCAACGATGAATTCCTGCAAGTCATCGCCATGCGCGACGAGGCGCGTATCCGCCAGGCAGTCGGCGCTCCTGAACAGGCAGCTTTTGCGGTCCGGCGCATCACGCGCAGCGTGCAGGGCGGGCGTCAGGAAAACTGGCAATTCCTGGATGCCAACCGCCGCTACCTGTCACGGCGCGAGGCCGTGGCCACTTTTCTGCCAACTGCGCGTCCGTGGTACAACGGCGCCTTGCAGCGAGGCAGCATTGCGCTGACCGAGCCCTATCTTTTTGCCTCGACCGGTCAGTTGGGGATCACCGTCTCGACGCCCTTGCCGGAAAAGGCTGGCGTGCTGGCCACCGATCTCAGCCTGGATTCCTTGCAGGGCTTTCTTTCCCGCCTGAGCCTTTCGCCCAATGCGGCCATCCTGATGCAGGACAGTGCCGGGCGCTTGCTTGCCTTTCATGGTAAGGGCGAACGGTTCTCCGCACTTTCCCCGGCTGCCTTGAGTCTGCCGGACAGCCTTGGCAGTCCCTATCTCGGTTTTCTGCAGAGCGGCATCAGCCTGGGTGGGGCATCGGTCATGCGTCTGGGCGAGGGGCGTGCCAACGAAAAATTCGTGGTCACCGAATATCGCTCCGAGGTTCTTGGGGGGCAGGCGTTCAGGGTGGTCGTCCTGGCGCCGCTGAGCGATTTTTCCGAGCCGTTCATGCGGGCCGAACGCAATGTGCTGATCGTTTCCGGGCTGTTGCTGATTCTACTGTTGCCACTTTCCCTGATCGGTTCGCGGCAGGTGTCCCGTTCCCTGGTGGCCATGGCCGGCGATTCGGAACGGATCAAGCGGCTTGATTTCTCCGGCCAGCCGCACCAGCCGGATACCTTCCTCTACGAAATACAGGCGCTTGGCGAAGCGCAGGTGGTGATGCAGGAGGCGATCCGGCGACGCACGACCGCCCTGGAGCAGGCGCAAAACAAGCTGGCCAGCCTGGTTGATAACGGTTTGCTGCTTTCCAGGGAGCAGGACCGCACCGTCCTGCTCAAGCACATCCTGTTCGGTGCGCGCGATATCGCCCACTGTGCTGCGGCGACCTTGTACCTTAAAACCGAGCAGAACACGCTGCGTTTTGCCTTGCGGACCAGCGACGACGAACTGCCGGCGCAGGAAATTCCGCTCTTTGATCCGCTCAGCGGGGCGCCGAACGAACACTACGTCGTCACCCACGCCGCCTTGCGCAACCAGACGGTGATCATTGACGATGTCTACGCCGAAACCCGGTTCGACCTGAGCGGTACCCGGCGATTCAGCGAGGATTCCGGATTCCGCACGGTTTCGATGTTGACCGTGCCATTGTCGCCGCGCGAAGGCGAGGTGATCGGCCTGATCCAGTTGCTCAATGCGCTTGATCCGGAAACCGGCGAGGTGATCCCGTTCCATCCCGACATCGTCGGCTATGTCGAGGCCCTGGCTGCCCAATCGGCCGTCGCGCTGGAAAACCAGAATTTGCTGGAGGCGCAGAAAGTCCTGATGGACTCGCTGATCAAGATCATCGCCGGAGCAATCGACGCCAAGAGTGCTTATACCGGCGGGCATTGCGAACGAGTGCCCGAACTGGCCGTGATGCTGGCCGAAGCGGCATGCGAGGCGACGACCGGCAGCCTGGCCGAGTTCAGCTTCAAGACGGATGACGAGTGGCGTGAGTTCAGAATCGGTGCCTGGCTGCACGATTGCGGCAAGGTGACGACGCCGGAATTCGTGGTCGACAAAGCCACCAAGCTGGAAACGATCTACAACCGGATTCACGAAATTCGTACCCGCTTCGAGGTGCTGCTGCGCGATGCCCGGATTGCGCAACTCGAAGCGCTGCAGGCCGGTTGTCCGGAAAACCGGGCAGCGGCCGAGTTTGCTGAGCGCAAACAGCAATTGCTCGATGATTTCGCCTTCGTTGCCGAATGCAATGTCGGCGGCGAATTCATGGCTGCGGAGCGCGTCGACCGCATCAAACAGATCGGCGCCCGGCATTGGGTGCGCCATTTCGATGACCGCCTCGGTCTGAGCAACGATGAACTGATGCGCTATGCCGAACTGGCGCCTGTCGCAACGCCGGCCGTCGAAACCTTGCTGGCCGACAAGCCGTGGCATGTCGTGCCGCGGCTGCGTGGTGCACAGTTCGACGCCAGGCACGGTTTCCAGGTGACCGTGCCGGAAAATCTTTACAACTTCGGCGAGCTTTACAACCTGGCCATCGGCAAGGGAACGCTGACCGAAGAAGAGCGCTTCAAAATCAACGAACACATCATGCAGACGATCGTCATGCTCGATCAGATGCCTTTCCCGAAACATCTGCGCCGTGTTCCGGAATATGCCGGGACGCACCATGAAACGATGATTGGCACCGGTTATCCGCGTCGGCTGGATGCCGGAAGCCTGTCGATTCCGTCGCGCATCATGGCGATTGCCGATATTTTTGAGGCGTTGACCGCGTCGGACCGGCCCTACAAGAAGGGCAAGACCTTGTCCGAGGCGATCAAGATTCTTTCCTTCTTCAAGAAAGACCGGCACATCGACCCGGAGCTGTTCGATCTTTTCCTGACCTCCGGCGCCTACCGGCTTTATGGCCAGCGCTTCCTCAAGCCGGAGCAGGTGGACGACGTCGATATTTCCCGCTTCATCGGCTGATCACCGGATGGCAGGGCGCCCGTGTTTGGTGCGCTGCTCGGTAAAATGCTCCTTGGATTGGTGCGGAACCTGATTTAGGCTCAATTAAATCAGTGGCTTATGGGCTGGTTCGTGTCTTGCTTTGAGGGAGGTAATCCATCTCTCCGGAGCAAGCCCGTGTCGATCCACGTCGCCCTGAATCACGTCACTCACTACACTTACGACCGCCTGGTCAATCTGGGTCCGCAAATCATTCGTCTGCGCCCCTGCCCGCATTCGCGCAGCCGGATCTTGTCGTATTCGCTGAAAATCGGGCCGGAAACGCATTTCATCAACTGGCAGCAGGATCCGCAGGGCAATTACCTGGCTCGCCTGGTTTTTCCGGAAAAAACGAAGGAATTCCGGATTGAGGTTGATCTGGTCGCCGAAATGTCGGTGATCAACCCCTTCGACTTCTTCCTCGAGCCGCACGCCGAACACATTCCCTTTGCTTACGAGGACTGGCAGCGTCACGAGCTGACGCCTTATCTCTACAAACTGCCGGCAACGCCCTTGTTCAAGAAATACGTGGACAGCATTGCGCTCGAAAAAACGCCGAGCGTCGATTTTCTGGTCGCCCTCAATGCCCGTGTCCAGGCCGACATCGGCTACACCATCCGTCTCGAACCCGGCGTCCAGACGCCGGAAGAGTCGCTGACCAAGCGGACCGGATCGTGTCGTGATTCAGCCTGGTTGCTGGTCCAGATACTGCGCCACCTCGGCCTGGCGGCGCGTTTCGTTTCGGGTTATTTGATCCAGTTGACCGCGGACGTCAAATCGCTTGATGGGCCGAGCGGGCCGGAAGCCGATTTCACCGACCTGCACGCCTGGTGCGAGGTTTATTTGCCGGGCGCCGGCTGGGTCGGTCTTGATCCGACATCCGGTCTGTTTGCCGGTGAAGGCCATATCCCGCTCGCCTGTACCCCCGAACCGGCCTCGGCTGCCCCGGTGACCGGCGGCATCGACAAATGCGAAACCGAATTCGAGCATCGCATGCAGGTGACTCGCATCTGGGAAGCGCCACGCGTCACCAAGCCTTATTCCGATGAACAATGGGTCGAGATCGAGGGGCTGGGCCACCGGATCGACGAAAAACTGCAGGCCATGGATGTCCGCCTGACGCAGGGGGGCGAGCCGACCTTTGTCGCGGTCGACGACCCGGATGGCGAAGAATGGAATACGGCGGCGATGGGCCCGACCAAGCGTTTGCTGGCGGCCGACCTGTTCCACCGTCTGCGCGAAAAATATGCGCCGTACGGCCTGATGCATTTCGGCCAGGGCAAGTGGTATCCCGGCGAACAACTGCCGCGCTGGAGCCTGTCCTGCTTCTGGCGGACCGACGGCGAGCCGCTGTGGAACAAGCCGACGCTCTACGCCAGCGAAAAACTCGATTACGGTGCGACCAGCGCCCATTCGGTGCAGTTCATGCGCCGTGTGGCCGAAAAGCTCGAACTCGATCCGCAGCATGTTTTCCCGACCTTCGAGGACAGTTACTACTACCTGTGGCGCGAGCGCCGCTTGCCGGGCAACGTCGATCCCTTCGATTCGCGGTTGGACGATGCGCTGGAGCGCGAACGGCTGATGAAGGTGTTTACCCAGGGCCTGACGCACACCGTCGGCCACGTTTTTCCGATCATGAAGAATACGGCTGGCCAGTGGCAGACCGGGCCGTGGTTCCTGCGTGCCGAGCGTTGCTATCTGCATCCGGGCGATTCGCCGATGGGTTATCGCCTGCCGCTCGATTCGCAACCGTGGGCAACGCAGGGCGATTATCCCTACGTTAATCCGGTCGACTCGAGCCAGCCGCTGGCCCCGCTGCGCAGCCATGCCGAGATTCGCCGTCAGTTCGGTGCGGCGGCGCAGCGCGTCGTTCCGGGCAACGCCACCGTTTCAGGCAAGGGGCGAGCCAGCGACAGCCGGCCGGGTTTCAAGGAATCGGCCGGCTGGATCACGCGTCTGGCGATGTGTGCCGAGGCACGCAATGGCCGGCTTTACATCTTCATGCCGCCAACCGGCTGCCTTGAGGATTATCTGGAATTGCTCGCGGCCGTCGAGTCGACCGCGGAAGACCTCGCCATGCCGGTCATCATCGAAGGTTACGAGCCGCCGTCCGACCCGCGCCTGACCAATTTCCGCGTCACGCCCGACCCCGGCGTGATCGAAGTGAATATTCATCCCTCACGCAACTGGGACCAACTGGTCGAGCAAACGACGCACCTGTACGACGCGGCGCACCATTCGCGGCTGACCAGCGAGAAATTCATGGTCGATGGACGCCACACCGGCACCGGCGGCGGCAATCACTTCGTGCTCGGTGGTGCGACACCGAACGATTCGCCTTTCCTCCGCCGGCCGGATCTGCTCAAGAGCCTGATCGCCTACTGGCACAACCATCCCAGCCTTTCATACCTGTTCTCCGGCCTGTTCATCGGCCCGACCAGCCAGGCACCGCGTCTCGACGAAGCGCGCAACGACAGTCTTTACGAACTGGAAATCGCCTTCAAGCAAATTCCGCCGGCTGGCCAAAATGTGCCGCCCTGGCTGGTCGACCGCATCCTGCGCAATCTGCTGACCGATGTGACCGGCAATACGCACCGTTCCGAATTTTGCATCGACAAGCTCTTCTCGCCGGACGGCCCGACCGGTCGCCTCGGCCTGCTTGAACTGCGCGCCTTCGAAATGCCGCCGCACGCCCGCATGTCGCTGGCCCAGCAGTTGCTGCTTCGCGCCATGATCGCCCGTTTCTGGGAAACGCCTTACGAGCCGGCCCGCCTGGCGCGCTGGGGCACCGAGTTGCATGATCGTTTCATGCTGCCGCATTACGCCGAGCAGGATTTCCGTGATGTGATGGAAGAAATGAGCGCCGCCGGCTATCCCTTCAAGGCCGAATGGTTTGCGCCGCATTTTGAATTCCGTTTCCCGAAATACGGCGATTTCGCCGTCAAGGGCATCGAGTTCGAGTTGCGTCACGCGCTCGAACCCTGGCATGTCATGGGCGAGGAGGGCGCACCGGGCGGTACCGTGCGCTACGTCGATTCTTCGGTCGAGCGCGTCCAGGTCAAACTGCGCGGCTTGCCGCCTGACCGTTACCAGCTGACCTGCAACGGCGTCGCCGTGCCACTCCAGCCGACCGGCATCAACGGCGAGTTCGTCGCCGGGGTCCGCTACCGGGCCTGGCAGCCGGCGTCGTGCCTGCATCCGACGATTGGCGTGCATGTGCCGCTGGTTTTCGATCTGGTCGATACCTGGATGCAGCGTTCGCTCGGCGGTTGCCAGTACCATGTGGCGCATCCCGGGGGGCGAAATTTTGATACTTTCCCGGTCAACGCCTTCGAAGCTGAAAGTCGCCGCCTGGCCCGCTTCTTCCGTTTTGGGCATAGCCCCGGGCGGATGCAGGTCC
Organism: Dechloromonas sp. TW-R-39-2; assembly: GCF_016864195.1. Lineage (NCBI taxonomy): Bacteria > Pseudomonadati > Pseudomonadota > Betaproteobacteria > Rhodocyclales > Azonexaceae > Dechloromonas > Dechloromonas sp. TW-R-39-2. The sequence continues at coordinate 1,492,309 of NZ_CP045202.1, forward strand.
GGGCGCCGGAGCACAGCGCCGAGCACCCGTTTACGCTAGACTTGCGCCGTTTCTAATCCCCCGAATGCGGGTTGCGGCCTCAAGCGCCGCAGCATAGGGCCATCAAGGCCCGCCCGCACTGCTTCCCAGGCTGCATGGCCCGCACACTCCTCGCCATTTACCCGCACAACGCCCGCCGCTACGATGAAATGCTCACGGCGGAGGGCGAGGTGCGTCCGCACTGGCAGCAGTTTTTCTCGCATCTGGACGGGATTGCGCCGGATGACATGCATCGCCGCCTCGATTTCGTCGACCGGCGGATTCAGGAAAATGGCGTTACTTACAACGTTTACGCCGATCCGTCCGGGGCGGATCGCCCCTGGGCGCTCGACCCGCTGCCGCTGATCATTCCGCCGGACGAATGGGCCGAAATTTCGGCTGCCGTCGCACAACGGGCCACCTTGCTCAATGCCATGCTGGCCGATCTCTACGGCCCGCAGCGTTTGCTCAACGAAGGCATGCTGCCGCCGGCGCTGATTTACGGCCAGCACGGTTATCTCTGGCCGTGCCAGGGCATCAAGCCGCCGGGCGACGTCTGGCTGCACCAGTATGCGGTTGATCTGGCGCGCTCGCCGGATGGCAAGTGGTGGGTCATTGCCGACCGCACGCAAGCGCCTTCCGGTGCCGGCTATGCGCTGGAAAACCGGCTGGTCGTCTCGCATGTTTTCCCGGAAATGTTCCGCGACCTGCGCGTCCAGCATCTGGCCGATTTTTTCCACGACCAGCAGGATGGCCTGACGGCGCTTGCCCCGGTCGACGGCGACGAACAGCCGCATATCGTTTTGTTGACGCCGGGGCCGTACAACGAAACCTATTTCGAACACGCCTACCTGGCCCGTTATCTTGGTTTCCCGCTGGTCGAGGGGCAGGATCTGACGGTGCGTGGCGACACGCTGTATCTCAAGACGCTGCGTGGCTTGAAGCGCGTGCACGTCGTGCTGCGCCGGCAGGATGACGATTATTGCGACCCGCTTGAGCTGCGCGGCGGTTCGGCACTGGGCATTCCCGGTTTGCTCAACGTCGCCCGTGCCGGCCGCGTCGTCATCGCCAATGCCCTGGGCAGCGGCTTGCTGGCTTCGGGGGCGCTGATGGGCTTTCTGCCGGCGATCTGCCGCAAGCTGCTCGGCGAGGAACTGGCCATGCCCTCCGTCGCCACCTGGTGGTGCGGTGAAAAACCGGCCCTCGAATATGTTCGCGAGAATTTCGACGACCTGGTCATCAAGCCGACCTACCCGACGCAGCGCATGGACCCGATTTTTGGCCATGAACTGAAGGGCAAGGAGCGCGAAGAAATGTTGCGCCGCATCGAAGCCCGGCCGCATGCCTACGTCGCCCAGGAAATGGTCAATCTGTCACAGGGGCCGACCTGGAGCCGTTCGCACGAACGTCGTCTGCTGGCCCGCCCGGTCGGCCTGCGCGTCTATGCTGTCGCTTCACCGGATGGTTACTCGGTGATGCCAGGTGGTCTGGCACGGGTTGCAACCGGGGCCAATGCCCGGATCATCTCGATGCAGCGCGGTGGCGCCTCGAAGGATGCCTGGGTGCTGACCGACGGCCCGGTCAGCGAATTTACCCTGCTCAAGCCGTCGCTGGGTGTGCGCGATCTGGTCCGGGCCGGGGCCAACCTGACCTCGCGCGTGGTCGAAAACCTGTTCTGGCTCGGTCGTTATTCCGAACGTTTCGATGACAGCGCACGGATGCTGCGGGTTGCGCTGAGCCGTGTGGTTGAAGCTGGTGGCGCCAAAACCCCCGCAGTTGCTTCAGCCATGGAACTGGCCCTGCATCTCGGTATCCTGCCCAGCCCGGAAGAGGACGAAAAGGCGCGCGAAGGCAGCGAACATGTGCTGCTTGAAGCGATTTACGACCCGAACCAGCCGGGCAGCCTGGCCGGCAATATCCGCAGCCTGATGTGGTCGGCGACCCATGTGCGCGAATGTCTGTCGCTCGATCACTGGCATTCGCTGAATCGTCTGCAGCGCGAGCAACAGGCCGCGCTCAAGGCGCATCCGACCTTGACCGAGGCAATCGCCTTCCTTGATCGCGTGCTTGGTGTTTCCTCCTCGCTGACCGGCTTCGCGATGGATAACATGACGCGCGATGACGGCTGGCGTTTCCTGATTATCGGCCGTCGCCTCGAACGCTTGTCCTTCCTGTGCAACGGCCTGGCGCATTTCCTGCGCATGCAGTCGAGCCGCGGGCCGGGCAGCCTGGAATGGTTGCTTGAACTGACCGATTCGATCATCACCTACCGTTCGCGTTATTCGCGTCTGCCGGAGTTGTTGCCGGTGCTCGATCTGCTGGTTTTCGACGACAGCAATCCGCACGGCGTTGTCTTCCAGGCCAGCGTACTGGCCCGCTATCTCGATCGGATGGCCCGCGAACTGGATGAAAGGAGCGAAAGCCGCCTGCCCGAAATGCTTGAGCGACTTCGTGCCTTCGATCTTGAACGCCTTGAGCAACAGCCGTTCAGCCAATGCCGCAGCGGCTCGCCTTGCGATGAGCTGGCCGACCTGCTGCAGGAACTCGATGCGGCTGCCGTTCAATTGTCCGACTGGCTGGGCCGTCACTACTTTACCCATGTCGGCGATGTCAGCCGACAGACCATGGCACTGTGAGCATGGCAGATTCACCCGTCCGCTATCATGTCCTGCACGAGACAAGTTACGACTACGGCAGCCCGGTATCGTTGTCGCAGCAGCAACTGCATCTTTCGCCCCGCATCCTTGACTGGCAGCAGATCGTGGAGCAGCGCATCGAGATCGATCCACCGCCCAACTGGCGGCGGGATGGCCTGGATGCTTTTGGCAACCCGGTGAGCTGGATTGCCTTTCATGCCCCGCATGAAAACTTGTGCATCCGTTCGTCGATGCGTGTGGCCGTCACACCGCACCGGCCCGAGGCTCTTGAGCAATCGGTCGAGTGGGAGACCTTGCGCGATCGCCTGGCTTACGATGCGACCGAGCCGGACCCGGATGATATTGCGGCGACGCGTTTCCTGTTCGAAAGCGCCCATGTCCGCATCAAGCATGAACTGGCCGAGTACGCGGCCGATTGTTTTCCGCCGGACAGGCCGGTGCTGGTCGGGGCCGAAGCCCTGATGGCCAAGATTTTCCGCGAATTCAAGTTCGATCCCGAGGCAACGACGGTGTCCACGCCGGTCATGGAAGTGCTGGAAAAAAAACGCGGCGTCTGCCAGGATTTTGCCCATCTGATGATTGCTTGCCTGCGCGCCCTGGGTTTGCCGGCACGTTATGTCAGCGGCTATCTGCTGACCCGCCCGCCCCCCGGCAAGCCGCGCCTGATCGGTGCCGATGCCTCGCATGCCTGGGTTTCGGTCTATGCGCCGGGTTTTCCCGGCAACTGGGTCGATTTCGATCCGACTAACAACCTGCTGCCGGATACCGAGCACATCACCATCGCCATCGGCCGTGATTTTGGCGACATTTCGCCTTTGCGCGGCATCATTCTCGGTGGCGGCGGGGCCGAGCCGGAAGTAGCCGTCACGGTGATTCCGCTCGACGAAGAAGCGTTGCCGGACAACCTTGCCGAAATCGTCAAGGAGGCCGAATAATGCGCCGCGTTGCCATTATCGGCGGCGGCCCGGCCGGCCTGATGGCGGCCGAGGTGCTGGCCGATGCTGCGGTCGACGGGCTGGAAATTGCCGTTTTCGATGCCATGCCTTCCGTCGGCCGGAAGTTCCTGATGGCTGGCAAGGGCGGGATGAATATCACGCATGCCGAAGCGCTGCCGGATTTTGTCCGTCGTTACGGCACTCGCCAGCAGGAGATTGCCCGCCTGCTCGATGCGTTCAATCCGCAGGCGCTGCGTGAGTGGATTCATGGCCTCGGCATCGATACTTTCGTCGGTACCTCGGGGCGGGTTTTTCCTACCGAAATGAAGGCCGCGCCGTTGTTGCGTGCCTGGCTGCATCGACTGCGCCTGGCGGGTATCCATTTCCATGTCCGGCATCGCTGGCAGGGCTGGACGGCGGATGGTGCGCTACGTTTTTCGACACCCGATGGCGAGCGCGATGTCGTTGCCGATGCGGTGATCCTGGCGCTGGGCGGCGGCAGTTGGGCCAAGCTCGGCTCCGATGGCGCCTGGCTGCCGTTGCTGGCTGCACGCGACGTCGATATCGCGCCATTGCGCCCGAGCAATTGCGGCTTCGATGTCGCCTGGAGCGATCATTTCAGCCGTCGTTTTGCCGGCCAGCCGGTCAAGCCGGTCGTCGCTTCGGTGGCTGCCTGTACCCAGCAGGGCGAGTTCAACATCACGGCCAGTGGTATTGAAGGCGGCTTGATCTATGCCCTCTCGGCGCCGCTGCGCGATGCGCTGGAGCGGGATGGGCAGGCGATCCTGTATCTCGACCTGGCCCCCGGGCGTTCGCTTGAACGTTTGAGCGCCGAACTGTCGCGTCCGCAGGGCCGTGATTCGCTGGCCAACCATCTGCGCCGCAGGATCGGGCTGGAAGGGGTCAAGGCCGGGCTGCTGCGCGAATTGCTGCCAGCCGAGGCGTTGACCGTGCCAAACCTGCTGGCTGCCGGCATCAAGGCCCTGCCTGTGCCGGTCACGGCGACGCGGCCGATTGACGAAGCGATCAGTACAGCGGGTGGTGTGCGTTTCGAAGGCTTGGACGAAAAACTGATGCTCCGCCAGATGCCCGGTGTCTTTTGCGCTGGTGAAATGCTCGACTGGGAAGCGCCGACCGGGGGGTATCTGCTGACCGCCTGCCTGGCCAGCGGCCGACAGGCCGGTCTGGGCATGGCTGACTGGTTGCAGGGAAGGTGCTGAACAAAGCATGCCGATGACGCCGCCTTGCATTCTGGTTGTCGATGATGAACCGGTCAGCCGGGAAATCCTGGTCGATAATCTGCAGGACAGCGGCTACATCGTGGCCGATGCCGGGAGTGGCGCGGCAGCATGGCAGTTGATCGACGCTTGTCCGGGGCGCTTCAGTGCCATCCTGCTGGACCGCATGATGCCCGACATGGATGGCATCGAGATCTTGCGTCGCCTCAAGCTGCGGCCGGACATGATGCATGTGCCGGTCATCATGCAGACCGCCATGGGCAGCGAAAGCGATGTGCTCGATGGCTTGCAGGCGGGGGCTTACTATTACCTGATCAAGCCGTTTTCAGCCTTCACGCTGCTGGCTATCGTGGCTGCTGCAACGCGCGATTACCGGGGCTATCAGGCCTTGACCGAGCAGGTCATGGCCCAGGACCGGAGGCTGGCCGGCCTGATCGAAGGACGCTTTGCCTTTCGCACGCCGGAAGAGGCGCGCAATCTGGCCGCGCTGGTTGCCAATGCAGCCCCCGAGCCGGCCCGCGTCGCGCTGGGTTTGTCGGAACTGATGGATAACGCCATCGAGCATGGCAATCTGGCGATTGGTTATGTCGGTAAATCAGCGCTGATCGACAGTGGTGACCTGAATGCCGAAATCCGGCGCCGCCTGGCCTTGCCGGCTTACCGCGACCGTGTCGCCGAGCTGCAAATCAGTCGCAGTGAACAGGCCTTGCATTTCCTGATTCGCGATCAGGGCGCCGGTTTTGACTGGCGGCCTTATCTTGAAATGAGTCCTGAGCGTGTTTTCGATACGCACGGGCGCGGTATTGCCATGTCGGCCATGGTCAGCTTTGACCAGCTCGATTATCGCGGTTGCGGCAACGAGGTTCAGGCGTCTGTCCGGTTGCCCTTGTCGACTTGATCGTTTGGCAGTTTTGCCAGGATCGACCGGATGACGAGCAGGGCGCCATCAAAGGCATAGCGTTTGATTTCCCCTTCCAGACGGACGGCATCGCTACCCAGCGCTGGGTGAAACTGATCCGCCATGTCGCGCCACAATGTCAGTGCCTGGATGTCGTCTTCCGCCAGCAGTCGTTCAAGGCGCCGTAGTGCTTCGTTGATGCGTTGCCAGTGGATCGTGGCCGGAGCGGACACCTCGGATGACTGGTCGGGCGCTTTGCTGTCCGGCGAAGTGGCGGCAGCGGCTACCACGGTCAACTCGATTTCAAACCAGAAAATGCTGCCTTCGCCGAGTGTGCTGCTGACCCCGATTTCTCCGCCCATCATGTCGCTCAGGCGTTTGCAGATGGCTAGCCCGAGGCCGGTTCCGCCATGCTTTCGGCGCGATGAGACGTCGCCTTGCTCAAATGGCTGGAACAGGCGTTCCTGGAATTCCTCGGCAATACCACTGCCGCTATCGCGTACGGCAAAGTGCAGTAGCGTGCGATCCGGCCGATGCCCCGGTTTTTGCTGGAGACTGAGCGTGACTTCGCCCTGATTCGTGAATTTGATGGCGTTGCTGACGAAGTTGCCGATGATCTGACCAATCCGGATCGGGTCGCCATGCAAGAGCAGCGGCAGCTTTTCCGGTAGCTTGACCTGGAAGGCGATGCCTTTCTGGAGGGCTCGACCTTTGTGGTCGGCAATCAGCTGCTCGATCATCCGGTGAGGCGAAAAATCGAGCGTTTCCAGTTTCAGTTGCTCGGATTCGATGCGTGAAATATCCAGCAGATCATTGATGACGCTGAGCAGTTGCTGCGTTGCGCCGCTCATTTGCTGGAGCTTTTCACGCTGCTCCGGATCGATGATTTTTTCGTGCAGTATCCAGCCGAGGCTGACGATGCTGTTCATCGGCGTACGGATTTCGTGCGACAGATTGGCGATGAAGCGGCTTTTTGCCCGATTGGCTGCTTCGGCTGCATCACGGGCAATTTCCAGCTCGTGCGTGCGCTGGCTGACCAGTTCGGCCAGATGTTCGCGGTGCTCGCGCAGTTCGTGATTCAGCTCCAGCAGGCTGCGATTCTGTTCGGTCATCAAGGCGTAGAGATCGACCAGCGCCTGGGTGAGCGCCTCCTGCTTCGGATCGTTACGATAGCCTTCGGCGCTGTCGTAGGCGTCGACCGGTTTCATGCCTCTGCTGATGGCATGAATCTGGCGGGCCATGGCCTGATCTTCGCCCAGAATATGGAAGACCAGCCAGTTGGCCAGGAAGCTGAGCAGCTTGCCGCCGGTGATTTCTTCGCCGCGTTGGTACATTTCCTTCATGGCGGCCACCGTGGTGGCGAATTCCCCGTGCGATTTCAGGTGATGCTGGTGGTGCCGCGGGTCGATGCCGTGTTGCGCCATCAGTTCATGTTCGTTCTGGAAATGATAGATCGCGTAATGCGTCAGTTCGGCGAGCAGCGATTCGGCCTTGTCGGGGTTGCGGGCATAGGACAGTGCCAGAACCGGCGCGCTTTGATTGATCAGGCGAACCAGATGCTGGTGTTGTTCGTCGACGATGGAAATGCCGGTAACAAAGTGGGCATTCCAGTTCATCAGTGCCATGTCGTTGCTTCCTCTGCCAGTTCCGGGTGTGCCGCCAGATAGTGTTTGAAGATTTTCAGGGCAGCCGGGAAGTCAAATGTTTCGAGATGATCAATCATTCGTGCGTAATCCTTGCCGAGCAGGCTGCGCAGTTGCGATTCGTTGTCGCGGGCGAGTTCGATGCTGCGGATATTGTCTTCGGCCAGCAGGGTGCCGATCTGCCGGAGGACCGCCAATGCGCTTTCCGGGTTCTGGTCGGTTGTTTTCGGGACGATGGGCGATTGTCCGAGAACGCCGGCCAGCGCTTCGCGCTGCGCGGCATGCCGGACGCTCAGCTCAGCAAACAGCGTCTCCAGTTTTTCCAACGGTTCTTCGTGACGTACCGCCTGTTCCAGCTCGGCTGCCGCCTGTCGGGTGTCGCTCAGCCCGAGTGCGGCTGCCGCCCCTTTCAGCGTATGCGCCTGGTGACGTACGGCCGGGTAATCGCCGTTGTCGAGTGCCTGGCGAATGGCGCGGTCTACATCCGTGTGATGTTGCAGATAGTGTTCGAGCAGCTTGACGTATTTGTCCGGCTTGCCATTCAGCGATGCGAGGCCTGTGACTGTATCGAAACCGGGCAGGGCGGCCAGTTGGCTGACAATTTTCTCGGGGCCGCTGGCGACGTGGACTTCAAGCAGCGGGGCGGCCGCAGCTGCCGGTTGGCGTACTTCTGTGGCCGGCAGCCAGCGCAGCAGCAGATCGTGCAGTGCCGCCGGTTCGACCGGCTTGGCCAGGTGATCGACCATGCCGGCGGCGAGACAGGCCAGCCGGTCTTCGGCAAAGGCATTGGCGGTCATGGCGACGATTGTTGCGGTCGACCGTCCGGGCAGGGCCAGAATGGTTCGTGCCGCTTCCAGTCCGTTCATCACCGGCATCTGAATATCCATCAGGATCAGGTCGTAATCGGTTTCACTGGCCATGGCGACGGCTTGCTGACCATCTTCGGCCAGATCGGCGATCAGGCCGGCATGGGCCAGCATGTCGAGCGCCACTTCCTGGTTCAGCGGGTTGTCTTCGGCCAGCAGGATGCGTGCGGTGCTGCGCGTTTCGCGAATCTCGGCTTCGCAATCATTGTTGGCCGTGGTGTTCCGGGCAATCAAGGCATGTTTGGCAAGCTGCAGGCGGAGTGTGACCCAGAAGGTGCTGCCTTCGCCAGGCGTGCTGTCAACGCCTGCTTCACCGCCCATTTTCTGGGCCAGCCGACGGCAAATCGCCAGACCCAGCCCGGTGCCGCCGAAGTGGCGTGTCGTTGAGTCGTCGGCCTGCTCGAAGGGTTTGAACAGGCGCGGTCGGATGGTCGCCGGAATGCCGACGCCGGTGTCCTCAACTTCGCAGCGCAGCATGATTTCGCTGTCCTGTCGGCTGACGACACGAACCCGCAAGCGAACGTGGCCGCGTTCGGTAAATTTGACGGCATTGGTCAGGAAATTGAGCAGAATCTGTTGCACCCGCAGCGGATCGCCATGCAAGCCGGGCGGCAAATCGGGGGAGATTTCGGCAATCAAGGCGAGCCCTTTGTCGCGCGCCTTGAATTCGACCATCTTCAGTGTTTCATCGATGACTTGCTGGGTCGAGAAATCGGTTTCTTCAAGCTCCAGTTTCTCGGCTTCGATTTTCGAGATATCGAGAATGTCATTGATCACGCTGAGCAGATGGCGCGCAGCCTCGGTGATCCGGCCCAGCCTTTCCTGTTGGTGAGGGTCGTCCGAGTCGCGCAGCATCAGGTGCGTCAGTCCGATCACGGCATTGAGCGGCGTTCTGATCTCGTGGCTCATGTTGGCCAGGAAGGAACTCTTGGCCCGGCTGGCCCGTTCGGCGTGCTCCTTGGCAATGGCCAGTTCGTAAGTCCGCTCGTCGACCATGGCTTCGAGACGGCGCCGATAATGTTCCAGCTCGGCTTGTGCCAGACGGCGTTCGGTGACGTCGGCGGTAAAGGCGAGGATGTGTGCCGTACCGGCAATGTCGATCAAGGATGCGGAAATTTCGACATGGTGAATCTTGCCGTAATGGTCTTTCCAGATGCTTTCATGATTGATCACACGTCCATCGGGGCCGAGCGAATCGAGAAAATCCTGGCGAATTTCAGTGTTTGGCCAGAGGCCGACGTCCATCGAGGTCAGACCGATCATTTCGCTTCTTCGCCAGCCGAAGTTGCTCAGGAAATTATCGTTGGCATCGACAATCCGACCATCGCCAAGCCGCGTGATCGAGGCGCAGAGCGGGCTTGAGTTGAAGGCAACCTGGAAACGCTGGTGCTCGGCCCGGGTTGCTGCCTCGGTTTCAAACAGCATCCGGTAGCGGCGTAGACCGCGGGTCTGGTACATGAAGGCCGTGGCGATGATGGCAGTGAGCAGCAGGCCGGCAGTCAGTGCAATGATCAGGCGCGAGGCGTATTGCCACTCGGCCAGCGCCTCATCCCGGGCGATCTTGGCGACCATGTACCAACTGGTGTCAGGAACCGGCTGGATTGAGGCCAGTACTGGGCTGCCTTCGTGATCGATGCCTTCGACAATGCCGCGAATGCCGCCGAATACGGCCATCACGGAGGGAATATCCTGACGGCTGTCGGGCAGCCTGAGACGCAGGGCGGAGCCGCTGCGTTGGCGCAACTCATTGAGAAACAGCACATGGTCGCCGTCGCGCCTGACCAGCAGCGTTTCCGCGCTTGGGCTGGGGTGCGGCCATGCGTTCAATATCGGAAACAGATGGACGCTGGGGTCGATCTGCATCAACAGCGTACCGACCCGGCGTGCCGAATTGCCCTGTCCCGACTGCAGCGGAACAACCACGTCGGCATGCACCTGACCGTTATCCGGGGCAATGTGCAGGTCGCTCAGTGTGGCGTGATGAATGTGGTGGGAAACTTCCAGGACCAGGTGAATGCTGTCGGGAATGGCGATATTCCGCGCATTCAGGCTGAGCCGTGCTTCGCCGTTGGCGTCGAGTAGCAGGATATCGCTGTAACGATAGTTGTTCTTGAGCGACGTCATGTGGCGGCGCAGGCTGTCGGCATTGGTTTTGCCTTGCAGGAAGGCGTCGACCGCAGCAATGAAATATTCGCTTTCGGTCAAGACCTGGCCATCGGCGATGCGTTCATTGCGCCAGTTGGTAATCTGCTCTGATTTGAGTTCGCTGATGGCCTGCAACTGGGCGCCGACCTGGTGCAACTGGTATTGACGTTCGGCCTGGTAAAGCAGGATGCCGCCGATCAGCAGAAAGCTGCAAATGGCGAACAGTGCCGGCAGTGCCCAGCGTCCGATTGGAACGGAGTCGATTGTGTTCTTGGTCAAGCGTTTTTCCCCGTGATTTCGTCAAGCAGCGCCAGGGCTGCTTCGAAATCGAAGGCCGAAACCTTTTCTTCGAACAGGCGAAAACGTGGGCCGAACAGCGCCCGCAGCGTTTCGGTCTGATGCTCGATCAACTCCTGGGCGCTCATTTCCCCTTCGTGCAGTTGCTTGCGCAGATCGGCCAGCAGACGGGCATGGTGCTGCGGCAGGGCCTGTTCAGGGTCGGGCAGGGCGGCCGTGTCGAGCAGGGCATGCAACTGCTGGCTGAGCGTGCCGTAGAGTTGTTCGGTGTTTTTGAGCAGGACTTCGGTGGCGGATATTTCAACTTTGTCGCGAATCGCCATTTCGAGTTGGGCGGCGATTTTCTGTACCTCAGCAGCCCCCAGTGCGCCGGCGGCTCCCTTCAGGGAATGTGCCAACCGGCGTGCTTCATCGATGTTGTTATCGCGTAGATGCTGGCGAATCAGATCGAAATCGCCCGTATGGTTTCTGGCAAATTTGCCGAGTAGCCGCTCGTAACTGGCAACCCGGCCACGTACGGCATTCAGGCCGAAAGCGTAGTCAAGACCAGGAATCTCGGCCAGGGTGGCGGGTGCAAAGACGACGGCTGCGCTGCTCGCTTCCGGGGGCGGCGGGGTGAGGTCGGTTGAGAGCCAGTGGGCCAGTGCAGCAAACAATACATCCGGATTGACCGGCTTCGGAATGTGGTCGTTCATGCCTGCGGCGAGACAGGTGTTTCGATCGTCGTCGAAGGCATTGGCGGTCATGGCCAGAATCGGAATGCGGCGACCGACCGGTAGCTGGCGAATGTGGCGTGTCGCGGTGATGCCGTCCATGACCGGCATTTGCATGTCCATCAGGATCAGGTCGTAGTCGTTTTTCCCCACCATTTCGACGGCTTCTGCCCCGTTGACCGCGAGATCGGCTTGCAGGCCGACGCTGCGCAGCAGGTCGAGGGCGACCTCCTGATTGATCGGGTTGTCCTCGGCCAGCAGGATGCGGGATTGCCGGAAGTGGTCGGCCAGAATCTGGTCGGCATCGTCCATCAAGGCGGGCAGGCTTTCTTGCTGCCCGGATTGCCCGCACTGCAGTCGAACGGTGAACCAGAACGTACTGCCTCGACCGGCACGACTGTTCAGGCCGGTTTCACCGCCCATCAACTCTGCCAGCCGCCGGGCAATGGCCAGGCCGAGGCCGGTACCGCCAAAGCGTCGTGTTGTCGAGCTGTCTGCCTGCTCGAAGGCATCGAAAATGCGAGCTTGGTGGGCATCGGGAATACCGATCCCGGTGTCGCTGACGGCAAAGCGGACGAGCAAGTCGTTGCCTGTCTGCGAAACCAGGCTGATGCTCAGCGAAATGCTCCCGCGCTCGGTGAATTTGATCGCATTGGTCAGGTAGTTGAGCAGTATCTGGCGAATTCGCAGGGGGTCGCCGAACAAGACTTCGGGCAAGGCTGGATCGATCGTTTTGGTGAATTCGAGACCGCGCGACTGCAAGCGATCGATGATCATCTGGGTGCTGTGGTCGACGATCTGGTTGAGGCTGAAATGAAGTGGTTCGAGTTCGAGCTTGCCGGCTTCGATTTTTGAAATATCGAGAATCTGGTTGATGATCGTCAGCAAGTGGCGCGCCGCATCGCTGACCTTGTTGAGGCGATGTAGCTGGTTCTTGTCCTGCGTGTTGCGTTCGGCCAGATGCGTCAGGCCGATGATGGCATTCATCGGTGTGCGGATTTCGTGGCTCATGTTGGCCAGGAACGTGGTTTTTGCCTGGCTGGCTTGTTCGGCGGCTTCCTTTGCGGCGGCCAGCTCCGCAGTGCGTTCGCTGACCAGCATTTCAAGGTGATTGCGATGATTTTCCAGTTCCTGCTGGTTCTGCTTTTGAACCGTGATGTCCTGCCAGATCGAGCTGATCATCGGCTTGCCGCCAACATCGACGACCGCGACGCCGATTCGGGCGATCTGAATGCTGCCATCCTTGCGCATATGGTGATTTTCAAAGACCTGCCGGCCATGAACGATGATTTCTTTCAGGTAGCCGCGCACGGCTGCTTCATCGAGGTCCACTTGAATGTCGAGCAGATTCTTGCCGGCAAACTCTTCCCGGGTATAGCCCAGGCTGCGCGTCGCCGATTCGTTGATTTCGAGGAATTCCAGCGTTTCCGGATCGATCAGGCAAATGCCGTCCGGTGCGTGCGTCACAATGCTGCGATACAGTTCTTCGCGTTCGCGCAGGGCTTCTTCGGCCGCCCGGCGCTCGGAAATATCATCGATATAAACAACCAGATGCGGTACGCCTTCCATGTCGACCATTTCGGCCGACAGGCTGATCAGGCGTTTGCGTCCGTCACGGCCGATGCCGACACTGTCAAAATTGAGCACACGCTTGTCGCGGCGGAGAATTTCCACCATTTTGCGGCGCTCTTCCGGGCTACCCCAGAGGCCCGCTTCCGTGGTCGTCTTGCCGAGCAGTTCTTCACGTGTCCAGCCATATTCGCGCAGCAGGCGTTCATTGACATCGACCAGCTTGCCGTCGCTCATGCGCGTGATGCATGAAGCCACCGGTGCTGCACGAAAGGCAGTGGCCAGTCGTTTCTGCAAATCGGAAACGGCAGCTTCGGCGCGCTTGCGTTCGGAAATGTCGAGAATGAAGGCAAGGACGTAGGGCGTATTACTCAGGGTGACGATTTCGGCAGAAATGCTGACAAAAATCACGCGGCCATCGGTCCTTAACCATTCGGTCTGGTAATCCTGTATCCGGCCGCTTGCTTTCAGCGCTGTACGGCAGTGATTGCGCTCTTCTGCGTTGTGCCAGAGATTGAGTTCGGGGGCGCTGCGGCCGATCAGTGCGTCGCTCTTGCAGCCGATCAGGTCGGCGTAGCGCGTATTGACTTCAAGATAGATTCCTTCTTCCACCGTGCTCAGCGAAACAGCCGCCGGGCTGGCGTTGAAGGCAACTTCAAAGCGCTCCTGCAACTCGCGCATCTGGGTCATGTTGCGGCCGATGCCGAGAACGCCGACCAGGCGACCTTCGCCATCGCGCATCGGCGCTTTGGTCGTATTGAGCAATTCGCGATGGCCGTCGCAGGCAAAGCTGACCCATTCTTCATTGCTGCGCGGGCCGTTGGCATGCAGCGCGGCCTGATCGTTGGCGCGGAAAAACTCGGCCAGTTCGCGGTCGACGAAGTCAAAATCGGTTTTTCCGATAATGCTCGCCTCGTCGGCGCCGAAGAATTGTTCGAAGCGCTTGTTGCAGCTGAGATAAATCCCGTCAGGATCTTTCAGCCAGATCAAATCGGGCAGGGTGTCGAGCAGGGTGCGCAGTTGGGCTCGTTCGGCATCGAGTTCCTCGGCAGCACGGTCGGCCAGCTCGCGGGCGGCCAGTTCGCCTTGCTGGCGGCGTTCGCTGCGCCCGAGCAGGCGCCGGATCAGCAGGACAAGCAGGCTTGCCGTGATGGCGATGAAAAGCCAGCCTTTCAAGATGTTGACCAGGACGTGCTGCTTGGGATCGGGGAACAGTTGTTCGGCCAGTTGATCCGAAATGAGGATCCAGAGCGCAGAAAAGACGACGTAAGGCACGACGACCAGCAATATCTCGCCGGTTGTGTTCGATCCCTTGAGCGGGCGTTCGTTCATCGTCACGTATCCCTTGCTCGTCCGGCGGGTTTATTCCGCGTAGGTGTTGGCGATCATCGTGAATTTCTCGAATTCCTGATTGAATGCGGTCACGATATCAGGATCGAAATGCTTGCCGCTGCCTTCAAGAATGATTTGACGTGCCTGTTCGTAAGGCATGGGCGGCTTGTAGACGCGCTGGCAGATGAGGGCGTCGAATACGTCGGCGAGGGCCATCAGTCTTGCCGCAATGGGAATCCTGTCGCCGGAAAGCCCTTCCGGGTAGCCGCTGCCGTCCCATTTTTCATGATGGAAATGCGCAATTTCCTTGGCGATGGCAAGAAATTCAACGGGCTTTTCCGCATCCTTTTCTGCTTGGGCAATGGCATTGCTCCCCAGAATTGCATGCGTTTTCATGATTTCCCATTCTTCCGGCGTCAGCTTGCCCGGTTTGAGCAACACATGATCGGGAATTCCGACTTTGCCGATGTCGTGCAGAGGCGCTGACTTGGCGAGCGCATCAATCGTCCGGTCGTCGAGGTAGCCGGCAAAGCGCGGGTGGTATTTGAGGCTGTTGGCCAGGGTACGAACGTATTCCTGGGTTCGGCGCAGGTGATTGCCGGTTTCCGGGTCGCGCGTTTCGGCCAGTCGGGCCAGGGCGTGGATGCTGACTTGCTGGATCAGCTGGTTTTCACCCATCCGGCGCGAGACTTCGGCTTCGAGAAAACTGTTCTGGTCTTTCAGGAAATCGCGCGCCTGCTTGAGTTCAAGGTGGGTCCTGATGCGTGCCAGCACGATGGCCGGGCGCAGCGGCTTGGTGATGTAGTCGACGGCGCCGCAGGCCAGTCCGTGTTCCTCATCCTCGGTCGCATCCATCGCGGTGACGAAAATGACCGGAATGTGGCGGGTTTCGGGGTCGGTGCGCAGTGCTGCAAGTACATCGTAGCCATCCATTTCCGGCATCATCACATCCAGCAGGATGAGGTCCGGTTGTGGCGTGCCGTGGGCAATCTGGAGTGCCCGCCGGCCAGAGTTGGCGGCACGGACGCGGTAGGCCGGTTGCAACAGCTCACCGAGAACGCTGAGATTCTCCGGTGTGTCATCGACAATCAGTACGGTCGGCTGCCTGGCGGCCATGTGTTTTCTCCAGTCATGCCAAGAGTGGCGACTTTGTCAGAATTATCACCTTGAACTGCCAATATTGCTACTGATCGAAGTTGCTTTATCTTTGCGCTGATGATTTGCCAGATATTTTCAGCTTGGGCGTAGTGTTCCCATCAGCCGGTGATAAACCGCAAAGCGTCTTTCGTTGATTTTTCCGGCGTTGACCGCGGCAGTCAGGGCGCAATCGGGTTCGCGGTTGTGCTGGCAGTCGCGGAAGCGGCACTGGCCGAGGAAGGGCCGAAATTCGCGGAAGGCATATTCGATGTCCTGGCGATCCAGGTGGCCCAGGCCGAATTCCTGCAGGCCGGGGGAGTCGATCAGGTGGCTTTCGCTGTCGAGGTGGTAAAGCGTGGCGTGCGTTGTCGTGTGTTTGCCGGAATCCAGCGCCAGCGAAATTTCACGGGTTGCGGCGTTGGCTTCCGGGACCAGTGCGTTGACCAGTGTCGATTTGCCCATACCGGACTGGCCAACCAGCACGCTGGTGACGCCGTGCAGCGACGGCCGGAGATCTTCGGCGTGTGCCAGGGCTGAGAGTTCGAGAATGGGGTAGCCGATCTCGGCAAATATTTTCAGGCGCTCACGGGCGGCCGGGAGCTTGTCGCTCAGATCGCACTTGTTGAGGACGATGAGCGGGCGAATTTCTTCACTCTCGGCGGCCAGAAGCGCCCGTGTCAGCAACTCGTCGGAAAAAGCCGGTTCGGTCGCCACGACGACCACCAGTTGATCGACATTGGCGGCGATCAGCTTCTGTTTGTGCTCGTTCGAGCGGTGCAGCAGGCTGGAGCGAGGCTGGATGCCTTCGATGACGCCTTGATTGTCGGAGGTGCGCTCGATATCGAGCCGGTCGCCGCAGACGACTTCACTTTTCTTGCCGCGCGGCACGCAGGGCAGGCGTGTGCCATCGGGTAGTTCGACCACGTACTGGCGGCCATGGGCGGCAATGACGCGACCTTCCATCATTGTGCGGCTCCCTGCAGGTGGGCGATGCGCTGGGCGGCTGGTGGGTGCGAATCATAGAACAGCGAGTGCAGCGGATCGGGCGTCAGTGTCGAGGCATTGTCTTCGTACAGTTTGACCAGCGCCCGGACCAGGTCGCCGGCACTGGCGTGTTCGGCGGCGTAGGCATCAGCCTCGAATTCGTTGCGGCGCGACAGGTAGCTGCCGAGCGGGGCCAGCGGAAAGGTGAAGACCGGGATGATGAGAAAGAACAGGACCAGCGCCAGCGCCGTGTTCTGGGCAGGTACGCCGAGGCCGTTATAAAACCAGGTGGCGTCGATCAGTTGTCCGAGCAGCCAGAGGAAGCCGAGCGAGACGGCAAACATCAGCACGATGCGCTGGAGGATGTGGCGTTTGCGAAAGTGGCCCAGTTCGTGGGCTAGAACGGCTTCGACCTCGGTCGGTGCAAGACGCGACAGCAGGGTGTCGAAGAAGACAATGCGCTTGTTGTTGCCGAACCCGGTGAAGTAGGCGTTGCCGTGGCTTGAGCGTTTCGAGCCGTCCATCACGAACAGGCCGCTCGAGCGAAAGCCGCAACGGGCCAGCAGAGCTTCGATCCGGGTTTTCATCTCACCCTCTTCGAGTGGCGAGAATTTATTGAACAGCGGCGCGATCCAGGTCGGGTAGATGAACATGATCAGCAGGTTGAAAGCGGACCAGAAGAGCCAGACGTAAAACCACCAGGCGTTGCCCATGGCGGTCATCAGCCAGAGTACGGCCAGGATGACCGGCGTGCCGATCAGCAGGCCGATCAGGCTTTGCTTGAGCAGGTCGGAGAAAAACAGGCCGAGGCTCATCCGGTTGAAGCCGTGGCGGGCTTCGATGATGAACTGGCGATAAAGCGAAAATGGCAGGTCGATGATTGCCGAGACAAACATGACGCTGAAAATGATGGCCAGTCCGTAGCTCAGGCCATCCAGCCGGATCGTCCAGAAATCGTGCAGCCATGCCAGTCCGCCGCCCAGTGTCAGGGCGAGGAGCAGGGCTGCATCGACCAGCGTGGTCTGCAAACTGAATTTGCTGCGGTCGACGGTGTAATCGGCTGCTTTTTGATGAGCCGGCAGGCTGATGCGTTCGGCAAATTCACCCGGTACATTGGTGCGGTGGGCGCTGACAAAGCGGATGTGACGCAGGGTCAGCCACAGGCGGGCCGACAGGGTCAGCGTGAAGGCGGCAAGAAACAGGAGGGTAAATTGGGATGTCACTGAGTGAAGGCCGAAGCTGTGAGAAAATCTGGGTTTTTACGAATTCGGGCAATTATATGGCAGGGAATGCAAACAACCTCGTCTGGCTGGATATGGAAATGACCGGCCTGAATCCGGATGGCGACCGGATCATCGAAATGGCCATGGTGGTGACCAATTCCGAGCTTGAAATGGTCGCAGAGTCGCCTTCGTGGGTGGTGCATCAGTCCGATGAGCGACTGGCGGCGATGGATGAGTGGAACCAGAAGACGCACGGCCGTTCCGGGTTGATCGACAAGGTCAAGGCGTCGACCATGAACGAGGCTGAGGTCGAGCAGGCCGCACTGGAGTTCCTGAAGAAGTATTCCTCCAAGGGAAATTCGCCGATGTGCGGCAATTCAATCGGCCAGGATCGCCGTTTCATGGCGCGCTATATGCCAACCCTGGAAGACTTCTTCCACTATCGCAATCTTGATGTCAGCACTTTGAAAGAGTTGTGCAAGCGCTGGCAGCCCGAGATTTACAAGGGCTTCAAGAAGAAGAGCAAACATACGGCGATGGCCGATATTTACGAGTCGATCGATGAGTTGAAGTATTACCGGGAGCATTTCCTGGCCAAGCCGCAAGGTGGCCAGTGATCGTCGTTTGCTGAAATCAGGATTCCCGCTGCGGCGGGAATTTTTTTTGGGGTGTTCGGTTGCGGTCAACGCTGCAACAAGCGGAATTTTTCCTTGCGGTCACCCGGACGGCTGCCTTCCCACACCTTGGTCCAGTGGACTCCCGGTGCGGCCAGTTCGCGTTTGGTGTCTCCTCCGACAAGCAGCCAGTCACAGGATTTTCCGGCTGGCGTATCGAATGATGCCGGTTCAATGCCGACGAAGTAGGCGAGCGAAGCGCGTTGGGCATCGGTCAGGCCGCGTTCGGCCAGGCAGCCATGGTCATCTGGCAGGGCGTGGGCGATGGCCTGGGCAACCGGGCGGTAGCTTTTGCCATAGTCGAACCACGGCAGAATCAGTGTTGTTGCCAGCAGCCACAAGGTCGTGAAGCCCAGTGTCCAGTGTGTCAGACTGCGATAGGGTGAGCGCGGTGCGGTGATGATCAGCCAGGCCCACCAGAGCGTTGCGACCAGGCCGATGAGCAAGGCGATCCAGTCGAGATGGCCGATAAAGCCAGGGCGCAAGACCGTGACGCGAGTGGCCAGTTTGGCTGGCCAGCCAAGTGCCATGGCCGACCAGCAAAGCCAGACCAGCCCGACAAACAGGCTGAAGGTCATCATTGCAAACCAGTCAAATGCATTGGCTGCACCACGGCGCAGTGTGAGCGCGCCCGGTGTGGCAAGCAGGGCGAGTGGCGGCAGCATCAGCAAGGCAGGAATTTCACGCGGGCGGTAAGCCAGGGCGAGCAGTAATAATGTAATCAGCAGAAACACCAGGGGCAGCAGTTGCGGTGCGGCCGAGATGGCTTTGCGTCGGGTCCATAGCGTCCAGCCGGCCAGGGGCAGGGCAGGAAAGGCAAACCAGGGCAGCATGGAGAGGAAGCGACCGGCTCCACCTGGTGAAAATGGCGTTTTCAGTGGTGCCAGTTCGGTGGCTAGCCAGCCATGAAAACGGGCCGGTTCAAAGTAAAGTAACAGGGTCGGCCAGGGCAGGATTAGCAACCCGGCAATGACTAGGCCGACAAGCAGCGTCTGCAATGCTTTCGGGCGATCCGGCGAGAGCCACCAGGCGAGCGGGGCGATGGCAAGCAGCGGGAGCGTTGGGGCGATACCGGTACCTAGCAGGCAGCCGGCAATTGCGACACCGTAGAAAACGCCGGTCAGTCGTGGGCGGCGGCCAATCGCCGCCAGTGCCCCCAGTGTGCCGGCATAAGCCGCCAAGCCGATCAGCATCGGCTGGGCGTCGTGGGCATGGAAAAGCAGGCCGGCGCAACCCGCCAGCAGCAGCGGACTGGCCGCGGCACTGTCCTGGCCGTACAGTTCGCGGCCGGCATAGTACAGGCCGGTCAGTGCGAGGGCGACCCAGATGCCGCTGGCCAGTCGCATGGCCTCATGCAGCGGCAGCAGCCAGCCGAACAGCTTGCCGGTCAGTGCGGCGCTCCAGTAATAGAGCGGGGGTTCGTGGAAAGCGCGGCCGGCCAGGTCGGGCGATAGCCAGTCGCTGTAGGACAGCATGTGCCAGGCTGTCCCGATGTGAATGGCGTCTTCGCCTTTCCATGGGTCGCGGCCAAACAGACCGGCCAGCACATAAAAAGCCAGGATTGCAGCCAGCACCCAGCCCGCCGGAGGCAGGCTGATGCCACGCCGGATCAGCGAGAGCGGGTGTGTGGTGTGATCAGGCATTTTTTGCACAAATGAAAAAGGCAGCCGAATGGCTGCCTTTTTGCGTCCTGTTCAGAGCGATCAGGCAGCAGCCTTGCCGCGCATGGCGCCGAATTTCTGGTTGAACTTTTCAACGCGACCGGCGGTGTCGACGATCTTCTGCTTGCCGGTGTAGAACGGGTGGCAGAGCGAGCAAACTTCGACGTGAAGGTCTTTCTTCATGGTCGACTTGGTCGTGAAGTTGCTGCCACAGGAGCAGGAAACCTTCAGATCATTGTATTCAGGATGGATGGCGGCTTTCATTTTGTGTCCTTTCGTTACGCGACCGGCGGATGTGGCCGACCTGGAAAACGCGTGATTATCCTCTAATAATCACGCGCTTGCAATATAAATCGGGATATGGTTTTTGCT
This sequence comes from Dechloromonas sp. TW-R-39-2, assembly GCF_016864195.1. Taxonomy (NCBI): domain Bacteria; kingdom Pseudomonadati; phylum Pseudomonadota; class Betaproteobacteria; order Rhodocyclales; family Azonexaceae; genus Dechloromonas; species Dechloromonas sp. TW-R-39-2. Next base: position 1,512,671 of record NZ_CP045202.1, read on the forward strand.
GGGCTTAGCCGCGACGCATGGCGTCGAAAAATTCCTGGTTGCCCTTGGTCGATTTGACCTTGTCGAGCAGGAATTCCATGGCTTCCAGATCGTCCATCGGGTAGCAGAGCTTGCGCAGGACCCACATCTTCTGCAGCACGTCCGGCTTGAGCAGCAGCTCTTCGCGGCGCGTGCCGGAGCGATTGACGTTGACCGCCGGGTACATCCGCTTCTCGGCCATGCGGCGGTCGAGGTGGATTTCCGAGTTGCCGGTGCCCTTGAATTCTTCGTAGATCACTTCGTCCATGCGCGAGCCGGTGTCGATCAGCGCCGTGGCGAGGATGGTCAGTGAACCGCCTTCCTCGATGTTGCGCGCCGCACCGAAGAAGCGCTTCGGCTTCTGCAGGGCGTTGGCGTCGACGCCGCCGGTCAGCACCTTGCCGGAAGCAGGTTGGACGGTGTTGTAAGCGCGGGCGAGGCGGGTGATCGAGTCGAGCAGGATGACGACATCCTTCTTGTGTTCGACCAGGCGCTTGGCCTTCTCGATGACCATTTCGGCGACCGCGACATGGCGCGAGGCCGGCTCGTCGAAGGTCGAGGCGACGACTTCACCCTTCACCGTGCGGGTCATTTCAGTCACTTCTTCCGGGCGCTCATCGATCAGCAGGACGATGAGGACGACTTCCGGATGATTGGCCGTGATGGCGTGCGCGATATTTTGCAGCATCACCGTCTTGCCGGTCTTTGGCGGCGCGACGAGCAGGCCGCGCTGGCCGCAGCCGATCGGGGCAATCATGTCGATGACGCGGCTGGTGATGTTTTCTTCGGACTTGATGTCGCGTTCGAGCTTGAGATGACGCGTCGGATGCAACGGCGTCAGGTTCTCGAACATGATCTTGTTCTTGTTGGCTTCCGGCGGGAAGCCATTGATCGATTCAAGCTTGGTCAGCGCGACATAGCGTTCGCCATCTTTCGGCGTCCGGATTTCACCGGCGATGGTGTCACCAGTCCGCAGGTTGAAACGGCGGACCTGGGAGGGAGAGACGTAGATGTCGTCGGTGTTGGCCAGGTATGACGTATCCGGCGAGCGAAGGAAGCCGAAACCATCGGAGAGCACTTCAAGGGTGCCGTCGCCGTAGATGGTGACGCCCTTTTTGGCTTCGTGTTTGAGGATGGCGTAAATCAGTTCTTGCTTGCGCATCCGGTTGGCATTCTCGATGCCGGCCTCGGTGGCCATGTCGAGCAGTTTGCTGACGTGATGCGTCTTTAGTTCGGAAAGTTGCATGTGTGCGAATATGTGGCACCTGGGCGGGACGGACGGAATCCGGGCCGGAGGGGGTGCGATTTTCCTGGAGAGGGGAGTGATTGACGCCGGCCGGTGGCTCTAGCGTCTGCCTGAAGGTACAGAACGCACCTTCAGGCCGGGAGACTACGGAGATTACAGGTTGCTGTCAATAAATGCGGCAAGTTGCGACTTGGACAGTGCGCCAACCTTGGTTGCTTCGACATTGCCATTCTTGAAGATCATCAGGGTCGGGATGCCACGGATGCCGAACTTGGCCGGGGTGGCCTGGTTGTCATCGATGTTGACCTTGGTGACCTTGAGTTTGCCAGCGTATTCGTTGGCGATTTCGTCGAGGATGGGTGCAATCATCTTGCACGGACCGCACCATTCTGCCCAGTAGTCGACCAGAACCGGTTGCTGCGCCTGCAGCACTTCGGCTTCAAAGGTGTCGTCGGTGACGTAATGGATGTGCTCGCTCATTAAATGCCTCGTGGGATGGGGTGTGACTAATATCAGGTTTGCGCCCGGGAGGGCGCGGGTCAATTTGGCAAGATGCTAGCGAAAAAAAAGGGCTTAGGGAAGCGTTACTGTCCGGGTTTTAGCAAATTGGCCAGCTCGACTGCGGTCTTGACCTGCATTTTGTCGAAAAGGTTGGCGCGATGTACTTCGACGGTGCGCATGCTGATATTCAGTTCGTCGGCAATGACCTTGTTGAACTTGCCGGCCAGGACCAGTTCCATGATCTGGCGCTCGCGTGTTGTCAGGCTGGAAAGTCGGGTTTTGACCGAGTCGACCGTGGCATTGGCTGCGCGTTGTCGCGCATCAAGCTCCATGGCTTGTTCAATGCGCGTCGCCAGTTCATTGTCGTTCAGCGGTTTCTCGAAGAAATCGAAGGCGCCTTTTTTCAGCGTGGCTACGGCCAGGGGGACGTCGCCGTGGCCGGTCAGGAAAATGACGGGGAGTGTGGATTGGCGTTCGCGCAACTGATCAAAGCAATCGAGGCCGCTCATCCCGGACATGCGCATGTCGAGTACGACGCAGCCATTCGTACTTGGACTCCAGGCGGCCAGGAATGCTTCGGCCGATGCGTAGGTGGTGCAGGGAATGGCCCGTGTTTTAAGTAACCAGGCCAGCGCGTCAAGGATGGCTTCGTCGTCATCGACCAGATGGGCTTGGGGCGTGTTCATGCGGCTTCCAGGGAAAGTGTGAACGTAAATATCGTGCCGGTGCCTGTGGGAGATTGAATATTGTCTTCCGCCCACAGTCGACCGCGATGAAATTCAATGATCGAGCGACAGATCGAGAGGCCAACGCCCATGCCTTCGGGCTTGGTTGTGAAGAAAGCGGTGAATAGCTTGTCGCGGATTTCTTGGCTGATGCCACTGCCGTGATCGCTGACGCTGACGCTCAATTCGGTTTCGCTGAGTTCCGTGGCAATGCGCAGGATACGATGTGGTTCCGGGGTGGCGCTCATGGCTTCCATGGCGTTGCGGATCAGGTTGAGCAGCACCTGTTCGAGCATCAGACGGTCTGCCGGGATGGGCGGGAGACGGGGAATCTCGCAGTCGATCCGGATGTGGTACTTGCGGGCATCCGCCTCGACAAAGCCGAGGCAGTCCTCGATGACTTCGCCGATGGCACAGGGGGCGCGCTTGGGTTCGCTCTTGCGGACGAAGTCATGGACCCGGCGGATGATCTTGCCGGCTCGCTGCGCCTGGACGCCCAGTTTTTCGAGTGCGGGCCGGATTTCTTGCGCCGCAACGTTGGGGCGTTCGAGCAAGTTCAGGCAGCCGCTGTTGTAGCTGGCAATGGCGGCGAGTGGCTGGTTCAGTTCGTGGGCCAGCGTCGATGCCATTTCACCCATGGTGACCAGGCGGGCAGTGAACTGCAGTTGTTCCTGTTGTTGCCGAGCCAGTTCTTCGGCTCGCCGGCGCTCGGTGACGTCGAGTACGGATGCCATCCAGCCGGTGTGCAGGCCGTTGCCGTCAATCAGTTTTGCTTCGTAAACCAGTGCGTGAAAACGCTCGCCGTTTTTGCGCATGAAAGTCATCTCGAAGCCGTCGGGCGGGGCTTCGCCGGCCATGACGGCCTGATGGACGGCAAACGTTTCGTCGATCTGCTCTGGTACCCAGTAGGGCATTGGTGGAACTTTGCCGACCAGCTCTTCGCTGCTGAAACCGGTGATCTTGCAGAAGGCAGGGTTAACGTAGATGACTTCGCCTTTCAGGTCGCGAGCGCGCATGCCAACCGTCAGTGAGTTTTCCATGGCGGTACGAAAGGCGTGTTCAGCTCTGAGCGCCTCCTCTGCTCGCGAGCGTTTTTTCATCAGATCGCGGACCAGCCAGAGGCTCCAGAATACGCCGCCAGCCAGGAGAAGGATGGCACCAGCCAGCAGGCGTTGCAGGGGATTGGCCGCTGTCTGGTAGCTGGTGACGCGAAATTGCAAGCCATAGCCAGGGGGTTCGAACGGCAGGTTGTAGCTGATGTGTGGTGTGCCCTGAATATTCGATTTTGCGGCGTACTGGATATCGTTGTCGTCAATGATGGTGACTTGATATTTTTCGGCAAACCACCAGGGTACGAGATCGGCCAGCAGGGTGTCGAAGCTGTACACAGCAACCAGCGCGCCGACAAACTCGCGGTCGACGAAGATTGGTACGGCAATTTCAAAGTGTGCTGTATTGCCGGTCAGCAGGAACGGTTCACTGTAAATGCGCTTGCCAAGCCGGGCGGCCAGTTCGAATGCTTTTTGCGTGACGGGAGGGCCGAACGATTCGATTTCTCCATCGGGTGGGCCGGCGGCCGGAATGGCATCGACCACATTGCGGCGTTTGTCGAACCACAGAATTTGCGATACATCGGAGTTGTTCTTGAGTATGTGCCCGGCGCGCAGCCGGAATGTTTTCTTTGATTCGGCCCCCATGCTTAATTCCGAGGCCAGTTCCTGCATTTGTTCTTCTGTGCCGCTGAGATGGAAGCGGACGTTTTGTTCGAGCCAGAGAACATCTTTGATCAGGCTGGTGCGTTCCTCGTCTATTTCATTTTGCTGGAGCAGCCAAAGTAGCGCGACAACCGCAGCCAAAAGCAAGACGACGCCAAGTTTTGGAAGCGCCAGCAGAATGCGCAGGCGCCGGGTGCCGGGAGGGATGATCGGGGTGCTCGAACTCATGGCGCAAATGGTACACCACGCAGTTTGTCTTGCTGCCTATTGTGGGTATCCACAATACGGATATCCACAATGGTGAAATGAGTTGCATCTGACGATACTTGCGCCCGCAAAATCGTGAGTTATTCGAGGGTTGTCACCAAAGGGGCTAGGTTCCATGGCAAAAAAAGCGGTTTATAAAAGTCTATATTTTCAGGTGATCATCGCGATCATCATTGGTGTTTCGCTGGGGCATTTCTACCCCGAAACCGGTGCGGCGATGAAACCGCTCGGCGATGGCTTCATCAAGCTGATCAAGATGATCATCGCACCGATCATCTTCTGTACCATCGTGGTCGGCATTGCCGGCATGGAAGACATGAAAAAAGTCGGCAAGACGGGTGGTCTCGCCGTTTTGTACTTTGAGGTCGTCAGCACGATTGCCTTGGTCATCGGCCTGATCGTCGTCAATTTCTGGCAGCCGGGTGTTGGCATGAATGTCGATCCTTCGACACTCGATACCAAGGGAATTGCCAAGTACGCTGCACCGGGCCAGATGCAGTCGACCACCGACTTCCTGATGAACATCATCCCGACCAGCGTGGTTGATGCTTTTGCCAAGGGCGACATGCTGCAGGTCCTGTTTTTCTCGATCCTGTTCGGTTACTCGATGCATGCTTTTGGTGAACGGGGCAAGCCGGTTTTTGAATTGATCGAAAAACTGTCGCACGTGCTGTTCGGCATTGTCGGTGTGATCATGAAAGTGGCTCCGATCGGTGCTTTCGGTGCGATGGCTTATACCATCGGCAAGCATGGTGTCGGCAGCCTGACCCAGCTGGCCAGTCTGATGGGCGCTTTCTACCTGACCTGCGTCATCTTTATCTTTGGCGTGTTGGGTAGTATTGCTGCATTCCATGGCTTCTCGATCATCAAGCTGATCAAGTACATCAAGGAAGAGTTGTTCCTGGTGCTTGGCACTTCCTCTTCGGAATCCGCTTTGCCGCGTCTGATGGCCAAGATGGAAAATGCCGGTGCTGAAAAATCGGTCGTCGGTCTGGTTGTGCCGACCGGCTACTCCTTCAATCTCGATGGCACCTCGATCTATCTGACGATGGCCGCCATCTTCATCGCCCAGGCAACCAATACCCCGCTGGACTTGCAGCACCAGATCACTTTGCTGGTCATTTTGCTGCTCACCTCAAAAGGTGCGGCTGGCGTTACAGGGAGTGGCTTTATCGTTCTGGCGGCAACCTTGTCTGCCGTCGGTACCGTGCCAGTGGCCGGCCTGGCCCTGATCCTGGGTATCGACCGTTTCATGTCCGAAGCACGTGCGCTGACCAACTTCATCGGCAACAGCGTGGCAACGCTGGTTGTTGCCAAGTGGTGCAAGGCGCTGGATGCCGAAAAGCTCGATGCCGTGCTTAATGGCGAAACGCAGGATGAGGCTGACTACCCCGAACTGGTGCTGGACGATAACGATATCCCGCCGATTCCTCATAGTCCGCGCCCGATTGTCGAGCACCATTAAGACATTCAAGCGTCAGATAAAACCGCCGGCTGGTCCGGCGGTTTTTTTATGCCTGAAATTTGCGTGGCGGCAGGATGTTGTGGATAACCACAATACGCGCCGGTTATATATTTAGTAATACTTTCACTCAGCTGCAAGTCTAAATGCAGCGCTATTACTCTCTGGAGGAGAAAAATATGAAAATTTCAAAACTGATGATCGGGCTGTTCGCCGGTATGGTGTCGATTGCCGCTTATGCCCAGCAGCCGATCGTGATCAAGTTCAGCCACGTTGTGGCTGCCGATACGCCAAAGGGCAAGGCCGCCGAAATGTTTGCCAAAAAGGCTGGCGAACTGACCAAGGGCAAGGTCAAGGTCGAGGTTTATGCCAACTCAACCTTGTACAAGGACAAGGAAGAAATGGAGGCCTTGCAACTGGGCGCCGTCCAGATGCTGGCGCCGTCGCTGGCCAAGTTTGGGCCGCTTGGCGTCAAGGAATTCGAAGTCTTCGACTTGCCGTTTATCTTCAGTGACTACGATGCGCTGCGCAAGGTGACCAATGGCGCCGTCGGCAAGCAACTGCTGGCCAAGCTCGAACCCAAGGGTATCCGCGGTCTGGGATATTGGGACAATGGTTTCAAGTCCTTCTCTCTGAACACACCGGTCAAGACCCCGGCTGATCTGAAAGGCAAGAAACTGCGTATCCAGTCCTCGAAGGTGCTCGAAGAGGAAGTGCGCGCGCTTGGTGGCCTGCCACAGGTAATGGCTTTCTCCGAGGTGTATCAGGCTTTGCAGACTGGCGTGGTCGACGGTACGGAAAACCCGATTTCCAATCTTTACACCCAGAAAATGCATGAAGTCCAGAAGCATCTGACGCTGACCGAGCATGGTTACCTGGGCTACGCCGTCATCGTGAACAAGAAGTTCTGGGACGGTTTGCCGGCGGATGTGCGCGGGCAGTTGGAAGATGCCATGGAGCAGGCTACGCGTTATGCCAACCAGATCGCCAAGGTTGAAAACGAAAGTTCCCTCGAAGCGGTGAAGAAGAGTGGCAAGACGACGGTCTACGTGCCGACCAAGGAAGAGCGCCTGGCTTTCAAGAAAGCCCTGGTGCCGGTCCATCAGAAGATGGAAGGTCGCGTTGGCAAGGATGTCATTCAAGCGGTCTACAAGGACACCGGCTTCAAGCCAGACAGTCTCTAAGCGCCAGTGCAACAAAATCGGGGGCGCAGGCCCCCGAGTCACGAATGGGGGAATAACCTATGTTGAACAGGGCACTCAATCATCTTGAAGAGTTGCTGGTCACGCTGCTGATGGGCGCGGCGACCGTCATCATCTTCATCTCGGTGGCGCACCGTTACATGGCTGGCGTCGAAATTCCTGTCTTGCAGGATTGGCTGCTGACGCTCAATTTCAGTTGGGCGCAGGAGTTGTGCATCATCATGTTTGTCTGGATGGCAAAGTTTGGTGCCGCTTATGGCGTGCGGACCGGCATCCACGTTGGCGTCGATGTGTTGATCAATCGGCTTGATGACAAGATGCGTGGGAAATTCATCGTTTTCGGCCTGCTGGCTGGTGCGACCTTCACCGGTATCGTGGCCACCCTTGGTGCGAATTTTGTCTGGGAAAACGGTGCGCACTACGCCATTTTCCAATTTTTCGGGATTGATACCGGCGACAACTACGAAGGGCCGACGACGCCTGACCTTGAGTGGCCGACCTGGATCGTTTATAGCGCCATTCCGCTGGGCTCGTCGTTGATGAGCTTCCGCTTCCTGCAGGTGACTTGGAGTTTCCTGAAAACCGGAGAGTTGCCGCACCACGATCACGGTCATGTCGATGGCCTGGAGGATGAAAAACCACCGGTTAACGTCAATCTTTACGGCATGGACGACAATCTGCACATGCACGATCTCAAGCATCCGATGGTTGGTGAGCGCCAGAATGACAAAAAAGGGAGCGACCAATCATGAACGCCCTTGTGATTTTTACCCTGCTGGCAGTGCTCATGCTGACCGGCATGCCGATCTCGATTTCGCTGGGTTTGACGGTGCTCAGCTTCCTGTTCACGATGACCCAGGTGCCGCTTGAGTCGGTTGCACTCAAGCTGTTCACGGGCATCGAGAAGTTCGAGATCATGGCCATTCCCTTCTTCATCCTGGCCGGGAATTTCCTGACCCACGGCGGGGTGGCCAAGCGGATGATCAATTTCGCCACGTCGATGGTCGGTCACTGGTATGGCGGTCTCGGTCTGGCTGGCGTGCTGGCCTGTGCGCTGTTCGCTGCGGTTTCGGGTTCCAGCCCGGCAACGGTGGTGGCGATCGGTTCGATCCTGCTGCCGGCGATGGTCAAGGCGGGCTTTCCGAACAAGTTCGGGGCGGGCGTCATTGCCACCTCGGGGGCGCTCGGCATCCTGATCCCGCCGTCCATTGTCATGGTGATGTACTCGGTGGCGACCAATACCTCGGTCGGCGCCCTGTTCATGGCCGGGGTGATTCCAGGTTTGGCCCTGGCTGGGGTGTTGGGCGGTGTGACCTGGTATCGCGCCAAGAAGTTTGACTATCCGCGTCAGCCGAAGGCAACCTGGGGTGAGCGCTGGGCGTCTTTCCGCGCTTCGGTCTGGGGGTTGTTGCTGATCGTCGTCGTGATGGGCGGGATTTACTCCGGCGTCTTCACACCGACCGAAGCGGCAGCAATGTCCGCGGTCTACGCCTTTATTTGCGCCGTTTTCATCTACAAGGATCTGGGTCTGAAGGATGTGCCGAAGGTGCTGCTCAATTCGGCCAACATGTCGGCGATGCTGCTCTACATCATCACCAATGCCGTCTTGTTCTCTTTCATCATGACCAATGAAAACATCCCGCAGGCGCTGGCCGACTGGATGCTGGGCAATGGTCTGGGCGTCATCACCTTCTTGCTCGCGGTGAATGTGATCCTGCTGCTTGCCGGTAATTTCATGGAACCGTCGTCGATCGTGCTGATCTTCGCGCCCATCCTTTTCCCGGTTGCGGTGGCACTTGGTATCCATCCGGTGCACTTCGGCATCCTGATGGTGGTCAACATGGAGGTCGGCATGTGTCACCCGCCGGTTGGTCTCAATCTCTACGTGGCTTCCGGGATTACCAAGATGGGGATTACCGAGCTGACCATCGCGGTCTGGCCGTGGCTGCTGTCGATGCTCGGTTTCCTGGTTGTTGTGACCTACTGGCCAGACTTGTCCTTGTGGCTGCCGCGCACCATGGGCATGCTCTAGTCATCGATGGACTCGTTCAGCCCCGGCTGCGGCCGGGGCTTTTTTATGTTGGTTCTCTTGCGGTCGACATGCGGAATTGGTCCGATTTCCGGCGATGTCACAAAAATGTAATCCGTGCATGGTCAAATTGCCGCCCTTTGCCGGTGCGGTGTCGTCATGAATGCTCGTTTTTTGTGTGTTTTTATCGCAGGCATCTGCTGGGCTTTGCTGGGTAGCTCGCTGTCGCATGCCGCAGATGCTTCTCCGATCGCACGGGATATTGCCAGCGCAGGCTCGCTCCGCATGCAGGCGCAGCGGATTGCCAAGCTTTATTTGCAGCTTGGATTGAAGGTTGGCGAAGTTGCTGCCCAGCGACAGATTGACTCGGCCATCGTCCAGGTTGATGCCGAACTTCGACGGCTTGACGGATATGCCAGAAAACCTGGCGTTCAGCGAACTTTCGGGCGTTGCGATGCGGCTTGGCAAGAGCTGCGCCAGGTGGTCGTCCGGCAAGTGTCGAGAAGCAATGCCGAGCGCGCTACTCAGCTGGCTGAAGAGTTGTCGATTCATGCCGGAAAACTGGCGATGCAGATCGAGGCCGAGGCGGAAACGCCGGTTGGCCGCTTGCTCGATCTTTCTTCCCGGCAAAACATGCTGGCCCAGCGTTTGGCTCGACTCTACATGCAGGTTCAGGCCGGCGATCAGTCGCAAGGCTTGCTGGTCGACCTCGAGCAGACGCGCAAGGAATTCGCCTCCGGGTTGAGTGCCATCGAATCTGCCGCCGAAAGCTCTCCGGCCAGCCGCGATGCGCTGGTTCTGGCCAAGAACCAGTGGGTTTTTCTCGATGCGGCGGTCAGTCAGTTGCGCGTTCGCTCAGCAGATGGCCGGGCCGCCAGGGATGTGGCGAGTAGCAGCGAGCGTATCCAGGAGATGCTCGCTGCCGTGACCGCCCAGTATCTGCTGGATTATCCGGTCGCGCGGTCAGCCCGCTGATTGGCGCGGAGGGCAGGGGGTTGCTGTGGCACAATCCGGCGTCCCGAACCGAATCGACAGATCATGAAATTTGCCCTCTCGCTGATTGCCTTTGTACTTGTTGCGCTGATTGTTCCATTTTTCCTGCCGGCCACCGGCAAGGTGGAAGGTGTGGACCCGAACAGCAATCTGCCCTGGCAAATCGAGACGGATGGTCAGGGCGGGAGCCGTGTTTTCGGTCTGCAGCCTGGGGGTAGCACCCTGGCCGATGTTCGTCGTCAGCTGGGTAACGAAATCGAGGTGGCAATCGTTGCCGAGCCCAATGAAGTCGGGATGCTCGAAGGTTACTACGCCCAGGTTTCGCTGGGTTTCGTCATGGCCAAGGTGATTGTCACGGTCGACCTGCCGGCTGATGCGATTTCTGCCATGCGCGAACGCGCCCTGAAGGCCAAGCATATGGAAAGTACGACACGCAAGATCACGCTCCATCCTGATGACTTGGCTTCGGCCGGCAGCATGCGCATCAAGGCGATCAGCGTGGTGCCGACGATCAATCTGGACGAAGCAACGATCGTCCAGCGTTTTGGTCAGCCGGATGAGCGTCTTGTTGTCTCCGAAAAGCGGGTGCATCTGCTTTATCCGCAGCGCGGTCTGGATGTCGTGGTCGATACGGATGGCAAGGAATTGCTTCAGTACGTTGCACCGCGTGATTTTGCTTCCTTGCGTGAGCCCTTGCGCAGCCTTGAGGTCGGCAAAACGGCCGGTCAGTGAGCCGGGTTTTTCTGCCGCTTATCTGCTAAAATTACCGGTTTTTCAACTGACTAGCTTTTGCGGAGCAATTAAATGGCTATCGAACTCGCCCTCTCCATCATCAAACCCGATGCTGTTGCCAAGAACGTTATTGGCAAGATTTATTCCCGTTTTGAATCCAACGGTCTGAAGATCGTTGCTTCCAAGATGGTTTGGTTGTCCGAACAGGAAGCCGGCCAGTTCTACGCCGTGCACAAGGCCCGTCCGTTCTTCAAGGATCTGGTCTCCTTCATGACCTCCGGTCCGGTCATGGTTCAAGTGCTCGAAGGCGAAAACGCCATCGCCAAGAATCGCGAACTGATGGGCGCCACCAACCCGAAGGAAGCCGCACCGGGCACCATCCGTGCTGACTTCGCCGAGTCGATCGACGCCAACGCCGTGCACGGCTCTGACGCTCCGGAAACCGCCGCTGTTGAAGTTGCGTTCTTCTTCCCGGGCCTGAACGTTTACGCTGGCCGCTAAGCAGTAATCGATGACCGTCAATCTGCTGGATTTCGATGGCGAAAGCCTGACTGCCTGGTTTGCCGAGCAGGGTGAAAAACCCTTCCGGGCCAAGCAAGTGTTGCGCTGGATGCATCGTTCCGGGGTGGCGGACTTCGACGCCATGACCGATATCGCCAAGAGTCTTCGCGAGAAGCTCAAGGCGACGGCGGTCGTGGCGCCGCCTGCCGTCGTCTCCGACAAGCTGTCGGATGACGGCACGCGCAAGTTTCTGATCGATGTTGGCAACAATAATGCCGTTGAAACGGTATTCATTCCCGAAGACGATCGCGGCACGCTGTGCGTGTCGACCCAGGCTGGTTGTGCGCTCGATTGCGCCTTCTGTTCAACCGGCAAGCAAGGTTTCAACCGTAACCTGACGGTGGCCGAAATCATCGGTCAGGTGTGGCAGGCCAACAATGCGCTTGGCGCGGTCCACGGTGACGAACGGGTCATTTCCAATGTCGTGCTGATGGGCATGGGCGAGCCACTGGCTAATTTCGAGAATTCCGTTGCCGCCTTGAAGCTGATGCTCGACGACAACGCTTACGGTCTGTCGCGTCGCCGCGTTACGGTCTCGACGTCCGGTCTGGTGCCGGTGATGGATCGACTGCGCGACGAATGCCCGGTCGCCCTGGCAGTTTCACTGCACGCGCCGAATGACAAGCTGCGCGACGAACTGGTGCCGATCAACCAGAAGTATCCGCTGAAGGAACTGATGGCCGCCTGCCAGCGTTATCTGGAAAAGGCGCCACGCGATTTCATTACCTTCGAGTACGTCATGCTCGACGGTATCAACGACAGCGATGCCCACGCCCGCGAATTGCTGGCGCTGGTCAAGCATGTGCCGTGCAAGTTCAACCTGATTCCCTTCAATCCCTTCCCGGGTTCGCCATTCAAGCGCTCCCCGGCCGAGCGGGTGCGCCGTTTTGCCGATATCCTGATGCAGGCTGGCATCATTACGACGACGCGTAAGACGCGGGGTGATGATATCGATGCCGCATGCGGCCAGTTGGCCGGGCAGGTTCAGGACAAGACCAAGCGGACGGCCGGACGTGTTATTCGAATCAAGGAGGAAAGCGCGTGAAACTGTTCTCTTTGTCCCGGCGCGCGGCCGGAGCCTGCCTGCTGGCCTTGTGTGTCTTCGGGGTCCAGGCGCAGAGTAATTTTGACGCGCCTTCCAATCCGCGTAATCAAAGTTCAAGCGACCCCAAGAATCGGGCAAAAATCCATACTGAACTGGGCTCCATGTATTTCCAGGGCGGCAACATGTCGGTGGCACTCGATGAGTTGCGCATTGCCCTTGAAGCCGATTCGGGATACGTGCAAGCCTACAGTGTGCGTGGCCTGGTGTATGCCAATCTCAAGGAATATGCCCGCGCTGAAGCCGATTTCAGGCGGGCGCTGGAAATTGCGCCGAACGACCCTGAGGTCAATAACAACTACGGTTGGTATCTGTGCGAGACGGGCAAGGAACGGCAGTCGATTGCCTACTTCCTGAATGCTCTCAAGAGCTCCCTCTACGAAACGCCGGACCGGGCTTATACCAATGCCGGAACTTGCGCACTCAAGGCCGGTGATCTTGACGGGGCACAGAATTATTTGCTGCAAGCATTACGTTTTGCGCGCGACGAGGCTGTTTCTGCCCGCTTCCAACTGGCCAGTCTGTTTTACCAGCGCGGAAATCTTGAAGAGTCACGGGTTTATCTGACCGACTCTTTGAAAATGATGGGGCAACCTTCCGCCGAAGCCCTGTGGCTCGGTGTCCGCCTTGAGCGCAAGCTCGGCAATCGGGTTGCCGAAGGTAGTTATGCGGCGCAATTGCGTAGTCGTCACCCGACATCGCCCGAATATCAGGAATTCCTCAAAGGTAATTTTTAATGAGTGAGCAGCTTAACGAGGGAGAAATTCCTGTCCTCAATATTGAAGCCGAGGCACCGCCGACGGTCAGTGTCGGCCAGCAGTTGCGTAGTGCAAGGTTGGCCCGTGGCCTTGCCTTGCCCGATGTGGCGCAGACGCTGAAATTGGGCGTGCGTCAGATTGAAGCGCTTGAAAATGGCGATTGGCAGGGCTTGCCAGGACAAACCTTCATCCGCGGTTTCGTGCGCAATTACGCACGATTGCTTCAGGTCGATGCGGGGCCGCTGATGCTGCAACTCGACAGCATTCTTGAAAAACCGGCCAAGACACTGGCTGTGCCTGAAGGCCGTCTGGGCTCGATGCCGCAGACCGGTGGCTCGATTTCACGTCGTGACCGTGCCGTCATTCTCTCTGGAATCGGCTTGGTTGCCGTGGCTGCGCTGGTTTACTTCCTCCTGCCGCATGATTTGTCTTCGTTGCGCGAAAGTACGCAGGGTTTGCTCGACTCTTTTGCCCGCAAGGAAGCGCCCGCGCCGGTCGCTCCTGCCTCTGCGCCGGAACCGGTTTTTCCGCCGGGTTCGACGCCGCAGCAAATCATGAATCCGCAAGCTGAGCCCATGCCGGCAGCGCCAGCCGAAGTGGCTGTACCTGCCGCTCCTGCCGCAACGCCGGTGGCTGCAGCTGCCAGCGAGCAAAAAGCACCGGTTGCCGGTGCGGCACAGCTGCGTTTTGTTTTCGATAAAGAATCCTGGGTTGAGGTCCGCGACCGTGACGACCGGATCATCTTTTCCCAGCGTCCGGGAAGTGGTGCCGAGCGCCAGGTTGCAGGGCAGGGGCCGCTTTCTCTGGTGATTGGTTATGCGCCGGGCGTCAAGCTCTACTGGCGCGGAGAGTTGATTGATCTGGTCCCGCATACCCGTGGCGATGTGGCCCGTCTGGTGCTGGAGTAAGTTATGTCCGCTTTGAGCAAGCGTTTGACGCGGTCGACTGCGATCGGCCATGTAAAAATGGGCGGCGATGCGCCAGTTGTCGTCCAGTCGATGACCAATACCGATACTGCCGACTATCTGGCCACCGCCATCCAGTGTGCCGAGTTGGCCCGTGCTGGTTCAGAGTTGGTGCGTATCACGGTGAACACGCTTGAGGCAGCGGCGGCTGTTCCCCGTATCCGAGAGCATCTTGACCGGATGAATTGCAATGTGCCGTTGATTGGTGATTTCCATTACAACGGCCATCGCCTGCTAACCGAGTATCCTGCCTGTGCCGAAGCGCTGGCCAAGTACCGGATCAATCCGGGAAATGTCGGGTTCGGCAAGAAGAAGGACGAGCAGTTTGCCCAAATGGTCGAGTTGGCTTGCAAATACGATAAACCGGTGCGCATCGGGGTGAACTGGGGAAGTCTTGACCAGGAGCTGCTGGCGCGCATCATGGATGAAAACAGCCGCAAGGCCGAACCGCTCGATGCAACCCAGATGATGCGTCATGCGATGGTTACTTCGGCACTTGAATCTGCTGCCAAGGCTGAAGAAGTCGGCATGGCGCAGGAAAAAATCATTCTCTCCTGCAAGGTGTCCAGCGTTCAGGACCTGATCGCGATTTACCGCGAATTGTCGAAGCGGGCCGATTACGCCCTGCATCTCGGCTTGACCGAAGCCGGGATGGGATCCAAGGGTATTGTCGCGTCGACCGCGGCATTATCCGTTTTGCTGCAGGAAGGCATCGGCGACACCATTCGCGTTTCGCTGACGCCGGAGCCGGGCGGTTCGCGCTCGCAGGAAGTCATCGTCGCCCAGGAAATCCTGCAGACCATGGGGCTGCGAGCCTTCACGCCAATGGTTGCGGCCTGCCCCGGTTGCGGCCGGACGACCTCGACCTTCTTCCAGGAACTGGCCGGCGAGGTGCAGGACTTTGTGCGCGCCAAAATGCCAGAATGGAAGCTGCAATATGACGGTGCCGAAAACATGACGCTGGCCGTCATGGGCTGTATCGTCAATGGTCCGGGCGAGTCGAAGCATGCCAATATCGGCATTTCCTTGCCAGGTACCGGCGAGGCCCCTTCGGCCCCAGTTTACGAAGATGGCGAAAAGACGGTCACCCTCAAGGGCGACAATATCGCCAACGAATTCAAGCAAATCATCGAGCGCTATGTTGAGCGCACCTACACCAAGAAACTGAAGTCATGAGTCAAACATTGCAAGCCGTGCGCGGGATGAACGACATCCTGCCCGACGAAGCCGCCTTTTGGGAACTGTTCGAGGACACCATCCGTTCGTGGTTGAAAGCCTATGGCTATCGCCCGATCCGCATGCCCATCGTCGAGCCGACGCCGCTGTTCAAGCGCGCCATTGGCGAAGTGACCGATATCGTTGAAAAGGAAATGTATTCCTTCATCGACGGCCTGAACGGCGAAGCACTGACCCTGCGCCCGGAAGGTACAGCCGGTTGCGTCCGCGCCGTGATTGAGCACAATCTGGCCGCACGCCAGACGCAGCGCCTTTACTACATCGGCCAGATGTTCCGCCACGAGCGGCCGCAAAAAGGGCGCTACCGCCAGTTCCACCAGGTTGGGGTCGAGTCTTTCGGCATTGCCGGGCCGGATATCGATGCCGAAATGATCCTGATGGGGGCACGCCTGTGGGCCGATCTCGGCCTGGAAGATATTGCGTTGCAGATCAATAGCCTGGGCCAGCCGGCCGAGCGTGCTCAGCATCGTGCTGCGCTGATCACCTATTTTGAAGCCAGTGCCGACCTGCTCGACGAAGACGCCAAGCGTCGTTTGCACACCAATCCGTTGCGCATTCTTGATACCAAGAATCCGGCCATGCAGGAACTCTGTGCCGCGGCACCGAAGCTGATTGATTATCTCGGGGCTGAATCGCTGGCCCATTTCGAAGGCGTTCAGCGCATCCTGCGCGATGCCGGTATCGCTTTCACGGTGAATCCGCGTCTGGTTCGCGGCCTCGATTATTACAACCTGACTGTTTTCGAATGGGTCACCGACAAGCTTGGCGCCCAGGGGACGGTCTGTGCCGGCGGCCGTTACGACGGCCTGGTCGAACAGCTGGGCGGCAAACCGACGCCGGCCTGTGGCTTTGCCATGGGCATCGAACGCCTGATCGCCTTGATCAAGGATTCCGGTGGTGAGCCAGCAGCACCTGCGCCGGATGTCTATCTGGTGCATCAGGGCGAGGCGGCCGGTCGTCTGGCTTTCCGCGTTGCTGAAGGGCTGCGCGATCAGGGCATTGATGTGCTGCTGCATTGCGGTGGCGGCAGTTTCAAGTCGCAGATGAAAAAGGCCGATGGCAGCGGTGCCGGTTTTGCTGTCATTATTGGCGATGATGAAGCGTCGACCGGGGAAGCCCAGCTTAAATCGTTGCGTGCCGAAGGTGTTGCGCAGCAAAAACTCAAGGTCGATGATCTGGCGGAAGCCATCATCGGTCAGTTGATCGATTCAGACGAAGATAGCGAAGAGGAATAAGCTCATGGCGCATTACGACCTCGAAGAGCAGGAACAGATTGAAACCCTGAAAACCTGGTGGAACATGTATGGCAATCTGGTCACTACCGTGGTGGTGGCTGCTTCCGTTGCCGTGATCGGGTGGCAAGGCTGGAATTGGTATCAGCGCAATCAGACGGCACAAGCCTCGGCGGTTTATGCTGTCCTCGAACAAGCTGTTGCCGTGCGCGATGCAGCCAAAGTCAAGGCAGCAGCGGGTGAGCTGGCTGAAAAATTCGGCCGGACCAGCTATGCCGCACTGGGCGCTTTGCAGGCAGCCCGCCAGTCTTTCGATGCGGGCGACAACAAGACGGCGATTGCCCAATTGTCCTGGGCAGCCGACAACGCCAAAGATGAGTTGAAGGATATGGCACGTCTGCGTTTGGCGGCAATCCAGCTTGATGAAAAAGCCTACGATGATGCGTTGAAAAACCTCGATGTAGCCCATGCACCTGCATTTGACGCACGTTTCCAGGAACTCAAGGGCGATGTTCTTGCGGCCCAAGGCAAAAAGGCCGATGCGCGGACTGCTTACAAGGCTGCTCTCGGAAAAACAGAGGAAAAGCCGGGTCCTGCGCGCGAATTGCTGCAACAAAAGCTCGACAGCCTGGGTGAGGCCGCCTGATGTCCCCGCGCCTGATGTCCTTGCTGGCCGCTGCCGGATTCGTGCTGTCCGGTTGTGCGACAATTTTCGATACGGTTGATTCGCTGAATCCGTTCACGAGCGCCGGCCCCAAGAAGGCCGAACTCAAGCCGATTGTGGCCAGTCTGGATGTGCGGACAGTCTGGTCAGCCAGCGCCGGCAAGGCCGGTGATTACACTTTTGCACCAGCCGTGGTTGGCGACGCGGTTTATGTGGCCGGGCGCGATGGAGCCATCCAGAAGCTGGTTGCCGGCAAGGCGGTCTGGAAAGTCAACGCAGGCCAGCCGGTCTCTGCCGGTGTCGGTGCCAACGAACGCCTGGTTGTCGTTGGAACGCCCAAGGGTGAAGTCCTGGCTTTTTCTGCAGAGGATGGGAAGCTGTTGTGGCGCGCTCCGGTGTCGAGCGAAGTTCTGGCCGCACCCGTCGTCGGTGCCGAGGGCGTTGCTGTAAAGAGCGGCGATAATCGTGTCTTCCTGCTGGATGCTGCCGATGGCGGGCGCAAGTGGGTTTATCAGCGATCCACCCCGGCTTTGTCGGTCCGCAGCGCCGGTGCCCCGATTTTTGCCGACCGTTTTATTTTTGTCGGTTTCCCTGGTGGGAAACTGGTTGCCCTGGCCATCCAGAACGGCGCGCCTGTCTGGGAAGGCGCTGTGGCCTTGCCGAAAGGCGCGACCGAACTTGATCGGGTTGCCGATATTGTGGCAACCCCGGTCATCGATGGCACCCAGATTTGTGCCGTGGCCTTTCAAGGGCGCGTTGCCTGCTTTGACATGAGCCAGGGTGGCGCAATGATCTGGTCGCGCGACGTTTCGTCGGCCGCCGGTTTGGCCCTTGATGGCCGCTACCTTTTCGTAACCGATGAGCGTGGCGCGGTCCACGCACTTGACCGGCTTTCCGGCAGCAGCCTGTGGAAACAGGATAAATTGCTGAATCGCCGAGTATCTGCGCCAGCTGTTCGGCGCGGTAATGTGGCAGTGGCCGACGCCGAAGGTATCGTGCACTTCCTTTCCCGCGAAGATGGCAGTTTCGTTGCCCGTCAGAAAACTGATGGCACTCCTGTCCGTACTTCCGTACAACCGCTCGGTTCCGGCTTTCTGGTGCAAACCAGTGGCGGCAACGTGAGCCTGATCGAGCCTCAATGAAGCCTACTATCGTTCTCGTGGGCCGACCCAATGTCGGTAAATCCACTCTTTTCAATCGCCTGACCAAATCGCGCGACGCGATCGTTGCCGATATGCCCGGGTTGACGCGTGACCGACATTACGGTCACGGCAAATTAGGGACAAAGCCCTATCTGGTTGTTGATACCGGTGGTTTCGAACCGCTGGTCAAGGAAGGCATCCTGCATGAAATGGCGCGCCAGACCGAGCAGGCCATCGCGGAAGCCGACGCGGTCATTTTTGTCGTCGATGGTCGCACCGGCCTGACGCCGCACGACAAGGAAATTGCCAATAAATTGCGCCGCCTGGCTCGCCCGGTGTTTGTCGCGGTCAACAAGGCCGAAGGCATGAATTCCGGCATGGTCGAAGCGGATTTTCATGAGCTGGGTCTGGGTGAGCCGAATGCGATTTCGGCAGCACACGGCGAAGGTGTCCGTGGTTTGGTCGAGCTGGCACTTGAAGCCTTCCCTGAGCCGGATGAGCATGAAGAGCAATCGTCCGCCATTCGCGTCGCCATCGTCGGTCGTCCGAATGTTGGCAAATCAACAATGATCAATACGCTGCTGGGTGAAGAGCGGGTCATCGCTTTTGATGCGCCGGGGACCACGCGGGACTCGATCGAAATTGATTTCGAGCGTGGCGGCAAACAGTATGTGCTGGTTGATACGGCCGGGATGCGCAAGCGCGGCAAGGTTTTCGAGTCGATCGAGAAATTTTCGGTGGTTAAAACCCTGCAATCGATTGAAGATGCCAATGTCGTCATCTTGATGGTCGATGCCCAGGCCGACGTTTCCGATCAGGACGCGCACATTGCCGACTTCATCGTGCAGTCTGGCCGAGCCCTGGTTGTCGCGGTCAACAAGTGGGATGGCCTCGATGCCTACACGCGTGAACAAACGCGTGAAACGCTGCAGCGCAAACTGAAATTCCTCAGCTTTGCCAAATTCCATTTTGTTTCGGCCAAGGAAAATATTGGCCTGGAATCTGTCTTCCGCTCGGTTGATAGCGCATTTGCCGCCGCCATGACCAAGATGTCGACGCCGCGTCTGGCCCGTGTTCTGGCCGATGCCGTTGCCAAGCAGGCGCCGCCGAAGCATGGTGTATTTCGTCCCAAGCCGCGCTATGCGCACCAGGGGGGATCCAATCCGCCGATCATCGTGGTGCATGGTAACGCGGTGGATCAGATCGCTGACAGTTATCGTCGTTATCTCGAACATACTTTCCGCGAAGCCTTCAAATTGCAGGGAACTCCTTTGCGGATTCAATTTGTTACGGCAAAAAATCCGTTTGCTGACAAGGATAAAAAGTAATCAGCAAATTCTTCGCCACGCTGAAGTAATTTTCGGTACATTAGGCACCTCATAACAACACACATGGAGTCCACACCATGAGCAACAAAGGGCAACTTTTACAAGACCCCTTCCTCAACGCTCTTCGTCGCGAGCACGTTCCCGTTTCGATTTACCTGGTCAACGGGATCAAATTGCAGGGCCAGGTTGAATCGTTTGACCAGTACGTTGTTCTGCTCAAGAACACCGTCACCCAGATGGTTTACAAGCACGCCATCTCCACGGTTGTACCGGCTCGCCCGGTCAGCCTGCAGCAAGATCAGGCAGCAGAGTAATTCCTGCCTGTCGACAAGTCCGCCCTTCGGGCGGGCTGTTTCTCCCGATAGCTACAAAAAATCATGAATGAACGGCCGGCTGGCGGCGAACGTGCGGTCATCGTTCAGCTGGATCTCGGACAACCTGATCTTGAGGATCAGTTGGAGGAGGTCCGATTGCTGGCGGAGTCGGCTGGCGGTATTGTTGCCGCTGAAATTGGCGGCCGACGGCAAAGCCCCGATCCCAAATTATTTGCCGGCAAAGGCAAGGTTCAGGAAGTGGCTGCAATGCTGGCAGCAGCCGATGCCGATCTGGTTATCTTTAACCATGAACTTTCACCGGCCCAGCAACGCAATCTTGAGCGGGAACTCAAATGTCGGGTTGTTGACCGAACGAGCCTGATTCTTGATATTTTTGCCTTACGGGCATCCAGTGCCGAAGGAAAGTTGCAGGTTGAACTGGCACAGCTCGAGCATCTTTCGACTCGCCTGGTTCGCGGTTGGACTCACCTGGAGCGTCAGCGTGGTGGCATCGGCATGCGTGGCCCGGGCGAAAAGCAGCTGGAAACCGATCGTCGGTTGTTGGGAAACCGTGTCAAGCTGCTCAAGGAACGTCTGGCGCGCCTGACCCGTCAGCGTGGCGTTCAGCGCAAGGCCCGTTCGCGGGGTGATGTGCTGAGTGTTTCGCTGGTTGGCTACACCAATGCCGGCAAGTCGACTTTGTTCAATGCCTTGACCCACGCAGGTGTTTTTGCTGCCAATCAGTTATTTGCCACACTTGATACCACGTCCCGCAAACTGTGGATTGAAGGCGCCGGCAATATCGTGGTTTCCGATACGGTGGGTTTTATTCGGGATTTGCCTCACGCCTTGATCGATGCGTTTCATGCCACGCTCGAGGCGGCGACCGATGCTGACCTTCTGTTGCATATCGTGGATAGTGCCAGTCATGCGCGCGATGAGCAGATCAGTGAGGTCAACAAGGTTCTTGAGGAAATCGGTGCCCGTGATGTACGTCAGGTTATTATCTGGAACAAGATAGACTTGACCGAAGCCTCTCCGGGAGTGGAGCAGGACGAGTATGGTAATATCGCGCGCGTTCGCCTCAGTGCGCGCTCAGGTGATGGTCTGGATTTGTTGCGTGAATCCTTGGCCGGATATGCCCGGGCAAAAGCTGAAAGTCGCCGGAACGAAATGGCGGTAGCAGAGCTCGAAGCCCGACAATACGATTACATAAGCTGAATCCCCAATATCCATGATTCCGACCCTAGGTATTTTCATGTCGCTTAATGACCCGCAGTGGGGTAACCGTGGCGGTAATGACGGTGACAAATCCGGCGGTCCACGCCGGCCAAATGATGGCCCGCCTGATCTTGAAGATTTGTGGCGTGATTTCAACCGCAAGCTTTCCGATATGTTTGGCAAAAAAGGGGGCGGCAACAACAATGGCGGCGGTGGTGACGGTCCGCGGATGCCGCAGTTTGACTTCAGCCCCAAATTTCTCGGCGGCGGGCTTAGCCTGATTGCCGGTTTGGTCGCCGTTGTCTGGCTGGCTTCCGGTTTCTACATTGTCGATGCTTCGCAGCGCGGTATCGTGCTCCAGTTCGGCAGCTACAAGGAAGCGACGGAGCCTGGCTTGCGCTGGCGTCTTCCATATCCGATCCAGTCACATGAGTTGGTCAATCTGACCGGCGTACGGACGATTGAAATCGGCTATCGCGGCAGCGAACGCAACAAGGTGCTGAAGGAAGCACTGATGCTGACGGATGATGAAAACATCGTGAACATCCAGTTTGCCGTTCAGTACATCCTGAAAGATCCGGTCGAATACCTGTTCAACAACCGTCATCCCGATGAAGCTGTCATGGGCGCGGCTGAAACTGCCGTGCGCGAAATCGTCGGCAAGAGCAAGATGGACTTCGTGCTCTACGAGGGCCGCGAGCAAATTGCGACCCAGGCTGCCAAGTTGATGCAGGACATTCTCGATCGCTACAAGAGCGGCATCCTGATTTCCAAGGTCACGATGCAGAATGCTCAGCCGCCGGAGCAGGTTCAGTCCGCTTTTGATGATGCCGTCAAGGCAGGTCAGGATCGTGAGCGGCAGAAAAACGAGGGCCAGGCCTACGCCAATGACGTCATTCCGAAAGCCAAGGGAACGGCTGCACGCTTGATGGAAGAAGCCAATGGTCACCGTCAGCGCGTCATTGCAACGGCGGAAGGTGATGCCTCGCGCTTCAAGCAGGTTCAGGCCGAATATGCCAAGGCACCGGAAGTGACGCGTCAGCGCATGTACCTGGAAACGATGCAACAGATCTACTCGAATACCAGCAAGGTCATGGTTGATGCCAAGGGGCAGGGTAATCTGCTCTATTTGCCGCTCGACAAGCTGATGCAGGCAACTGTGCCGCTTGTCCAGTCGCAAGCTGGCGCATCGGAAATTGCATCGACCCAGCAGTCTGGCGCCAAAACAATCGCACCTTTATCCAATGAGGCGCCGCCGCAATTGGATAATTCATTGAATAATCCACCCCGACGCGAACCTCCGTTGCGTTCGCGTGATCGGGAGAGCCGCCCATGAGCCCGCGTAGCAATATTCTTGGTTTGATTGTTGTCACCCTATTTATCGTGGTGGCGATGTCGGTCTTTACTGTTGATCAACGCCAGTATGCCGTTGTTTTCCAGTTGGGAGAGGTCAAGCAGGTCATCACTGAGCCCGGCATGAGTTTCAAGATTCCGTTGATTCAGAACGTCCGGTTCTTTGAAAAGCGGATCATCACGCTGGACAACAACGAGCCGGAGCGCTTCATTACTTCCGAAAAGAAAAACGTCCTGGTCGACTCCTACATCAAGTGGCGGATCATCGATCCCAAGCTTTATTACATTTCAGTCGGCGGAGATGAGTCGCGGGCCAAGACGCGTCTGAATCAGACGGTCAACGCTGGTTTGCGTGAAGAATTCGGTAAGCGCACGGTGCATGATGTCATCTCCGGTGAGCGTGAGCGAATCATGGACCAGATGCGCGAGAAAGCAGATGCCGATGCTCGCAAGATCGGTGTTCAGATTGTTGATGTCCGCCTGAAGCGCGTTGAACTGCCGACCGAAGTCAGCGAAGCGGTTTATCGCCGGATGGAAGCCGAGCGCAAGCGCGTGGCTAACGAGCTGCGTTCCGAAGGTTCGGCTGAGGCAGAAAAAATTCGTGCCGATGCGGATCGCCAGCGCGAAGTCATCGTTGCCGACGCTTATCGTGACGCCCAGAAAATCAAGGGTGAAGGCGATGCCAAGGCGACGGCAATCTATGGTCAGGCTTTTGGCCAGAATGCTGAGTTTTACGCGTTTTACCGCAGTCTTGAGGCTTACCGCGGTAGCTTCAAGAGTAAAAATGATGTCATGGTTGTTGAGCCCAATTCCGACTTCTTCAAGTACATGAAGAGTATCGGCCGCGGGAACGACAAAGGTAAATGACCTCGACCTTGCTGTTGGCCTTCGCACTGATGTTGGTGCTTGAAGGCATAATGCCTTTTATCGCCCCGGCGGCTTGGCGTGAAACCTTTCGCCGCCTTATTCAATTCTCGGATGGACAAGTCCGTTTTGTCGGCCTCACGTCGATGATTGTCGGTCTTGTCCTGCTCATGGTCTTTGCATGAACTGGTTGTTACCTGAATACCTTGCCGACGCCTTGCCGGCTGAAGCTGCTCGTATTGAATCCCTTCGTCGCAGCGTACTCGATCATTTCCGTACTCACGGTTTTGAGTACGTCATGCCACCGATGCTTGAGTATCTTGATTCGCTATTGACTGGCGCAGGCCAGGATCTGAACTTGCGAACATTCAAGCTGGTTGATCAGTTGTCCGGACGGACGATGGGTGTGCGCGCCGACATTACGCCGCAGGCTGCTCGAATTGATGCGCATCTGCTTAACCACGAAGGCGTCACCCGCCTGAGCTATTGCGGTAGCGTTCTGCATACTTTGCCCGCAAGTATTTCTGCGGGGCGTGAGCCGCTGCAGATCGGCGCTGAATTGTATGGCTATGCCGGTATCGAGGCTGATCTCGATATCATCCGTCTCATGGCGACAGGGTTTGATCGCATCAGTTTGTCGATCAGCCGGATTGATCTGGGGCATGTCGGTATTTTCCGTGCGCTGGCTGAAGCTGCGGGATTGCCGCGTGAGGCCGAGGAGAATGTCCTTAGCCTGCTTCAATCAAAGGATGTCCCCGGCTTGATCGAGGCGTGCGCCGAAGTGCCGGTCCCTTATCGTGAAGCGCTGCAGCTTTTGCCTATGCTTTATGGTGGCGCTGAAACATTGGCTCGTGCTCGTGCAGAGCTGCCTGCATTGCCTGAAATTACTGCTGCGCTTGATGGTTTGCAGTATCTTCTTGAGGCTGCACCCGAGCTGCCGTTCTCGATTGATCTCTCGGATTTGCGTGGCTATCACTACCATAATGGTGTGGTCTTTGCTGCTTATTGCCCCGGTTATCCGGCTGCCATTGCTCTGGGTGGTCGTTATGATGGCGCGGGTCAAACTTTTGGGCGAGCACGTCCGGCAACCGGGTTTTCGATGGATTTGCGTGAGGTTGCGCGTCTCGTCGCGCCAAACGGATCCAAAGGGGCAATTCTGGCTAGTTATGCGGCGCATGACAAGGTACTGGCTGCTCACATTGCAGCCTTGCGTGCACAAGACGAAATTGTTGTCGAGTTGCTGCCGGGTGAGTCTGCCTGCGAAGGCCCGCTCTGTGACAGAAAACTCGCCCAGGTCGGTGGGCAATGGATTATTGAAGCAATACAAGAGGATTAATAAAAATGGCCAAGAATGTCATCGTGGTGGGAACCCAGTGGGGCGACGAGGGTAAGGGCAAGATCGTCGACTGGTTGACGGATCATGCGCAGGGCGTGGTTCGCTTTCAGGGCGGACATAATGCCGGTCATACGCTGGTCGTTGGCGAGCAGGTTTACAAACTGAATCTGGTGCCCTCCGGTATTGTCCGTGATGGGGTGCAGTGCTATATCGGTAATGGTGTCGTGCTTGATATTCACCACCTGCTATCCGAAATTGCCGAGTTGGAAAAAGGTGGTATCGACGTTCGTTCGCGCCTGAAAATCAGCCCGGGATGCCCCGTTATCCTTCCGTACCATTCAGCCATCGACAAGGCGCGCGAATGTGCCAAGTCTGAAGACAAGAAGATCGGCACGACCGGCAAGGGGATTGGGCCGACTTATGAAGACAAGGTTTCGCGTCGTGGCCTGCGTGTTTACGACCTGTTCAATCCAGAGCGTTTTGCCGAGAAGCTCAAGGAAGTCCTGGAGTATCACAATTTCGTATTGACCCAGTATTTCAAGGCGCCAGCCGTTGATTATCAGGCTGTGCTTGAGCAGGCTCTGGCTGATGCCGAGCAGATCAAGCCGATGGTGGCTGATGTTTCTGCTGCACTGTATGAAGCGAATCAAGCCGGTCAGAACATGTTGTTCGAAGGCGCGCAGGGTACGCTGCTGGATATCGATCACGGCACCTATCCGTTCGTTACTTCATCGAACTGTGTTGCAGGTCAGGCATCTGCGGGCTCCGGTGTCGGTCCGGGCATGCTCCATTACGTTCTGGGTATTACCAAGGCTTACTGCACGCGTGTCGGTGGCGGCCCCTTCCCAAGTGAGCTTGATATTGAAACCGAAGGCGTCCCGGGTTACCAGATGTCTCAGGTTGGTCGTGAATTTGGCACCGTGACCGGGCGCAAACGCCGTTGTGGCTGGTTCGATGCGGCAGCTTTGCGTCGTTCAGGACGAATCAACGGCCTTACTGGTCTGTGCATCACCAAGCTCGATGTGCTGGACGGTATGAAGGAACTCAACATTTGTACCGGCTACAAGCTCGACGGCAAGGTGATCGACCTTTTGCCGATTGGTGCTGATGAGGTTGCCCGTTGCGAGCCTATTTACGAAACCATGCCGGGTTGGAGCGACACGACATTTGGCGTCAAGCGCTGGGAAGATTTGCCGCTCAATGCGCAGAATTATCTGAATCGTCTTGAGCAGCTTTGCCAGGTACCCATTGCGATCGTTTCAACCGGCCCGGAGCGTGATGAAACGATTCTGAAGCAGCATCCGTTTAACTGATTTTGTCAGTGCTGCGGTCAACGGGCCCGATGGGCCCGTTTTTTTTAGCGCGGAGGCATGACGGCTTGCCATCCTTCCGGGCAGTAGCGGACATACGGATAATACTGGCCGGATGAGCCGCAGTAATACCAGCTGCCTGTCTCCGGCTGAATCTGAGCCGGGCGCGGTGGCGGGGTGTATGCCGGCGCGGCGTAGACCGGTGCCGCGTTGGCTTGACTGTAAGCTGCTGCTCCAATGGCCAGTCCTGTGATTGCCAGCAGGGCTGCCGGACCGGCCCAGCCGGGTCCTCTGCGATGCTCCTGATGGCGGTGGCCATAGTAGTCATGGCGATCGTGGCGGTAATCGCGTTCGTGTCGGCCCCGGTCGGCATGGGCAGTGGTGACGCTGCCAAGTGCGAGGCTGAAGGCAAGGCTAATGGCGATGGTCTTTTTCATGATTGGCTGCAATATCGGTTGCGATAGCCAATTAACGCTGCACGAAAGAGTTCGATGACCGCTGTTGCGTAAGCAAGTGTGAGTAATTGTTACTCGGGCGCAGCGTTTCGGATATTAGTGAGGCTGCTGTCAGTGTGGTCAGAAATGAAAAAAGGCCTTGTTTGAACAAGGCCTTCAATCAATATTACTGGTGCCCAGAAAGGGACTCGAACCCCCACGGAGTTACCCGCTAGTACCTGAAACTAGTGCGTCTACCAATTCCGCCACCTGGGCAGGTGTGAAGACCGCAATTATACATGGATTTTCAGAGTGGGCAAGTCCTGCTTGTGCGGTGGTCGACTATTCCAGGCAAAAACTTTTCTTTTGTCGTGAGAGACTGGAGGAGTGTGAGACAATCTTTCCCGTGCCACGAAACCTGAGCAGAAATGAAAAAAGGCCTTGTTTGAACAAGGCCTTCAATCAATATTACTGGTGCCCAGAAAGGGACTCGAACCCCCACGGAGTTACCCGCTAGTACCTGAAACTAGTGCGTCTACCAATTCCGCCACCTGGGCAGGTGCGAAGAGCCGAAATTATAAAGGAACAGTAGTTGATGTCAAGAAAAAAACTTTCAAAGATTCGTAAGTCAGACCCGTTTTTTGAGCGTGAATCGGCACGCTATGATTTTCCGTTGCCATCCCGGGAGTACGTCACTCAAGTGATGACTGATGCGGGGCGCCCTTTGTTGTTCGACGATCTGGTTGAGTTGCTGGATATTGCACCGAGTGAGCGCGAAATGTTTCTGCGGCGCCTGGGGGCTATGGAACGTGAAGGGCAGCTTTTACGCAATCGCAAAGGTGATTACATCCTGCCTGAACGGGCGAGTTTGACCCCGGGGAAAATTCAGGGGCATCAGGATGGTTATGGTTTTCTGGTGCCGGATGATGGAGGTGCCGATATCTTTCTCGATCAGCACCAGATGGGCAAAGTTCTCCACGGGGATCGTGCCCTGGTTCGGGTTACCGGCCTGGACCGGCGCGGTCGTCCGGAAGGCTCGATTGTCGAGGTGACTGAACGAGCCAATTCGCGCGTTGTCGGTCGCGTCCTGATTGAGCATGGCGTAGTTGTTGTCATCCCCGAGAACAAGAGGATTGCCCAGGATATTCTGGTGCCGCCTGAAAAGAAGGGAAAAATCAAGGCTGAGTCAGGCCAGGTGGTGATGGTTGAGATTATTGAGCAGCCGAGCAAATTCTCGCAGCCGATTGGTCGCATCATCGAAGTCCTGGGCAATTACGCCGATCCGGGCATGGAGATCGAGATTGCCTTGCGCAAGCATGATCTGCCGTTTGAGTTTTCCAAGGCTGTGCTGGCGGAAAACAAGGCCTTGCCTGACAAAGTCAAGAAAACGGATATCAAGGGGCGTGAAGATCTGCGCGAATTGCCGCTGGTGACCATCGATGGTGAAACGGCGCGCGATTTCGATGATGCCGTATTCTGCGAAAAGAAAGGCCGTGGCTGGCGTCTGGTTGTAGCGATTGCCGATGTCTCCCATTACGTCAGGCCAGGCATGGCGCTCGACAAGGAGGCCAGGGAGCGGGGCAATTCCGTTTATTTTCCGCGTCGCGTCATTCCCATGCTGCCGGAAAAGCTGTCGAACGGCATTTGCTCGCTGAATCCCGATGTTGAACGGATGGCCATGGTTTGCGACATGGATATCAGCGCAGCCGGGAAAATAGGCGAGTATCGTTTTTACCCGGCAGTCTTCCGTTCGCATGCCCGGCTGACCTATAACCAGGTCTGGTCATGGTTGTCAGGTGACGTGGTGCCGGAGAGCGAGGTTCACATCGCCATTCAGCCGCAGGTGAAAAATCTGTACAAGCTTTATGCCGCCTTGCACAAGGCGCGTGGTTTGCGCGGAGCCATCGATTTCGAAACGACCGAAACGCAGATGCTGTTCAATCAGCAGGGCAAGATCGAGAATATCGTGCCGGTTGTCCGTAATGACGCACATCGCATCATCGAAGAGTGCATGTTGGCAGCCAATGTCTGTGCTTCAGACTTTTTGGCCACGAACAAACAGGTTTGCCTGTACCGAATTCACGAAGCACCGGGCGATGAAAAGCTCAAGAACCTGCGTGCCTTCCTGGGTGAGTTTGGTATGGCACTGGGCGGGGGCGACGATCCGCGTGCCAAGGACTACGCTGTTTTGCTTGAAAAAGTGAAACAGCGCCCGGATTTCCATCTGCTGCAAACGGTTATGTTGCGTTCGTTGCGGCAGGCAATGTACAGCCCGGACAACGTTGGTCATTTTGGTCTGGCTTACGAGCACTATACCCACTTCACTTCACCGATCCGGCGCTATCCGGATTTGCTGGTGCATCGGGCGATCAAGGCGGTGCTGGCCAAGGAAAAGTACGTGCCGGATGAAAGCTGGGAGGATATCGGCCTGCATTGTTCCGGTACCGAACGGCGGGCTGATGAAGCAACCCGTGATGTCGAGAACTGGCTGAAATGCTTCTACATGAAGGAGCGTGTCGGAGAGGTGTTCGACGGGACAATTTCGGCCGTCACCGCCTTTGGTATTTTTGTCGCGCTCGATGCAGTGTATGTCGAGGGGCTGGTCCATGTTTCAGAGTTGGGCCAGGACTATTTCCAGTTCGACAACATCAAGCATCAAATGCTCGGTGAGCGAACCGGTGAGCGCTTCCGGCTTGGCGACCGGGTCAAGGTCAAGCTGGTCAGGGCTGATCTTGAAACGAACAAGATCGATTTTGTCCTGATTCGTGAGGGGCAACCTGCCAACGGGCACAAGTCTGTGGCCAGAGGAGGGCAGAAAGTCAGCGCCCGGGCGCCGCTCAAGGCCTCTGTCAAGCCGGTACGCAAGGTGCAGGCAGAGACGCCGGTAAAACGTCCGGCCAAGGCCTTGCCGAAAGCAAAATCAACAGGCAAGGCGGCACCCAAACGCTCAGGCAAGGCCGTTGCCAAGCCGGCATCAAAAAAGGCAGCCAAGCGGCGTTGACCGTAGCAAGCGGGTCAAAGATGCGTCGGGTCGATCAGATCCGACGCCTTGAATGCAATACGCGACACCTGTTCGCTGTCCAGTCCCGGGAGCTGTTCTGTCAGCCACTCCAGTGAAGCGCTTGGGATGACATGCTTGGCTTCGGCAATGTCTGCCGGCAAGGCTGGGCTGTCCGGGCCTTCCGTTGAAAGATGGCGAGCGGCGTCGATGCTGATTCGTGCAAGATTGGCCCGGGGGCTTTCAATGCCTCGAATCAGCTGGGGGAGCAGTGATGGCAGGTTCCAGATGGCAGCACATTTCAGCGTCAGATCCTTGAAGCGAAAGCCGCAGCTGTCGACCTGCGCTTGAACCGAGCGAGGCGAGTGGCCTGAGCGGAGTGCGGCCTGAGCTGCCATCGGCAGTTCCGGCGCAAACGAC
Source organism: Dechloromonas sp. TW-R-39-2 (assembly GCF_016864195.1). Taxonomy (NCBI): domain Bacteria; kingdom Pseudomonadati; phylum Pseudomonadota; class Betaproteobacteria; order Rhodocyclales; family Azonexaceae; genus Dechloromonas; species Dechloromonas sp. TW-R-39-2. The sequence goes on from NZ_CP045202.1 coordinate 1,542,799, forward strand.
CAAAGCAGCAGTTCACCTATTTCCGCCAGCAGGGCTGCCATGGCTATTTCATCTGGCGATATATCTGCTCTGGCCCCCCCCCAGCGCAAGGCCAGGCGACTGGCAAGGTGCGAGCGTGCTTCGCATTCGGCCAGGCCTGGATTAGCTTCATTGGTTTCCGGGCAGGCCATCAATAATTTTCGGAAGGTATCCGAGCCGAGCTGCATTACGGCGGCAAGAGGGGTTGTTGTTTCGTGGGCAAGACGCTGGACGCGTCGTCCTTCGGCTTCTCGCAGCAGGCGCAGGCACAGAAAAGGATCGGCTGCGGCGATGTCAGCCAGTTCGAGTGGCGAAAGCTTTTCGCCTTGGCTGGATTCGAGTTCCAGTAACTGGATCTTCGATCTGGGCATGCAAGGCAACGGGTGCCCACTCAGATAAGCGGCCCATTGATCCACGCCCCAGCGTCGTTGGTGTTCCTTGATCAAGCGTCTTCTCGTTGTTGATCGCCTGTTCAGGTTAACGTAAAAAGTTGTGATAACTGTAGGAAAAGTCTCTTTTTTTAGGGGTAAACGATAAAATAGAAAGATTCTGAGATATGGGTGTCCAGCATGGCGGAAATTCAATTGACTCGGATTCTTGCGAAAGCAGAGTCAGGGGTCAGTGCTGACTGCGCCGATTTGCCATTTTTTTTGTCAAGTCAGGCGCTGCCGGCTGACCTGAAAACCGGGCACCCGCTCCTTGATGCCGGTCACGCGCACTTGCTGGCTTGCGTCGAGGGCCTGCGTCGAATTTGCATCGATCACCGGAATTTCCGGTCATGCGCCGGGTGCGGTGGCGGAGCGCGGGTCAAGTGTGAAGATCAATTGGTCAGCATGCTGGGGGATTTGCTGGCCTTCGTGCTCGATCACTTCAAGGTTGAAACGCAAATCATGCGGGATTCCCTGTTGCTGGTCGTCGACCGCGAAATTTGCGAAGCCCACATGGAAGACCACGCCGCAATTTCCGGAAAAGTGCTTGAGATCGTTGCTGCGCTCGATCCCCTCAACACGGTGGGGCGTATTCGTCAGCTTGATGTTCTGCTTGAGCAGTGGCTGAATAATCATATGGCCCTGCACGACAATATTCTGGCTCGCTGGGTTGAACGCGAGGACTCCGTCCTTCGCCAGAAGTAGCCCGACGATTCAATCCGCGGCACTGAATCGAGTGCCAGGCGTTAAAATCAGCCTTCCATTACCTCGAAAGTTTCCATGTCTTCCCGCCTGATTTACGGCTTTCATGCCGTAACCGCCAAGTTGCGCCATGATCCTGAATCGCTCAAGGAAATCATTATTGATGCTTCCCGGCAGGATGCGCGGGTGCGTGATTTGTTGCAGCATGCCGAATTGCAAGGCATCAAGATTATCGGCAGTGATGGCAAGCGGCTTGACGGCATGGCGCCGGGGGCAAAGCACCAGGGGGTGATTGCACGGGTTGAAGGCAGTCGAAAAGTGGCTCATCTCGACGATGTGCTGGATACCCTGGAGGAGCCGGCATTTCTTCTGGTTCTCGATGGCATTACCGATCCGCGCAATCTCGGCGCCTGTCTTCGTGTCGCGGATGCTGCCGGCGTCCACGCCGTGATCGCACCGAAAGACCGGGCCGTCGGCCTGACCGATGTTGCGGCAAAGACCGCCTGTGGTGCGGCAGAGAGCGTGCCCTACGTGATGGTGACCAATCTGGCCCGGACGCTGCGGGAACTCAAGGAGCGCGATATCTGGGTTCTCGGAACAGCCGGCGAGGCACCGAGCGATCTTTATGCGGCCGACTGGCCTGTTGCGACGGCCTGGGTGCTCGGCGCCGAAGGCGAGGGCATGCGCCGTCTGACACGTGAGAATTGTGATCAGCTAGTCAGTATTCCGATGCACGGCAGTGTCGAGAGCCTGAATGTTTCGGTTGCTGCCGGCGTATGTCTCTATGAGGCACGGCGTCGCCGCCCATGATCGCCTGCTGGCCAGGCTCTGCCGGATGACACATCGCCGCGCGGTGGCGCTGATGGTGCTGGTCACCTTGTTATGGAGTATTGCGGGCGTGGTTACCCGGCAGCTCCAGTCGGCCCACGGGTTTGAGGTCACTTTCTGGCGCAGTATTTTCAATGCCCTGGCATTGATCGTCGCCTTGAGTGCAATGCGCGGTCCGGTGGTCTGGCGCGAGTTGCTGCGGGCCAATCCCGTTGTCTGGATGTCGGGCGTCTGCTGGGCCTTGATGTTTACGGCATTCATGCTGGCCCTGACCTTGACTACGGTCGCCAATGTCTTGCTGACCATGGCGCTGGGCCCGATGGTCACTGCCATTTTCTCGCGTCTCTTCCTCAAGCAGGCGTTGCCCATGCGTACCTGGTCCGCAATCTTTATTGCGGCTCTGGGAATCGTCTGGATGTTTGGCGGACAAGCCGTCAGTGGCGTTTCTCAAGGCGGGGTTCTGGTTGCGGCAATTGTGCCGCTGGCCGGCTCGGTCAACCTGACGCTTTTGCAACGCGTCAGTCGCCGGGGTGCCGGGGCGCCGGATATGTTGCCTGCTGTTTTTATCGGGGCCTTGCTCTCAGCCGCGGCAACCTTGCCGGTGGCCTGGCCGCTCGATACCACCGTGCACGATCTGGGTTGGTTGGCTCTGCTGGGTGTCTTTCAGCTGGCCATTCCCTGCCTGCTGATGGTTCGCCTTAGTCGCCAGTTACCGGCGCCGGAAATTGCCTTGCTGGCGCTCCTCGAAGTCATCTTTGGCGTAGCCTGGGCTTGGCTGGGGGCGGGCGAGCAGCCTTCAAACCCTGTTCTGCTCGGTGGCTCACTGGTGCTGGGCGCATTGGTGATGAACGAAGTGCTGGGGCTGCGTCGGGCTAATTGATACTGTTCCTGTCGGCATCTTTTCGAATTTTGAATCGCGATAGGCGGCAGGAAATATCCGGGATATACTCGGCCCATCCCCCTATGACCTTAGCGATAGATGACTCCCGGTCGGTTTGTCCGCTTCTTTCTGATTTCTTTGCTGCCGCTGCTCTCATTGTCGGCAGCTAGGGCTGAGGTCGTATCTGCGCTGCGGATTGGCGTGCTGGAGGATGCGCCGCCATTGGCTTATCGCGATGCTAACGGCCAGCTAACCGGCTTCAGTATCAAAATTGCGCAGGCGCTGTGCGCCGAATTGAGTGTGCGCTGCGAATTGATCGTGACCCGGCTCGATTACCTGGTGGATGATCTCGCCGCCGGGCATTTCGATATTGCGGCAGTCGGTTTGCTCAACACGCCGGAGCGCCGTCAAAAAATCGCTTTTACCAAACCGGTCTATCGCTCGGTGACTGTCTGGCTGGCACGTGCCGGAGCCGAACCCGGCCAGCCCGGAATGCGGGTTGCCGCCTTCAAGGGGTCGGCGCAGGAAAATTATGCCCGGATGCGGGGCTGGGACGTGGTTGGGGCGCATACCGATATCCAGATGGTTGATCAGCTGGGGGCTGGTGTTGCGCAGGCCGTCATTGCGCCCTTGATGACCCTCCTCAACCTGCAAAAGGATCCGCGTTTTCTGAAGCTTGGGCTGACGCCCAGGGTGATGCAGGTGGCCGAGCTGGATGGTCTGGCCTGCTATGGCATCAATCTGCGCCGGGCTGACCTGAAAGGGCCGCTCGACGAGGCGATCGACAAGATCAAGCGGAATGGCGTCTATGACCGGATCAATTCCGAGTTCTTGCCTTTTCGGGTGAATTGAAAGCGCCCCGGTTTTGGGCCGATTGGCCCGGTCGACCGCGAAACAGGCGGCGAATCGACCGGGTGTCCGGATTCAGCGACTGTTTGCCGCGTCATCCTTCCAGCCGCCACCGATGGCCTTGAACAGATCAACGGCAGACGCCAGGCGAGCCTGACGGGTAGCGATCATGGCCAGTTGGGCATCGTTGTTGCTGCGCTGCGCATCGAGTACTTCCAGATAGCCGGAGTAACCCGCGGCATAGCGTCTCTGGGCCAGATCCAGTGCCTTTCCCGTACTTTCGACACGACGGGTCTGAGCGTTGTCGCTGTCGGCATTTTCACGCAGGCTGACCAGTGCATCGCGGACTTCCTTGAATGCAGTCTGCAAGGTGTTCTGATAGCTGATCAGGGACTGCTTGTTGATTGCTGCCGCCTGGTCGACGCGGGCAGAGGTGCGGCCAAAGTCGATTACCGGCATGAGCAGGCCAAGTCCGAGCGACCAGGTGCCGGCACCAGCACCGAACAGGTCGGACAGGCTCTTGCTTTCGCTGCCCAGGCTGCCGGTCAGCGAAAACCGGGGGAAGTAACCGGCTTTTGCAATACCGATGCCGGCATTGGCGGCGATCAGGTTTTCTTCTGCCTGACGGACATCCGGTCGGCCTTCGACCAGTGCCGAAGGCAAACCTTCCGGCGGAATCGGCGGCATCGGCAACTGGCGCAGGTCGCCGGCAGGGATTTCCAGTTCGGGATTACCGCTCAGCAAGGCCAGTTGATGGGCAAACAAGGCACGCTGACGACGCAGGTCGGCGATCTGCGCCTGCATCGCCGAGAGCGCACCCTCAGCCTGATATTGGTCGAGTGGCGAAACCAGGCCGGCATCGACCCGCGTCTTGACCAGCTTGAGGCTTTCCTGGCGGCTTTCCAGCGAGGCGGTGGTGATGGCAATTTCAGCATCGGCGGCGCGCAGCGCGAGGTAATTGCTGCTCACCTGGCCTGCCACGGTCAACCGGATGGAATCGCGCGAATAGCGGCTGGCCAGCAGGCTGGCTCGCGCCGCCTCATTGCTGCGCCGGACACGGCCCCAGACATCCAACTCGTAGGATGTCGTCAGTGAGGCACCCCGCGAATGCACGATTTTGGGTGAATTGGCCGACCAGGTGGCTGTTTTGGTACTCAGTTTGTTGTTGCTGCCGCTGGCTTGCCCATCGATTTCCGGCAGGAATGCCGCGCCGGCTTCGCGAGCGGCCGCTTCGGCCTGTTCCAGGCGGGCGACGGCCGTGCGTACATTGGCGTTTTGTTCGAGCGACTGTTCAACCAGACTGTTCAAGGTGCTGTCACCGAAACGCTGCCACCAGGCGGTATCAACGATGGTCGACTCCGGCAGGCTGACCGGTTCCGGCGAGGCTTTGCTGAAAACAGAAGGCAGCAGGCTGCTCGGGCGCAGGTAGTCCGGGCCGATGGCGCAACCGCTCAGTGCCAGGCTGATGGCCAAGGCGAGGGGAGTGGAAATCAATTTCATGCCTGTTCTTCCTTGGCGACGTTCGGTTCTTCGGTCAGGTGGGAGGGCGACATCTGCTTGCCGCGTTCCAGCCACTTGAAGAAGAGGGGGACGAAAATGGTAGCGATGAATGTGGCTGCGAGCATCCCGCCGAAAACACCGGTCCCCATCGATTGACGGGCCGAGGCGCCAGCACCACTGGCCTTGACCAAAGGGAATACGCCGAGCACGAAGGCCAGCGAGGTCATGATGATCGGACGCAGACGCAGACGGGCCGCTTCGAGTGCGGCTTCTGCCGCGCTCATGCCTTCAGCGTATTTCTGGGCAGCGAACTCGACGATCAGGATGGCGTTTTTCGAGGCCAGGCCAATCAGCACGACCAGACCGATCTGGAAGTAGATGTCGTTCGGCATGCCGCGTAGCCAGATTGCGGTCAGGGCGCCCATCAAGGCGAACGGCACGGCCATCACGACGGCGATCGGCAGCGACCATTTTTCGTACTGGGCGGCCAGAATCAGGAAGACCATGATGATGGCGAAGCCGAAGGCCTGCAGCGAAGAGCCGGAACTGCGCTTTTCCTGGAAGGCCTGGCCGGTCCAGGCGATTTCATAACCGCTGGGCAGTGCTTCGGCGGCAACTTCTTCGACAATACGGATCGCATCGCCCGAGCTGACGCCCGGCTTGCTGTCGCCCATCACCTTGGCCGCAACAAAACCGTTGAAGCGCTCGACCTGTTCCGGGCCGACGACGTTCTTGATCTTGCTGACGACGGACAGCGGAATCATCGCATTGCTTGTCGTGCTGCGCACATAGACCTTGCCCAGATCGTCCGGCTTCATGCGGTAATTCTGTTCCGCCTGGAGCTGAACGCGATAGACGCGACCGGCCTTGTTGAAGTCATTGACGTAGAGGGCACCCATCGTGCTCTGCAGGGTTTCATAGATGCTGGCCAGCGGAATGCCGAGCGCCAGTGCCTTGGGTTCGTCCACTTCGACGAAAAGCTGTGGCACCGTCGGGCGGAAGAAGGTGCTGACCCGGGTGAACTCGGGGTGCGTCTGCAAGGCGGCCATGAAGGCCTGCGTGACTTCGTTCAGCTTGGCTGCATCGCCATCGACACGATTCTGGACATAGACCTCGAAACCACCTGCAGTACCCAGGCCCATGATCGGGGGCGGATTGAAGACCAGACCCATGCCATCCGACTGCATCATACCCATGCCCATGAACTTGCCGGCCAGATCCTGCGCCTTGGCTTCACGGTCGCTCCAGTCCTTGAGCGGAATGAACATGGTGCCGGCATTCGGCTTGTTGCCGCCGCCGATCAGGTCGAAGCCCGAAACGACGAAGGTGTGCTTGACGGCCGGATCGCTGGCCACCATCTGACGCATGTTCTCACCCATTTTCTGGGTGCGCTTCAAGGTTGCACCGTCCGGCAGCATCAGTGCAGAAATCAGGTAGCCCTGATCTTCCGAGGGAACGAAGCTGCCCGGAATGATGCGGAAGAACAGCGCGGTCGACCCGATTACCAGGGCAAAAATCAGCGTGCCGATGATGCCGTGGCGCAGCGTCAGGCCGACCGTTTTGGTATAGCTTTCGGTGAAACGCTCGAAGGCCCGGTTGAAGGGAGCGAACAGCTTGTTTTCCGTGTGCTGGGCCTTGAGCAGCAGGGCGCACAGCGCCGGCGTCAGGGTCAGTGCGACGACACCGGAAAGCACCACGGCAACGGCCACGGTTACGGCAAACTGCTTGTACAGCTGGCCGGCGATGCCGCCGAGGAAGGCGACCGGGATGAACACCGCGCAGAGCACCAGCACGATGGCGACCAGTGCGCCGGAAACTTCCTGCATGGCCCGAATCGCCGCTTCCCGGGGAGGCAGCTTTTCTTCGGCCATCAGGCGTTCGACGTTTTCAAGCACGACGATCGCATCATCGACCACGATACCGATCGCCAGAACCATCGCGAACAAGGTCAGCGTATTAATCGAGAAACCGAACAGCCACAGGCCGGCGAAGGTGCCGATCAGCGAAATCGGCACGGCAACCATCGGAATCAGCGTGGCGCGCCAGCTTTGCAGGAAGATGTAGACCACGGCGAGAACGAGCACCATGGCTTCGATCAGCGTCTTGACCACTTCGTTGATCGAGGCCGAGACGAAGCGTGTCGTGTCGAACGGAATGACATAACCCATGCCTTCCGGGAATTTCTTCTTCAGTTCGTCCATCCGCTTGGTGACCTTTTCGGCCACTTCCAGCGCATTGGCGCCGGTCTGCAGGAAAACACCCATGGCGATGGTCGGCTGGCCGTCAAGCGTGACCTGCTGGTCGTAGCTGTAGGCACCGAGTTCGATATTGGCGATATCCTTCAAGCGCAGCACGCCGCTCGGGCCGCTGGCACGAATGACGATATTGCCGAACTCTTCCGGTGTCAGCAGGCGGCCCTTGGCGGTCACGGTATAGACCAGCATCTGGTCGCCCGGCGCCGGTTCCTGGCCGATCTTGCCAGCCGCATTCTGGGCATTCTGCGCCTTGATCGCGGTCGACACGTCGCTGGTCGTCAAACCCAGTTGCGCCATGCGGTCCGGCTTCAGCCAGACACGCATCGAGTAATCCTGGGCGCCGAAAATCGTGACGTCACCGACGCCCTTGACCCGCTTCAGTTCATCGACGATGTTCAGGCTGGCGTAATTGGACAGGAAGAGGGTGTTGTATTTGCCCTTGTCCGACTCCAGTGCAACCACCTGGAGAATGTCGTTCGAACGCTTCTGGACAATCACCCCGTTGCGGCGGACTTCTTCCGGCAGACGCGGCTCGGCCGCTTTGACCCGGTTATTGACGTTGACCGAGGCAATGTCGACATTGGTCCCGACATCGAAGGTTGCCGTGATCGTCACGACACCGTTTGCCGCAGCCGACGAGGTGAAGTAACTCAGGTTCTCGACCCCGTTGAGCTGCTCTTCAATCGGGGCAGCGACGGTGCGGGCCAGCGTTTCGGCCGAGGCACCCGGGTAGGTGGCGGTGATCAGGACGGTGGGCGGCGCGATTTGCGGATACTGCGCAATCGGCAATACCTGCGAAGCAACCAGGCCGGCAATCACGATGATGATCGAGATGACCGAAGCAAAAATGGGTCGGTTGATGAAAAATCTGGACATGACTGCTCCTTAGTCTTTCTTCGCCGGGGCGGCAGCAGCCGGTGCTTCCTTGGCCGGTGCAGCCGCCGGTGCCGGTGCGCCCGGCTTTTCGCCCGGGCCATGCGGTGCCACCGGTGCACCCGGACGCAGCTTCATCAGATTGTCGATAATCACCTTGTCGCCAGCCTTCAGGCCGCCGAGGACGATCCAGTCCTTGCCGCGCCATTCGCCGAGCTGAACCGGACGCGGAGCAACCTTGTCTTCGGCGCCGGCCAGCATGACGATCGGACCTTGTTCGGTCTGGATCACGGCCGGTTGCGGAACGAGGAAGACGCCGTCGCGTTCGCCGGTGAGCAGGCGAATGCGGACGAACTGGCCGGGCAGCAACTGATTGTCGGCATTATCAAATTCGGCACGCAATTGCTGGGTACCGAGCGTGGTATCGATATTGCTGGCCAGGAAATTCAGTTTGCCCGGATTCGGATAAACCTCGCCATTCGGCAGGATCAGTTCAACGCCGGTCACGTTCTTGCTCGTCAGGCGGCTGTTCGGGAACTTGGCCAGATCGCTTTCGCCAAGGCTGAAGCGGACCCACAGCGGATTCATCTGGTAAATCGAGGTCAACAGGCTGTCGGCACCGATGCTGATCAGGTTGCCTTCCGACTTGGCGGCACGGCCGGTGGTGCCGCTGACCGGGGCGGTCACGGTCGTCCACGACAGATTCAGCTCAGCCTGGCGCAGTGCGGTCTGGGCAATTGCATTGGCCGAAACGGCGTCGTCGTAATCTTTCTGACTGATCGCCTTGGCTTCGATCAGGCCTTTCAGGCGGTTCATTTCACGGGCAGATTGCTCAGCCTTGGCCTTGGCATCGGCCAGGGCGATTTCATACGTTGAACGGTCGATCTGGAAAAGTGGCTGGCCGGCCTTGACGGTTTCGCCTTCCTGATAAAGACGCTTGACCAGAATGCCACCGACGCGGGCGCGGACTTCGGTCTCGCGTGCGCCTTCGGTCTGGGCCATGATCTCGATCGAACTGGGCACGCGCTGCGGTTGTACTTCCAGCACGGTGACAGGCATCGGACCGCGCGGTGGGGCGGCCGGCGCTTTGTTGTCGGAGCAGCCGACCAGCACGGCGGCACCGAGTGCGGCGCTGATGATGAGCGAAAGAGTGCTACGGCGTGGCAGGTTTGCGACATTCATGGGGATTACTCCAAACGTTGTTTTCGCTTATTATATACATTCAGGGATGTATGTAAATGTTTCGATAGTCATGCTGGTATGGCTTAAGATTTGAGCAAGCCTAGCTGAAATAGTGCTGCAGGGAGAAAAAAATGGTCCGTAAAACCAAGGAAGAAGCGGAAAAAACCCGTAAACAGATTATCGATGCAGCGCGTGCCGTTTTTCATCAGCATGGCGTTGGCCGGTCGACTCTGGAGAAGATCGCTCAAGCTGCTGGCGTGACGCGCGGTGCGGTCTACTGGCATTTCAAGGACAAAGCGGAATTGTTCTTTGCCATGCGCGAAGATGTGTTCGTGCCGATGCACGAGCGGATCGACGCGATCCTGTTTTCAGAGAACTACGAAAATCCACTGGATGCCATCGAGGCGTCGCAGATCGAATTTTTCCGCGTGCTTGAAGATTGCCCGGTTGTCCGCGAAGTTTTTGAAATCATGATCCTGCGTTGCGAGTATGTCGCCGAGTTTGCCGGTGTCCAGGTTGAAGCCAATCGCCCGGCGCTTGAATATCTCGAACGTATTCAGCGGGTTTATTTCCGGGCCGCCGATAAGGGAACGTTACGCGCCGGACTTGATCCGGCGACCACCGCACGCGACACCTGGGCGTTTACCAGCGGTTTGTTGCACTTGTTGCTGGGTTGCAAGCTCGACAGCGAAATGGTTCGTCAGATTCCGCAGATGATTTCGACGCACATGGCGCTGCGTCGCTGCTGATTCAGTGGCTGCGGTTGGCTGCCAGTTCGATGCCGTCCCGACCGTTTTCCTTGGCGCGATAAAGCGCCTGGTCGGCGTGTTTGGTCAGCGTGACTTCATCCTCGCCATCCTCTGGGAAAACCGCCACGCCGAGGCTGCAGGAAATCCGCATTTCCAAACCGTCGACCGCGAAAGGCTGCCGCAAGGCGAGGCGGATTTTTTCGGCCAGGGCTGCCGCATCATTGGCATGACTCAGGCTGGGTAGCAAGATGATGAACTCGTCGCCACCGATCCGGCCGGCTGTGTCGGAGGCGCGGATCGATTCTTTCAGGCGATGAGCCACGGTTTGCAGCACGCGGTCGCCGACGGCGTGGCCGAAATGATCATTGATCGGCTTGAAGTTATCGAGATCGAGAAAGATCAGCCCGACTTGCTCGCCGTGCCGTTTGGCGCGCTCAAGCTCCAGTTGCAGGCGGTCGCTGAACAAGGCCCGGTTGGGCAAATCGGTTAGTGCATCGTGCTGGGCCATGTGGCGGATGCGTTCTTCACTGGCCTTGCGCTGGCTGATGTCGGAAATGGTGCCGATCATCCGCAGCGGTGTTCCATCGGCGTCGCGCTCGGCCACCATGCCGCGGAACAGGATCCATTTCCATGTTCCGTCATCGCAGCGAATCCGGTGTTCGATGACACAGGTGGCATCCCGGACTGGCGGGCCGGACAGGCATTGATCGATCGCCGCCATGACGTTCGTCCGTTCATCCGGCGCCATGCGCTCGGTCCATTCATCGATGCTGTGAGCCGTGCCGGGCGGGCATCCGAGGATTTCATCCCAGCGTTGCGAGGTCAGGGCCTGGCGACTGTTCAGGTTCCAGTCCCACACGCCGTCACCCGCACCTTCGAGGGCAAAAGCCCAGCGCCGCTCGCTTTCACGCAGTTCATTGGTCATCGTTGCCGCCAGTGCGACAGCGCGGGCCTTGCCGCTGGCGAGCAGCCAGGCCAGCAGCGTCAGCAGGAAGCTGAGTGAAATGCCGGCCAGTGCAATCAACTGGGCGGCATCGCGCCCGAAGTGGTTTTTGAATTGCTCGCTGGCGCTCATGCTCAAGGTCCAGCTATGGCCGGCGATGACCAGGTATTCCTGTGCCTTGAGTGTGCTGTTTTGCGCGGCACGGTCGGGTTGTCCTGAACGGAAAAGCAGGGTGGCATCGGTGGCAATCACGCCATCGTGCAGGGTCAGGGAAAGTCCTGCCGCTTGTTCGCCATAAAGGCTGGCCATCAGGTCGTTCAGCCGGAATGAGGCAAAAACCCAGCCGATCAGGGCGGCCCGGCGTTGATCGACGCTTTCGGTCGGCTGGTTGGGGGCGTAGATCGGGATGTACATGATGAAGCCGGGCTGAACGTCGGTATCGTTGTCCACCGCCAGCCTGACCTTGCCGGAAATGGCTGCCGTGCCCGAGTCGCGCGCTCTGGCCAGTGCTTCCCGGCGGATCGGATCTGACCAGGGATCGAATCCGGGATTGATCTGGTTGCGTCCGATATAGGGTTCACGCTGGATGACCGGGGTGTACATGTCGCGCGCGCCGTCCGGTTCGATGCGGTAATTGGCAAATCCGGCCTGGCGCATCGCGGCAATATGACTTTCCTTGCGGGCGGCGGTGACCAGTTCGGCAATCCCGATGGTCTGGACGCCGGAGAAATTGGCATCCAGGCGCAGGGCGTCGACATAATTGCGAAATACCTGGCGATTGATTGTGCCGGTTGCGGCGATCAAGCCCTGGACGCCGCGCAGCATCTGTTCGTAGGCGGCCATGCGTTGTTCGATCCGGCTGCCGGCATCGCGCAGGGCAAAATCAAAGCGTGAGCGCAACTCCTTGTCGGCGGCCTGCTGTTCGTGATTCCAGCTCAGCCAGGTGGTGCCGAGCGTCGCAACCAGTATCAGCCAGGGTAAGAGGATCAGGCGCCAGGAACGCATGGTGGTTTCAGAAATTGACCAAGGCGGCGGCCAGGTCGGCCTTGAAGTATTTTTCGAATATTTTCCGGACGCTGCCGTCAGCCCGCATCGCATCGACCAGGGCTTTCCACTGCGCCTGTTCTGCCGCAGAAAGCGCCTTGTTCGACATGATCAGGCCATGCAGGACGGGCGGGTCGGGAAATTCGATGATCTGGCTCTGGTCGCGGATATTGCGTTCTTCGAGTGCCGGATAATCGAAAGGTTCGATGATCATTCCCTGGATGTGGTTGAGCATCAAGGTCTGATACAGCGGAGACAGTCCGCCGGCCTGCGTGACGCGCCGGGCTTCGAGCAGGCGGTCGACCAGGATGTTGGCCGTTTCGCTGTAGCGGAAACTGCGGATGATGCCGAGTTGAAGCTTGTCGTTGCGTTCAAAATCGGCCAGCGTCCGAACGCCGCTGTCCTTGCGAACCAGCAGGTAATACTTGTTGGTGAAATACCAGGCGAAACCGGCGAAACGCTTGCGCTCCGGGTTGGTGATGCCGGAGAGGCTGAAATCGAGTGCGCCGGATTCGATCAATTGCCAGATACGGGCGCGTGGCATCAGGCTGACCGTGACTTTGCAGCCGCTGCGCCGGATCAGTTCGTCGGAAAAATCCTTGTCGATGCCGCTATTGGTGTCGGCCGAATAGAGCAGGCCGTGGTCGTGCAGGGCGAGCGTGTAGCTGCGCGAGCAATCGGGGCCGGCTGCGCTGGCGCCAAGCGAAAGAGCCAGCAGCGCTGCACCGAGGAGCGGGCGAACCAGGCGCTTCGCAGTCAGAAAGCAGATCGTCACGGTGAACACCTTTCACGGGCCGAAAACAGGGTGAGTCATGGAGGCGTTGCTTAAGTATCCATGAGCCTTGCCGGGCGCGTCAATTGGCGATTTCCCTTGTTTCGGGCGGTTCAGCGAAGGCGGTCGAGGTCGGCCCGGTTTTTTTCGTCAGCATAAATGCCGGTGGCAATCGGCTGGCTGGAGGCAAAGCAAGTGAGTTCAACGTTCGCCAGCGTTTTTGCCTTGTGCAGCACGTCGACCGCGCAACGTCCGAAAACATGTTCGATGGTTGCCAGCAGATTGCGGGCGTACGGTGTTTCCAGCTTGCCGTCGAGGATCAGGTTGGCCAGCAATACGCCATCCGGTGCCATGACGCGGCGTGTCGCGCGCCAGAACTCCTGGGTGACGAGGTGGCTGGGGATCGAGGTGTGCGAACTGAAAACGTCGACCACGACGGCATCGAAACGCTGGTCTGTCGTGGCGATGAAGCGTCGGGCATCATCCACGATGAACTCGCCGCGTGCGGCTTCGTGCAGGAAGTGTTTTTCGGCAATCTCGCGGATAGCCGGGTCGATATCGACGTAGGTGTAGTGGTTGAGCGGCTCGCGGTGCGACAGCGTGAAACCGCCGGCGCCGAGGACGAGGATGCGTTTGTCCCTGAAGCCCAGGTCGTCGAGCAGGATCTGGCGCAGATGTCGGATATAGCGCGTGTAGTTGGGTGGCTCGCTGTCGTCGATCAGCGAGGCGGCCGATTGATTGACCCAGAAAGCGCGCGGATTTTGCTGTTTTGGCAGGTCGACCGGGCTGATCGTGTAATCGGCATAGGCCGTGTCGGCGGTGACCGGCTGCTGGATGTTGAAGCCGATGGCGAGTGCCGCGGTCAACGCTGCCGCCAGGGCAAATTTCGGCTTTCCACGTTCGAGCAGCCCGGCGCCGATCAGCAGGCACAGCGTACAGGCCAGGATGGCGGCAGAGACGCCGAGCCATTGCATGACGAGCAGCGACAGGCTGAGTGAGCCGAGGAAGGAGCCGAGTGTGGACCAGTAAAGCGCCGTGCCGCTGGCTTCGCCGGTTCGGGCGTGCTGCATCAGGTTGGTCAGGATGGGCACGGTCTGGCCGAGCAGCCAGGCGAGCGGGCAGAGGATGCCGCCGATGAAAAACAGGTAAGCGACGAGTACCGGTTGCAGGTGGGCAAACAGCCAGTCGACGCTGATGCTGGCCAGGCCTAGTCCGGCCAGTAGTGCAGCGATCAGGAAATTGCGTCCGACGATGGCGCTGTAGTTGCCGGTAACGCGCGCCCCGGCGGCGTAACCGAGGGCCAGCGCAAGCAGGAAGAAGCCGATGGTTGGTGCGGTGACAATGATCGAACTGCCGATGTGCGGAAGCAGCCGGCGCAGCGCAATGACTTCGGCGCCGAGCGAGCAGAATCCCTCGATGAAGACGATGGCGTAGATCAGGCGGGGCGACATCAGCCGAGCTTCCTGTATTTCTGCCAGGCGCTCCAGCTGAAGAAAAACAGGCCGATCCAGATCAGGCCGAAACTGATCAGCCGCGCACTTTGCATCGGCTCGCCGAACACCCAGACGGCGGTGAGGAATTGCATCGTCGGGTTGATGTACATCAGCATGCCGACCGTGGCCAGGTCGAGTCGTTGCGTCGCGGCGGCGAAAGCCATCAGCGGTAGCGCGGTCAGAATTCCGGCGCCGACCAGCAATAGCGCGGTCGACGTGTCCGCTGTGACAAAAACGCTGTGGCCCTGCTGGCTTTGCCACAGCGTATACAGCAGGCAGACCGGCAGCATCGCCAGGGTTTCGAGCCATAGTCCGGACAAGGCATCGACCGGCACTTGCTTGCGCACCAGCCCGTAGGTGCCGAAGGTGGCGGCCAGAATCAACGAGACCCAGGGCAGGCTGCCGAGCGTGATGATTTCATTGCCGATGGCGGCCAGGGCCAGCCCGACTGAAATCCACTCCAGCCGGTTCAGTCTTTCCTTGAGGACAGCGAGGCCGAGCAGCACATTGACCAGCGGTGTCAGAAAATAGCCGAGGCTGGAGGCAACGACTTGCTGGTTGGCCACGGCCCACAGGAAAACCAGCCAGTTGCTGCCGACCAGCAGGGCGGCCAGGGCGAGCATGGCGAACTGTCGGGGTTGGCGGAAAACGGCGCGGACCTTGCCCCAGTTGCCGCGCAGCGAAAGCAGCAGGCCGACAAAAAGGCAGGCCCAGACGGCGCGGTTCGACAGTACATCCATCGGCGAAACATGCGCCAGCTGGCGAAAGAAGAGCGGGAAAAAGCCCCAGATGCCGTAGGCCAGCAGACCGAAGCCGATGCCGGCCAGATGGGTTTTCGAATTCACGGCGTTGCCGGCCTAGTCGCGCAGTACGGCCAGGGCCGGCGAGGCGTAGTCGCGCCGGTAGAGAATGATCAGGACGCCGATGGCCAGCGCACCGAGCAGGGCGGGGTGGAGCAGCCAGCCCGATCCGGCCAGCCCGAAATAGTAGGCGCGGATGCCGCGATTGAAGTCGTCGCCGGCCAGGTTATTGGCACCGGCAACTCGCTGTGCGTAAGCATCGATTTTTGGATCGCCTTGCTGCCCCATCGGCGCGGCGCCCACCAGGATCGAGAGCAGATTGAACTGGCGCAGCGACCAGGTGAATTTGAAGTAGGCAAACACAAAGCTGGCGAGCAGCAACATCAGCTTGATTTCAAGCAGTTCGCGATTGCCCGCGCCGCCGAAAGGCAGTTCGGCGGTGACGCTGATCAGCTTGTCGGCGGCGCCCAGTGCCGCCACCATGCCGGCGATGATGTAGATCGTCGTGTTGGCATAAAAGGAAACGCTGGTCATCAAATTGCCGATCAGCGTTGAATCCATCACTCGCGTATCGCGCGCCAGCATCTGGTAAGCCCACTGCAGGCGAAAGTTCCGGCTGGTGCCGATCAGCCCCTTGGCGCCCCAGCGGCTATGTTCGGAAAACCAGCCGTAACCGGCCCAGCTGCCAAAGAAAATGGCCAGCGAAAGCCAGTCGACCGCAGAAAGGTGAGGAAGTGCATGCATGGCCGGCAGTGTGCCACAAGGCAGGCAGGCCGCGCAGCCCGTTTCGGTTCAGCGTGGGCGCTCCTTGCCGCCGATGACCAGTGCAATGCCGCCAAGAATTGCCGCCGAACTCAGGGCCAGAGACCAGCTGACCGTCTCGCCGAGAAAGAGGATGCCGCCAAGAGCGGCGAGCACTGGCACGCTCAGTTGCACCGTGGCCGCGTGGGTTGCAGCCAGGCCCGGCAATACGGCATACCACAGTGCGTAACCGAGGCCGGAAGCCAGGCCGCCCGAGGCCAGGGCATAGATCACGCCAGCACTGTCGAGGCGGGCCAGCGGCAGTGTGGCCAGGCTGAGCAGGGCGGCAAACGGCAGGGTACGCAGGAAGTTGCCGGCCGTCGCCAGGGTCGGGTTGCCCAGCCGCTTGCCGAGCAGGGAGTAAATTCCCCAAGCCACGCCGGCGCTTAGCATCAGGGCCGCACTGTCGGGGGGCGGTGCGCTTAGTCCCGGGGTCAGCAGGGCCAGCAGGCCGCTGACGGCCAGTCCCAGCCCGGCCATTTGCCAGCCATGCAAACGCTCGCCGCGCCACAGGCCGACGCCAATCATCGTTACCTGCACGGCCCCGAACAGCAGTAAGGCGCCGGTCGCGGTCGGCAACTGGATGTAGGCATAAGAAAAACCGGCGGCGTAGATGAAGAGTGCCGTTGCTGCCGCCCAGCTGCCGCCAGCCGGACCGGCCGGGCCGCGCCAGCGGACGATCAGCCAGAGCACCAGCGCCCCGCTGGCCAGGCGCAAGCCGGTAAAGCTGCCGGCATCGATGCCGCTTGTTTTCAGCGCCAGTCGGCAGAGTAGCGAATTGGCGGCAAAAGCCGTCATGGCCAGGGCAACCAGAAAAATCAGGCGTCGGTGATGCGGCATGGCGAAAATCCTTGGCTAGTGTGGCGGTCAAATCCTGAAGGTTGTGCGCGGAACAGTGCCATCAAGGCTGGCAATATCCTTCGGTCAAGGCCGTGTCGAATTTGTGAAGATACAGATATTCGGGGGTTTGTGAGTTACATCCTGTTTTGTGTCGAGTATCAAATCTTTTGCAGCAAGACCGGTTTAGTATTTCCGGGTTGATTGAAAGTCTCCTCTGCCGGATATTCAAAGCACCCGATGGCCAAGAAATTTCCCCTCCATCCCAAACACCCTGAACGCATTTGCTGGGGGTGCGATAAATATTGCCCGACCAAGGATCTGCAGTGTGGAAATGGTTCGGGACGTACCCAGCATCCGGCTGAAATGCTGGGGGACGACTGGTACCTGTGGGGCGATTGGGGCATCGAGGATGCCCCGGACCCAACGGCAGATTCCTCCGCCACCGATACGCCAAAAGCCTGAGCATTCATTCGGATTCAAATGAGTTTTCGCTCCGGCAGTCAAAGCGGGTGGCGGGAACTTCACTGACCTTGCTGTCTTGCTCCGCGAGCGGTCTGCCGAGCCGTGTGTTCAACGGAATCACGCCGGCCCAGACAGGCCAGGCCAGATCTTCTGCGTCGTCCTTGACGCCCCAGTTGCGTACCTTGGCCGAGGCTTCGTCCAGCGCTATCCGCAACACGCTGGTGGCGTTCAGTTCCTTGTCGTTGATCGGGCGCAGCGTCTCCCACCGTTCGGGATACAGGCCATCGATCAGCGCTTGCAGGCTGCGTTGTTTTTCCCGAGGGTCGGTGACGGCTTCAAAGCGTCCATAAATCACCACCGAGCGGTAATTCATCGAGTGGTGCAAGGCTGAACGTGCCAGCACCAGGCCATCGGCCAGCGCGATGGTGAGGCAGGCCTCGCCTTCGGTCAGCGCCTTGAGCATGCGTGATGCCTTGGCGCCGTGGATGTACAGGTGTTGACCGTCGCGCCAGTGCAACGTTGGAATGGCGTGTACCGATCCATCGATCTGGAAGGCAACGTTGCACATCAGCGCGGCGTCGACGATGGCTGCGATGGCGTCGGTGTCGTAGCTGGCGCGCTCGGGCATCCGGCGGATGCGGGTACGTGGCGATGGGGCGGCGGATTTGTCAGACATGATGGTAGTGCTCCAAGAGGTGTCGATGGCCGTACTCTAAGGAGATCGTGGTACCTTTTGCAGTGCCACGATTCTGCTTGTTTATGGAGCCACGATGGAGCTTGACTGGCTGCTTGCCCCGCCTTTACCCGAAAGCATGTCGCGCCAACGCGTGATTTATCACCGTTTGCGTGACGCCATCCTGTCGGGCCAACTCGTGTCGGGTACGCGTCTGCCTGCCAGTCGAAGCCTGGCCGCGTCGTTGAAAATTGCGCGCAACACCGTGCTGTTTGCCTACGAGCAACTGCTTGCCGAAGGGTGCCTGCTGGCTGATCGCCAGGGGACGCGCGTGGCTTCGTTTCCGCGCCGGGGCCTTGCCTCGCCGGATAGTCCGGCGGCGCCTGCCTCCACGCTGCAACTCTCCCGCCGTGCTGCTGCCGCATTGCAACCCGAGCCGGCGCGTGAGGCTGCGGTGTTGCCCTTTGCGCCCGGTGTGCCGGACTATGGCGCCTTTCCCTTCCGCCGTTGGCGCGCCTGTCTGGAGCGTGCGTGGCATGATGCCGGTTGGCGCCAGTTAGGCTATGCGGCGTACGGCGGTGACCCGGTATTGCGTGCGGCGGTGGCCGGCCATCTCACCACGGTGCGCGGTTTCGCGGTCGACGCCGCGCAAATCGTCATTACCAGCGGGACGCAGGCGGCCCTCGATCTCTGTGCCCGACTGCTCGGCGACCACGGCGATATCGTCTGGGCCGAGAATCCCGGATATCTTGCCGCCCGTGTTGCATTCGGTCTGGCCGGGCTGCGTGTGCATGACGTCCCGGTCGATGCCGAAGGCTTGGCTCCTGACGAAAATGACTGGGACGCGCATCCTCCCCGCCTGATCACGATCACGCCATCACACCAGTATCCCACCGGCCGCGTCATGTCGCTGGCCCGCCGCCTGGCATTGATCGAGCGTGCGCAGCGCACCGGTGCGTGGATCATCGAGGATGATTACGACAGCGAGTTTCGTCGTGCCGGCCCGGCGCCACCCGCACTGTTCGGCCTGCAAGCGGATGCCCCTGTCGTGTACGTCGGTACGTTCAGCAAGACACTGTACCCCGGCCTGCGTCTCGGCTACCTCGTGCTGCCCCGTGCCGTGGCGGCCGACTTCGCCCGGGCCGCCGGTCAGGCGACACGTGCCGGACAGGGGGTTGAACAGCGCGCACTGGCCGATTTCATCCTGCGTGGCTACTACACCCTGCATTTACGCCGCATGCGCACACGTTATGCGGCGCGACAAATGGCATTGCGCACGGCGCTGCGCGATGCCTTCGGGCCATCCCTCGAGCTCTCGGGCGGTGAAGCCGGCCTGCATCTGGTGATGTGGTTGCCGAACGAGATACACGATGCCGAAGTGGTCAGGCATGCGGCGGGTTTGGGGCTGGGCGTTCGCGCGCTGGGTGACTACACGCGTGCGCCGCTGCGTTGCAACGGGCTTGTGCTCGGCTACGGAAATCTTGCGGAAGGCATGATCGCAGCGTGCGTGCAGCGATTGGTCAAGGCGATTGCATCCAGTACCCAGGCTGCGGCCGAGCGTTGATCAGGATCGATTGATTGCGGCTTGGCATTGCCTTGGCTGGATTTCGTTATATCATGTTGTATATAACGAAACGCCGGAGGCCGTTCATCATGCTTGTTGCGCTGAATCCCGATGGGTTCAACCAAGGCAAGGCAGCACCTTTGTGGCCAATGTTCAAGTTGCGCTCGCTCAGCAGCGTGCAGCCGCGACATTTTTCCGTGCCTTTGTCAAAACCGGCAAGCCGGCATGCGCTGCGGGCCATGGCTCAGGTGATTCGCTCGGCACATCTGGGCGATTTGCCGCTTTTCGCCGCGACGCTTGGGCTGACGGCAGATGAATTTCAGGAACTGCTGCATGAGGATGTGCAGTTTCTGTCTCCCAGGCTTCCTCCAGAATTGCTCGATGCCTGGTTGCCCGAGCAGTTTCTGCCGCTGGTTTCCCTGCTTTGGTCTTACCGTGCAAGCGATGATCGGCTGGCTCGATGGCTCAGCCATACGCTTGCTGCTGCGTGCTACGGTCGTCAGCATTTGTGGCAGGACCTTGGCTTCAACAGCAGGGACGATGTGTCGCGCCTGATCGGCCAATGGTTTCCGGGATTGGCCCGCCTGAACAATCGGGATTTGAAATGGAAGCGTTTCCTGTTCGAGCAACTGGGAAAACGCCAAGGCCAGCCGGGGCTGCGGCCTCCCGCTTGCGGGGACTGTGATTCGTATCGAACTTGTTTTTCAGGGAATTGAGCATGATGGATGACGCACAAGCTATTGCCCTGAAGGGCAACCTCTGGATGTCGGTCGGTGAGCAGAGTTTCGGTGGACACGGACGGGTTCAACTGCTGGCCCTGGTTGCCGAACTGGGATCGATCACCAAGGCGGCCAAGGCGATGAAGATGAGCTACAAGGCCGCCTGGGACGCCATCGACCAGATGAATTCACTGGCCGGAGAATCCCTCGTCGAGCGCACGACAGGCGGCAAGGGGGGCGGATCGACGCGGCTGACCGAACGCGGCCGCCAACTGATCACCAATTTTCGCCAGATCGAGGAAGAGCATAAACGCTTCATCGAGCAACTCAGCGCGCAGGCTCAAGGCCTCGTGGATGACTTTATCCTGATCAGGAGACTTAGCATGAAAACTAGCGCACGCAACCAGTTCCTCGGCATCGTCGCCGCCATCAAACCCGGGGCGGTCAATGACGAGATTGATATCGAACTGCCCGGTGGCGAACGCCTGGTGGCCACCATCACCAGCGAAAGTACCCAAAATCTGGTGTTGACCGTGGGAAGCGAGGTCTACGCGCTGATCAAGGCGCCATCGGTGATGGTCATGTTGCCGCATGCCGGGTTGCGACTCTCGGCGCGCAACCAGTTGGCCGGCAAGGTTTCCCGCCTGCATCCCGGGGCCGTCAACACCGAAGTGCTGATTGAGCTGCCCGGTGGCACCAGCATCACGGCGATGGTGACTAATGAAAGTGTCACCTGTCTCGAGCTGGCGGTCGGTGTCGACGCAGTCGCTGTCTTCAAGGCATCGAGCGTCATTCTTGGCGTTCCGGCCTGAATATTTCGTAAGGAAAAAATAGCCATGATCCATTTTCACTCAACCATTTCAGTCCTGGCGACGACTTTTCTGATGGCTCAAGCAGCCACGGCCGAGGAGGTTTCGCTTGCCGTAGCGGCCAATTTCACCGCGCCCATGCAGAAAATCGCCAGCGAATTCGAAAAGGATACGGGCCACAAGGTAACGCTGGCCTTCGGTGCAACCGGCAAGTTCTACGCCCAGATCACCAACGGCGCGCCCTTCGAAGTGTTCTTGTCGGCTGACGACGAGACCCCGGCCAGGCTCGAAAACGAAGCCCAGGCCGTCAAGGGGACGCGCTTTACCTACGCGATCGGAAAGCTTGTGCTTTGGTCTGCTGCCCCCGGTTATGTCGATAATCAGGGGGATGTTCTGGCCAAAGGGAATTTCAGGCACATTGCGCTGGCCAATCCCAAAACGGCACCTTACGGCGCTGCCGCGATGGAAACCCTGAAAGCCATCGGGCTTGCCGACAAGGTGCAAGCCAGGGTGGTCCAGGGAGAAAATATTACCCAGACGCATCAGTTCGTCAGCACGGGCAACGCCGAACTCGGCTTTGTCGCCCTTTCGCAGGTCTTCAAGGATGGCACCCTGACGGGCGGCTCGGCGTGGATCGTGCCGCCCAGGCATTACTCGCCGATTCGCCAGGATGCGGTGCTCTTGAACAAGGGGCGCAACAATCCGGGCGCCGTGGCGTTGATCGGCTATCTGAAGGGTGAGAAAGCGAGAGGCATCATTCGCTCCTTCGGTTACGAGCTGTAAATGCAAACTTGTGACGGATGGCTAATGCCCGGTTCGGGACCTGATCCTGCGCCAAGGGAAGAAACGTTACACTGGCCGGATTCATTCGTGCCGAGTTAACCATGCTATCCGTCGAACAGTTTTTCGGCTTCCTGTTGGCCGCCTCCTTGATTACCCTTGCACCGGGCCCGGATAACCTGATGGTCCTGGGCATCGGCATGTCCAAGGGGCGCCGGGAAGGGATTGCCTTCGGATTGGGCTGTGCGTTGGGTTGCCTCAGTCACACCCTGCTGGCGGTTGTCGGTGTCAGCGCGCTGATCGCCTCTTCCGTCGAGGCTTTTACCGTACTCAAGATCTGCGGCGGGCTTTACCTGGTGTGGCTGGGTATCAATGCGCTGCGCAGTGCAGGGGGCGCAAGCATCAGGGGCGATGGCGGCGATCGAAAGACACCGGGAGCGCTGTTTCTGAAAGGCATTCTGGCCAACGTGATCAATCCGAAAGTCATCCTGTTTTTCCTGTCATTCCTGCCCCAGTTCGTTGTCCCCGCCAATGGCAGCGTGACCCTGCAGATGGCGATGCTGGGCATTCTCTTCACCCTGCAAGCGGCAGTCATTTTTGGCCTGCTGGGCTATTTCTCCGGGGCGGTCGGCCAGTGGGTCAATGCCAGCCCGCGTGTCGGCGTAGCGCTGGATCGCCTGACCGGCGTGATTTTTGTCGGACTGGGCCTGCGCTTGATGGCCAGCCGGTAAGCACCCTTTGGTCGCCTTGGTCTGGCTCCCGGGGTGGCGGAGGTGAAGTTGCGTTTTGTTGAGCGTCGAATTGGATCCGACTTGGCTGGCTTGAATCGACCCATCTCGGGTATTCCAGCCCTGATTGGGCCAGGTCGGCGTCAGTGCCTATTGTTGCCATAAAACATTCCGGCTGCCGAATCTCAAGCGCCTTGATCGTGTTGTCGAAATGCCTTCCAAAGCATCAGGTCATAGCCAATCTTCAAAACTCCGCAAGCGACCAAGGGGGCGGCAAGCCAGCCTGCCGCAAACAGTGCACCACCTATCGTTGGGCTGATGGCCGAGGCTAGGCTGCGGGGAACTGCTGTAAAGCTTGCCGCCGCTGCGCGCTCTGCCGGTGTCACCACCTCCATCACGAAGGCACTGCGTACCGGCACATCCATCTGCGACAACAAGGCCCGAATGAATAGCAGTGCAAACGCCAGTTCGAGATTTGGTACAAATGCCGCCGCGATGAGGCAGATGCTGGCCGGGATATGGGTGAACACCATCGTATTCACCAAGCCAATGCGCTCGGCCACTTTCGGTGCAATCAACTGCGACATCGCAGACAATAGCCCGGCCCAGAAGAAAAAGCTGCCCGCGGCCAGTAGCGTCAGGTCGAAGCGTTGAAAGAACCAAAGCGCCATCAAGGCGTTGATGGCTAGACCCCCCGCGAAGGAGTCCAGCGAAAACAGCAGCGCCAGACGGACAACGATGTCCTTCGATTCGCCAAGCGGCTGTGGTGGCGGTGCCTCGACTTCATGCTCTGGTGCCGGCAAGCTGCGATAGAGCAAGCAGACCACGCCGCCAACCAGGCCATAGAACACGAACATCACGCGGAATGCTGTCAGTTGTTCGATACCAAGGGTCGTCATTAGCAGTTGCGGCACGCCGGAGGCCAGCGCACCCAGTGCGGCAAACAGAGCACCCAGCAAGGAGTAGCGGGCGAACAGGGCGGTTCGCGCCGCACCTTGGCTGGACTCGGCCAATCGAGCATGTTCCAGTGGCAGAAACACGCTGACATCCCCCGAGCTTGGATTCAAAGTGCCTACGAAAGCGACCAGGAGCAGTGGCCAAAATGTCGACACGCTGGCGAAGGATAGCCCGGTACCGAGCATGAGTAGCGCCGCGCCAAGTAGCAGGCGACGGTGATGGAAACGATGGCCCCATGCGCCTACCGCCAGTGTGGCCAGCGCCGACCCCAGCAAAGTGGCCGTACTCAGGATACCCACCTCCAGCGTGCCGAAGCCGAGCGTCAACAGATAGGCCGGCAGCAACACCGCTACATAGCCATCGGCAAAGGCCCTCAGTGCTTTACCCACCAGAAGTGGCAGAACTGCACGGTCAACACCCTCAGGCAGCAACCATCGACCAATCATTTGAGCCCCAGGAACCGGCCGACTTGCTTCAAGGGCGTATCGCCGCACCATGCGTAGAGCGCATCGTAGATGACCATGCCGTGGGCCAGCATCTCATGGTCGTCGGTGAAGTTGAGCGACAGTCCCTTGGAAATAGCCAGCAGACCAACCGCTTCCTTGGCCAGCTCAGGCTGTCCACAATCGGCACCGCGCACGATGAGCGCCAGCTTGTTGAGTGCCGTATCCTGCAGTTGATACTTGGCAATAAACGCATCGAAGCTGCACTGGTCGCCATGGTGACCCAACTCGACGTTGGGCACGTCGTAGGGAATGGCTCCGCTCTCGGTCGCAATCCGCATCACGTCGCCGGCCGGCACGTAGAGAAATTCCGGGCGTTCATCGACAAACCGGCTGACCAGCCAGGGGCAGGCGATGCGGTCAATCTTGGGGCGTTCGCGTGTAATCCATTTCATCGGAGCTGCTCCATCGAGTTGGGGGGAAGCGGGGTCAGGTTGCCGGACAGCATTTCCTGGCCATCCAGGAATAAGCGGACAGCTTGGTTTTGCTGGCGAACCTCATAGCATTCCTCGGGGTCTTTGGACTTCGCCCAGCGCCAGCAAAGCTGATTGCCGGTAACCCGCCAATGTCCTTGGGCAGGCTTGCCCATGTTCATGCCTCGTAATTCCCCATTCACCAGGAATTGATAGCCGAAATGCACGCCATCGCCGAAGTCCCGGTTGGCGAAGGCTTGGGTGAGCGCGTTGCCGCGCAGCGTCACCCAGCTATGGTCGGTTGCTCTCGCATGGAAAACGACCGCCAGGGTTGCCACAGCGATGAGCCATCGCACAGCTCGCATACCGTGGCTCACAGGACGAATGTTTTCACCAGGAAGCCGATCACGGCACACCCGGCAATCACATGGATGACGTTCGCCTTGAAGCGGAACAGGGCAATGGCGGCTCCCAGCGCAATCAGTGAGGACAGCCACTCGAACGAACCTTCGAATCCCTTCGGCCACAGGACGTGGTAACCAAAGAACAGCGCCAGATTGAGGATGACGCCGACGACGGCCGCCGTGATGGCGGTCAGCGGTGCGGTGAATTTCAGGTCGTTGTGGGTCGTTTCGATGAAAGGTCCGCCCATCAGGATGAAAACGAAGGACGGCAGGAAGGTGAACCAGGTGACCAGCGTGGCTGCGACGGCACCGGCCAGAAACAGGCCATCCGGGCCGAATGCCGCCCGTATTTCTGCACTTTGGTAGCCCCCGACAAAGCCGACGAAAGTGACGACCATGATCAACGGTCCCGGCGTCGTTTCACCGAGCGCCAGACCGTCGATCATCTGGGTCGGGGATAACCAGCCGTAGCCACCGACCGCTCCTTGATAGACGTAAGGCAGCACGGCATAAGCGCCACCGAAAGTCAGTAGCGCCGCCTTGGTGAAAAACCAGCCCATCTGCGTCAGGGTGTGCTCCCAACCGCAAGCGGCCGTCAGCATTCCCATCGGCACCAGCCACAGCAGGCAGCCGATCAGGGCGACCTTGATCATCTTGTGCCAGGCGAACAAGGCATGTTCCGGGGTTGGCGTATCGTCGTCGATCAGCGCCCGGCCAAAGGATTTGTGGCTCTGGCCATGTCCGCCGCCGGCCTGGAATTTGCCCGGTGCAATGCGTCCACCGCAGTAACCAATGGCTGCGGCAGCCGCGACGATGGCCGGAAACGGGACATTGAGGGCAAAGATAGCGACAAAGGAGGCTGCGGCAATGGCCCACAGCACATTGTTCTTCAAGGCGCGCGAGCCAATGCGGTGTGCCGCCTGAACGACGATGGCGGTGACGGCCGGTTTGATCCCGTAGAACAGGCCGGCGACCAGCGGCATGTCGCCAAAGGCGATATAGACCCATGACAAGCCGATCAGGATGAACAACGAAGGCAGCACGAACAGGCCGCCGGCAATGATGCCGCCCCAGGTGCGATGCATCAGCCAGCCGATGTAGGTGGCCAACTGCTGAGCCTCCGGCCCCGGCAGCACCATGCAATAGTTGAGCGCATGCAGGAAGCGGCGTTCCGATATCCAGCGTCGGCGCTCGACCAGCTCCTGATGCATGATGGCGATCTGCCCGGCCGGGCCGCCAAAGCTGATGAAGCCCAGCTTCAGCCAGAACATGAAGGCTTGCCAGAGGCTGACCTCGGCGGCTTGTATTGCTTGTGCGTCGTTTTTGTCGTTCAGGGGCGGGGTCATGATTGCCGGTCTTTCTCGAAGGAGGTCAGTAATCCATCGAAAATATTGCTGGCCATGGCCAGAAGCCGATCGTCGTCGGGAATGGTGTCGCGCAAACCGGCCAGTACGCTTTCGATGCCGGCTGCTTCTGGCGGCTGTATGCCGCCCACGTCAAGAAAATGGACCAAGGCCCCCAGTCGTTGCAGGGCCGGTGTTTGCAGATCGAAGCTGGCCAGCAGCACTTCGAAGCTGACTCGGGCGCCGGCATGCGTGAACCGGGCACCGTCGAAATCGAAGCCCAGCGCCTCGGCCGGGCAATCCGCCGGTGTCGCCAGCCAGTGGATTTCGGCATGCGGGTCGATTTGCCGGCGGATCAACCAGGCGCAGGCCAGCCGGTCGACCCAGGGGCGTTGCCGCGTTGCCCAGAGCCGTCCCTGGTAATCCTGCCGATTCAAGCGGACGATGGCTTGATCGACCGGATGCGGTTCATCGGGCGACAAGGCCCGGGCTGTCCGCTGTTCGAGTTGGCGCAATGATTCGTCGACCTGTTTCTGGGCTTCGCCGGGGAAAAAATCAATCGCTGCCAGATGGACGAACGTCTTGCGCAGTTTGCGCGCCTGCTTCTGGATCTCGTTGGCTGAGTCTGCGTTCAGTCCGTCATCGGCCAGCGAAATGTCGCCCTGCAGGCTCGCAAAATCCGCGCTACGGTCGAAGAGCGCCACGAAATTCCCGTTGTCGGGTTCGTCAAGACGAGTCATCAGCGCGCTTCCTGCCGCCTCACGAATTTCAGCGGCCACGGTACTTAGCGTTGCCCGGCAATCTGGCCGCTCCGGCATCAGATAGACGCCATCCCGGAGAACCGCGGCACCGGAGGCCTTGAGGCTGCGCCAGGCGCGCATGCGTGCCGTCGCGTTTTCGGTGGGCAGGCTGGTGATCAGTGCAATCCATGTGTTCATGGAAGCTAGTTTAATAAAATGTAGATTATTCTACAAATTTGTTCATATTTTATATTGGTCGATACGGCAGCTTCAGCGACGGCTGCGCAGGGCCCGGACTTCGAAGGTGACGCTGTCGATGAGGGTGTTCTGGGCGTCGCGCAGGGTCAGCCGGTGCTTGCCGGGTTGCGGTAGCCAGTGTTTGAGGCGGTCGGCCGGGCCGAGCGGTTGTGCATCGAGTTGCCAGCGCCAGTTGTTGCCTGCCGGGGCCGACAGACGGAGCGGGATGCGCTGGTGCTGCGGCGGAATATCCGGGTCGAGCGCGATGATGCTGCCCTCGGCCGGGTAGGCGATACGGGCCAGTGCGCGGTTGTCGGCCGCACGGATCAGGCTACTTTCGGTGCCGGCCATGAACCACTCCTCGCGTGCCGGTTCGCGCGGCGGCTCAAAGCGGATATGGCGACTGAGCACGCCGGGCGGTGGCGATGGCGGGCGGCTGTCGATTTTTGAACGGCCGTGCCGGGCATCGCCGCGATGCAGCCAGTCCATCACCTCGCGCCAGACTGGCGCCGCGCCGCTGACGCCGGAAACATCGTGCATCGGGCTCCCGCCGGCATTGCCGACCCAGACGGCGACGGTGTAGCGGCGTGACCAGCCGGCGCACCAGTTATCGCGCATGTCCTTGCTGGTGCCGGTCTTGGCGGCTGTCCAGTAGGGCGTTGCCAGCCACGATTCCAGCCCGAAAGTGCCGGCCCGGGCGCTGCGGTCGGACAGGATGTGGCCGATCAAAAAACTGCTGGCCGGGCTGTAGACCGCGCGAACCGGCGTGTTGAACACGCCGCTGCACCCTTCGCGCTGGCAGGGGGGCGGGCTGGTTGTCTTGCCCGGCGTGGTGCGCAGCGGCCCCCACTGGCCGGCATTGGCCAGCGTGCGGTAGGCATTGGCCAGCATCAACAAGGAAATATCGGCCGAGCCGAGCGCCAGGCTGTAGCCGTACCAGTCGCCACTCTCCTTCAGGCTGGCGAAGCCGGTTTGCTTGAGTCGCTGATGAAAACGTTCCGGCCCGAGGCGGACCAGCGTTTTGACCGCCGGAACGTTGAGCGAACCGCCCAGTGCCCGGCGGACCGAGATCCAGCCTTTGTAATCAGGCTCGTAGTTTTGCGGGGCGTAGAGGCCGTTGCCGGCATCGAGCGTCAGCGGCGCATCTTCAAGCAGCGAGGCCGGGGTCAGGTTGCGGCGTTCGAAAGCCAGGGCGTAGAGAAACGGTTTCAGCGTCGAGCCGGCCTGGCGCAGCGCCGTGACCCCATCCACCTCGGCGGCCCCGGAGAGATCACCGCTTGACCCGACCCAGGCGAGAATTTCACCGCTGGCGTTGTCGAGTACCAGTACGGCGCCATCTTCCACATTTTGCCGGCGCAGTGCCGCGAGGTGGCGGCGCAGGGCATCGCCGGCAAATTGCTGCAAATCGGCATCAAGGCTTGAGCGAATTTGCTCGCCGGGCTGCTTGAGCAGTTTGCGGGCGAGATGGGGCGCACTTTGCGGCAGTTCGCTGCGGTCGACCTCGGTGGCGCGGAGATTTCCGCTCAGCGCCTGCGTGGCAAAACCGTCGAGTCCCTCGCATTCCCCGGCCCGGTTCATTTCCTTGAGCAGATTGCAGGCGCGTTTGACGACCAGTGCCGGCGCTGCGTTCGGCGAGCGGAGCAGGGCGGCGGCCAGGGCTGCTTCGCGTTCGTCGAGGCCGTGCGGCCATTTGCCGAATAGTTGGCGGCTCATGGCGCCGACCCCAACCAGTTCGCCGCGGAAGCTGACCAGGTTGAGATAAGCCTCGGCAATCTGCTGTTTGCGCCAGAAACCTTCCAGGCGCAGTGCTGCGGTCGACTGGCTGATTTTGCCCAAAAAGCTGCGTCGACCGCGCCGTTGGCCATCTTCGTCGAGCAGCCCGGCCAGTTGCATGGTCAGCGTGCTGGCGCCGCGTGTCCGGCCGCCCCAGAAGTTGGTCCACGCCGCCTTGCCGGCCGCCTGCCAGTCGATCCCGTCGTGCTCCATGAAGCGTTTGTCTTCGGAAACAATCACCGCGCGGAGCAGGGCCGGCGAGATTTCCTTGAGGGGCGTCCAGTCCAGGCGGCGAACCGATTTATCGAGCCGCAAGCGGTGCAGCGGCTGGCCGTCGCGGGCCAGCAAAGTGGCATCGGACGTTCGGTAGCCGGCCTTGACCTCGGCAAAACCGGGCAGGGCCAGCGCTGGCAGCGGCAGAGCCAAGAGCAGCGCCAGCCGCAGGGGAAGCGCACGCTGCCCGGACAAGATCGGCCGGGCCGGCGGGCGCACGTCTTGTCCGTTGAATGCCGGCACCCGAGGCAGGCCTGTCCGGGGTCTTAGCCGGCGGATTTCTGGCCGACGATGCTCAAGGCCACCTGTTCGGCCACCTTGATGCCGTCGACCGCGGCAGACAGGATGCCGCCGGCGTAACCGGCACCTTCGCCGGCCGGGTAGAGACCGCGTGTGTTCAGACTCTGGCATTCGGCATTGCGCGTGATGCGGATCGGCGACGAGGTGCGTGTCTCGACGCCGGTCAATACCGCATCGGCCATCGCGAAACCGCGAATCTGTTTGTCGAAGGCCGGGATCGCCTCGCGCAGCGCTTCGATCACGTAAGGCGGCACGCAACTCGCCAGATCGGTCATATGCACGCCCGGCTGGTAGGACGGATCGACCTCGCCCAGCGCGGTCGACGGCTGGCCAGCCAGGAAATCGCCGATCCGCTGGGCCGGCGCGGCATAGCTGCTGCCACCGGCAACGAAGGCGGCCGATTCCCACTGACGCTGGAAGTCGATGCCGGCCAGCGGATTGGTCTTGAAGTCGCCGGGAAAATCCTCGGGATTGACGTTCACCACCAGCGCCGCGTTGGCATTGCGCTCGGCGCGCGAATACTGGCTCATGCCGTTGGTCACGACGCGGCCTTCTTCGGACGTTGCCGCGACCACCTGGCCACCCGGACACATGCAGAAACTGTAGGCCGAACGGCCGTTGGCGCAGTGATGGACCAGCTTGTAGTCGGCCGCGCCGAGCAGTTCGTTGCCGGCATTCGGGCCGAAACGCGCCTTGTCGATCAGGGCCTGCGGGTGTTCGACGCGGAAACCGATCGAGAAGGGCTTGGCTTCGATATAAACGCCCTGGTCGTGCAGCATCTGGAAAGTGTCGCGGGCGCTGTGGCCGATCGCCAGCACGACATGCTGGCTGGCAATTGTTTCGCCGCCGGCCAGTTCGACGCCCTCGACCTGACCGTTCTCGATGATGACGCGGTCGACCTTGCTGCCGAAGCGGATTTCACCGCCCAGTTCGGTAATCGTCGTGCGCATCGCCTCGACCATCTTGACCAGCCGGAAGGTGCCGATGTGCGGTTTGCTGACGTAGATGATCTCTTCCGGCGCGCCGGCCTTGACGAACTCTTCCAGCACCTTGCGGCCGTGGTGCTGCGGGTCCTTGATCTGGCTGTAGAGCTTGCCATCCGAGAAAGTGCCGGCACCGCCTTCGCCGAACTGGACGTTCGATTCCGGATTCAGCTTGTTATTGCGCCACAGGCCCCAGGTGTCCTTGGTCCGCTCGCGCACGGCCTTGCCGCGTTCGAGAATGATCGGGCGGAAGCCCATCTGGGCCAGGATCAGCCCGGCCAGCAGGCCGCAGGGGCCGGTACCGATGACGACCGGACGGCTCTGCAGATTGGCCGGCGCCTGGGTGACGAATTTGTAGCGCGTGTCCGGTGTCGGGCCGATGTGGGCGTCGTTATTGGCCGCCTTGAGGCGCTTGACGACGGCGGCTTCATCCTTCAGTTCGACATCGAGCGTGAACACGAAAAAAATGTTGCTGCGCTTGCGGGCATCGTAACCACGGCGGAAAACCGTGAAATTCAGCAGGTCGACCGGGGCAATGGCCAGGCGTTCGACGATGGCGTCACGCAGATCGTCGTCGGTGTATTTCTTGAGCGGGAGCTTGATCTCTGTCAGGCGCAGCATGGTGTCTATCCGTGGGGGCGCTTAATGGGGGGCGTATTTTAACCCGCCCCATCGCTTCGGGCGCAGCCCGGTTTGTTATGCTTCGCCGATGACCCGTCCCACACTGACCGAACTGTTTGCCCAGCGGCAATTCATGTTTTTCTGGCTGGCCCGTTTGGCTGGTGTTTTGGCCCAGCAAATGCTGATGGTTGCACTGGCCTGGCAGATGTACGACATCACCGGAAGCGCCTGGGATCTCGGTCTGGTCGGGCTGTTCCAGTTTGTTCCCGCCCTGCTGCTGACCTTGCCGGCCGGCCATCTGGTAGACCGCTGGCGGCGCGGCCGGATTTTTGCTGCGTGCATGCTGGCGCAGGCCTCGGTGGCTTTGTTGCTGGTCGGCGGTACGCAAGGCGGATTCCTGTCGCGCGAGCTGATTTTGCTGCTTTCCGTCGTGCTCGGCGCGGCGCGTGCCTTCCAGATGCCGACCCAGCAGGCGTTGATTCCGATGCTGGTTCCGGTGCACCTGCTCGAGCGTGCCGTGACGCTTGGCTCGACCGGCATGCAGGCTGCCGTTATCTGCGGCCCGGCGTTGGGTGGTTTGTTGTATGTCGGCGGGGCAACGGTGGTTTATGCCGCATCGGCCGGCTTGTTGATGCTTGCTTTCAGCTTGATGTTCGGTGTGCATGAAGCGCACCAGCCATCGACTGAACCACCCGGTTTGCGCAGCATCCTGGCCGGCGTCGAGTTTGTCTGGAACCACAAGCTGCTGCTCGGTGCCACCTCGCTCGACCTGTTTGCCGTGCTGCTTGGCGGGGCGACGGCGCTGCTGCCGATTTTTGCCCGCGACATCCTGCATGTCGGGCCGGAAGGTTTGGGCCTGTTGCGCGCCGCCCCGGCGGTCGGGGCCTTGCTCATGTCGCTGGCCTTGCTGCGCTGGCCGATTCAGCGCCGGGTCGGTCGCTGGCTGTTTGGCTCGGTCGGCATATTCGGGCTGGCGACGGTGGTTTTCGGCCTGTCGAATTCCTTCTGGCTGTCGCTCGGCGCGCTGGTGCTTAGCGGAGCGGCCGATAACATCAGCGTCGTGATGCGCCTGACGCTGGTTCAACTGGAAACGCCGAATGAAATTCGCGGTCGGGTTTCCGCCGTCAATTCGATTTTCATCGGTGCATCCAACCAGCTTGGCGAATTCGAGTCGGGAGCCACTGCGGCCTTGTTCGGTGCCGTTGGTTCGGTGGTTTTCGGCGGCGTCGGCACCTTGCTGGTGGCGGCTGGCTGGATCAGGTTGTTTCCCGAGTTGGCCGGGCGTGACCGGATGGTTGCCGGGCGCTCAGCTTAGCCAGAGTTTTTTCCAGCCGGCGTGGCCGAGCCGTTCCATGGTTTCGATATTGCGTTCGAAAATGTCTGCCGCATCGGGAAAGGCGGCCACGGCCCGGTCGATGCTGCTTTCGCGCAGAAGATGCAGGGTCGGGTAGGGCGAGCGGTTGGTGAAATTGGCGATGTCGTCCGGTTCGCTGCCGGAGAACTCGTACTGCGGGTGCAGGCTGGCGATCTGGAAAACACCGTCGTAGCCAAGGTTGCGGTTGAGTGCATCGACCTCGGCGAGAAAAAAGTGATAGTCGAGAAAATCGGTCATCGCCAGCGGGTGGATCAGCAGCGTGGTATCCAGTTCGGCCGGATCGGTTTCGGCCAGGCGGGTCAATTCGCGCTCCAGCTCGGCGAGCAGTTCGTCAGCCGTGCTTGCTGCGGTCAACGCGTACCGAACCTGCTTTTTGACGAAGACGCTTTTGGCGAACGGACAGAGATTCAGCCCGATGACAGCGCGTTCCAGCCAGGTTTTTGTTTCGTCGATGACTTGCTCGGCGGCGGTGGTATCGGTGTAGGGCGTCAGGGTCTGGGGCATGAGTGTGTTCGCTGAGTCGGCGCGGAGCGCGCTGGATGGAAGAGTTTAACGTACCGGCCTGTCCGGCTCTGGGAGTTCAGATCGCTGCAGGCAGTGCGGTTTGTTGCGATCAACGGCTCGTTTGCAGCCAATCTTGCAACAGCTGAACGCCCCAGGCGACGCCGAATCCGGTCTGGTCGGTGGCGATGGCGCCGAGGCCGTCGTCACAACTGGCGGCCGACAGATCGACGTGCAGCCAGGGGAGTTCGCCGACGAAACGCTTGAGGAAAAGTGCGGCGTGAATGTGGTCCGGTGCGTCGTCGTCGAGGCTGCACTGGCAGATGTCGGCCAGCGTACTGTCGAGGGCTTCCTCGTAGTCGTCGTCCATCGGGAAACAGGCGACGCGTTCGCCGCTGCGGCTGCCGGCTTGAACGGCGAGGCCGGCGAGTTCGTCGCTGCTGGCAAAGACGCCGGAATAGCGGCAGCCGAGGGCCTGGATCATGGTGTAGGTCAGCGTGCCGAAATCGACCATCAGATCGGGTTCGCTGCGCCCGGCCAGCGCCAGTGTGTCGGCCAGGACCATGCGGCCTTCGGCATCGGTATGCACGATTTCGATGGTCGTTCCGTCGAGCGCCGTGACGACGTCGCCCTGGCGGCTGGCGCGCGGCGAGATATCGTTGCTGGCCAATGCCAGCCAGGCATCGATGCGCAGCGGCAGGGCCAGCCTGGTGGCGGCAAGCAGGATGCCGAGGACGGTGGCCGAGCCGGCCATGTCTTCGTGCATGCCGATCATCGCCTCAGCCGATTTGAGGTTGTGGCCGCCGGTATCGAAGCAAATTCCCTTGCCGACCAGGGCGATGTGGCCTTGCGGCTGCGGGGGGATGAAGGAAATGCGGACAATCGCCGCATCGTTGGCTTCGCTGCCCTGGGCAACCGAGACGAAGGCGCCGGCGCCCATGGCCCGCAAGCGGGAGAGATCGAATTCCTCGACTTGCCAGGCGTTTTCGTTGGCCAGCGTGGCGATCCGTGTCCGGTAGGCGCTGGGCGTCAGGCTGTTGGGCGGCAGCGCAATCAGGGTGCGCGCCAGCAGATTGCCTGCGGCCAGCGAGCGCGGGCGTTCGGGGAGTGGCTTGACGCCCCGGATGTTCAGTTGTTCGAGGCGACGCGGCGCATCCTTCTTTTTCTGGTTGGGCAGCGGCGTGCCGTTGGCCAGCGCGACATAGCCGGCGTGTTCCGCCATCCAGTCGGCATCGCCGGTTTTGCCGCAAATCAGCAGGTCGACCGCAGCAGGCTCTTCGTCGAGCAGAATCGCCATGCCATCGCACAGCAGGCTGTGGTTGGCGAAGGTCGATTGCTTGCGGTCGAGCATCAGCCAGACACGCAAGCCGCCTTCGGCCGAGTTGGCCATGACCGGTTCGTCGGCCAGTGCTTCGGGGTCGAGCCGGCGGCGGGCAAGGGTGGAGAGCAGCAGGGCGCGCTCGGGGCAGTCTTCGGGAAGGTCGGTGCTGGCCGGAAGTGCGATCAGAACGTGACTCATGGCCGCAAGTGCGGCGTGGTCGGGCAGTTCGAAACAAGTCTGCAGGCTGGCGAGCATGGCGTTTTCCGGGGCTGGGGGCGACGTCATTATAGGCAAGGGGCGAGCGTGAATGTTTCGCAGGCCCTATTATTCGCACTTGTTCAGGTTTTTGTCACAAGGAAAGCGCGTGTTTTACATTGTCGAAAGCAGCAAGTCATTCTACGAAGCCACCTTCGATTTGCCGCCGGTCGTTCAGCGTCTGGGCTTTGTCATCCTGAATGTGCAGGATACGGGCGAGATGCTGCGCCGCAAGGAAATCGATCTGGACGAGGAATGCCAGGTTTTTGACGTGTGCAATTACCGCCAGATGGAAAAAATACTGGCCATCGACATCCGGCTGGCACTGACCCTGCCTTGGCGGATTACGGTATTTACCGAAGACGGTGCGACCAAACTGGGGATAGTCCGGCCGGCGTCGCTTACCGAGCGTCTGGATGAAAACCCGGTTTTGGCCCGAGTGCTGGCCGAAGTCGAGGAAAAGCTGATCCAGATTGTGGACGAGACCCGCTAGACCGATGACCTTGGCCGGGACGTTTCAGTAGTAGCAACCGGCGGCGCGGGCGTCGCGCGTGTTGCCGCTCAGGGCGTACATGTTGCACAGCTGCTTTTTCGGCGCATCGGCTGCAATTTTCGCTTCGCGCAGCTTGCGATCCTTTTCGTACTGCTCCTGCTGCCATTGCTGTTGCTGTTGCTGCGCTTCCAGTCGGCGGCGCTGCATGTCGAGCACCTGGGCATCGGCATTGGCCCTGTAGTCGAGTTCCCGTTGACGACGTTCGGCTTCACGGTCGGCAATGTTGTAGGAGTTGTCGATCTGCTTGCCCTGGTTATGCACCGTACCCTGGACGAGCATGCGTTCATTTTCAGCCCGGTAGGCATCGTTGCGCACTTCACCAACGCCGCGCTGGGCGCTGGCTTCGATCTGGTTGGCCTGGTTTTTTTGCTGGCCGCTTTGACCGATGAATTTGTACGCTGAAAAAACTGCCGCGCACAGGCCAAGGCCGAGTACCAGCCGTGCCGTGCCTGAAGCGAACATGCCGCTTGGCGCGCTGCTGGCCGCTTCGTAGGCATAAGTGCGCTGGTAGGCCGGCGCCTGGGCCGAGGCCGGCGCCTGGGCGGCATCGTAAGCGGCACGCTTCTCGGGTGACGCCAGTACGCTGTAGGCTTCTTCAAGGAAAAGAAGCTGGTTGCGCGCTTCAAAATCGCCATTCCTGGCTGCTTCAGTCAGGCTGGGCTTGAGTCGCTGATAGGCGGCGTCGATGATTTCGGTGCTGGCCCGGGTGCTGACCTGAAGTGTGTCGTAGTGGGATGTTTTCATGGCGATTCCTTGTGGTGCGCGCATGATACCGACAAGAAAAATCTTGCTCAATATGACCTAAGGGATATTCGCCTGACCCGAACCGCCCTTGGGGCGGGCAGTTCGGGTGTTTGGCCGAGGCGGCGGATGACGCTCAGTCGCCCACCACGATGCGTCCGTTCGGCACCTCGCCAAACATATCGGGAGCGTACATCGCTTCGATCCGGGTGGGCGGCAAGGCAAAATTGCCGGCGTTGTTCAGGCGTACGGTGTATTCGATGCTGAAACGACCTTTCGGCAGCATCGCGTAATAAGCCCGGTAGGCGCTGAAGCTGCGCTCGACGTAAGTCGGTGAAGTGCCGCGCTGCTGCTGGTTTTCGCCGAGGCTGGCGAGGTTCGAATCGCGTCCGTCGCCGTCGCCGATGATCCGGCTGCCGGCCGGAATCGGGTCGCTCAGTGCCACCCAGCTCATGTCGTTGTCGGCGTCGACGGTCAGCGTGACGCGCCAGAGATCGCCGCGACTGATCTTGCCGGCATTTTTTTCCTGGATCGGCGTGACCTTGCGCGTGATCCGGTAACCGGCATTGCGCGCCGGACCATCCGGAATCGCGGCGAGTACCTGGACTGTGGCCCAGGGCTGGCCGCTGCCGTTGTGGCGGATGTCCAGCTTGTCGTCCCTGGCCGGTGCGGCAGGCCAGGGCAGGGCAAGCGGCTTGAGCGTTTCGCTGGCGGTTTTTTTCCAGTCGAGTTCTGTGCGTACCTTGCCCAGCGTGGCGACGGTCGTGCCGCTGACCGTCTCGCGCTCGAACTTTTGCGCAAAGCGGTCGAGCGTGACGCGCGCCCAGGCATTCGCCGTGGTGGTCAGCCAGCGGCCGCGTACCTGGCGTTCCATGGCGCCTTGCAGCAGACGCGGCAGATCGTCCTTCCATTCGGCATCATCGAGCATGGCTTCGATCAGCCGGAAGGCGTTGGCATCGGCGTTGAGCATCAGCCACCAGCTGTAGTCGTCGCGTTCTGTGGTGAATAACAGGCGGCTGCCGGCGTAGCTCAGGCGGTTGCGCAACTCCTGTCGGGCGTCGGCCAGTTTCTTGTCGCGTTGCGGCAGATCAGGCAGGCGGCGGACAATCTGTGTCCAGTCGATCAATGCCGCGGTCGACAGACGCAGCGGGTCGATTTCC
Organism: Dechloromonas sp. TW-R-39-2; assembly: GCF_016864195.1. NCBI lineage: Bacteria > Pseudomonadati > Pseudomonadota > Betaproteobacteria > Rhodocyclales > Azonexaceae > Dechloromonas > Dechloromonas sp. TW-R-39-2. Next base: position 1,579,944 of record NZ_CP045202.1, read on the forward strand.
AGCGCAGCTGCCGCACGGGTCGGTTGCAGACCCTGGCGGGTCAGTGCCTGCAAGGCGTTCAGGCGGCGTTGCAGCAGCGGGTCGCCAGCGTAGGACGGCGCCCATTCGCCGGTCTTGATGCGCCCTTCGACGTAGGCGCTGAGGCCTTGCAACATGCGCTGGCGGCTGTCCTCCGGCACGGTGAAACCGGCCAGCGTGACCAGATCGAGCAGGTAAGCGGTCAGCGTGGTGCTACCGCTGCTGCCGGGGAAATAACTGGCCAGCCCGTTGTGGTCGAGATAGCCGGGCAGGGTTTCGGCAATCGCTTGCCAGCGTTTTTCGTCATGCAGGCCGACGGCGACCGAGGTTTTCTGTTCCAGGCAGCTGAATGAATATTCCTCGAAAAAGCGCGTCAGGCCGGGCGGCGGCGTGGCCAGTCTGGGCGACAGGCTGATCTCCAGCCCGCCCTTGCCGGGCAGGGCGCCGGTCGGCTGCATCACAGGGACGGCGAAACTGCCGGCGATGCGCGTGAACGTTGCTTGTTGCACGGTGACCGGGACGGCGGGCGCGATCTGCTGGGTGATGCGCAGCGTGTCCTGAGCGTTGCCGCCTTCTTCCTTGGCGCTGAACTCCCATTGCTGGCTGCTGACGCCTTCGGCGGCCTTGAGCGGCCAGCTCAGTTCACCGGCCCCTTCCGGTTCCAGCGTCAGCTTTTGCTCAGTCAGCGAATTGGCCCCGTTTTTGCCGTTGACCGCAATCACCATCTTGCGCGCCGTGCCGTTACGCAGCGTCAGCATCGCCTTGAAGCTGTCGCCCTCGCGGACCAGCGGCGGCAGGCCGGAGATGATCTGCAAATCCTGCCGGGTCTTGACGCTGCTGCTCCCCGTGCCGAACAGGCCGGCGCCGGCAGTAGCGATGCCGACCAGCTTGAATTCGCTGAGTGAGTCGTTCATCGTCACCTTGAGCGTGGCGCTGCCGGTCGCATCGAGGACGACGCGCGGCTGCCATTTGAGCAGGGTGTCGAACAGTTCGCGGGCCGGCGCACGACCGCCGCCACCACCCGGTGGCAGGGCCTTCTTGCCGAAGTGGCGTTTGCCGATGACCTGCGACTGGGCGGTCGCGGTTTCGACTTCGTAGCCGCGCTTTTGCAGCATCGCATCGAGCAGGTTCCAGCTGTCGTTCGGGCGCAGTTCGAGCAGCGCTTGATCGACCGCGGCGAAAGCGACTTCGGTACCGGCCGGGGCGGGTTTGCCATCTGGCGTCGTGACCTTGATCCTGACCGTCGCTTCTTCGCGCGGACGGTAGTCGGTCTTGTCGCTGCTGATATCCACCTTGAGCTTGAAGCCGTCGGTACCGACAGCGATTTCGGCCAGCCCGAGACGATAGGCCGGCTTGGCCAGGTCGACCATGGCGGTCGGCTGTTCAGGGCTCCACCATTCCTTGAACCAGGCGACCGGCTCGCGCCAGCCCCACTGGAACAGCGAATACCATTTCAGCGGCTCGACGCGGCCGCGCACGGCGAGCACCGAGACGAAAACATTCGGCCCCCATTCGGCCTTGACCGGCAGTTCAATCGTCGGTTTGAAGCGTGACAGCGGCTGGACGAAAGTGTCGATCACGCCGCCGGCTTCGACCGAGATCAGCGCCGTCGCCTCGCGGAACGGCGTACGCACCTGGAAACGGGCGGTTTCACCGGGCTTCCAGGCTTTCTTCTCGGGAATGACGTCGATCCGGTCCTGGTTGCCGGCGGAGAACCACAGGTCGCCGGCCCCGGTGACCCAATAACTGGTGCTGGCGCGGGCGATATTGCCCGACGCATCCTTGGTTTCGGCCAGCAGGTAGATCGAACCGGATTCACCGGATTTCGGCTCACAGAGCAGTAGACCGCGACTATCGGTGGTGCCGCTGCAGACGTCGCCGATATCCTTGTATTCCGCATTGTTTTCGTAAGCGTAGAAGCCGCCGACGATGCGCCGGCGATGACTGGTGTCGATCCGGCGCTTGCCCTTGACGCTGACCGCCTGCCCGGCGAGCGGCTTGCCGGCCGTGTCGAGGACGACGACTTCAACCCGGTTCTTGCCGCCGGCCGAAGCCCAGTCGGCGACCTTGATGCCGAGCGTAACGCCGGCCGGCCACAGTTCGACCAGACCGCGCAGGGTCTGGATTTCACCGTTCGGGTCGGCAAAAGTCATTTCGGCATAGACCTCGCTCGGGCCTTTCGGTTTGTCGGGCAACACCACATCGAGCTTGCCGGCGCCGGCCTTGTCGAGCTTGAGCGCCTGCTTGTCGAGAATCAGGCTTTCTTCCTCGCGGCCGGCATCGACCTTGAAGGCGGCCATCGCCGCATCGTCGAAATCGATATGAAAATTGTAAGCCTCGTAATTCTTGTAGGTCGGCCAGCGCGGGCGCAGCGTGGCGGAAACCTGCACCTCGGCGTTCTTGGCCGGGCCGCCGTTGAGGAAGGACAGGCCGAGCGCCAGCGGCACCTTGGCTGGGGCGATCTGGCGACTTGGAACGCCTTGCACGCTGCCGGTAAACACCGGTAGGCGGAAGTCGGCGACGCGAATTTCGCCGCTGTAGATTTCGCCGCGCTTGCCGCCGCTCAGGGCGATTTCATAAGTGCCGAGCTTGGCCGATTCAGGCACTTTCCAGCTGTTGACCGCAGAAGCCTGCGCATCCCACTGGACCGGCTGGGTGAATTCGGTGCCGCTTTCGCGGTGGCGGATGACCAGCTTGGTCGGCAGTCCGCTCGCTTCGGGCAACTGGAAACCCCGGCTGTCGCGGCTGCGCGCCAGATGTTTCATCGATACCGTCTGGCCGAGGCGGAAAAGGCTGCGGTCGACAATGCTGTGGATCTTGAAATCGCCGGTCTCGCCCCAGGTTTCGACGCCGAAGCGCCACGGTTCGATGCCTTCGTTCCAGTCGGAGCGGACAAAACTGTAATCGCCGTTCAGTCGGGCGCTGGCGAACAGGAAATAAGCATCGCGGCAGTTCTTGTTTTTCAGCCGCTGGTTGATTGCCGCCCGGCCCTGGCTGTCGGTCTTGCCCTGCCACAGCGACTTGCCGTCGCAGCCCGAAACGCGCACCTCGGCATCGGCTACCGGCTTGCCGCTGTCGAGCGCGGTGACCCAGACCAGCGCATTGTCCTTGCCGGTTTTGAGATGCACCGCCATGTTGGTGACCAGCGCCGCTGCGCGGACATACATTGGCTTGGGCGTGGCGAGCAGCGCCTTGCCGAGCAACTGGCTTTCGATTTCGACAATGTGATAACCCGGCTTGGCGAGCGGAATGCCGACCACCTCGAATTCGCTGCTGCCGCCCGGCTTGGGTAGTTCCTGGCGGGTGACGCCATTGCGCTTGGCAAGGAAGGAGAGTTCGCGGGCGTAATACGGGTCGGTGACGGTGCGCATTTCGCCATCGACATTCAGTTTGACCTGCTGCGTCTGCTGCTCGAATTTTTGCAGCGCCAGCATCGCGGCGATCACGTCGGCATCTTCAGTCAGCCGCTGCTCGCTGAAACGGTGGCTGCCGGGCAGGGCGAGCTGCTTGTTTTTCAGGCTGGCTTCGACGTTGCGCAGCGTGACCGGCAAGAGGCCGCCTTCCTTCAACTCGATGATGCCGAAATTGCCGGGAAACTTGGCCAGCGGCGGCAGGCTGCCGGTCTTGGTCTTGAGGGGAAAACTCGCCGCATTGCTCAGCGGCCGCCCGGTTTCATCTTTGAAGCCGGACGGAATTTCGACGGTCAATTCGGCGTTCTGCGGCAAGGGGCCGGCGAAGCTGATCGACTGGAAACTCGGCTCCTGATGGCTGCTGTCCTTGTTCGGATCTACCGGACTACGTGGGCCTTCCGCGGTCAACAGGCGGAATTTGCTTAAAAGCTTGGCCTCGAACGGCGCGTTGAAGCTCAGGCTGATGGCCGACAAGGGCGAGCAGGGCGCGCCGGCTTTTTCGCGTTCGCAACTCAGCGTCGCCTTGAACGGTTCGCGCACCTTGTACACGAAGCTTTCATCCTTTTCGCCCGGCGTGCCGTTGGCCGCCTGAATGCCCTTGCCCCAGACCAGTTTCATCTTGCTGCCAGCCGGCAGACGCTCGGCGCAGGTGATGACGATGGGCGCCGATCCCAGTCCGCCGATCTGGTTGAGCACCTCGTTGCGGATGGCCTGGCTGACCGGCCGGGCCGGGATGCGCTGGCCGACGCCATCGGCTTCGCACCACAGGTTGTTTTCGAGCGATTTCGCATTGAGCGGGCCGCCGCCGTTGATGACGAAAGCCTGATCCTCCTCGATACCTGAACCGGGGGCCGGGCGAATCGCCCAGGGACGCGGAGCGGCGCCGAAAAACTCGAAGCGGTTCTTGCCGCTGACAGCTTCGCCATTTGCTGCGGTCAACCCGCTTTTCAGGGCAAAAACGCAGCGTTCGCCCGGTTGCAGGGGGCGGCTCATTTGCCAGGCCCAGCTACGCTCGTCGATCCAGCGACCTTCGCCGGCAATGTTCTGGCAGTCGATGCTGAACGGCGCAGCGCCCCCGGTCTCGCCGAGCTTGGTCATGGCCGCATTGAAACGCACGGTGACGCGCGTCTGGTCGGCAACTTTGCCTTGCGGCATGAATTGCTGGACGCTGGCGGCCTGGCTGGCGGTGCTGGCCAGCAGCAGGCCGGCAAGAAGGAGGGTTTTTGTTTTCATGGGCGAATTCTTCGATCAGGGGCGGTCATGCCCGAAGCATCGCCGAGTGTGCCACAGAAGGCGAAGCATTCGACAGCCTGGGCGCGGGCGGCTATCCTCCGCGTTTTGAGCGATTATTCCGGGGAATTCGATGGGACAGGCAAAACTACGCGGCAGCCAGGCCGAACGCATTGCAAAGGCACAGGCCAAGATCGAGGCGACGCGCCCGGAAAAGCTGGTTTGCAACGGTTGCGGTGCTGATGTGACGACGATCCATCCGGTCGACACGCGTGGCCTGCGCGGTATTGAAGCGATCTGGGTCGGCCAGTGCGAATGCGGCCAGACGACTTTTGCTGCTTCAGGCGAACCGAAGGCGGTCGATGCCTTTTTCTTCGCGCTCAGCGAAAACAGCGAACTGACGCTGGGTAGCCAGAGCAAGGACGGCGAAAAGCACGAAGTCGCCTGATCAGCGTACGCAGTTCTTGTTGTTGGGCGGGCAAATCACCCGCGAACTTTCGACCGGCGCCGGCCCTGCCGGTTTCGGTGGCGTCGACGGTGCCGGCTGGCTGATTGTCGGCGGCGGGGGCGCCAGGTGGCCCTGGCACTGGGCCAGTCGCTGGCTTTGTTCGGCGGGCGGCAGTTTCAGTCGCAATACGTTTTCAATGCAGATGCTGATCGGATTGCCGGCATAGACCGGCACCGGGACATAAACCGGCTGGCTGCTTCGTCCGCCGGCGCGGCAGGCTGCTTCCTGTTCGGCACGCTGGTGGGCGTCCAGCGCCTGCTGTCCGACATCGTGCAGGCATTCTTCGACCGTTCTCGTTTCGGCTGCAGGCGGCGCGTTGACCGCAGGATTCCGCTTTTGTGCCGCGATCCGCTCGGTTTCGGCCGCGCGTTGCGCTGCTTCCATGCGATCCGCCTGCAGACGCATCCGCTCGACTTCACGTTCGGCTTGCAAGCGGTCGGCCTCGGATACTTTTTCATCCGGGCGAACCGTGACGGTGCCACTTCCCTTCGGGCAGGGGGCGTTGGTGATTTCCATCTGGCCATCGGGCAGCCGGCACTTGTAAACCTCGGCGCCCGCATCAATCGATAGCGCGAGCAGCACCATGAGAACTGATTTGCGTATCGGAGTGGTCATCGTCGATCCCTGTTGAATGCTGCGTGACTGAATCCTAGCCTGAAGCGGCTGGTTTGTGACCAGGAAGAAGCCGGTCTGCGGTGTTTTCCTCGTCGACACGGATGTCGCTCAGCAGGTTCCCGATCTTCTTGCTATGATCGGCCATGTCGTCGAATTTCAGACTTTTCCACTTCGTGTCAGAAATATGAGTTCAGTCAGCTTCGTTCTGTCCTGCCGGAGTTGCGCATGATGTCCGGGCTGTTACGGGCGGACCGCGAAAAACCATGCCGCCTGAGCGTGCTGGGCATGCTTCTGCTGTTGGCTTCCAGCGGTCTGCAGGCGACCGATTCGGCCGGTGCCCTGGCGGATCTGACGCTCGAACAACTGACGCAGCAGGAAGTGATCTGGGCCTCGAAAATTGCCCGCCAGGTCAGCGACTCGCCCTCGGCCGTGGCGATTGTCACGGCTGCCGATATCCGGGCTTACGGTTACCGGACGCTGGCCGATGTGATCAATAGCATGCGGGGCTTGTACACGACCAACGATCGCCGCTATCAATACATGGGCGGACGTGGCTTTGGCGCTCCGGAGGATTACGCTGGCCGGGTGATGCTGCTGATCGACGGCTATGCGACCCAGGACAGCCTGTTCAACCAGGCTTATATCGACGAAGGTGGCCTGATCGATCTCGAACTGGTTGAGCGTGTCGAGTACGTGCCGGGCACCGGTTCGGTGACCTACGGCAATAATGCCTTGCTCGGCATCATCAACGTCGTTACCCGGCATGGGCGCGATTTCAACGCCACCCAGTTGTCCGGCGAGATCGCCAGCCACGGCGGGCGGAAACAGCGTGTGACCTACGGCAAGTATTTCGACAATGGGGCGGATTTGCTGTTGTCTGCCTCGGCGCTTGATGCACGCGGCCAGAGCCTCTATTTCCCGGCCTACGACACGCCGGCCACCAACAACGGCATGGCGCAGAATGTCGATGCAGAGCATAACAATCGTCTGTTCGGCAAGTTTTCCTATGACGGCTGGACGGTCGAAGCGGCTTATGTGGACCGAAAAAAGACGGTGCCGACCAATCCGAATGCCTATACCGCATTCAATACGCCCTTTACCGTGCAGGATACCAACGCCTTCCTGAATGCGCGCTACGAAACCGATCTGGCCCACAAGCTGCATTCCGCTTCGCGTTTTTACTACGGACACTACGCTTACGACGGTTTTCGCCAGTTTGCCGATTTCAGCGATGGTGAGAAATTCGGGCGTCGCCAGTTCGATGCCGACTGGTGGGGCATCGATCAGAAATTTGTTGGCAACTGGTTTGCCAGCCACTCAATCGTTTTTGGCTTCGAGTATCGCAATGATTTTCGCCAGCGCTTTCACTGGAGCTACCTTTCCCCGTCGCGGGTGACTGTGCGGGAAAGCGAGGAAATGTATGCCCGGCGGACGACCAGCTTTTACCTGACCGACGAATTCCGGATCAACGATCGATGGTCGCTCAATGTTGGCGCGCGCCACGATAACGCCAGCGATCTGGCCGGCAACTGGAGCCCGCGCCTGGCCGCGATTTATCATCCCAGCCTGAGTACGACCGTGAAAGCCTCCTGGAGCGAAGCTTTCCGCATGCCGCACGCCTATGAACGCTCTTTCTACGGTGCCGCCGCCGCGCCGGAATTCGTCACGGCCAGTGAACTGGTCGTGCAGCACGATCTGTCGCCCCAAACCCGCCTGACCGGCTCGGTGTATCGCTATCACCGTACCCGGCAGATAGTATTCAACGATGCACTGAACGATTATGTCGATGCTGGTTCGAGCTACACCAGGGGCGTTGAGCTTGAGTTGGAGCGTTCCTGGGAAAACGGAACCCGCCTGCGCAGCAGCGTGGCTTTCCAGAGCTCCAAGGATGTGAATGGCGAAGATGCCGTCAATTCCCCCAATTTGCTGGGCAAGTTCAATCTGACATTCCCCATCGTTGCGAATGCCTTGCGGACGGGTATCGAGGCGCAGTACACGGGGGCGCGCCAGACCCTGGAGCGGCAGCGCCTGTCGAGTGTCACGCTGGCCAACCTGACTTTTTCCAGTGAGCGGAAATGGTACGGACTGTCTTCTTCGTTCAGCATCCGCAATCTGTTCGACAAGAAATACGATGCCGTTTCGCCTTTCGACTGGCGCCCCGACAGTGGCTATCCCCAGGATTCGCTGCGCATGGATGGCCGGACTTACTGGTTCCAACTGAATTACGATTTGTAGTTGCGCCGACCGCTGATTGTGTCGTCGGCGTAAAAAAGCCTCCGGGGATTCCGGAGGCTTTTGTTTGGAGCGTTTGCCCGCCAGGGGTCAGAGAATCATCCCGGCGCCAACGGTGTTGTTGTTGCTTTCGTCGATGATGATGAAAGCGCCGGTGCCGCGGTTTTCCAGGTAGGGATCGGCGAACAGCGGTTGGGCGAGTTTGAACGTCACTTGTGCAATGTCGTTCATCGCCAGCTTTTCGGCCGGGACTTTTTCCAGGGTGTTCACATCCAGACGATGGTCGATGGCGGCCAGCTTGGCCTTGGAGTCGCGCGTCGTGTGGCGGATCAGGTAGGTGCGGGCGCGGTCCATCGGTTGTTCGGCCATCCAGCAGACAGTGGCTTCGATCTGCTTGACGGCGGCCGGCACTTCATTGGACTTGACGATCATGTCGCCACGCGAGGTGTCGATTTCATCGGCCAGCAGCAGGGTGATCGATTGTTCGGTGAAAGCTTCGCCGATATCGACGCCACCCAATTGAACCGCTTTCACGGTCGACTCGCGGCCGGAGGGTAAAACGGTGACGGCGTCGCCAACCTTGATCGAGCCAGCTTCGACGCGGCCCATGAAGCCACGGTAGTCGTGCAGTTCCGGGTTGGCCGAATCCTGCGGGCGGCAGACGTACTGGACTGGGAAGCGAAACTTCTCGGTGTGCTCGGTGTGTGCGGCCGGAGCGGCTTCGAGCATTTCCAGCAGGGTCGGGCCGTCGTACCAGTTCAGCTTGTCGCCGCGGTCGACGATCATGTCGCCGTTCAGGGCTGACAACGGGATGAAGCGGATGTCTTCGATGCCGACCTTGGCCGCGAATTCGAGGTATTCAGCTTTGATGCGCTCGTAGGTTTCCTGCGAGTAATCGGCCAGGTCCATCTTGTTGATCGCGACGATCAGGTGCGGAATGCCAACCAGTGCGGCCAGTTTGGAGTGGCGGCGGGTTTGGGTCAGGACACCCTTGCGCGCATCGATCAGGATGATGGCCAGGTTGGCGGTCGACGCGGCGGTCACCATGTTGCGGGTGTACTGCTCGTGGCCCGGCGCATCGGCGATGATGTACTTGCGCGTCCCGGTGCTGAAATAACGGTAGGCGACGTCGATCGTGATGCCTTGCTCGCGCTCGGCTTGCAGGCCATCGGTCAGTAGCGACAGGTCGACGGCGCCGAGGCCGCGCTTTTCCGAGGTCTTGGCGATGGCCGACAGGGTGTCGGCAAGAATGGTCTTGGTGTCGTACAGCAGGCGGCCGATCAGCGTGCTCTTGCCGTCATCGACGCTGCCGCAGGTCAGGAAGCGGAGCAGGCCGGCATCTTCGTAAACTCGTTCAACTTGATGGGCGCTCATCAGAAATAACCCTCTTTCTTGCGTTGTTCCATGGAGGCGTCGCTGGTCTGGTCGTCCAGACGGGTAGCGCCGCGCTCGGTGATGGTGGTGGTGGCGGTTTCGAAAACAATCTTGCTGACGTTGTCGGCATCGGATTCAACCGGCGCCGTGCAGGAAATGTCGCCGACGGTGCGGAAACGGACCTGCAGGTCGATGATTTCTTCACCGTCCCTGGATGGATTGGCGATGCCGCCGTCAACCAGCGGCACATTGACCGGCACGATAGCGCCCTGGCGCATGACGATCGGACGCTTGTGGGCGAAATAGATCGACGGCAGTTCCAGGCCTTCGCGCTCGATGTATTGCCAGACGTCCATTTCCGTCCAGTTCGAGATCGGGAAGGCGCGGATGTTCTCGCCCTTGTGGCTGCGCGCGTTGTACAGGCTCCACAGTTCCGGGCGCTGATTCTTCGGGTCCCACTGGCCGAATTCGTCGCGGAAACTGAAGATACGTTCCTTGGCGCGGGCCTTTTCCTCGTCGCGGCGGGCGCCGCCGATGCAGGCGTCAAAGCCGAATTCTTCGATGGCTTCGAGCAGGGTTACCGACTGGTGCTTGTTGCGCGATTCGCCTTCGTGCTTGAGAACAACCGTGCCGCGCTTCATCGAATCCTCAACGGAGCGAACGATCAAACGCTCGCCGAGTTCGGCCGCACGCTTGTCGCGGAAGGCAACGACTTCCTTGTAATTGTGGCCGGTGTCGATGTGCATCAGCGGGAAGGGAAACTTGCCCGGGCGGAAGGCCTTTTCAGCCAGGCGCAGCATGCAGATCGAGTCCTTGCCACCGGAGAAAAGCAGCACCGGGTTGGAACACTGGCCGGCCACTTCGCGCATGATGTGGATGGCTTCGGCTTCGAGCCAGTCGAGGTGAGAGAGTGTGTTGCGTTGAGTCATTGCTGGGTAATCCGCGGGGATTGTCGAATGGGCGCTATTGTAGCAAGTCCTTAATATTCGATTAAGAACAAGTGCGCATTGTGTTATTTCGAATAGGAATAAGTCGGCCCGGGGGACTCAAGATAATGGCCGCTTTGTTGCCAGCGGCCATTGTTTACTCAATTTACCTGTAACACCTTCAACCTGGAATCATTGAGCCTGCGTCAGGCGACACGGAAGCCTGCTACGGTCAACGACAGGTTTTGCGACAATTCCCGGAGTTCGCTGGTCGAGCGACTGATGCTTTGGGCTGCAGCATTGTTTTCCTCGACCATGTTGGCGATTCTTTCCATGCTTTGGGCAATATCGGTCGAGGCAATTTTTTGCTCGGTGACCGAATCGTTGATTTCGGTCACGCCGGAACGCGACTGCTCGACGGAACTGCGTGAGTGATCGAGCACGCTCTCAACTTCTGCAGCCAGCCTGGTGCTGGCTGAAATCGACTGCTCCCCAGCCTGGATGGCCGCCTGAACGGCATCCGATTGCAGCATGATCTGCTGTGTCACCGTATCAATCTCGACCGCAGATTTGCCTGATTTTTCAGCCAGTTTGCGGACTTCGTCGGCAACAACGGCAAATCCACGACCGGCCTCGCCTGCGCGGGCAGCCTCGATGGCTGCATTGAGTGCCAGCAAATTGGTCTGGTCGGCAATATCCCTGACTTCCTTGGTCATGTCAGTGATGATCCGGGTGCTTCGGACAAACTCATGAACGGTACGTGAAATGTCATTCATGTTTTGCTGGATGTGTTCAATCTCGCCGACTAAATGAGACACTTTTTGGGAGCCATGAACGGTTTGGTCGACACTTTCCTGGGTCTGTTGATGGACGTCTGCCGCTGTTTCGGAAACCGAGGTGATGGCGACCGTCAATTCTTCAATGGCAGCCGCACTGCTCGCTACCGCGTTGGACTGTTGTTCCGAAACATTAGCCAGGGCCTGCGAAGATTCCGCCAAATTCTCGGAGGCGCTGCTGACCATCTGGCTCGCCCCGTTCACCTCGCCGATGATCTTCTGCAACTGCATCATCATGATGTTGAACGCAGAGGCCATGCGACCGATTTCATCCTGATGAACGATTCCGGCTCTTTGCGTCAGATCGCCGCTGGCAGCAATGTGGCTCATCGTATTTTCCAGCGCACTCAAGGGGTGTGTGATCGAGCGGATGAAGAAAACGGCCAGTACAACCAGAATCACCATCGCACCGAATGAGAAGCTGACCAGTCCGACTTTCACCGCAGAAAATACTTCGTCTGCCTGGATCGCCTCGTTGGCATTGAATTCAGTGGAGATTTTTTGCATCTCGATGACCAGATCGTCGATTGCCTTGGTTGGCGCACGGTCCAGGCCGTGAACCAGTTTGTCAATCGTGCTGGCGGGGTCGATTTGGCTACGATCATATTGTTTGATCGCTTCGCGGTAATTGGGCCCCAGCTTGTCGAAATTGGCGATGACGTCATCAATCTTGAGTCGTTCGGCAATGCCGAGCTTGCTTGCCGTGGTGCGTACCTGTGCCAGCAACTCCCGGACCTTCTTTTCTTCGCCGTCAAAGCCTTGCATGTGCTTGGCAAAGGCTTCTGCATTCTTGCCCCGCAGCAGAATGTTTTTCCACTCCTGGACTTGCGTCTTGAAGTGCACTTGCCCGGCTCGTGCCTTGTCGACCGCGTCGACAATGAGTGCGTGACGCTCGATGGCACCGGTTAGTGCGGTGTTGAGCTTGCTGGCCTGAATAAATGCGAAAGTGCCGACGCTGAGCAAGGCAAACAAGGCCAGCACGACAAGAAGAACCAGTTTTTGTTTGATCTGGAGGTGCATTTGCGACTCCCTGCTTGCTGAATCAATTCATCTGGAAGCTTGCCGGTGTGCCTTGCAAGAGTGGATCGACTATATACAATGTGGCGCAGATATGTAAAGTTTCGTCAGCTCAATGACTTATGCCATGTTTGTGTGATTCGCATGCTTTCGGGAATTATGTTTCAGTAAATTTCCAGTCATGTCTTGAATCGTGACTGGCCAGGAGGATGGATGCCGGGAGGAGAAATGAGATCGAGGCAATTCTCTGCATGTTTTGTTTTGTCGCTCATGCTCTTTGGCTGTGCGCCGCCAGAGCCTCTGAAAATTGGGTATCTCGGCGGGCTTTCCGGGCGAGTGGCCGATCTGGGAGAAGCCGGGCGTAGCGGTGCCTTGCTTGCCGTTGAGGAAATCAATGGGTTGGGGGGGATCAATGGGCGCAAGGTCGAGTTAATTGTTCAGGATGATGCCCAACAGCAGGAAAGTGCGCTGAATGCGGTTGATGCACTGGTTGCCGCGGGTGTTTCGGCGATTATCGGCCCCATGACCAGCTCCGTTGCCGAGACCATTCTGCCGACGATCGAACGTGCCGGCATCGTGACTGTCAGCCCGACGGTCACGTCCACGTCGCTTTCCGGAAAGGACGACCTGTTTTTCAAGGTGGCGCCACCGATCTCAGAAAACACCCGAATCAGTTCACGCCATCTCTTCGATCGAGGCGCCCGTCGTCTGGCCATTGCCTACGATTTGAGCAACCGGGCGTTCAGTGCTGACTGGGTGGCACAGTACCGGCGTGACTTTGCCGGGCTGGGCGGACAGGTTGTTGCCGAGGCGACGTTTACTTCCGGCGATGAACAGGGCTATGGCCATGCGGTCCAGCAATTGATCGATGCCCGGCCGGATGCCTTTCTTTTTATCTCGAATGCGGTTGATACGGTCAGATTGATCCAGATTGTGCGTAACCGCGGCCTCAATTTGCCTGTGACGACATCTCCGTGGGCGGCGACCGAGCATTTCATCGAACTGGGCGGGAGAACGGTGGAGGGTGTGACGCTGACCCAGTTTTTTGATCGTTCGGACAGTTCGCCCGGCTATCGGAAATTTGCCGATACTTTCCGGGCGCGCTTCAAGCAGGAACCGGGTTTTGCCAGTGTTGCAGCCTACGATGCGACGCGTGCCACGCTGGGCGGGCTGACTCAGTCTTCAGGTCAGGGTGGCGCTGCATTGAAAGCTGTTCTGCTGTCAGGTACGACGTTCGATGGTTTGCAACAAAAATGGCAATTTGATCGTTATGGCGATGCTCAGCGCGCAACCTATATGACCGTGGTAAATAATGGCCGACTTTCGATTGTCAAATAACCGCAACTCATCCGGCGCCCCTGAATATCGCCTGAGAACCTGGCTGATTACATTGATGATCGTCAGCGTGATGCTGACTTTCGGGATCATCGGCAGCGGCATCCTGGTTTATCGATTGCCTCAACTGGATGGGCAAACCCGGGCATCAATGCTCGAAAAGGCAAGAAATACCTCGCGGTTGATCGATTTCGTGACCAGCGGCATCGAAGCTGAACTGTATCCGCTGGCCAACATGGCACCGACTCTGTCGCGTGACACGTTGCGACGCTACACCGATGCAATTGTCGGGAACGGCGAACGATTTGAAGCCGTCTTTGTGGTGGCGGGCGACGGCATTGTCGAATCGATCAGCCTGCCACCCCGGCATGCGGCGGTTGCAGGCGAGTTGCGCGGAGCTGATTTTTCACGCAACCGGGTATTTCGCCTGGCCCGGATTGCCAAGGCGAACGGGGAGGCGGCACGACCCATCTGGAGCGATAAATATCTCTCGGCCCTGGGCGGCAAGAACACGGTGGGAATTGCGCTTTCTGCCGGTGAGCGGACCCTGGTCGCCGAAGTGTCAACAGAGCACATCCTCAGCGTCTTGAAGGAGTCGACGGAGGAAGAATGGCCGTTGACCACGATCATCGATCGTAATGGCCAATGGTTGGCTTCTTCGTCCAGGGCGAGCAATCCACCGGGGCGATTCATCGATTTCAGCGGTTTTCCGTTGTTCAAGACGGTGCTTTCCGGCCGCGAGGTTTCGGATGACGAGTTGTTCATGGGGCGCAGCATGGTGCTCGGCGGCGTCCAGTCAGCCAAGCTGGAATGGGTGGTGGTCAGTGCGACGCCGGGGGGGTGGGCAAATCCGAGTTACCGGGTGGTCATCGTACTGGTCATTGGTGGGTTTTTTGGTGCATTGCTGATCAGCCTGATTCTCGCTCCGCTCTGGTCGGCACGCATGGTTCGTCCGCTGAACGCCTTGATCGCTCGCACCCATGCGGCCAGTGCGGGTGATTACCTGTCAGCCTGGCCCAAGAAAGGGACGGTTGCCGAGCTGAATCAGTTATCGAACGACCTGGCCAGCATGGTTTCGGTGATCCGTTCGCGGGAATACGATACGGAGCGTAGCGAAGAGCGGCTTCGGGCGACGCTGGAGGGAACGCCGTCCGTTGCCGTGCAATGGTATGACGCAAGCGGCCGGATTCTGTACTGGAACAAGGCTTCCGAGGTGATGTACGGATTCACGGCGGAAGAGGTGGTGGGTAAGAGCATTACCGACCATACACTGCTGTACATGGATGCCGATCAGGTCCGGGCATTCATGGATGGCCTGGCTGAAATCAGGCAGTCGGGCAAGCCCCTGCCTTTGTCGGAATATCCCTTGCGCCATAAATCGGGGCGCGTTGTCATGGTGCTGGCCAGTACTTTTGAAATTCCAGGAGAAAACGGGGCCTCGATTTTTGTCTGCATGGATGTCGATATCACGCACGGCAAGCAGGTTGAACGTGCGCTGAAACGCAGTGAAAAGAAGCTGGAGGCGATTTACAACGCTTCCCCGGCGCCGATGTCCGTGTCCGATATCAATAACGGATTTTCCATTGTGACCGTCAATGCGGCCTGGGAAAGACAGTTTGCCCGTCAGCGGGCTGATGTGATCGGGAAATGTGGCCTGGAAATCGGTTTGTGGGCCGATCCTGCGCTGCGTGTCGATTTCCTCGCGCACTTGCTCGAAGATGGCCGCGTTGACGATATCGAGGCCGACTTGGTGACGGGTAACGGTCAGCACCTGTTGTGCCGGATTTCATCGATGGTGGCCGAGGTCGGCGATGATCGGCTGATGCTGATGATGGCGACCGATATTACCGAACAGCGCCGCATCGAATCCGAGATACGCTTGCTCAACAGCGAGCTTGAAGAGCGGGTGATGCAACGTACGGAGGAGTTGTCGCAGGCCAATGATGAGTTGGAGGCGACGGTCGAAAACCTGAAAGCCACGCAGGAGCAGCTTGTCCAGTCCGAGAAGCTGGCTTCGCTGGGGAATCTGGTGGCCGGCATCGCCCATGAGTTGAACACGCCAATCGGCAATGGTCTGATGGCGGTATCCACCATGCGCGACAATCTCGGCCAGTTCCGCCAGGCCAGTGCGGCGGGATTGCGTCGTTCCGTCCTTGATGAATTTGTCGCGGGTGTCGATGCCGGGAGCGATATTGCCGAACGTAATATGCGTCGTGCGGCTGAACTGGTGACCAGCTTCAAGCAGGTGGCTGTCGATCAGACCAGTTCGCAACGCCGGGCTTTCGAGGTCGCCGAGGTGGTCGACGAAATTTTGCTGACACTGAAACCAACCCTGAAACGTACGCCGTTCATTGTCGAGACGGATGTTCCTTCCGGCTTGATGCTCGACAGTTATCCCGGCCCCCTGGGTCAGGCGCTGGCCAATCTGATCAACAATGCCGTGATTCACGGTTTTGACGGACGGCATGAAGGACGGATCAAAATTGTTGCCGAAGCTTTTTCTACTGACCAGGTGGCGATCAGCGTCAGGGATGACGGCAAGGGCATTCCGGCCGACCGTGTCGGCCGGATCTTCGATCCCTTCTACACCACACGCATGGGGCGAGGCGGGACCGGACTCGGTCTGCATGTCGTCTTTGGTGTGGTCAGCAAGGTGTTGGGCGGCACGATCCGGGTGACGAGCCACGAAGGGCAAGGCACCGAATTCGTCATGGTGCTTCCGCGCTCACCTGCTTGAAACTGAAAAACCGGCCCGCTCCCGGACCGGTTTTCAAAATTGCCTATTGGGCGAGGTTGACCACGACACGGCCGCGTACCTTGCCGTCGAGCAATTCGGCCCCGACCTGGATGGCTTCAGCCAGCCCGATTTCACGTGTGACGCTGTTGAGCTTGCCAATATCAAGGTCGCGAGCCAGTCGTTCCCAAGCTTCCTGGCGAACGGAGCGTGGTGCCATGACGCTATCAATGCCGTAGAGCGTTATGCCGCGCAGGATGAAAGGCGCCACGGTGGCTGGAAAATCCATGCCGCCCGCCAGGCCGCAGGCAGCGACCGCGCCACGGTATTTCGTTGTGGCACAGGCGTTGGCCAGCGTGTGGCTACCGACCGTATCGATCACCCCGGCCCAGCGTTCCTTGCCAATCGGCTTGCCCGGCGCGGCCAGTTCACTCCGTTCGATCAGGGTTTCGGCGCCGAGCGCTTTCAGGTGTTCCGCCTCGGCCGGCCGGCCGGTTGAGGCAACGACCGTATAGCCGAGCCGGGCGAGCAGGGCGATGGCCACGCTGCCGACACCGCCGTTTGCGCCGGTGACCAGGATTTCACCGTCCGCCGGCTTGATGCCGTGCTTTTCCAGGGCCAGGACACAGAGCATCGCGGTATACCCGGCGGTGCCGATCGCCATGGCCTGACGCGTCGTGAAGGCTTTCGGCAAGGGGACCAGCCAGTCGCCCTTGACGCGTGCCACCTCGGCCAGTCCGCCGCAGTGGGTTTCGCCCACGCCCCAGCCGTTGAGCACGACCTTGTCGCCCGCTTGCCAGTCCGGGTGGCTGCTCTGAGTCACCGTCCCGGCGAAATCGATCCCTGGGATCATCGGAAAACGGCGAACGACGGGCGATTTTCCGGTAATCGCCAGGCCATCCTTGTAGTTCAGCGTGGACCATTCGACACGCACGGTGACATCGCCATCCGGCAAGACGGCTTCGTCGATCTGCTGTACTTCCGCGCGGTAGCCGGCGCCATCCTTGGTGATCAGAATGCCTTTGAACATGGTGTTTCTCCTTGACGTGAATAGGGGGTTTCAGGGCCGGGGCAGCGCGGCCTGGAAAAATTTGAAAAAAGCCTGCATCGGTGCGGTAGACCGCAGCAATCGGGCGCGCAGGATGGCGCCCTCCCAGCCGACCCAGAAGGCATGGGCCAGTGCCGGACAATCGCTGCCGACGCCCAACTCCCCGGCGTCCACGGCGGCCGACAGGCAGCGGCCGAGGCGTTGTTCCCAGTCGTTGAAAATCGCTTCCAGCCTCAGGCGCAGCTTGTCGTCCAGCGTACTGACTTCCTGGCCGAGATTGCCGACCAGGCAGCCGCGGCAAAAATCGTGTCGCGCCACGCCATGGCAGGCGTCGTCGACGAAGGCGGCGAGACGGTCCAGCGGAGAGCGGGTGGCATCCAGAAAGTGCCGGTCGAGCTTGTCGGCGAAGTAGTCGGCATAGGCATCCAGTGCGGCGGCGACGAACTCGTCCTTGCTGGCGAAATAGTGATAGAACGAGCCTTTCGGAACCTGGGCCGATTTCAGGATGTCATCCAGGGCCGTTGCGCTGACGCCGCGTTCGGTGAGCATTTCGATCGCCCGCCGGATGAGCAGCGTCCGGGTATCGGCAAAACCAGTGCCGTTGCGAGCGGGGCGGCCACGTGGGCGGCGCGGAAGTGGGGGAGATGAAGGCATCGGAAAATATTAGACCGGTTGTCTATAAATATCAAAATCTTTTTCACCGGATGTTTGATTTGCATGGCTTGAGCTCAAAGGGCGAATCGCGTTACCGTACGGCCCCACTGATTACCATCGCCTAAAGGCCTGTTCATGCAAAAAATCCTTACTACCGGCGCCGCTGCGCTGCTTCTTGCTGTTTCGCTGTCGGCTCAGGCGACGCCGAAAGAAGAAAAGACCGCTTCCGGTATCGTCATCACCCTGCTCAAGGAAGGCGAGGGTGCCAGCCCAAAGGCGACCGACACGGTCCGCGTGCATTACCGCGGTACACTGGAAAACGGCACTGAATTCGACAGTTCCTACCGTCGCGGCCAGCCGGCCACTTTTCCGCTGAACCGGGTTATCCCGTGCTGGACCGAAGGCGTGCAGAAGTTGAAAATCGGCGGCAAGGCCAAGCTGCTTTGCCCGTCCAACCTGGCTTATGGCAGCCGCGGCATTCCGGGAACGATTCCGCCGGATGCGCCGTTGATTTTCGAAGTCGAGTTGCTGGAAATCGCCCGTTAAGCCGGGCGGCGATCAAACCGGGCGGGCTTGCCTGTCCGGCTTGATCCGGCGCACACTGAGAGACAGGCGAAGTGCGCCTGGGAGCGACAAGCATGACCAATGAACAATTGAAAAACGCGGTAACTTCCCCGTGGCCGTTTTTTGGCGTCAGCCCGCAGGGCGATGTGCTGGCTCGTTACATTCCGTTCGGGCCGGTTTTTCGCTGGCGCAAGAACCAGATGATTCCGATGCCCGTGCAGGGCAGCGATCTGTGCTGGTTGTTGCAGGCCGCCGACGAGGAAGGCCATTCGATCACCGACACCGATGGCGGCAGGCCCGAGGCCTGAGCCTTAGTTCTGGCGGGCCTTGACGTTCAGCATGTGTACGTAGAGCGACTCGACCCGCTCGCGCGCCCAGGGCGTGCGGCGGAGGAATTTCAGGCTGGAGGCAATGCTCGGATCAAGGTTGAAGCAGCGGATTTCAATTTCCCGACCGAGCTTTTCCCAGCCGTAATGGGCAACCAGCTGGTTGAGGATCATTTCCAGGGTGATGCCGTGCAGCGGGTTGTTGGCTTGCGTTTCTGACATGATTTTGATGGCCGGAATCTATACCCGGCCATTTTTACAGATTTTCAGCCGTTGACCGCAGCAAAGCGCAGACTGACGCGCAGCCCGCCCTCCGGCGCATCATCCAGCGCAAGCGGCGCCGCATGCAGTTCGGCAATGCGCAGGACAATCGACAGGCCGAGCCCGCTGCCCGGCTGGTCGCCCTGGTTCAGTCGATGGAAGCGGCGCAGCACGGCCTCGCGCTCGGCCAGCGGAATGCCCGGGCCGCTGTCGGTCACGGCGAACAGAACCTGTTGTCCATCGCGTTGCAGGGTGACGCGAATGCGGCCACCGGCCGGGGTATAGCGAATCGCATTGTCGACCAGGTTGCGGATCAGGACGCGCAACCATTCCGGCTGACCGGTAACCCGGCTGCCCGGCAAGGCATCCAGTTCGAAATCGAGGTCGCGATCCAGGATTTGCGTCCCCAGCTCGGCACAGACGGCTTCGGCCAGCGGTGCCAGATCGACGGTTTGGGGCGTGGGCAGGCCAGATTCGGGATCGAGCCGGGCGAGCTGGAGCATTTGTTCGATCAGGTGCACCGAGCGGCTCAGGCCGACCTGCAATTGCTCAAGGGATTGCTGGCGTTCGTCATCGTTGCGGGCGCGCTGGGTGACTTGCAGTTGCGCCTGCAGTGCGGCGAGCGGCGTGCGCAATTCGTGGGCGGCATCGGCGGTGAAGCGCCGTTCCGCATCGAGCGTTGCCTCGACGCGCTGGAACAGGCCATTGAGCGCGACAAGAATCGGCTTCAGTTCGACCGGCGCCGAGGCCGGCGTCAAGGGCTGCAATTGCTGCGGTTCCCGGCTGGCGATCTGGCTGGCAATGCCGTCCAGCGACGCCAGGCCATGACGGGTGGCCAGCCAGACCCACAGGCCGATCAGCGGCAGGCCGAAGAGGGCGGGAAAAATCAGGCGCCAGGTGATGTGGCCAATCAGGTCGTCGCGGATGTGGTGATCTTCGCTGACCTGGACCTGCAAGCTGTGCTGCTGGTTCCACTGGCTGAAATGACGCCAGTGGCCGTCATCGTCGTGCGTTTCCGAAAAGCCGGGTGCTGCGGTCAACGGTTCTTTCGGGGCATTATTCGAATGCAGCAGCAGGATGCCGTCGCTGCGCCAGATCTGGAAACGCAAGCGGCGCTGGTATTTGTGGGCCGCATCGCCGATATCCTGGATATCCTCGCCATCCTCGTGGCTGGCCAGGGCGAGCAGGGCTTGCGCGGCCTGAGCGAGTTGGGCGTCGAACAGCTCATCGACTTCGTGGTGGGCATCGACATAGCTGAACACCATGGTGGCCAGCCAGGCGGCTGAAACGCCGCCGAGCAACAGGCCGAGCAAACGGCGGCGTAGTGAAAACCAGAGCGTGGTCATGGCTTGGCGATGGTGTAGCCGACGCCGCGCAGCGTGCGGATCAGATGACTGCCCAGTTTCTTGCGCAGATGGTGAATGTGCACTTCGAGGGCGTTGCTTTCCGGCTCGTCGTGCCAGCCGTAGACCGACTGTTCGAGCTGGCTGCGGCTGAGTACGCGGCCGGTATTTTCGAGCAGCATCTGCAGCAGCGAAAACTCGCGGGACGACAGTTCGACGATCTGGCCGGCCAGCGTGACGGTATGTGCCGCCGGGTCGAGCGCCAGATCGCCGTGCGTCAGCAAGGGGGCGGCACGACCGGCAGTGCGCCGCGTCAGGGCTCGGATGCGGGCGGCCAGTTCATCGAGATCGATCGGCTTGACCAGGTAATCGTCGGCCCCGGCGTCGAGTCCGAGGACTTTGTCGCCGGTTGCGTCGCGCGCCGTCAGGATCAGTACCGGCAGCATCTGGCTGCGGCCGCGCAAGCGCTTGAGCACCTCCATGCCGGACAGTTTGGGCAGACCGAGGTCGAGAACGAGGAGATCGAAGGTTTCCGTGCTCAGGGCCAGATCGGCCATTTCGCCATCGCGCACCCAGTCGACCGCAAAACCGGATTGACGCAGGCCGACGGTCAAACCGTCGCCCAATTGGAGGTCGTCTTCAACGAGGAGTATGCGCATGGGGAACGATTCTATCAGTTGATGACGAGCCAGCCGGCCAGCCCTATCCAGATCAGCAGCACGAGGGCGGCGAGCGGGCGGCTTGAAGCAATGGCTTCGCCCGGCTGGCCGTTTTTCCAGCCGGTGATCATCGACCGAACCAGGTTTTCACCATGCAGCAGGCTGCCTGAAATGACACCCGCCAGATGGATGACGACGACCGTCAGCAGGGTTGCCGCCAGCCCTTCGTGCAGCTCTTCAAGCAGATGGCCGCCGAAATCGTTGTAGATCGCCCAGCCGCTTGCGCTGGTCAGGATGCCGAGGCCGAGCAGGACGACGATGGCCCAGCCACCGGCCGGGTTGTGGCCTGTCCGGTGTTCCGGCTGGCCGCGGCGCAGCGATGCCAGATAATGCCGGACAGCCTGCGGACCGAATACGAAGTCGCCGAAGCGGGCGTAACGCGTACCGACCACGCCCCAGATCAGGCGGAAGGTAGCGATGGCGAAAACGGTTGCACCCGAAATGACATGGACCAGCCGGAAGGTTTCGCTTTCGGCCGTCAGCCAGGCCAGGCCGAAACCGGTGGCCATCAACCAGTGGCCGATGCGAACCGGCCAGTCCCAGACGAGGATCTTTTGCATGGCTTACTTCCCCAGGCCCGGAATGCTGATTTCGTGTTCGCTGAATCGACCGCTGGCGGCATTGCGGTGACAGGCTTCGCAATTGGCGGCTGACTTGATGCGCGGATCGCTCCAGGTTTTGGCCGAAATTTCCCGGTGCTTGCGGATAAAGCGGCTGGTCTGGGTGAGACGCGGCGGATTGCCGGCCGGGCCCAGGCGCGCCGGGTCGCCGGCGTAGCGTTCGAGGAACTGGCTGATTTCCTGCCGGGTTTTGCGGTCGACCGCGGCATCGCTGCCAAAATGCTTGTCGAGCTGATTCAGCGTCTGCTGCCAGTCGCTGGCAGCGAGCAGGGCGGGATGAAACGGCAGGTGGCAACTGCCGCATTCGCTGCGGTAGCTGGCTGGCGTGTCCTTCGGCAAAGGCAGGCTGTCGGCCATGGCCGGCAGGGCGACGATCAGGAGGAGAGCGGAGAGTTGGTTTTTCATGTCAGCGCACCTCGCTGAGGTAAGCCACGACATCGGCTTTCTCGGCCGGCGTGCAGAGTCGTCCGACAACTTCCCGGCAGTTGCGGCCAAACCATTTTTCAACCTTGGCCGGGTCGCTGAAGCGTTCCGTATTGGCTTGCACCGCCAGGGGTTTGATGTCCTTGCCGGTGATTGCATGTTTGCCGGTTGCGGCCGGGTTGTCGGTGTGACAAGTCGTGCACGCCGGCATCTTGTCATTGATCGCGAAACGCTGGCGGAACAGGGTTTCACCGCGTTTGGCCGAAGCCGAGAAATTTTTGTCGGCCGCCATCGCTTCGGCCGTATAGGCCTGGCGAATCTGTGGCGGGGTTTCGGCCAGCGTGGCGCTGCTGGCAGCAAGCAGGCAAAGGGCGATGTGGATGCGCATTGGAAGACTCCTTTCATTTGTCTTGAATGGAGTCTAGGCGGCCAGTCTTAACGCTGGATTAGGCGAGCTTAAGGCAGGATTAACGCGGTCGACGCTGTGCGCCGGCCGTTTCCCACGGTTTGTTTCTTCAGTGCTGCGCTCGCTGGCGGGACGGGCAATCGATGATCAGGACCGACATGTCGTCGTGGGCGGCACCGCCGTGCAGATGGGCGTCCAGCGCCTGGTGGATCGAGGCAATCATCGCATCGGATGAGGGCGCCTGGGTGAGGGCTGAAAGCAGGCTGATTTCATTGAACAACGTCCCGCCCGGACTGCTTGCCTCGATGACGCCATCCGATACCAGAACCAGGTGTGCGGTGCTGGCGCAGTCGAAAGTTTCCGGAATACTCAGCGTTTCGCTGGCGGCGCTGACGCCGAGCGGCAGGTTTTTCGACGTGAAGCGCTGGAGCACCTCGCCGGAGACATCGAGAAGTAGCGCATCCGGCATGCCGCCGACCCAGATTTCACCACGCTGTGTCGTCTCGTCGATACAGATGAAGCTGGCGGCCACGAAGCGACCGAGCGGCAGCGAATTGACCAGCATGAAGTTGATCGACTCGACCATGCTGATCAGCGGGTGGTCGAGTTCAACCAGTCGATAGAACTCCTGAACCATGGGCAGCACGCTGACCGCTGCGGCCAGGCCATGACCGGTGGCATCGGCCAGGGTAGCGTAGAGCTTGCCGCGCGGCGAGCGGGCGGCCAGGATCATGTCGCCGGAGAATTGTGTGGCCGGCGTGACCGAGTGCCTGATGCCGGTTTCCGCCATCAGGTCGGTCCTGATCTGGTGTGCGAGGATGCGGCGCGCCAGGTCGGCCTCGCGCTGGTGCTCGTCGTAGTGGGCCTTGAGGATGCCGGCCTGTTCGGCAATCTTGTTCTGGGCGAGATGCTTTTCGGTAATGTCGCGCAAGGTTTCGACAACGGCGATCAGGCGCCCGCTCTCGTCGTAAACGGGGCCGGCATCGACGGCCAGGTAAAGGCGCTGGCCAAGTTGCGGCATGACGCACCAGTTTTCGGCATGGACGCCGAAAGATGGTTGTGATGGGTCGTCATGCAAGCTGTAGAGGTGTTCGATCCGGGTGTAATCGGCGCTGGCCACCAGATCGGCCAGGCAGGGGCGCGGGCTGTCGTAGAAGGCACGCCAGTGTTCCCGCGTGCCGATCACCTGGCTGGCCGGCAGGCCGGTCAGACGTTCGCAGGCACGGTTCCAGATGACCACGCGGCAATCGGCATCAAGAACGAAGGTGGGGACGACCAAGTGTTCCATCAGGGTAATCGCGAAGTTCAGGTGGTTTTCCTGTGGGGCAGGTTTTGTTCCGGTTGGCGAAATCATTCCCAGCGTCATGCTTGTCTCCGTTTTTATTTTGATCGTTGCCGTGCAGGGTAAAGAATATCCCACAGCCATGCGCTGTGCGACGGAATATTTCGGATGAGTATTGATTGGCCGATGAGCGGTTTTCGCGCTGCTCAATCCATGTTCAAATCGCGGTCGACCGGCAATCAGGCCGGAAATCGATCACTTCCGGAGGAAAACGATGAGTCGGGACGAGCAGTTCGAGCGGGGTTTGCAGCGACGCAAGCAGGTCATGGGCGAGGCCTTTGTCGACAAGGCATTTGCCAATGTCGATGCCTTTACGGCACCGTTGCAGGAGTTCGTGACGCGCAACGCCTGGGGAACGACCTGGTGCCGCGATGGGCTCGACCTGAAAACCCGCAGCTTGCTGACGCTCTCGATGCTGACGGCGCTGGGCCGGGCGACTGAAATCAAGGGCCATGTGCGTGGTGCCGTCAATAATGGCGCAACGCCGGAAGAAATTCAGGAAGTATTGCTGCACGCCGCCATCTACTGCGGTATGCCCTTGGCGATCGACGCCTTCCGTTCGGCCCATGAAGTCCTGAAAGACATGGGGCTGGTCGCTTCGGCCTAGTCGAAATCCCAGAGCCGGTGGGCATCGAGCATTAAACGGTAGCGCAATTCGAGCGCCTCGAGCTGCATCAGGCGAGCCGCCAGCGCTGCCTCGTTGGCCAGCCGGCGACTGGCCAGCAGCTCGCTCAGGCTTCCTTCGCCAAGCTGATAACTGCGCGCCGTCATCTCGGCGGCACGGGTCAGTTGCTCAGCCGCAACCCGGCTTGCTTGCCAGCTGTCGATGGCTGCGACCGCCGTTGCATGAAGCTGGGCCGCTTCGGCTTCGATCCGTTGCCTGACGGCCGCTTCGCGACTGCTGGCTACGGCGACCTGGGCCCGGCTCGCATCGCTGGCGGCCAGACGGGCAGAGCCAGGCAAGGGAATTGAAATGTAGGCGCCCATGACATTTTCCTCGCCACTGCGCTCGCGTGAAAACTGCACGCCCACGGTCGGGTCGGGGACACGTTCGCGGCTGCTGCGTCCGGCCAGGCTTTGGGCGCGCTGGGCTTCACCGCGCGCCAGCGCGAGTTCGTGGTTGTGCTCCAGAATGACATTGATCCACGTCTCGGCCGTGCCGTCGATTGCTTGCGGTGCGGCGATGATTTCCTGCTCCTGGAGCGGTAGACCGGGAAAACGGCGGCGCAGGTCTTCATACGCATTGCGCTGGCGGGTGCGGGCCTGGGCCAGTTGGGCTTGTGCCTGTGCTTGCGCAGCCTCGGCCTGGATTTGTTCGAGCCGGCTGGTGTCGCCCAGTTGCAAGCGGCGTTTGAGCGCCTTGCCTTGCTGGTCGAGCAAGGCGGATTGCTCGCGCCACTGTGTCGCGCTCGCCGTTTCGCGCAGCCAGACAAACCATGTTTTGAGCAGATTGCGACTGCTTTCATGCAGCGTGTCGCCATGCGCCGTTTCGGCCAGGCTGACACCGAGATTGCCGATTTCGGCATCCAGCGCCGCCTTGCCGGGCAGGCGCAAGGGACTTTCCAGGGCGGCATTCCATTCGGTGAAGCGTTCGTTCGGGCTGCCGTTGGGGTTGGCCTTGCGCTGTTGCCCGCCAAGGCGTAGCGACCATTCGTGATTGCCGGCTTCCAGACGCTTGCGGTTGGCCGTTTCGACTTGAATCTGGCTGTCAGCCGCCTGCACCAGGGGCTGGGCGCGCAATACCTGGATGACGGCCGTGGTTGGCGGCAGGTTGGGCAGCGTTTCGGTGGCCAGTGTGCTGCCGGAAAGTGCCATCAGGACAGGAAACAGATATTTCATAAACGCCCCATGGCCACGACCGGGAGCAGCCAGTAAAACACATTGGCCTGCGGCAAGGCCTGCTTGATCAGCGCCAGCACTGCGTGCATGTCCGGTTCCGGGCCGACTGTCTGGATTTGTATCCGCGGCGAATGTCCACTGACCAGTTCGGCTGCTTCGACCAATTGAATGGCCGCTCCGTGTCCATTGACCCGGCCCGAAGTAAAACCGCGTACCAGGTCGGGCCGGCTGAGCAGCAGGTCTTCGACGTGCTGGGCGACATCGTCCGGGGTGATCAGGGAAAGCAGGAGATCAGGCATGCTTGGGGTCCAGGAAAGCGGTCGGCGGCTTGAGGCCGAAGCGACGGAAAAGAATAGGCAGCAGCACGAGCGTCAGTGCCGTCGAGGTGAGCAGCCCGCCAATGACGACAATGGCCAGCGGTCGCTGGACTTCCGAACCGGGGCCGCTGGCGAAGAGCATCGGCACCAGGCCGAAGGCGGCGATGCTGGCTGTCATCATGACCGGTCGCAGGCGGCGCTTGGCGCCTTCGACGACGACCTCGCCTATCGCCATGCCGCGGGCCAGCAACTGGTTGAAATAGGTCACCATCACCACGCCGTTGAGCACGGCGATGCCGAGCAGGGCGATGAAGCCGACCGAGGCCGGGACGGACAGGTATTCGCCGGATATGAGCAGGCCGAAGATGCCGCCGATCATGGCGAAAGGTACATTCGACAGGACGAGCAGTGCCTGGCGAACTGATCCGAAAGTCGAGAAGAGCAGGAAGAAAATCAGCAGCAAGGCAACGGGGACAACCACGGCCAGCCGGGCCGCGGCCCGTTGCTGGTTCTCGAACTGGCCGCCCCAGGCCAGCCGGTAGCCGGGCGGCAGCTTGACCTCGCGGGCCACAGCCTCCCTGGCCGCGTCGACAAAACCGACCAGATCGCGTCCCCGGACATTAGATTGGACGACCACATAGCGCTGGGCATTTTCGCGGTCGACCTTGACCGGACCGTCGATTCGCTCAAGTTTGGTGATCGCCGGCAGGGGAACGCTGCCGCCGTCCGGCAGGCTGAGACGGAGCGCCGCAAAATCGGTCGGCGAGTTGCGCAAGTCGGCCGGGCCGCGCAGTACGACCGGAATCCGTCGTCCCTGTTCGAGCACCGTGCCGACTGTGCGGCCTTCAAGCAGGGCTTTCAGGTCATTCTGGATCGCATCGACATTGAGCCCGAAACGGCCGGCAGCCAGCCGGTCGACCGCAAGATTCATGTATTGCACGCCATCATTGCGCAAGGTGAAGGTGTCTTCGGCGCCGCTGACTTTCTTGACGCTCGTCTCGACTTCGCCGGCCAGCCGGTTGAGCGTCGCCAGGTCGGGGCCGTAGATCTTGATGGCCAGATCGCCGCGCACGCCGGTCAGCATTTCGGCGACGCGCATGTCGATCGGTTGGGTAAACGAAAAGCCGATGCCGGGAAAGTCGGCCATCACCGCCCGCAACTGATCGGCCAGCCAGGCCGGATCGGGGTTGCGCCAGGTTTCGCGTGGCTTGAGCACCATGAAGGTGTCGGTCTGGTTGAGGCCCATCGGATCGAGGCCGAGTTCGTCCGAGCCGGCGCGGGCCACGATGGCTTTGACTTCCGGCACCTGGGCGAGAATCGCCTGCTGGACACGGCTGTCGATGTTGAGCGTTTGCTCCAGGCCGATCGATGGCAGTTTTTCAAGCTGCATGATGATGTCGCCTTCATCCATCGTCGGCATGAAACTTTTGCCGAGCAGCAGGAAGGCGCCTGCCGCGCCTGCCAGTGCGAGGAGCGCCGCCAGGATGAAACGCCGGCTGTGAAGCAGCGCACTGGCCAGCACCCGGTCGTAAATGGCGGCCAGCTTGCCGACCAGCCAGGGTTCGTGATGCACGCCGCGCTTGATCAAGTAGGAGGCGAGAACCGGCACCACCGTCAGCGAAAGCAGCAGCGAGGCGGACAACGCAAAGACGATGGTCAGCGCAACCGGGCCGAACATCTTGCCTTCCAGGCCCTGCAGCGTGAGCAGCGGCAGGAAGACGATGATGATGATGACGATGCCCGAGGTGACCGGCGCGGCCACTTCACGGGCGGCCCGGTAAATCAGGTGCAGTGTCGGCAGATTTTCCGGGGCGTCGGCCAGCTGGCTTTCGACATTTTCGACGACGACGACGGCGGCATCGACCAGCATGCCGATGGCGATGGCCAGCCCGCCAAGGCTCATCAGGTTGGCTGAGAGACCGGACAGGCGCATCAGGATGAAGGTGGCCAGGGCCGAAAGTGGCAGCATCAGCGCAACGACCAAGGCTGCCCGCAGGTTGCCGAGAAAGGCGAGGAGCAGCACGACGACCAGCACAATCGCTTCGAGCAGGGCTTTCGATACCGTGCCGACCGCGCGGTCGACCAGGTTGCTGCGATCATAAAACACATCGATGCTGACGCCCTGCGGCAGGCTGGGCGCGATTTCGGCCAGACGCTGCTTGACGCCAGCGACAACGGCACGGGCATTGGCGCCGCGCAAGCCGAGCACCAGCCCCTGTACCGTCTCGCCCTGGCCATTGTGCGTCACGGCACCGTAGCGGGTCAGGGCGCCAAGACGAACCTCGGCGACATCGCCGACCCGGACGACGTGGCCGTTCTTGGCCTGGACAACAATTGCCCGCACGTCATCGAGCTGGCGGATGGCCCCTTCGGCCCGAACCAGCAAGGCTTCTTCGCCATCATTCAGGCGGCCCGCGCCATCATTGCGATTGTTCGCTTCCAGTACGGCCTGAAGATCCTTGAGGCTGATATCACGTGCGGCAAGCAATTGCGGGTTCGGGGCGACTTCGAAGGTGCGGACTTCACCGCCCAGGCTATTGACGTCAGCCACGCCGGGCACGGTGCGCAGTTGCGGACGGATCACCCAGTCGAGCAGAGCGCGCCGTTCGGCCAGCGGCAAATCGCCGTCGATAGTGAACATGAACATTTCGCCGAGCGGCGTGGTGATCGGCGCCATGCCGCCACTGACGCCGGGCGGCAGATTGCCGATCGCCGCGGCCAGTCGTTCGCCAACCTGCTGGCGAGCCCAGTAAATATCGGTGCCATCCGCAAAATCGAGGGTGATGTCGGTCAGCGCATATTTCGATGTCGACCGCAGCAAACGCTGCTGCGGAATGCCGAGCAATTCCTGTTCAACCGGTACAGCAATGCGCGTTTCGACTTCTTCCGGCGTCATGCCCGGTGCTTTCAGAATGATCTTGACCTGGGTGGTCGAGACATCCGGGAACGCATCGATCGGCAAATCCGCAAAAGCCTGGATGCCGGCGGCGGCAAGAATGGCGGTCAGTACGAGCAGCAGCAGGCGCTGGGTCAGCGAGAAACGGATCAGTGCAGCGAGCATTATTCGGCGCCTACCCCGGTCAACATCGCTTTCAGGCCGGAAACGCCGTGGCTGACGATGCGTTCACCGGCGGCCACACCCTCGGCAACGAAGCTGCCGCCCCCCTGGCTGACGACGCGTACCTGGCGTGGTGTAAAGGTGCTGCCTTTTTCATTCGTTGCGTTCTGGATGAAAACCAGCGTCTTGCCCTGATGGCGCACCAAAGCTGAAGCAGGCAGGCGCTGCAAGCTGCCGTTTGGCGTGGCAATGACCACTTCAAGCATCTGGCCGGGACGCAGACTGTCGGCCCCCTGGCTGACTTCAGCCCGCAGCAAGACGGTCTGGCTGGCCGGGTCGACTGCCCGGCCGATGGCGACCAGCTTGCCTTGCAGCGTGCTGCCGCCGAGCTTGACCGGCGTCCCCGGCCTGAGCGTTTCGGCCAGCGCCAGCGGTGCCTGTATTTCCAGCCAGAGAGGCGACAGGCGAGCGATGCGGTAGATCAAGGCCGCGCTGTCGACGCGCTGCCCTAACTGGACACCCTGTTCGAGCACGACGCCATCGATCGCTGCGGTCAACGCCAGCGGACCGCCCAGTTTGCCTGGCGTAACGCCGGCCAGGGCCAGCCCCTGGCGTCGTTCGCTGGCCTGGGCCGCGGCCTGGCTGGCTGCGCTGCGGGTCGCTTGCAGGCGCGCTTCAGCGATCAGGCCTTCGGCAAAAAGCTGTTCGTCCCGTTTGAGATTTTGTTGCAGCAGCGCCGACTGACTGCCTGACTGCAAGGCATCGCGCTGCAGTTCGAGTGCCTGCGGGCTGGCCAGATGAGCGACGACCTGGCCGCGCCGCACCGTTTCCCCCGGAGCCACGGCCAGCATTTCGATCATGCCGCCAACCGGTGCCGTGATGACCCGCATCTGGCTGTTCGGCACCATGACGCGTGCCGGCAGCGTACCGCCGCCGGTGCCTGAATCCTGGCCGGCCAACACGCTTTCCAGACCGAGCGATTTTATTTGCAGCGCATTCAGCGTCATTCCTTCGCTTGCCCCTGAGGCAGGCGACAACAGACTGAGGAGCAGCGGTAGAAGAATTCGGAAAGCAGGCATGAAACGACTCGTTTGGGAGATGTCGGCGAGTCTAGCGAGGCACGATTAAGGCTTTCTTAACATTTATTTTCGCCGGCCAAGGGGGCGTAAAGCGATCAGGATTTTGTGCGGTGCAATATAATGTCTCCCTGTTCCTGAATTGATTGCCGTTCGTTTGATCATCATGCGCTGGATATGGGTCGCGGTATTTGCCGCTTTCTCTCCGCTGGAAATTTATGCCCTCGACGTTGCGGTCGACGAAATCTCGTCGGTTGCCGCGCTGCCCGAGGCTGCCCCCGGCGTGACCATTTCAGCCATTCCGGCGCCGATGCCGGTCATCGAGGTGATCCAGCCGGATAGCTCGGCTGCGGTCAGGAAACAGCGTCTGGCCAAGAAAAAATCGCTGCCGGTGATGATGCTGAGCCGAACCGAACGGCGTCAGGCCCAGATTCTGGTGGCCGACAGCAAGAGTGGCGAGCCCGGCTTGCCCGGCCACTCCTACAATCCGAATGATGATTTCCAGGGCGGTCCGGATGAACTCGATTTCCACCGCTCCTACAGTCGCCCCAAACTGATTTCGGATGCCGACGAAGCCGACGATGCACCGGCGCTCTCGCCTTACGTCCGCCTGCGTTTGCTGATGGCCCGGCTGAAAGCGCTGGAAGTACATGCCCTGAATCAGGTTCCCGACCCGGGTGACGACCTGTCCGGGCCGGTTCTCGAGCGTCTCAAGGCAGCCCGTCTCAAGGCTGTCGAAGCGCATCGGAACAAGTTCTCCTGATCGGCTGGCAAACAGGTACACTCCGGCCCTGATCCGCTGCCGACAATCTGTCGCGCGGCGCCATTCTGCTTATTCAAAGGTTATCCATGCACCCGGTTCACGATGTCGATGCTCTGCTTCTCCTTGCGCTTGGTCTGTCTGCCAAACGGCGGCCGGCCGGTCTGGTCGACATCATGGCTGCCGTCGATCTGATCCAGGAGGCCGTGCCGGCCGATGCCAAACTGATCGAGGC
Organism: Dechloromonas sp. TW-R-39-2; assembly: GCF_016864195.1. Taxonomy (NCBI): domain Bacteria; kingdom Pseudomonadati; phylum Pseudomonadota; class Betaproteobacteria; order Rhodocyclales; family Azonexaceae; genus Dechloromonas; species Dechloromonas sp. TW-R-39-2. The sequence goes on from NZ_CP045202.1 coordinate 1,611,170, forward strand.
CTTCGAGCGCCTGTCGCGCCATGGCCTGATTCAGGCGGTCGATGGTGCTTACCGGCTGAGCGAAGCGGCTGAAGAAATCATCGCCGGTTTGCCGCGCAAGGCCGAGGCGGCCGAGCGCCTGTTCCTCATCAAGGATGAGCTTTCTGTCTACGCGATGCCGGCCGATCAGCCGCCGGTTATCGTCGCCCCCGAAGAGGTTGCTGCTGCACTGGTCGTGCACAAGGCTGCGGCGGCGAGTACGGCAAAGAACCTGCTGGTGCCCAAACCCAAGTCGGTCGATACCTCGAAGAGCCGTCCCGGCCAGCGCCAGCGCAAACCGATGCCGGCCCGTCGCCGCAAGGATTGATCGCTTACGGCACGTCGACCGCAGCAGGCGACCACAGGGCCTTGCCGCCGGCGGCAAGGTAGGCCAGATAAGCCCGCAGTTCCAGTTCAAGCTGGTGGTAGTCGGCTTCCATGTGCCGGCATAGCTGGTAAAAAGCCTTGTCGTGCTCGCGTTCCTTGAGATGCGCCAGCTCGTGTACGACGATCATGCGCAGGAATGCCTCAGGCATTTCGCGGAAAATGCTGGCGATGCGAATCTCGCGTTTCGCCTTGAGTTTGCCGCCTTGTATCCGGGCGATGGTGGTGTGTGTGCCGAGTGCTTGCCGGAGAATTTTCAGCGTGCTGTCGTAGGCGACCTTGCTGAGTTGTGGCGCATTTTTCAGAAAATCGTTTTTCAAGGCCAGGACGTAGTCGTAAAGCGCCTTGTCGGTTCGCGCATCGTGTGCTGCCGGATATTTTGAGCGCAGGATATCGGCCAGCCGGTTGGTTTCGATCAATTCGATGATCGATTCGGCAAGTGCTGGCGGATAGCCGGCTAGGTAATTCGGGGCGGATCTTGGGCGCATCGGGCTGGCCAGGGGCTTAGTCGGTCTGAACGTGCTGGACGATCAGGCGGAGCAGTTCATCCAGCTTGATCGGCTTGGCAATGTGGTTGACCATGCCGGCTGCAAAGCATTTTTCACGTTCATCGCTCATGGCATGAGCCGTCTGGGCGATGATCGGCAGCTCCGGGGCCAGTTCCTGTATGCGTCGGGCTGCTTCGTAGCCATCCATTTCCGGCATCTGGATGTCCATCAGGACAATGTCGAAAGCGCTGCGTCCGGTGGCAATGACGCGGTCGACGGCTTCTTTGCCGTTATTTGCCAGCGTGACGTGTGCGCCATTGTCGATCAGGTTGGCCACCAGCACTTTCTGGTTGATCAGATCGTCTTCTGCCAGCAGGATGCGGAGACCGGCGAGTGGCTTGGCGGCCGGGCGCTGGCTGGCCGATGTGGGTGGCGTGGTCGGTGCGATCAGGCCGGCAGGCAGGAACGGCAGGCTGACCCGAACGGTCGTTCCACGCCCCAGCTGGCTTTCGACCGCTATTTCGCCACCCATCAATTCCAGGATGCGCTTGCAGATGGCCAGGCCGAGTCCTGTTCCACCAAAACGTCGGCTGGCTGATGCATCGGCTTGCTGGAAGGGATCGAAAAGCTGTTCCAGCTGAGCTTCATCCATCCCGATGCCGGTGTCGGTAATGGTGAACAGCAGTTGCTCGGTTTCGCGCTGGGCATGCAAGGTGACATTGCCGGTTTCGGTGAATTTGACGGCGTTCGAGAGCAGGTTGAGCAGGACTTGTCCGGTACGCAATGAGTCGCCCAGGCAGGTTGCCGGCAGATTGTCGGCCAGCTCGACATCGAGCTTGATCTGCTTGGCCTGGGCCCGGTCGCGCACCAGTTCAACGGCGTGTTCGATGACTTCGCTGATGACGACGGTGGTTTGTTCGATGCGCAGTTTGCCGGCTTCGATCTTGGAGAAATCCAGAATGTCGTTGATCACGCCGAGCAAGCGTTTGCCGGAGGCCAGTATCTTGTTGAACGCATCGGCCGAACGCTCGGGGTTGTGGCTGTGGCGCTGGCCGATTTCGGCAAAACCGAGCACGCCGTTCAGCGGGGTGCGGATTTCGTGACTCATGTTGGCCAGGAAATCACTCTTTGCCCGTGCCAGGTTTTCGGCGGCCAGCAGGGCGCGTTCGCGTGCCTCGGCGGTGGCGCGTTGCTGGCTGATATCGACCATGCTGGTGACCGAGCCGGTGATTTCTTGATCCAGCAGGATCGGGTGTGTCGCGTACATGACCGGGATGGGGTGGCCGTCGGCGTGCCAGTAAACTTCATCATCGACCCGGACATTCTGACCCAGGGTCAGCGTATTCCGGCTTGGACATTCGTGCGGCGGATAGGGCGTGCCGTCCGGGCGGCTGTGATGGAACAGGGAGTGGGCATCGCGCCCGATCACATCCTCGGCCCGATAGCCCAGCAGATTGCAGGCAGCCTGGTTGATGAAGGTGATCGTGCCCTTGCGGTCGATACCGTAAAGCCCATCGGCGCTTGAATTCAGGATGTGGGTGGCGCGAGCTTCGGTTTCCATCAAGGCCGCCGTTCGCTCAAGAACGAGCTCTTCCAGATGGCGGCGGTGATTTTCGAGTTCAACTTCGTTGCGCTTGCGTTCGGAAATGTCGCGGCTCACTGCGATCATCGCCCGGCGTGCCCCATTTTCATCAAAAAGCGGCACCTTGATGACCTCGAAATGCAGCAAACCGTTCAGTTCGTCGTGCATGATGTCTTCGTGGCGCGTCACTCTGCCATTGGCCCAGGCAGTGGCATCGCTCACTTCGCAGGCCGTCAGGGTGGCGGCCAGATGCGGCTGGCACTGGCCGATTTCACGGTCGGTCAGGCCGAGCCAGGCGCTATCCTGCAGGCCGAACAGTTTGAGACAAACGCTGTTGGCAACCAGCCAGCGTCCTTCGCCATCCTTGAACTGGATGGCATCGGGTACGGCTTCGATCACTGTCTTGAGCTGATCTTCCCGTTCAGCCAGCGCCTGCTGGCGTTTTTCCGCCTGGCCAAGCAGGCGCAGCAGGGCGACTCCCAGAACGAGAGAAAGCAGCAGGAAACCGGCGGCCAGCGTCGCAGTTTTGTATGCCTCGGCGTACCAGTTGCCAAGGTAGTCCTCGCTGGCTGCACCGACGATGGCGATGATCGGTGCATTGCTTAGTCGGCTGAACGAAATGGTTCGTTGAAAACCATCTCCGCTGGTTGTCGTGTGGAAGGTTGCCGTGCTGACCCCAGACTCGAAAAGAGCCCGTGCATCAGCAGAAATGGTTGTATTGCCGATTTTTCCCGCAGGGTGATCGGGAATGGCCGGCTTGCGGCTGATCAGGCCAAGATTGGCATCGCGCACAATGATCGTGCCGTGCGGACCGACGTCGTAGTGCGAGAGAATCCTGTCGAAATGATCAATTGCAATCGGTGCCGAAATGACGCCAGCAAAGCGGCCATCCGGGTAGTTGTAACGTTGGGCAAAACCGACGATGTATTTTTTCGCCACGCGGCCAAAGACCGGTTTCGAGATGAATAGCTGGCGCTCCGTATGTTCCCGGTGATGCATGAAATAGTCGCGGTCAACCCAGCTGACGCGTGCATTTTTGTCGACCCCATCGCCGAGGATCACGAAGCCCTGGGCATCTGCAACGCGAAAAGCTTCCAGCTCCGGCAGGCGTCGTTTTTGTCGGGCCATGAAGGCGTTCATCGTCACTTCATCGAGGCGACCGGTGGCTAGTTGGCGTTCCAGTTCATCGGCGACCGTGCGCAAGGCCAGGTCAATCTTGTCGATACTGTTCGAAAGGCTTTGCTCAAGGGCGCTGGCAACCGTCTGCGTCAATGCCTCGGCACGTTGGTCGTATTGCTCCCGGCTTTGCTGGATCGAGTAAGCCGACAGAAAAATGACCAAGGCGTTGGAACATACCAAGCCTGCCAGTAAAAGCCGGCGAAGATTTCGCGCGGGGGTTCGTCCGCTACTGCTCACGCTGTTCTACCCTGTTTCATGTTTTTCTGATTTAGCTGCACAGATGGATTCTACTGCTTTTGGCATAGCCTGAATGCAGTCCGGTGCGCCAAAAAAAATGACCGGCCTTGGCCGGTCATTTGATTTTTGCTTCAGGAATCTTCGAATCGATCAGTGACGACTCTGGATTTCCTCGATGTAGCCGAGCATGCCGGTACGGATGTTGGCGGCATTGCCTTCGTCGGTATCGATGTGCATCGCCAGGCGGAAAGCCGGGTTTACACGAACCACGACGTCGCCGAAGATCAGCTCGCGCTCGCCTTCGACGCGAACGCGGACGACGTAGTTGTCACGCACGCGGAAGCGCATGGCATCTTCCGGCGACATATGGATGTGGCGCTGGGCACAAATGACGCCACGTTCGATCGTGCTGCTGCCGTACGGGCCTTCCAGCGTGATGCCCGGCGTGTTGACCAGGTCGCCCGACTGACGGATCGGCGGCTGGATGCCGACCTTGAACTGCTCGGTCATGGCGATCTCGACCTGGGTTTCCTTGCGGGTCGGGCCGAGAACGCGGACATTGGCGATGCGCCCCTTCGGGCCAACCAGATGCACCTGTTCGGCGCAGGCATACTGGCCCGGCTGCGACAGCTCGTGCTTGGGGGTCAGCTGGTGGCCGGGGCCGAACAGCTTTTCGACATCGGCTTGCGACAGATGGACGTGGTGAGCAGAAATCTCGACCGGAATCGGCAGGTCGTGTTCGGCCTTGGCTTCGAGCAGCAACTGGTTGCGTTCGATGGCACGCAAGGTTTCCCAAGCTACCAGGCGCTCGTCGTCATTGGCCACGACGAGAATGGTGACCGGTGAATCGTCGGCTGAAATGACGGCGTGGCCGTTGATTTTGCCGAGATTGCGGTTCTTTTCCTCGTCGAGCTTGATGCCCATGTAGTTCAGGCCCTGGCAAGCCAGGCTGCGCACGGTGGCGCTGCTTTCGCCGATGTCACCGGTGAAGGCAAGGACATCGATGCCGCCCATTGCAGCGACATAGCCGCCGATATTCTTGCGCACTTGGTAGCAGAAGGCTTTGTGAGCGAGCAGGGCGCGGTGGTGGCCTTCATGCGCCGCCGCCTCGATTTCGTGGATGTCGCTCGAAATGCCGGAAATACCCTTCAGGCCGCTTTCGGTATTGATCATGCTGGACAGCTGATCGGCCGGGATCTTGTGATGTTCCATCAGGTGAATCATCACCGCCGGATCGATGCTGCCGGAACGGCTCGGCATGATCAGGCCATCGGTCGGGGTCATGCCCATCGTGGTGTCGACCGAGCGGCCGTGGTCGATGGCGCACAGCGAAGCGCCGATGCCAAGGTGGCAGGAGATGATTTCCAGTTCGCCGAGCGGACGCTTGACGACTTCAGCTGCCTTGAGCGAAACATAGCGGTGCGAGGTGCCGTGGAAACCGTAGCGACGGATGCCGTCTTTTTTGTACAAATCGTACGGTAGACCGTAAAGATAGGCATACGGCGGCAGCGTCTGGTGGAAAGCCGTGTCGAATACGGCGACGTGCGGAATGGTCGGGAATTGCTTGAGCGCGACGCGGATGCCGGCCACGTTCACCGGATTGTGCAGCGGAGCGAAGATCGCCAGTTCCTCGATGTCGCTGATCACTGCCGGCGTCACGACGACCGAGCTGGAGAATTTGTTGCCGCCATGGACGACGCGGTGGCCGATGGCCGTCACGTCTTCCGGGTGGAAGGTGAAGGCGCTGCCGAGCAAGGCGGTGGTTTCCTGCATCACCTTGAACAGGTCGGACAGTTTGAACGGCGTATGTTCTGCCGTCTTGACCTGCGTGCCGACCATGACCGTCACGTGGGCCATCTGCTTGTCGGCGTTATCGATGATGCCGTGCACATCGGCACCGCTTTCGTGCGTATCGTAAATACCGAAGTGAATCTGGCTGATGCCGACGTTGAGCACAACAACCTTGCCCGGCGTATTGGTGTGCAGCGACAGCGAGTAGGGGTCGGCTGACTTGGTGACGGCACGGGCCTGGGCGGTGACCAGATCAACCGACATGGCGCGCGTCCGGTCGGCCAGCAGGCGTGAGAGGTAGCCGACGGCCTTGGGGTTGGTCAGGATGTAGGCGTTGAAAACTTCTTGCGGAATCATCAGCACGAAGCAGCGGTTTCCGGCGATCACGTCGGCAACGATACGGTCGCCGGTGAGCAGCGACATCACGCCGAAGACATCGCCGGTTTCAAGCTGGCTGATGACGGCGCGTGTGCCGGTGTTGTCGGTCATCGAGATTTCGGCGTGGCCGCTGATCATGACGCCGATGAAACGCCCTTCGTCACCGGTTTCGAGGATTGCTTCGTTGCCTTCGTAAGTCGCCAGGCGGGACTTGATGACGATTTCCTCGACCTTGTCGGCCGGGAAGTTTTCGAACAGGCGAACTTGTTCAAGAAAAAATCGTTTGAGGTCAATTTCACTCATGCTGTTACTCGCTTGATACGGGTTTTTATAAGGTGAGAGACTACCACTTTGCTGCAATGCAGCAAAGTGCTGCCCGGTAAAGTTTTTGTGACAATAATGGAGGTTTGTTGGCGCGCTGTTGAGGCAGCAAATGCTCTTCCGGAGATGCCTTTGATAAATGACAGGCACGAATCGGAAATCGTGCCAGAATGACAAATGAAGTATGAATGCCACGGTCAACGCTGCTTTGATTCTTTAACCCGTGGCAGAGAGACAAGGCACGAGAGGTTAGATGATCGCTCCAGTCAAACGAGGCATTGCTTTCCAGGCCGCCAAGGCCGTGATCGGTTTTGCACTTCTTGCCGGTGTGCTGCTGATGGCCCTGGTCGGCTACTTGGCTTTTGAACGGACGCGCGGAGAAGTTGCCCAGCGTCTGCAGGGGCTGATCGACACGGTTGCCAGTACAACCAGCGCCGCCTGTTTCGTTGAGGACCATGGACTGGCCAAGGATATTGCCCAGGGTTTGCTGAAAAACACGATTGTTCAGGGCGTGGTCATCCTTTCCTCCGCTGGCGAACTAACCAATCTTTCCCGTGGTCCGGCGCTGCTCGATGCCGATAAAGTACGCAATACAGGCATCAGCCGGAAAATATTCTCGCCATTCGACCCGGATCTGGCTGTTGGCGAGATGTTGATCGAGCCGAATCTCAGCGAACTGAAACGCCTGAACAATGAAGAGTTGCTCTATACCGGTTCCGTCCTGTTGCTCCAGCTGATTGCCATTACGGTGGCGGCCATTTATGCCGCATTGCGCTGGATCGTCTTTCCCATGAAACACATGTCGGATCATTTGCACCGGATGAGCAAGGAGGAAGATGGCGGCGTCCTGAGTGTGCCCGAAGGCCACGAAACAACCGAGATAGGTCGTCTGGTCGGGGATGTCAATGATTTGACGGCGCATTTGGCGCTGGCTCGCCAGCAGGCCGAGCGGGCCAACCGGGCGAAAGGCGATTTTCTGGCCAACATGAGCCATGAAATTCGTACGCCGATCAATGCCGTGGTGGGTATGGCTCATTTGGCACTGAAAACCGGGTTGACCGCGAAACAGCGGGATTACCTCGAAAAGATCAGGGTTTCCGGCAGCCACTTGCTTGATCTGGTCAATGATGTGCTCGATGTTGCCAAGATCGAAGCGGGTAAATTGACGCTCGAAAATGTGCCTTTCAGCCTGCCGAACATGATCCGGCGTCTTGAGGGCGTTGCTTCATTGCGGGCCGATGAAAAGGGATTGCAGCTTGAAGTCGATGTCGACCGTAACATTCCGGTTTGCCTGAATGGCGATGAACTCAGGGTTGGTCAGATACTGATCAACTATCTGAACAATGCCATCAAATTCACCGACAAGGGGACGATCAGGCTGTCGGCCACTCTGGTCAGCAAGGACGAGAAGGTTTGCTGCCTCCGCTTTACTGTCAGCGATACCGGGATCGGCCTGTCTGGTGAGCAGATGAAACGCCTTTTCGCGTCGTTCGAACAGGCCGATATCTCGACAACGCGAAAATTCGGCGGGACAGGCTTGGGGCTGGCCATTTGTCGGGAGTTGGCCGATCTGATGGGCGGCGAGGTTGGTGTTGAAAGTGCGCCCGGTTGCGGCAGTACTTTCTGGGCGACCCTGCGTCTGGGGATCGCACCGGATGACGCTGTAGCGCATGAAGCGGCAGACTCATCATGGCTGGGCGGGAACGAGATTCATCTTTCCGGTATGCACATCCTGCTGGCCGAAGATAATTTGATCAACCAGCAAATTGCGATTGAATTGCTTGAGGAATACGGTGTTAAGGTTTCGGCGGCCAGCAATGGTTTGCAGGCCCTGGCGTTGTTGGAACGAATGCATTTCGATTGTGTACTGATGGATGTTCGCATGCCGGAACTCGACGGCATCGAGGCGACTCATCGTATCCGTCAAAACCCTTTGTTCGCCGATCTGCCGATCATTGCGATGACGGCCAATGCACGAACCGAGGATCGCGATGAATGTTTTGCTGCCGGGATGAATGATTTCATCAGCAAGCCGGTTGATCCCGTCCAGTTTTTCAGGATTGTGATGAAATGGGTCAAACCAGTGGCCGATGCGCCGCTTGCGGCCACGGAATCGGCGATGTTGCCGCGATCCGTGGTCAGTAATATTGCCGAGGTCGATACGGCGGTGATCCGCAAACTGGTTAAAAACGATACGGTGAAGATATTGCGCTTCGTGCAAAATTTCCTCGGGTCGACGGCATCCGGCGTAGCGGAACTCGGCCCAGCGCTGTTAGCCGGGGATATTGAACAGCTCGCCCGCACGGCGCACCGGCTGAAGTCTTCTTCGAAGAGCATGGGCGCTGCCAATCTGGGGGAATTGCTGGATCGGCTTGAAAGTGCGGCAAAGTGCGGCGATGTTCCGCTGCTTGGTGAACTCGTGCGGGAAATCGAAGCTGGCTGGCAGCGCGCCGAGGTAGAACTGATGGCTTTCTCTGCCGAACTGCAAGGGGCTCAGGGCGAAACTGAAAACTCGTAGATGACCTTGAGCCGGTTATCCAGCTGTTTGCGTGGCAAGTAGCCTACCAGGCCGGGGGTCTGGCTGATCATCCGGATCAGTTCGTCAATGTTCTCTGCCGATTGAGGCGGGCGGGCGCCGCCCGAGAAAACCAGTCGCGACCAGTATGCCTTGATATCCGCAGATTCCTTGTTAACCAGCAAGCGATAGAATTCGACCCGTTCCGGGGTGTCGACCGCAAGATCGAGTGGCGTAGCTGCATTGCCTGCCGTATTGGTGCGCAAACGTCCCATGTACAGATTGACCACTTCCTGGCGGCTCAAATGCTCAATGCCGCTTTTCTGGCTGGTGACGACGACGAGATCAGCCTGAGCCCCGCCGGAAGCAAGGGCGATGTGCAGCAGCAGGAGAAGTCGCGGCAGGTAGCCCATGGTCAGAAGACAAAATCGAGGGCAAGGCTGAGAATATTCAGTTTTCCATCAAATGCTCCGGGATTGCTTGTCGGGTAGAGGAAAATCGAATCCGGTTTGCCGCGAATCATGTCGAGCTGGCCTTTCAGGGCCATGTTCTGGCGGAAATCCCAGCGGGCGCCCAGCGTGTAGGTTTTCTGGTCGGTATGAACGCGGGCCAGCGAACCTGCCAGTCCATCATTGATCTGGGCAAAGGCGGGGACAAAGTTGGGCAGGCCCGAGCTGACTTCCTTCGCTTTCGAGCGCGTCCAGGAATAGCCGCCGAACGGCGTGACCTGGCCGAGTCGATAACCAGCCAGTACATAGCCTGACTGCGAATCCTGATAACTGGCGCTTTCATGGCGAATCCGGCTGAGCATCGCCTGGACCTGGAGCGGGCCGCGATCGTAGACGCCTCCTACCGAGTAAAAGCGTGAGCGGGTGTCTTCCAGCGCAATTTGTTCTGCGGCACTGGCTGCGCTGGCAATACCCGTTGCCAGCAGGGCGGCACGCAGATCGGCGACTGGGCGAGGTAGATCATGCTTGAAGGTCATCTGGGCAAAAGTGGCTCGCCATTGCCAATTGCCTTGCTGGTAATCGAGGTAGCCGCCTGCCATTGGATTGCCGCGCAGGCTGAAGAGTTCACTGCCGATCGGTGTGACTTCGTTGGCCCGGCCGGCAAAAACCTTGCCTTTGACGATCCCGTCGCCCAGTGCAACGGTGCCGGTCAAATCAGCGCCGTCAACGTGATGAAAGGCCAGCGCCCCAAAGAAGTCGACCTGGGGGCGTACTGTCAGGTAGGAGTAGCCGACGTGCCGGGAGTCGGCCAGCATGTAGAACTCGGTTCCCATTCGCCCGCCACGTAGCGTGAGGTTCGGGGTGATGCTGTATTTGGCAAAGGCCCACGACAATTCGGGGCGGAAATCATCCTGCGCACCGTAACGACTGATCGCCTGGGCGACCAGTTCGAGCGAGTCGGTGGCCCGGAAGTAGGCTTGTAGACCGAGCAAGGAATCCAGCTTGGCGTTGGGTGATTTACCGATGCCCCTGGGTTGGGTCTGGTCGCGGACGAAGCGGGCGTCGTCGGTGTCGCTGCGCGCGATGCCGAGCGTTCCGAAACCGCTGAACTCGAATCGGTCTTGTATCGTGCCGGGCTCGGCTGCCGCGTGGGCCGGAGAAATGAACTGAAGCGTCGTCAGCGCAAAGCTGGCGCACAATGCGCGGCTGAGCCATTTTTGCCCTGTCTGTGCGGCGCTTGTCCGGCTTGTCTTCCCTGGCACGGTGTGTCTCGTCTGGTCTATGCGTACGGTATCGTAGCACCGATACACGCCTTGCATAAAGTTTTGCGGCCAGGCGGCCGAGCCAAGAATGCGGCCCGGCCTTTTTCAGGTCAGCTTGCCGCCTTGATGTGCAGGCCGCATTCCTTCAGTTCAGGCGATTCCCACCACCAGCGGCCGGAGCGTACATCCTCGCCAAGGCTGATGGCGCGGGTGCATGGGGCGCAGCCGATGCTTGGGTAGAACTTGTCGTGCAGCGCGTTGTACGGCACGGCATTCTGTTTGATATAGGTCCAGACTTCCTTTTCGGTCCAGTCGGCCAGCGGATTGAATTTTTCCAGCTTGTTGCCTTCGTCGTATTCACGGCTTGGCAGACCGACGCGGGTGGCGGCCTGCTGGGCGCGCAGGCCGGTGATCCAGGCTTTCTTGCCGGCCAGGGCGCGTTGTAACGGTTCTACCTTGCGGGCAAAACAGCAGGCTTTGCGCAGTTCGATCGACTGGTAGAAGGCATTGATGCCGTTGGTCCGGACATATGTCTCGACGGCGCTGCTTTGCGGGAAATAAATCTTCAATTTCAGCCCGTAATGCTGGTCGACCGCAGCCATCAGGTCATAGGTTTCGAGCGGCAGACGACCGGTGTCGAGACTGAAGATTTCAATCGGCAGGCCGGATTTTGCAATCAGATCGGTCAGCACCATGTCTTCAGCCCCGAGGCTGTTGGCGAAGGTGGCCGGCGACCAGTTACCGGCGATGTCGGCCAGTAGCGACTGTGCTGCAGTCGTCTTGGCCGCGACGCTGGCGGTCAGTTCCGGGGTGATGTTGAGCAGGCTGGGCGTCATGGCGGGCTCTCAGTGACGACGGCGGAAAAAAGGTTGCGGCTGGTTGGTCGAGCCTTGGTAAGCGTCGCTGAACGGGGTGAATGCGGCTTCCAGTGCGTAGATTGCATTCTTGCCGTCCTTCAGCGCGTAGCTGTCGAAACCGACGCGCTTCATGAAGAACAGTTGGTCATGCAAGACATCGCCGACGGCGCGCAATTCACCTTGGTAGTTGTAGCGCTGGCGCAGCAGGCTGGCTGTCGAATAGCCGCGACCATCGACAAATTTCGGGAAGTTGACGGCAATCAGCGCGAAATGACTCAACGCTTCGCTGACGTCTTCGATGCGTTCGTCGGGCTGGATCAACAGGCCGATGCGCTTATGGGTCGCGATGATCTCGGCCTGGCGCGCCTGCCATACGGCGAACGGGAAAATGATTTCGCCGGCAGGCAGGGCAACGGTTTCCGGTGTTTCACCTTCGGCCAATTCGAGTGTTGTCCAGGTGTCGACCGTGACTTGTGCCGAATCCTTGATCAGTTGGGCCATTATGCGGTCTCCTTTTGTGCAGCCTTGGCCTTGCCATGCGCGCGGCCTTCGTAAACGCGGTTCTTGAACGGGTCGATGCCGATGCGATCAAAGGTATCGAGGAAACGCTCATCTTCGTGGCGGTTCTCAAGGTAAACCTGGATGATTTTCTCGACAACATCCGGCATTTCATCAGCGGCGAAAGACGGGCCGATCACCTTGCCCAGCTTGGCATCGTTGCCTTGGCGGCCGCCGAGGGTCACCTGGTAGAACTCGGAGTCATTCTTGTCGACGCCGAGCACGCCGATGTGACCAACGTGGTGGTGACCGCAGGCATTCATGCAGCCTGAGATATTGAGGTCGATCTCACCGATGTCGAACAGATAGTCGAGATCGTCGAAACGAGCCTGGATGGCGTTGGCGATAGGGATCGACTTGGCGTTGGCCAGGTCGCAGAAATCGCCGCCTGGGCAGCAGATCATGCCGGTCAGCAAGCCGATGTTCGGTGTTGCCAGGCCGGCAGCCTTGGCTTTTTGCCAGACTTCGTAGAGGTCGGATTTCCTGACATCGGCCAGGATGACATTCTGTTCGTGGCTGATGCGCAGTTCACCGAAGCTGTACTGGTCGGCCAGGTCGGCGACGATTTCCATTTGTTCGGAAGTGATGTCGCCCGGAGCGATGCCATGCTGCTTGAGCGACAGGATCACCGCGCTGTAGCCGTTGACCTTGTGCGCATGCGTGTTGCGGTCTACCCAACGAAGGAAGGCTTTTTCATCCGGCAGGGTGCAGTCGGGACACGAGGCGTATGCCGGCGCGGTGAAATGCGCTGCCACACGATCGTATTCGGCTTGCGGAATCGTCATCGGGCCGCCCTTGCCATGCACCCATTCAGCTTCGACCTGTTCGCGGAAAGCGTCGATGCCCAGGGCTTGCACGAGAATCTTGATGCGCGCCTTGTAGGCATTGTCGCGGCGGCCGTAGCGGTTATACACGCGCAGGATGGCTTCGCAGTAGGAAAGAATGTCCTGCCAGGGCAGAAAATCACGAACGATCTGGCCGCGGATCGGTGTCCGGCCAAGGCCGCCGCCGACGATGACGCTGAAGCCAACCTGACCATCCTGCTGCTTGAGGTGCAGGCCGATATCGTGGAACCAGGTGACGGCGCGGTCTTCCTGCGTGCCGGAAATGGCGATCTTGAACTTGCGTGGCAGGAAGGCGAATTCCGGATGGAAGGTGGTCCATTCGCGGAGAATTTCAGCCAGCGGGCGCGGGTCGATCACTTCATCGGCGGCAACGCCGGCAAACGGGTCGGTGGTGATGTTGCGCAGGCAGTTGCCGGAGGTCTGGATGGCATGCATCTCGACTTCGGCCAGCTCGGCCATGATTTCCGGCACATCCTCGATCTTCGGCCAGTTCAGCTGCAGATTGTGGCGCGTCGTGAAATGGCCGTAGCCACGGTCATATTTGCGGGCCACGCTGGCCAGCGTACGCATCTGGGCAGAATTGAGCATGCCGTAGGGCACGGCAACCCGGAACATCGGCGCATGGCGCTGGATGTAAAGGCCATTTTGCAGGCGCAGCGGACGGAATTCGTCGTCGGCCAGTTCGCCGGCTTTCCAGCGACGAACCTGATCACGGAACTGGGCCACGCGCTCATTGACGAGCTGGCGATCGATGGCATCGTATTTGTACATGGTATTTCCTTAAGCAAAGACCAGCTTGCTGCCGATGAGGACAAGCATGGAGGCCAGAATCCGGCGAAGAATGTGTTCCGGGACCTTGGCAGAAACTTGCGTGCCAAGCCAGATTCCGGGCAATGAACCAAGCAGCAGGCTGCCGAGCAGTGCCCAATCGACACCGCCGAGCATCCAGTGGCCGAGGCCGGCAACCAGGGTCAGTGGCACGGCATGGGCAACATCCGATCCGACAATCTTGACCGGAGAAAGTTTGGGGTAAAGAAAGAAAAGGGCAGCCACGCCCAGCGCGCCGGCACCCACCGAAGAAATGGTCACCAGCACGCCGAGAATGGCACCGACGGCCACCGTGATCTTGCCAAGGCAGCACTGGCGCAGCGGTGAGTCATCATGCTGCGCGGCGTAATCGCGCAATTTGCGGCCAAACAGGATGGCAACGGCCGTGAGCAACAGCGCGAAACCCAGGCCGTTGGCAATGATTGCCCCGATCGTGTTGCTGCCTTTGGGCAGTTGCGAAAGAATCCACAGCGTGATGGCCGCTGCCGGAATGCTGCCGAGTGCCAGGCGGCCGGTAATCGTCCAGTCGATATGTCCCTTGCGACCGTGTGCCACGGTGCCACCGGCCTTGGTCATGGCGGCATAAAGCAGGTCGGTACCTACTGCCGTAGCCGGGTGAACGCCAAAAACCAGCACGAGCAGCGGCGTCATCAGCGAGCCTCCGCCGACACCGGTGAGGCCGACAATCGCGCCGACTGCAAAGCCGGAAAGAGTGTAAAGAATATCCATGGCGCGCATCGTACAGGGGGCGATTTGAAACAAAAAGAATATTGAGTTAGATTGTTATAAATTTTAGTTATTAGTCTATCCATGAAACTCCAGCAGCTTCGCTACATCGTTGAAATCCAGCGTCAAGGCCTCAATGTTTCAGAGGCTGCCGAGTCTCTGTACACCTCGCAGCCAGGCATCTCGAAGCAGGTCAAATTGCTTGAAGATGAGCTGGGTATTTCCATCTTCGAACGCAGTGGCAAGCGTTTTACCGGTGTGACCGAACCCGGCAAGGTGGTGCTCGGGATTGCCGAACGCATTTTGCGCGAGGCGGAAAATCTCAAGCGGGCCAGTGCCGAATTTGCCACCGGTGACAGCGGGCGACTGATTCTGGCGGCAACCCACACCCAGGCGCGTTACGCCTTGCCGGTGGTGGTGCGCGATTTTGTCGCCCAGCATCCAACCGTCAAGCTGGAAATGCACCAAGGCAGCCCAACCCAGATCGCCGAATGGGTGGCGGCCGGTGAAGCCGATATCGGGATCGCAACCGAGTCGCTTGATCAGTACCCGCAACTGGTGACATTGCCGGTCCGGCAGTGGAGCCATTGCGTGATCGCCCCGGAGGCGCATCCCATTTTGAAGACTGTGCCGCTGTCGCTCAACGAACTGGTGCGCTGGCCGTTGATTACCTATGACACGGCATTTACCGGACGTTCGCGGATCAATCGCGCTTTCGAGCGGATCTCTGCCCAGCCGAACATCGCCCTCACGGCGCTGGATGCCGATGTGATCAAGACCTACGTCAGCCTCGGGCTTGGCTTGGGCATCATTTCTGCGCTGGCATTCGATGCGCAACGAGACAGCGGCCTTGTCGCGGTCGACGCTGCACATTTGTTCGAATCCAACACGACCCGGCTGGCCTTGCGGCGCGGGACCTATCTGCGACGCTACGATTATGATTTTATTGGCTTGTTTGCGCCGCATCTGTCGAAGCGAGTGGTCGAGATGGCGATGCAGGGCGGCGGCGATGAGTATCAGTTATGACTTTTGTCTGATTTTCAGGGGTTCTGGCGCAGCGTAAGCTTCAACGTCCGCTCAGGAGCTTCCCGATGAACGCCGTTTCCGAAGAAAAGCAGTTGCAACTTTTATTGCAGGGTGTCGATATTCCGCCTTGCCCGGCAGTCCTGATTGCACTGGATGCCGAATTGAAGAAGGATGCGCCTGACCAGCGGGATATCGTTCGCCTGGTCAGCAAGGATGTGGCGCTTTCCGGCCAATTGATGCGGATTGCCAATTCGCCGGCATTTTCGGGCGGGCATAAGCTGACGTCGATTCTCCAGGCACTGAACGTCCTGGGAACCCAGCAGATATTCAATCTGCTGGTGTCGCAACTGATGAAGGCCGCGTTGTCGGATTCCTCGGGAATTTCGATGGATCGTTTTTGGGAATCATCGGCCCAGACGGCCAATCTTTCTGCCGAGCTGGCTCGTCGGCTGCGCTGTGTCCGGCCGGATGTGGCCTACACCTTCGGCCTGTTTCACGATTGCGGGATTCCGCTGATCATGAAACGCTTTCCACAGTGTCGCGAAGTATTGGCTGAAGCCAATGCAACAGAAGAATTGAAATTTACCGAAGTCGAAGACAGGGCGCTGGGCACCAATCACGCGGTTGTCGGCTATTTCCTGGCCCGTCGCTGGCATCTGCCGGATTTCGTTGCGGAAGGCATTCTTCATCACCACGATTACAGCGTCCTTGCCAATCCCGGGCGTGTTTCCGATGACGCGCGCGGACTGATCGCCATCTGCGTCCTGGCCGAGCACATCATCCGTCTGCACAACCAGGGTGATGGCGAACATGAATGGGCCAAGGCTGCTTCTGCTGCCTGCCAGTATTTTCAGCTGTCGCTGGGGGCGGTCGACGATCTGATCGAAGACATGCTGGAGTGGCTAGCGTAAGGCTTTCATGCGTGGCGCCGTATCGCGCAGGATCAGCGAAGGTGCCGAGAACGGGGCCAGGCGTTCCAGGAAGTCGAGTAATTCGAGAACGGGCGAATTTCTGAAGAACTTGGCGGCGGGCGTGTCCATCCAGATTCGGTCGGCGTACGCGTACAGTTCGTGCGGCTTGTCGCCGAAACCGTCGCCGTTGAGATCAAATCCTTCGTAGTCGTCCCAGATGTTGCCCCACCAGGTGTCGTTCATCGGATCGCCATCCCCGATGATGCTGACCGGCCAGAGATTGTTGCGAATCGTGTTGTTGATCGCCATGTGACCCCCCTTGGCACCGTAGAAATAAATCCCGGTAATGTTGTGGGCAATCAGGTTATTGATGAAAACGATCCGGTTGATCGGGTTCATTGGCGAATCGGCCATGATGCCGTGGGCGCAGTGCACGATCTCATTGCTGTCGATCAGGGCGGAGGAGGTTTCCTTGAGCGCCACGCCGGCACCCGAGGCATCCATCGAGTGAATGATCCGGTTGCGGCGGATGATCAGGCCATCGGAGTTGAGCGCAATGATTCCGGTCGAGTTGTTTTCGAAATGATTGTTTTCAACCAGTGTTCGATTGGCAAACAGGAAATTCAAGGCACGCCGGCTGTCCTTGACGACATTGCCGGTAAACCGGTTGCGGGGTGAATTGCTCACCGTAATGTCGCGAATCTGCGCAATGTCGTTGTTTTCGATGCGATTGCCGGTGCTGTACCAGAGGCGTATGCCATCGCCGCGTTCGGCAGAATCGACCGGCCGCGAACGCACCCGGTTGCCGCGTATAACGCTATCGTTGCTGCGGTGGAGCGTGATCCCGAACAGGACATCCTCGATCCGGTTATCTTCGATCAGCAGGTGATTGCCTTCGGCCATCAGGCCACCATCGATCGCATCGTGTGAATCGCCGCTGCCGCGCAGGGTCAGGCCACGTAATGTGACGTGGTCGGCTTTGACGCTCAGTACCGTTCCGCGACCGCCGGCTTCGATAATGACCTTGCCGTTACCTTCCAGGGTCAGCGGTTTGTTGATGATTGCCGGCCCTTGGTAGGTGCCGGGAGGCAGGCGAATGCTTGCGCCGGGCAGCGCAGTATCAAGCCAGGGTTGGAGCGGCTGCGCGGCCATGAGTTGGCTGTTGAGGCAGGCGCAGCAGAGTGTTATCAGGAAAAAACCAAGGTATTTCATCGTTACCGAATATAGCGATTCGGGTGGTGAGTTGGCATGGATATGGATCAAGTTTGCTTTAGTTTTGTCTTGTGCCGTACCGGAGAGTGGGCAAAAAAATGCCCACCGCTCGGGTGGGCATTGATCGGGCGGGGCCGGTTTTAGTTAACCTTGGCCTTGTTGCGCAGTTCCTTGACCAGGTTTTCAACCTGCTGCTGGCTGGCGCGTTGCTGAAGCTGCGGCTTGACCTGGTCGTACGGCGGCGGGGTCAGCGGACGGGAATCTTCGAGCTGGATGACGTGATAACCGAAGTCGGAATGAACCGGGGCCTTGGTGTACTCACCCTTCTTCAGCTTGGACAGTGCGTCGGCAAACGGCTTGACGTAGGAGTTCGGTGAACTCCAGCCGAGGTCGCCGCCCTTGTCCTTGGAACCTGGGTCCTTGGATTGCTTGGCCAGTTCGGAGAATTTTTCACCCTTGTCGAGCTTGGCGATGATGGCCTTGGCTTCATCTTCCTTTTCGACCAGAACGTGGCGGGCCTTGTATTCGGTATTGCCGAGGTTGGCCTTGATGCCGTCGTATTCAGCCTTGAGCTGGGCTTCGGTGATCGGGTTGGCACGGACGTAATCCGACAGGTAGGTACGGATCAGCACGGCCTGCTTGGCCAGTTCGATCTGACCCTGGATGTCGGTCTTCTTGTCGAGGCCCTTTTTCTTGGCTTCCTGGGCGAGGACTTCGCGGCGGACCAGTTCTTCCTTGACGGCATTCTGGAGCTCGGCACCATCCGGGGCGCCCTGGGTTTTTTGCTCGGCGTAGAAAGCATCGTAGACGGTTTGCGAAATCGGCTGGCCGTTGACCGTGGCAAACGGTTTGCCCTTTTCAACGGCAAAGGCCGGGGCGGAAATCAGGGCGCTACCAATCAGCAGGGCAGCCAGACGGGAAATCTTGAACATGTAGTTGATCCTTGGGTGGAAGGGGGTAACCGGAAAATTATACTTCGCCCGGTGCAAAAGCATGGATGCCGAGCGCATGAATACGACCGCGCATCAAGTCACCTGCCGCATCGTAAACCAGCCGATGCCGGGCAACCGTATTTTTCCCGCTAAAAGCACTGGAAACAATCGTTACTTGGTAGTGTCCGCCATCTTTGGCACCGGCGTGTCCGGCGTGGCGATGCGATTCATCTTCGATCTCGATCGACAGCGGTTGCAGGCTGGCAAGCCGCTCCCGCAGGTGTACGACGGTTTCGCTGCTCACGCCGGCAGGGCTTTCTTGAACGGCTTGACGGTGACTTTTTCGTAGACGCCGGCGGCGATGTACGGGTCGGCGTCGGCCCAGCCTTGTGCGGCAGCCAGCGAGCTGAATTCGGCAATGATGATGCTGCCGGAAAAACCGGCCGGGCCCGGGTCCGGCGAGTCGATTGCCGGGCAGGGGCCGGCCAGTACCAGGCGGGCTTCGGCCTGCAGGGCATGCAGGCGTTCGAGATGTGCCGGGCGAGCAGCCATGCGCTGGTCGAGCGAGCCGGGGCGATCTTCACCGATGATGACGTAAAGCATTATTTTTCTTCCTCAACGTATTTGGATAGGAGCATGCCCTGGCCGAGTACGAATACAAACAGCAGGCCCATGCCGCCGAAGAGCTTGAAATTGACCCAGGTATCGGTCGTGAAATTGAAGGCCACAAAGAGATTCAGGCAGCCCATGAAAGTGAAAAAGGCGACCCACGAAAGATTGACCCGGGCCCAGATGGTTTCAGGCAATTTCATTTGCTCGCCGAGCATCGCCTTGATCGCATTTTTCTTCAGGACCAGCGCGGAAAACGCCATGCTGCCGGCGAATACCCAGTAAAGAATGGTCGGTTTCCACTTGATGAAATTCTCATTCTGGAAAATCAGCGTCATGCCGCCGAACACGCCGACCAGCACCAGGCTGACCCAGAGCATCTTGTCGACTTTGCCGTGCTTGAACCAGACCCAGGCAATCTGGGCGACCGTTGCCGCGATGACGACGACCGTGGCGAGTAAAATGGGGGCCTGCTTGATGTCGACCGCAGCAGAGCCGAGCAGCGAGGCTACCCAGCCGGCCGCAAGTTCGGGATTTTTTTCCGAATACTTGAAGGCGACAAAGAAGAGGATGACGGGGAAAAGGTCGAAAAGCAGTTTCATGGCGGAGCATTATATACTGCGCTTCTTCACCTCATTGCGCGAGCGAGTACGTCCATGCACACCGTCCTGATCATCGACGACAGCGATATCAACCTGACCCTGATCAAGGCGCTGGTGCTCAAGCTGGGGGAATGCAATCCCATCCTTTTCGAAAATCCGCTCAAGGCGCTCGACTGGTGCCGGGAAAACATTCCCGATCTGGTGATTGTCGATTACATGATGCCGGATATGGACGGCCTGAAATTCATCAACGCCTTCCGTGCCTTGCATGGGCGCAATGAAATCCCGGTCTTGATGGTCACGGCGAATGACCAGCGGGATATCCGCTACGAAGCCTTGCTCGGCGGTGCCAACGATTTCCTGACCAAGCCGATCGACCGCATCGAGTTTTCAGCCCGCGCCCGCAACATGCTTTCGCTGCGCAGTGGCCAGAAATTCCTGGCTGACCGTGCCGAGCATCTGGCGTCGCTGGTGGACGAACAAACCCGTGAAATTCGCGATCGTGAAAAAGAGCTGATTTTCCGCATGTCGCGTGCAGCCGAGTTCCGTGATCCGGAAACGGGCGCCCACATCCAGCGCATGGCTCACTATTCGCAGGTCATCGCCCGGGCTCTCGGGCTCGATGCCAATGCCCAGAAACTGATTCTCGAAGCCGCGCCGATGCATGATGTCGGCAAGATCGGCATTCCCGATTACATCCTGCTCAAGCCAGGCAAGCTGACGCCGGAGGAGTTCGAAGTCATGAAGGGGCATGCCCGTCTCGGTTATGAATTGCTCAAGGACAGTGGTTCCGAGATTCTGCGGG
The DNA here is from genome assembly GCF_016864195.1 of Dechloromonas sp. TW-R-39-2. Taxonomy (NCBI): domain Bacteria; kingdom Pseudomonadati; phylum Pseudomonadota; class Betaproteobacteria; order Rhodocyclales; family Azonexaceae; genus Dechloromonas; species Dechloromonas sp. TW-R-39-2. The sequence continues at coordinate 1,631,685 of NZ_CP045202.1, forward strand.
CCGGGGCCGAGGTCGCCATTTCACACCATGAAAAATTCGATGGGACGGGCTACCCGCACGGATTGCAGGGGAACAAGATTCCCATTTTCGGCCGTATCGTTGCCGTGGCCGATGTGTTCGATGCGCTGACTTCCGAGCGGCCCTACAAAAAAGCATGGCCGATTGAGGATGCCTGCAAGTTTCTTGAAGATGGGCGAGGTTTGCACTTTGACCCGATGTGTGTCGAAGCCTTCCTGGCCTGCAAGGATCAGATTCTCGATATCCGGCAGCGCTTCAGGGATGAAGAAGTCCCGATGATCTAGGCCCCGGGAGCGCTTGTGTTGATCCTGCGTCGCTTCAGCCACCAGATTGCGCTGGTCGTTTCCATGCTGTTCGTTCTTATCGTGGCGTTATATACCGCCTACACGGTAAACGAGCAGAGCGAAAACGGTGAACAAATGATGACGCGCCAGACCGAAGTCCTGGCGCGCAGTCTGGCAGAAATCATTGCCGCCGATCTTGCGCGGGCCAGTCGTGGCGAACTGAACCGCCTGCTTTCCCCGATTGCGACTTATCCGGATGCCCGCGCGATCCATGTCATCGGTCCGGATGGACGTTCGCTGGCCGGTGTCCGCAAAGAAGATGATGGCCAGGTTTTTTCCGACATCAGCAACAAGGCATTCGATTTGCCGGCCAGTGCCGGCCATGAACAAGAGATCGCCGGCCAGAAGGTTGTCTGGCAGCCTTTGCCGGGCGAAGGGGCGGTTGGTTGGGTGCGTATCGAAATCAGCCTGGCCCGGCTTGACGAACAACGCAGCCACATGTGGCGCGACAGCCTGGTCGCCGGTGCGCTGGCGATTGTCGCTTCCGTCTTGCTGCTGCTGCTCCTGCTTGCCCGGTCGATGCGGGTGCTTGAGGCGGCAGCCCAATTTGCCGCCCGGCTCGATGTTGACCGCGGCAAACAGTTACCGGTCTTCCACGGCAATCTGGAAATCGGCAGCCTGGTTGCTTCCTTGAATCGCGTTTCCATTCGCTTGATGCATCAGGAAGCTCACATCGAGAAGCAGAATCTCTTCCTGAAAAGCCTGACCGATGCGCTCGGCGAAGGGGTGGTTGCGGCGGATGCCGAAGGGCGTTGCACCTTCATGAACGCCGAAGCCGAACGGCTGCTTGGCTGGTCGCGCGATGAGTTGCTGGGGCAGGACCTGCATGCCGCGATTCATTTCAAGACGGCTTCCGGCTTGCCGCTCAGTCGCGATGAATGTCCGATGCACGCCCCGGTTGCCGCATGCCATCCTTTCCGTTCCGAATTCGACGCCTTCACCGCGCGCGATGGCCATGTCTTCCCGATTTCGGTTGTCTCGGTACCGCTTTTTGAAAACGGGCAGTTTGCCGGTACGGTCGTTGCCTTCCAGGACATCACGCTGCGCAAGCGGGATGAAGAGTATTTGCTGTCGACCAGTTCGCGTCTGTCGGCCTTGATTGAAAGCATGCATTCCGGGGTGCTGGTCGAAGATGAGCAGCACCGGACGGTGATGGCGAACCAGGCTTTGTTCGGCCTCCTCGGCATCGACGACATCTCGATGGATATTGCCGGCAAGCCGTCGCGAGAACTGTTCGAAGCATGTCGGGATAGCGTTCTCGACGCCCCAGGTTTTCTTGAGGACGCGGTCAGGATCGTCGAGGCGGGCGAATTGTCGACCGAACGCGAGCTGCAACTGGCCGATGGCCGGATTCTGGCTTTCGAATATTTCCCGATTTATCTTTTCCCCTTCCATCCGCAGCCGGAAGATTGTCGTGGCCATCTCTGGCTGTTCCACGACATCACCGGCCGCAAGCTGGCGGCGGAAGAGTTGCGTGAAGCCCGCGATGTCGCCGAGACGGCCAATCGGGCGAAAAGCGATTTTCTCGCCAACATGAGCCACGAAATTCGCACGCCGATGAATGGCATCATCGGGATGACCGCGCTGGCCCTGGAAACACGGCTGGACGACGAGCAGCGGCAATACCTCGAAATGGTCCGCTCATCGGCCGATGCCTTGCTGGTGTTGATCAACGATATTCTCGATTTCTCCAAAATCGAGGCGGGCAAGATGACCGTCGAGCAGATTCGCTTCCCGTTGCCGGCCTTGCTGCGCGAAGTGGTCAAGCCGCTCGGCTTGCGCTGCGAGCAGAAAAAACTCGAACTGGTCGTCGATATCGACCCGGCGGTGCCGACATGGATCGAAAGTGATCCCGGACGTTTGCGGCAACTGATCATCAATCTGCTGGGCAATGCCATCAAATTCACCGATCGTGGCCATATCCGGCTCAAGGTCAGCCTGGATGGCGAAGAGAACGGCGGGCTGTGCCTGCGGTTTACGGTCAGCGATACCGGCATCGGCATTCCTGCTGGCAAGCTGGAGACAATTTTTGAAGCTTTTTCCCAGGCGGATTCATCGGTGGCCCGCCGCTTCGGTGGGACCGGGCTGGGGCTGACCATCTGCAGCAAGCTGGTCAGCCTGATGGGCGGGCGTATCTGGGTCGAGAGTACGGAAGGGCAGGGCAGCGATTTCAGCTTTACCCTGACCGCCGGGCAGCCACGCAACGCACCGCCAGCACAGGCTTTGCCGGCCGGATTCCAGGGGCGGCGTGTGCTGGTTGTCGATGATCTGGCGGCGACGCGAGAAGCGATGGGCAGCATGCTGCAGTCCTGGGGATTCACGACGACGCTATTCGACCATACGCAAGCGGTGCCGGCGGCGCTGCGTCAGGCATTTGACGCGGCTGATCCGTTTTGCCTGATCGTGCTCGATTCGGCGCTGCCCGACGGAGACGGTTTTGCGCTGCTGGGTGCCCTGGCCGAGCTTTCCTTTGCGCCGCCTGTGCTGATGATGATTCCGGCGACCACATTCGGGCGCGATGCGCAGCGTTGTCGCGAACTGGGCGTGCCGGCTTTCCTGACCAAACCGCTGGTTTGCGATGAGGTGTTTGAAACGCTGGCCGGCATGCTTGAAAAAACGAAGGACGTGGCAGGCGTCGAAGCATCGTTGCCGAGCGCTGTGCCGCCGTTGGACGGCCTGAATATCCTGTTGGTCGAAGACAACCCGGTCAATCAAAAATTGGCGCTCGCCCTGTTGCGCAAACAAGGTCACCGCCTGAGCGTGGCGGAAAACGGTGCTGTCGCGGTCGACCGCTCCGCTGGGCAGGATTTCGATGTGATCCTGATGGACCTTCAGATGCCGGTCATGGATGGCCTGGCCGCGACCGCAGAAATTCGGCGGCGCGAAGCCGGCAGCGGCAAGCATGTGCCGATCATTGCGATGACGGCGAATGCGATGGCGGGCGACCGTGAGCGTTGCCTTGCCGGCGGCATGGATGGTTATGTTTCAAAACCCATCCGGCTGGACGAATTGCTGGCGGCCATTGCGGCCTGCTACACTCAACAAATTGCATAAAGCATTGCCGAGCGGGAGAGAGATAGTGGCTGAAGCATTTGTACTGGATCGTCGCGTCATTCTCGATCGGCTTGGGGGCGATCAGGATATTCTCGCAATGATGCTCGACATGTATTTGCAGGATGTCGACAACAATTGTGCGGCGCTCGATGCCGCCATGGCTGCGAGCGATGCAAAAACCCTGCAGCGCGAAGCACATACGATCAAGGGCCTGCTCTCGACATTTTCCGATGATGCAGGCGCAGCCATGGCATTCGCCATCGAGCAGAAAGCCAAGTTCGGCAATACGGTCGTTCTGACCGACGACGTGGCCGCCCTGCGCGCCCGCCTGCTGGAAGTTGCCGGCGTCCTGCAGGCTGAATCAGGCGTCGCCGGGTAATTGCAGGAAAGTCGCCGCGCCGGCAGCGCCGCCGGCCGGTGCATGCGGCACGACACCAAGCAGCGGTGCCGGGATCAGCTTTTCCAGGGTGGCCAGGTTTTCGTCGAAGCGTGACATGGCCGGGTCGATCCGGTTGGCAACCCAGCCGGCGACGCTCAGGCCGCGTGCCGCAATCGCATCAATCGTCAGCAAGGCATGGTTGATGCAGCCGAGGCGCATGCCGACGACAAAAATGATCGGCAGATTGAGCGCCACGGCCAGATCGGCGCTGTCGCGGTCGACACCCAGCGGAACGCGAAATCCGCCCACACCTTCGACGATCAGCAGGTCGGACTGCGATCCGGCCTCGCGGCAAGCGGCCTTGATCACGGAGAAATCGATTTCGACGGCTTCTTCTGCGGCGGCAATGTGCGGTGCAATGGCGGCCTTGAAACAGTAGGGATTGACGACCTTGAGCGGCAATTTGAGCGAACTGGCGGCCCGGATGTTCTCCACGTCTTCATTCAAACCGGCCGCATCGGTACCGGCCGCGACCGGTTTCAGGCCGGCTGCCTTGAGGCCGGATTGCGCCGCCTTGTGGAGCAGGGCGCAGGTGATGAAGGTCTTGCCGATTTCGGTATCGGTCCCGGTCAGGAAGTAGGCTGGGCTCATGTCTGGGCTGAAAGGGTGAGTACGTCGTAGGTCAGCGGCAATCCGGCCGGCGTGCGGCTGGCTTCGAAAGCGGCTTCGGCGCGATTGAAGCTGCTGCGGCTCATCAGGCTGGTGCGCCGGCCATCGCCCAACTGATTGGCGCCGATCGCCTTGACGGCCTTGAGCAGGCTGCGGAAATCCGGGTAATGGGCGATTTCCGTGCTGTTTTGCACGTCGACCGCAACAAGACCGCTGGCTTGGGCCAGTTTTTCGATTTCCTCCGCCGTATGAAAGGCCAGCGTGTGGCGGTATTCATCGACGCCGGCAAAAGCCTGGCGCAGTTCGTGGAAGGTTTTCGGACCGAGACTGGCCAGCGCGATCCGGCCGCCGGGGCGCAGCACGCGGCGGGCTTCGCTCAGGGCTTTGGACAATTCGCACCATTGCACAGCCAGGCTGCTCCAGTACAGATCAACACAGGCATCGGTCAGCGGCAGATGTTCCAGATCCCCGGCGATGCGCAGCTTGTCGGCATCGATTCGGGACAGCATGCCGGGCGACAGGTCGAGCCCGATGTAGTCGGCAGCGGGAAAGCGTGTTTCAAGCAGGCTACGGGCATAACCCGTGCCGCAGCCTGCGTCGAGCAGGCGGCTGGGGGCGAGCCCTGCCGGCAGTCCGGCAACGAGGCGGCAGCAGATGCGGCGCTGGACATCGGCGGCGCTGTCGTAAGTCGCCGCGGCGCGTTCGAAGGACTGGCGGATGCGGCGCTTGGGCGGGTGCTTGTCCGTTGCGGATGGCGGAAAATCAGTCATTCAGGAAGGTCGATATCCGGGCGATGAATTCGTCGGGTTGCGAGATGAATGGCGCGTGGGCGCAGTCGTTGAATACTTCAAGACGGGCGCCGGGAATCAGTGCGCTCAAGGCCTGGGCGGCCGGCAGCGGCATCAGCGGATCGGCCGAGCCGTTGAGCAGCAGGCTTGGCGCCTTGACCTGTCCGGCGGCTTGCCGCAGATCGACGTCGCGCAGCCAGGCCAGGCCGGTGCCGAGTACCTGGCCGGACGGGCGTGGATCAGCCAGTTGAAGCAGGTCGTGGGTGACCGATTTGGCCTTGGCATCGCCGCGGTTGAAGCCACCGACGAAGCGCGGCAGCATGGCTTCCGGGTCGGCTGCGATGGCGGCGGTGAATTCGGCCAGCATCGGCAGGGGCATGCCGTGCGGCCAACCGTCGCGTTGAACGAAAGAGGCTGTGCCGGCGACCAGGACCAGTTTGCCGACCTTCTCCGGCGCCAGTGCGGCAACGGCAAGCGCCAGCTGGGCGCCGAGCGACCAGCCGCAAAGCGTGCTGCCGGGTGCCAGACGCGCTGCGACATCGGCGGCTGCCGCGTCGAAATCTTCGATCAGCGGGGCGTCGCCATAGCCGGGCAGGTCGAAAAAACGGCCGTTTAGCGCGTCGACCGCAGCATTGAGCGGCCCGCGGCCGAGGCACCAGCCAGGAATGAAAACAAGCGGAGCGGTCATGCCAGTTCCTTGAGTGCGTTGATCAGTTGCTCGATATCGGCTGCCGTGTGGGCAGCAGACAGCGAAATACGCAGGCGCGCCGTGCCTTTCGGGACGGTGGGCGGGCGAATCGCCGGGGTCCACAGGCCGCGTTCCCAGAGCGCTTTCGACAGGGTCAGTGCGGCTTCGTTCTCGCCGACGATGAGTGCCTGGATGGCGGTCGGTGAGGCCAGCAGCGTCCATGGCAGACCATGCAGGCCCTGGCGCAACTGGCCGATGCGGGCCATCAGATGGCTGCGCAGGGCGTCGCCCTGACGGATGATTTCCAGGCTGGCAGACAGTGCGCAGGCGACGGCCGGCGGTGCTGCCGTCGTGAAAATATAGCTGCGGGCGCGTTGCAGCAGGTATTCGATGGCGATTTCGGAGCCGGCGACAAACGCACCGCCGACGCCGGCCGCCTTGCCGAGCGTGCCCATCAGCAGGATGCGCGGCGAGGCCGGCAGGTTGAAGTGTGCCAGGCTGCCTTTGCCGTGTGCGCCGAGTACGCCGAAACCGTGTGCGTCATCGATCACCAGCCAGGCGTCGTAACGTTCGGCCAGTTCGAGAATCAGCGGCAGCGGGGCCAGGTCGCCGTCCATGCTGAACACGGCATCGGTGACGATGACCTTGGTCGGTGCATTGCTGGCGGCGAGTAGTCGTTCGAGCGCCGCGACATCGTTGTGCGCGTAGCGGTGGCTCTCGGCACCCTGCACCTTGGCCAGTTGCACGGCATCGATCAGCGAGGCGTGATTGAGCTTGTCGGCGAATACGGCGGCGCCGCGGCCGGCCAGTGTCGGGACGGTGGCGAGGTTGGCCAGATAGCCGGTCGAGAAGGTCAGGACGCGTGGAAAACCGAGAAAGCCGGCGATTTCCTGTTCGATCTGTTCGTGCGGCGCCAGGTGACCGCTGACCAGGTGCGAGGCGCCGCTGCCGGCTCCCCAGCGCAATGCGCCGTCAGCCATGGCCTGCGCGATGATCGGGTTGCCGGCCAGTCCAAGATAGTCGTTGCTGGCGAAATTGAGCAGTTGCCGGCCGTCGACCGTGGCCATCCGACCGCAAGGCGAGGCCAGCACGCGGCGGCGGCGGGTCAGGCCAAGGTCGGCCAGTTCGTCGAGTTCGCTGCGCAGTCTGGATTCAATGGTCATGGGTTTTCCGGGTCCGGGGCATCGTCTATTGTCGCTCAGATCACGCGTCGCTCAGTCCGTCAGCCATGTCGCGAGAGAAGCGCGTCAGGCGGACATCGACGGTGAAACTCAGTTCGCTCAGCGCGGCGGCTCGGGCGCGGCCTTCGGCGCTGGCCCGATAAAGGTGCGGCGTCATCGCCAGCAGGTCGGCAATCGGTTCCCGGCCGCTGATGCTCAGCGAGAAACGGACGCTGTCGCCGGGCAGGGCGCAGAATCCGGCCGGGACGATGTTTTCGGATGGCCGCTCGGCTTTGAGTTGCGGGTAAATGATTTCGCGCAGTTCGCGCAGGTGGTCCGGTCCGGCATCGATCTGGATCAACTGGCCGCCGGGTTTCAAAACGCGGGCAAATTCGCTGTAGACCGGGAAACCGAACAGGCACAGCACGCGATCCAGCGTGCTCGGCAGCACCGGCAGATTGGCGTTGCTGCCGACCACCCAGCCGGGACGCTTGTCTTGCTTGGCGGCGGCGAGCACGGCCCATTTCGAGATATCCAGCCCGAGCAGATTGAGCGATTGCCCCTGATTTTCGGCAGCGGCCGCCAGTTGGCGCAGGTAGTAGCCTTCGCCGCTGCCGGCGTCGAGGCAGTTCAGCGTCGTGTTCGGCGGCAGTTGGTTCAGCACGGCTCGGCTGAGCAGTTCGGCAATCGGCTGGTAGTAGCCGGCATTGAGATAGCGCCGGCGGGCGGCGACCATCTCCTTGCTGTCGCCCGGGTCGAGCGAACGCTTGTTCTGGACCGGCAGCAGGTTGGTGTAGCCCTGGCTGGCGACGTCGAAACTGTGTCCGGAAGCACAGCGCCAGGCGGTGCCGTGGCAATGTAGCGGTGCGCCGTCGAGTGGGCAGGCGAGGTGGGTGAAGGCGGCAATGGTCATGGACGATGTCTGGCCGGATGCGTGCTTGCCTTAGCCGGCCAATGTCGCAGCCAGTGCGCCGGCAACGGCCTCGCCGAGGTGGGCGATTTCTTCGTCGCTGACGATGTAGGGCGGCATCAGGTAGAGGGCGTTGCCCATCGGCCGGACCAGCGCTTCGCGCTCCAGCGCAGCGCGATAGAAGCGGCGCGAGAAGTGCGGGTCGTCACTGATCACGTCGAAGGCAGCGATCATGCCGCGCTGGCGCAGATGGCGGACTTGCGGATGGTCGGCCAGCGGGGCGAGGGCGGCGGCGATTTTGGCCGATTTCTGGCGGTTGACCGCGATAGTGTCGTCTTCGGCAAAGATGTCGAGCGTGGCCAGCGCTGCCCGGCAGGCCAGCGCATTGCCGGTGTAGGAATGCGAATGCAGGAAGGCGCGAGCCACCGAATCATCGAGGAAGGCGTTGTAGATCGTGTCGCTCGACAGCACGATGGAGAGCGGCAGATAACCGCCGGAAATGCCTTTCGACAGGCACATCAGGTCGGGCCGGATTTCTGCTTGTTCATGCGCGAAGAAGGTCCCGGTACGGCCGCAGCCGACGGCGATTTCGTCGCAGATCAGGTGCACTTCGTGCTGGTCGCAGAGTTGGCGGGCGAGGCGCAGGTATTCCGGGTCGTACATAGCCATGCCGGCGGCGCCCTGGATCAGCGGTTCGACGATCAGCGCGGCGGTGCGCTCGCCGTTTTTCTCCAGCCAGTCGGCGAGGCCGGCGGCGGCGCGGCGGGCGACGTCGGCCGGTGTTTCGCCGGGTTCGCCGAGGCGGAAGTCGGGCGAGGGCAGGACGTGCGCGGCGTGGCGCACCAGCGGCGCGTAGGCGTCCTTGAAAATGGCAACGTCGGTGACGGCCAGCGCACCGACCGTTTCGCCGTGGTAGCTGCCGGCCAGGCAGAGAAATTCGGCCTTCTCCGGGCGGCCGACGTTGCGCCAGTAATGAAAACTCATCTTCAGCGCGATCTCGGTCGCCGAGGCACCGTCCGAGGCGTAGAAGGCGTGGCCGAGCGATCCTGCGGTCAACGCCGATAAACGCTCGGAAAGCTCGACCACCGGCTGGTGCGTGAAGCCGGCCAGCATGACGTGCTCAAGCGTCTCCAGTTGATCGCGCAATGCGGCATTGATGCGTGGATTGGCGTGGCCGAAGAGGTTGGTCCACCACGAACTGATGCCGTCGAGGTAGCGCTTGCCGTCAAAGTCATAGAGCCAGGCGCCGCTGCCGCGGGCAATCGGGACGAGCGGCAGATGCGACGGCGAGGCCGTCTGCGCGTGGTGCTGCATCTGCGTGCATGGGTGCCAGACGGCGGCCTGGCTGCGCGCCAGCCAGTCCTGATTCGACGTTTTTTTCATCAGTGCAGCGCTTGCGAACTTTCGCCGGCTTGTTCCGGCATTTCGGCGTGCACCAGCTCGGCTTCCCGGTTGGGGAAGAGCGGGGCGCCGCAGTCGTCGCAGAATTCCATCGGGAAATGGTGGTCGAGGAAAAGCACGTCCTTGACGCCGCATTCGCGCAGCACAGCTTCGATTTCGCCGGCCGCATCGGTTGCTTCGTCTTCGGCGCCGAGCAGCGGCCAGACGATGCCGTGGTAAGTGTCGTCCTTGTCCTTCGGGCCGAGGCCGACGCGGTATTCCTCCATCCGGCGGTCGTAACATGGGCCGACGACAGCGCGGATGTCGGCCGGCATCAGGCCGAGCATGGTTTGCAGGAAGGCAACCGAGGCTTTCAGCGAGTACGGGCGCGACAGGCGGTCGGCATTGCGGCAGGCGGCGTGGTAAGCATCGGCCAGCAGTGGTTGCCAGGCGCAACCGGTGAGCAGCGGTTCGAGGTTCGGGCTGCCTTGCTTGATCCATTCCTTGAGCGCGGCTTCCTTGTTGCCATCCTTCTCGTTCCAGCGGAACAGCGCTTTGCCGCGCGGCACGGCAATGGCGCCGACGAGGTAACGGACATCGGACAGGAAACGGTTGGTTTCGGCCATGCCCTGCGTGTCGACCGTGACATGCTCACCGGCCAGCGTGGCGTGGCCCAGCGTCCGGGTCAGTTGCCAGGTGTCGCAGAAACTGCGCGGCAACTGGTCCGGGCTGAACAGGAAATCGGCCAGCGCAATACGCACATCGCCGCCGAAAACGTGGGCGCCGAGTTGCACTTTCAGGGCTTCAAGCGTGGCTTTGGGCAGCGAACAGGCCGGAATCGAAAAGCGCGACCAGGCCAGTACCGGGGCGGCAAAAAGCTGGATATCGAAATCGATGCCCTTGAATTCGAGTTGTCCGGTTTCGGCGCGTGACTCGACCATGTCGGCCAGTTCGTCATGGGCGCGCGGATTGGCTTCGAACAGGCGATCCAGGGCGGTATTAATGTCGTCTTCAGCGCCATTCTTGAGCAGGCTGTCGACGGTTTCAGCAAGCTGGGCTTCCCAGTAACTGTCTTCCAGCTTGCCGCCGGATTCGGAAAGACCGGTGGCCAGACGCTGGAGTTCTGCAGCATCGCGGGAAAGACGGTCGCGCGAGCCGAAGCGGGTTCGTTTCATGGGTGTTCCAGAAAATACAAAGACAGGATTTTACCAGCCGGTAAAATCCGGCGTATCGCAATGCACAAAATTCACCTCATGCTGATCTTCCTTTCCCCCGCCAAATCGCTCGACTACAAGACGCCGCCGCACGTTGCCACGCATACGCTGCCGGCTTACTTGAAACAATCCGAGACGCTGATCAAGCAGTTGCGCAAGCTGTCGCCGGCCGATATCGCCAATTTGATGGATTTGTCCGACCCGTTGGCGCTGCTCAATTTCAATCGTTATGCCGAGTGGTCGCTGCCGTTTTCCCCGGACAATGCCAAGCAGGCGGTGCTTGCTTTCGACGGCGACGTCTACGATGGCCTGAGCGCCAAGACCCTGAGCGCCGCCGATCTCGACTTTGCGCAAAGCCAGGTGCGCATCCTGTCCGGTCTCTACGGCATCCTCAAGCCGCTCGACCTGATTCAGCCCTACCGGCTGGAAATGGGCACCAAGTTCGCCAACAAGGCAGGCAAGGATCTCTACACCTTCTGGGGTGAAACGCTGCTTGACGCGATCAATGCCGAACTCGGCGCCATGGCCCATCCTGTCGCGGTCAACCTCGCTTCCGAGGAGTATTTCAAGGCGGCGGTCGGGCGCAAGATCAACGGTCGCTTGATCCAGCCGGTCTTCGAAGACTGGAAGAACGGCAAGTACAAGATCATCAGTTTCTACGCCAAGCGGGCGCGCGGCCTGATGACGCGCTATGCCGTACTGAATCGCCTGAGCGATCCGGAAGGGCTGAAGGATTTCGATGGCGACGGCTACGCCTATGCGCCGGATGTGTCGGACGAAAAACATTGGGTTTTCCGTCGTCGGGAAAGCTGAATTTCTGGCTGTCTGAAATCAAAAAGGCCCGCCGGCATTCAGCGCCGGCGGGCCTTTTATGTTTGCTTCAAGCCTGGCTGTTAATCAGCAGACCTTCCTTGTAACGGTCCAGGCCGCGCGCAATGCGCAGCATTTCCTCGGAAGGAATCTGGCGAATGACTTCCTTGGTCTGGCGATCGAGAACCTTGACGACGGATTCGCCGCTTTCCTTGTCGATCGAAAACTCAAGCTGAGAACCTGCGCCACCAACCCGGCGTTGCAACTCCTCGGTCAGCTGCTTCAATTCCTTGGCGTTCGGCTTGGGATTCAGGGTTTGCTTCGTTTCGCCGGACTTCTCTTCCTTGCTCGCCTCGTTGGCTGCCAGGCGTGCGTTGTCACTGGCCGTGATCCGCTTTTCTTCGGTGGGCGCCATTCCTTGCCGCAGGGCTTGCGTTCCCTGTGTGGGCAGCGGCGCATTCAGTTTCATTTCACTCATGGCAAATACTCCAAAAAACAGCGCTCATGCTTGGGTGTTGACAAGATTGCCGGCACTGTCGAGCCTGCTGCCTGCGCTTTTTAGATTGTGGGCCAGTGTTTTCAGAAAACTTTGCAGGTCAGGCGCACTTTGGGTGGTGGTTTCCGGGCTGGTTTTTCCCTGAAGCGCCAGCGCAAGATTCTGGAATGAAGTTTCGAGGTCGCTGGTCTTGCTGCTTCCCGTAGTGCTGGTGCCGCTGTCGGTCGGTGTTCCCAGGGATTGGGCAAGATTTTGCAAACGCCCGGCCAGGTCGCTATAAGCATCCGTCCGGCGTGAGGCGGAAACGGTATTGCCATCCTCGCTTGCTTCACTCGATTCGGTACGTTGCGCACTGTTGCCGGTCGCATTCAGTGCCTGGAAAAGCGCGTTCATGAATTCGGGCAGGGCCTGTCCGGCATTCTGGGCGGTTTTTGAACTCGCACTTTCCGCATCATTGGCTTGTGTCTCGGTTGCAACCGGGGGGCGCGATGACGCGGCCGGCGCCAGGCCTGACTGATCGAGTGTTTTTTCCAGTGCCTTGAGTAACTGGCCGGCTTTGTTTTCAGGGACGCGTACCTGTGCTTCCTGATCTTTGCGCCCTTCGCGTTCAATACGACTGGCCGCGATATCGCTATTGCGGAGGGTGCTGACTGTACTGCTGTTGATATTACTGATGTCCATGATCATCTCCCGAGACGCACGATGCAGTCACGTGTTCATCAACGGCAGGTTTTAGGGGAACTTGAGGAATTTTTTTGTAATTTTATAAAATCAAAAAATGTATTGACTCGGTATGGGTGGGCAAGGCTATAATGCGCCCCCTCGCGTTCTTAGCTCAGTTGGTAGAGCGTCTGCCTTACACGCAGAATGTCGGCGGTTCGAGCCCGTCAGGACGCACCAAATTGCTCTGGTGGTGAAATTGGTAGACACGCTATCTTGAGGGGGTAGTGCCGCAAGGTGTGCGAGTTCGAGTCTCGCCCAGAGCACCAAAAATAGTTCTAAAGCAGTCCAAATAAGGCCAGAAAACCAAGCAAATACAAGGTTTCTGGCTTTTTTTGCGTCCACGGAAGTCCAAAGCGATCTATTGCAATCCGGGGGTACAGAGGGGTATAAACAGGGGTACAAGGCTACACGCCTAGAGGAGATACCCCCAATGGCACTGAGCGACACCGCAGTACGTAGCGCAAAGCCTGCAAACAAGGCTTACAAGCTTGCTGACGAAAAAGGTCTTTTCCTTCTGGTGCACCCAAATGGCTCAAAGTACTGGCGCCAGAAATACCGATTTGACGGCAAAGAAAAAACGCTTGCTCAAGGGGTCTATCCTGACATCAGTCTCAAGGAGGCCCGAGAACGCCGAGACGAAGCCCGAAAGCAATTGGCCAATGGGGTTGATCCCAGCCAACATCGAAAAGCAGCCAAAGCTACCCGGGAAGCCATCGTTGCCAACAGCTTCGAAATCATCTGCCGCGAATGGCTAGAGTACAAGCGCAGCAACATCGAAGAAGCTCAATACAAAAAGGCTCTCGCCCGATTGGAGAAGGATGTCTTCCCCTGGATGGGTACCAGACCAATCTCTGAGATTTCCGCCCCTGAAATTCTGGCCGTACTTCGCCGGATTGATGCACGGGGAGCTCGCTACACTGCCCACAAAGCAAAGAGCGAAATCAGTCAATGCTTCCGTTTTGCCATCGCTACCGGCCGAGCGGAACGCGACCCCTGCCCGGACCTCAAAGGCGCAATTCCTCCGGCAAAGACCGAAAACCTTCCCTCAATCACCAATCCGAAAGAAGTGGGTGAGTTGCTTAGAGCGATAGATGGTTTCAAGGGCACATTCGTTGTGAAATGCGCCCTTGAGATCGGACCACGAGTATTTGTCCGTCCAGGTGAGTTGAGAAAAGCGAAGTGGGAGGATTTCGACCTCGACAAGGGCGAATGGCGTTACTTCATCACCAAGACAAAAACTGAACACCTCGTCCCGCTCGCCAGCCAGGTTGTCTCAACGCTACGGGAACTACACGCCCTGACAGGCCACGGCCCCTATGTCTTTCCAGGGCGTGACCCCAAACTTCCCATGAGCGATGCTGCCATCAATGCGGCACTACGTCGTATGGGATACGACACAAAGACAGAAATCACTGGGCACGGATTCCGTGCAATGGCCCGCACTATCCTGCATGAAGAACTACATCAGAAGCCTGAAGTCATTGAGCACCAGCTGGCCCACTCCGTTTCTGATAGTTTAGGTACAGCCTATAACCGCACCAAGTTTCTCAAAGAACGTCGTGTGATGATGCAATCTTGGTCCGACTACTTAGACAAGCTGAAATCTGGAGCACAAGTATTGGAATTTACGCCTGCTGCTTAGATTGCATTAACTAGTTATTTAAATTTTGAGGTGAAAAATGGGAATATATGATAATGCATACCCAACTAATTTAGTCCAGCTCGCTGAAATAATGAAATCCAGTTCACTTGCGGATGCGATGACGAATTTGGCTAAAGAATTTGATTTAGACCGTGAATTGTCACTCACAATTGTCAAAGCAAGAACAACACCGGCCGAAGAAAGATGCGTCCACTACAAAAAACTCTACGAGCTATACGCAACGATAATACAACGGTACCCCCTGAGCAATGCAATCTTGGAGATTATAAATGACCATGCAGAATACATGCACTATAAAAAAATGTGCAAGTTCTACAAAGATGATCTAACTTCCGTAATAGAAGCAACAACAAAAAGAAAAGAAGCTGCAGCAAAGGGCGGCGAAGCAAGAACTAAAAAATCAAAAGATTTTGCGAAATTCATAAAAAAACTAGTGGACTCAACAAAACCCAAGGAAGGATGGGAGAGCATAAATCATTTCCTTGAAATCAACATGGAAAAAATTGAGCAAGAAAATTCTCTAAAAAAATACAACTTCGCAACATCCAATCTTAGAAAAACAGTAACAAAATGGATTAATTCCGGCGCACCACTCCCGGAGTTAAAGGACGCATTCAAGGCTAATTAATTCAGATTTTAGTGACACACAGCACTTTGATTTTTTCGAGGACGCCCCCCCTTTTTTACAACCACCTTAAGTTCAGATCTGCCAAAGGTTCTTCCGACCACTCCGGATAGCGCCACATAGTAATCCACCTCTGCCAGATAACCCGCCGATTTTAGTAGGTTTTTACGTAAAATCGCATTATCGTGGCTTATAGAACCAATTCCAAGAACCCCTCTTTTTTCGTAATACGGCTTGTTAGCATTGCAATTCCAGTACGCACCTTTTTTATTCGTTAAATTAATCCAAGTCTCCCCCGCCATTTTTCCTAGGTTTATATCATTGCGTGCTTTTGATGAATCAAAAAAAAGCATGACATGAAAATGAAGGCCTCGTGACGGACCAAACTCCAGTTTCCAAATATATCCTACAAATGCGCTGAATTTTTCTCCGGAACGGATATGCCGAAGCCACTTTTCCAAATCCAAGTGCGCGCTCTTGCAATTATCAGAGCAAAGAATTGATCCATTCACATAAGATAGATCGACACGAACAACCAAAAGTCGCGAGTGGATATCAAAAAGATTATTGATCAAATTCAATGCGCTTCTTGCATTCTTACTAGCAGCTCTGCGTCTGTTTTTAACTGTCTTTGTAAAATCCGCACCAGAAGATTGCTCCCTGAAATTATTTATAAACTTATTGAATGCATCATACGCAAATACCTTCTTATCCATTGTGCTGGTATTGTAAAAATTGAAATATGATTTCAACACCGAATCTTTTGATAGTAAATCAACGAAAAGCTTAAATATTGGATCGAGATCATGATATGAAAAATCTGCCATAACGCGCCGCAAATCTCTCTGCAGTATATTCTCAAACAAATTCATCAAATTGCTATCCCCCCTTGATGCTATCGCATATTTTCCATCCTTGTTTTTTCTCAAGACATCAAAGACATTCCCATCAAAAAGCAACAAATCCGTCAGTGAGTCCAAGCACCTTCGAAGTGCCTTGACCGCATCGCAATCAGGGCGACCAGCTCCCTCTCCATTAGAGCTGATATCACCCCCTGTCCATGCGTTTCTCCCGACCCAGTCACTCAGACAGGCAACCCGATCTTTACTCATGACAACACCAACTTGACAAAACATTTAAATAAAAACAACCGGAACCTGTTGTAAATAATTCAAAAGCACCCCCGCACTTCTCTGTAGGATGGTTTTGTATCTTAAATAGTAATGTGAAATCAAGTAAAACAATCACGCAAAATTCTCCGCAGTAGAATTGAAAATATCGCCGTTTTTCTACCTAATCCTCCCGACTTCAGATCGGGCCTGTATCCACTCGCAAACCTCCTCCAACAACCACCCAACAGAAGCTCCTCCTAACTTGAATGGCGCAGGAAATGTTTGATCAAATCTCGGAGATTTTGGATTAATCCAGTCGTAAATTGTTGATCGACCTATTCCTATCATTGACTGCAGGTCTTTTATACGAATGACCCGCGCCGGCTTTGTTATCACATCAATATCGTTCATCATTGTTTCCCCTGTTTGTTTTTGGACAACGACAAATATAAAAAATAATTTCAGTTGTCGTAGAGCTTTAGCCAAGCTTGGTTGATTTGTGCTTAGCTAAAGCCACGCTTAACCACCAACGCAGGGGCCGCCTAAGACAAACTGCCGGACGACCATGCCGAAAGGCAGCGAGTTCGGGAGTTTGTGGCCATTCAGATTCGCTACGGTGTTGAATGCATCCAGGTGCTGCTGGGTCAATACAGCTGCGGTGCGAAGACTGGCTAATCAATCACAAGAAGACTTACCGGATTTGCTGTGAGAAAGCCTGAACCTACGGAGCAAGCTGCCGCACACCGGCAAGGACGCCCCGTGATCACGTCACTTCCTTCATGTAGCCTTTTGAGTAATTGACGACAGGGCAACTTAGTTCCCCTGGCACAGTCGAGTTGGTTCTACACCCACTCAGCACGGGTCTTTGCTAGGGGCTCCTGTTCCAAAATTATTTCAGCTGCTGAACCAGCCCGTGAATTGAGAAGGCTCCCGCCCGATCCTGTTTCTAAAGTATCTGAGCCACGTATATCTGAATTGGAAACCTGAGAGAACTGTCTTCGGAGTGTCGAATTGGCAAGTCTCTGCATATTCACAAGAAGCCCACTCCGTTGCTGACGGAGTGGGCTTTTCTGTATGTGCTTTCCGAGTAGTTCAGCTAACAGCAGATGCTCCGGCCATTGGCTCATCTGTCCTTCCTCAATGAACGCAGGAGAAAAACCATGACTTTGAAATGCCCAGTGTGCAAATCCAGAAAACTTGAAACGTTCGATTACGGCAAAAAGACGGGCGCCACGATCGGCGTTGTAGGTGGCGCAGCGAGCGGTGCCGCCGGGGCCATGAGTGGTGCTCGGCTGGGTGCGAGCGTCGGTGCCGTCGTAGGGCCTGTTGGGATCGGTATTGGCGGTATTGCCGGGGCAATTATTGGAGCCATTTTGGGCGGATCAGCAGGTGGTGCGGCAGGTGCCAAGATTGGTCAAGCAATCGATGAACGCTACTTGGAGAACAACCGCTGCCTGAATTGTGGCCACACATTCAGCAACGACTCCCAGGACGATCAGCATAATCAGCGCGCGCGACTGCCACTCCATCGCTGAGCCCTTGTTCGGATTCACCCCGGTGCGTCCAGTGCTTACGGCATGACGGGACGCCTGTAGTCCGTTGATCCATCGATCGTTCATCCATATTCCACTTTTACATCCTCGATCCGTTTAGGAGAGTTTCAATGGCACATCTCGTGCAACAAATGGCCTACGTCGGTGAAGAGCCGTGGCACGGCTTGGGCAATCGCCTTCCAAGCAAACAGCCTTTAGAAGTCTGGCAACAGGAAGCCGGCATGAATTGGCAGATCAATGAGTCGCCGGTTCGCTTCATGTCGGACAGTATCGGTTCGTTAGGCTCGATTCACTCGTTTCCGGAACAGAAGGTCTTGTATCGTTCGGATACGAAGGAAGCGCTTTCTGTGGTCTCACAACGCTATCAGGTCATTCAGCCGCGTGAGGTACTGGAGTTTTATCGCGATCTCACGGAAATCTCTGGTTATCAGTTGGAGACGGCAGGGGTTTTGAAAGGCGGGAAGAAGTTTTGGGCGTTGGCGCGAACAGGACAGTCGACTACTTTGAAGGGGAATGACCAGGTCAATGGCTATCTGCTGCTGGCCACTTCCTGTGATGGCACCCTGGCCACAACAGCAACCCCCACGACGATACGGGTGGTCTGCAATAACACCCTGACCATTGCCGTGAATGGCGCAACGCAAGCGATCAAGGTGCCGCACAGCACGCGTTTTGACGCCCAGTTGGTCAAACAGCAATTGGGTATTGCCGTTTCCCAGTGGGATGGCTTCATGTATCGCATGAAGACTCTGGCTGAGCGTAAGGTGAAATCACATGAGGCGATGAACTACTTCCTGCGCGTGCTGTGTGATGCCCAGCCGGTTCCCGGTGATTTATCTGTCCTGTCCAATGAACGGGCGTTGAAAAAGGTCCATAGCCTCTACGATGGTCAAGGGCGAGGTGCGGAACTTGAAGCGGCCAAAGGCACAGCCTGGGGCTTGCTGAACGCCGTGACTGAGTACGTTGATCATGAGCGGCGTGCTAGAAGTACCGAGTACCGGATGGATTCTGCCTGGTTCGGTCAAGGAGCCGTGATTAAACAACGGGCTCTGGATACCGCTTTACTGCTTGCCGCCTGAATTCATCGCCAGCCCAGCTTTTACCTTTTACGCCTCCACAGACAACGCCCGGTTCAGCAAATGCTGACTGGGCGTTGTCGTTTCTGAAAGGAACACATCATGCAAACCCAAGTCTTGCCACTGGTCAGTTCGGCTAAACCTCGCCCGGCATTGCGCCTGGTGGGTACCAAGGAACTGCCGCGTGACGATTGGCTAGCCGTTCGCAAACAAGGGATCGGCAGTTCCGATGCGGCCGCTGCGGTGGGGCTCAATCCCTACAAGTCCCAACTCGAACTCTGGCTTGAGAAAACTGGACGAGATGGCAGCATGCCCAAAGCAGATCCCCAGGATGAGGAAAGCCCAGCCTATTGGGGCAACATCCTCGAACCGATTGTGGCGGCGCACTACACCAAACGGACCGGCCACCGGGTGCGGCGCATTAACTCTGTACTGCAACATCCAGATCCAACACTCGCTTGGATGCTGGCGAATATCGACCGTGAAGTGACGGGGGCCAGCGATGTTCAGATCTTGGAATGCAAAACAGCCGGGATTAACGGTGCACGTCTCTGGAAGGAAGGTGTTCCGGAATATGTCCAGTTGCAGGTCCATCACCAATTGGCCGTGACGGGCAAGCAAGCCGCTGATGTGGCCGTCCTGCTCGGTGGTCAGCACCTGGAAATCCATCGTATCGAACGAGATGAAACGTTGATCCGGCGCTTGATCGAACTGGAACGCCAATTCTGGCGCTACGTTGAAACCGATACACCACCACCCGCCGATGGCTCCGAATCTGCTGAGAAGAGTTTGCGTTGTCTGTACCCGAAGGATCACGGACAGATGCTGGATTTCACCCAGGATCGGAACCTCTCGGCCAGCTTCGCGGATTTGCTGGCGGTCCGTCAGTCCATTACGGAGCAGGAGAAGCTGGAAGCGCAGTTGAAGCAGCGCCTGCAGCAGGCCATCGGTGAGGCGAGCGGGGCACATTTTGAAACGGGTTGCGTCACCTGGAAACGGAGCAAGGACAGCGTGGCAGCGGACGTTGCCCGACTCCTGGCCGATCACCCCGATCTCCAACAGCGCTATGCCACGACGAAGGCTGGCAGCAGGCGGTTTCTGATCGCTTGAACCCCATTCACCCAAACACGACCGCCGCCGGAATCATCCGGGGCGCTCGTGTGCGGGCAATTATTGATAGAAGGAGTAAAAATCATGCTGAAAGGTTTGGTCATCACGCCGCCGGTACTCGGGCGAATTTCCATTGGCAAGGTCGTCGAGCGCAACGGCAAGCGACTACCGGAGAAAGACGATCAATTCACCATTACGAGCCAGGTTCAAGGAAAGGATGGCTGGTTGCCTCACCCCTTTGATGAGGGCTTACGCAAAGGGCAGGGCGGCAAGATACGCAGCATCCCGATTCAACTCCTTTTCAACGATCCAGAATTGAGTTTTAGGGCGGAGTACAGCCTGTTCGACCGAAATACCGGCCGGCCACTGTGCGTTGGTAATGGCGAAACCTGCAAACGGCGAAGCGAAGAGGGGATACAGAGTTTGCCGTGTCCTTCACCGGTTGGTTGTCCTTTGGCGCAGGGTCATGCGTGTAAGCCGTATGCTCGTCTGAATGTGAGCGTCGGTGACGATGATCCATTGGGTTGTTTTGTGTTTCGGACGACTGGATTCAACAGTATTCGGACGCTCGTGGCACGCTTGCGTTACTTCCAGGCCATTTCCGGTGATCGACTCTCCTGTCTGCCGCTGGAGTTGAGATTGCGCGGCAAATCCACACGGCAGAGTCATGGCGCGCCGATTTTCTATGTCGATATCACCCCGAGAAGCGGCATGACCATCGAAGAGATGTTGGCTGATGCCAGGCGAAAGGACGCTGATCGACAGTTGGCAGGTTTTGATCAAGCGGCCTTGGACATTGCTGCTCGGCTAGGTTTGGGCAACGGGGCATTTGAGGAAAGCGATGAGGATGGCAGCGTTGTGGTCGAAGAGTTTTTCAGCGACACACAATCGGCTCAGCAACTTCCATCGAAGCTTGATTCGGATGGGGGAAAACCTGATTTGGTCGTGCAAGGAAAGTCATCGCTCGCGACAAAGCTGGATGCCAAGGCTGATTCACTCGTTTCCTGATCAACGCGCGCGAATCATCGATTGGCTTGAGTACAGTTTAAGTACGGCAGGGCGTCATATTGTGCAGGTTCTGATTTGAACTGAGACAGGCGGTGGGGATGCCACCTCCTGTCTTAATTTTCGTCGGAAATTTTTTTGTGATTTGGGTACGAAAAGGGCTGTGTGCGCAATACCTAACAGCGTTATCAGGCCGTCAATGGAGCCCTTATTTTGCGAGCACGCTGACAAAATTAAACATGACTACGATGATCGCTAGATTATCCGGCGGCATCTTCCCATTTCCATTAATTAACGGGTCGCTTCGACAGTTTCCCGAAAAATCAGTAGTGGGTGGAGTAGTTGCAGTACTGACAGCACCTCGGCCATAGCGGTCTTACAGCAGATTTCGATAGTAAGGCCGGTATCAGCCAATTAGCAGACCTAAGGAACTGCAAAATTTCAAAAATATTTTCCTGAGCAGTTATGGAGACATCAGCCCCGAGAAAATCTTTGCCATGATCTCCCCCGCCCCGCCCCGCCCCGCAGTGGCATTGCCCGCCCCCTGTTGAATCCGCCGATGTCATTCAAAGCCATGATGATGGAACGATGCGCATCGAGTGCTACGCCAATCTGGAGTCTGTGCCATCGAATACCGTTACATGGTTGGGGTGTACCCCAGCGGCAGCAAAAAACTTCTTGCGCTCATCACCTGTGAAAGCAGCTATTTTCTGGAACTTGGCGACCCAGGAAAATTTGCCCTCGAGGTATTTTTGCCGGAAGGTCACCATACCCTCGATGTGGCGACCGAGTATGGTCCCTGGAATGTTTTCCTCAAGAAAGCCGTGACGGTTATCGAATCCCTCCTCGCCGACAGCCAATCCCCCACGGCATAATGGCGTTCGCTTCAATCCTGACCCCATCTCATGGCAACTCTCCCCGACAATCAGGCGATTCTTGGTTACTGGCGCCGACGCAAACTTTCACCTGGCCTGTCAGAGGCGGAATGGGCGGATTTCTATCAAAAGGTCACCCGCCTGCTGATACGCACCCGGTTGCCGGCGGAATATGCCGACACCGAGGCGCGGCAGGATCTGATCCATGCTTTTTTCGTGCAGAAGATTTTGCAAAACGCCCGGACAACCCAGGCGGGCGATCTGGAAAATGCGCATGTTCTGCACGGTTACCTGAAGCGCTTTGCACAAGATGAAATACGCGAACAGGCCGGACTGGTGGAAATAGACGAATACGTTGCTGACGAAGAAGATGTCTTCACCGATGTGGTGGAGGCATGTGCCGTGGCGCTTTCCCACGACGACTTGCACCTCCTGGCTGAAGCCGGCATCGATGTGGCGACAGCCAATGCCGAAGCGGATCGTTTTCTCGCCACCTTGGGCGAAGGTGAGCGACGGATGCTACGTCATCACACTTGTGCCGAAGATGAGGCACGTCTGCCGATGGACGCAATCGCCAAACGCTGGCAGATCGCCAGCTACCACTACAAGGCCAAAAAGTTGGGAATCACCGGGCAGAAGGGCGGCTTTTTTCAAGGTTATGAAAACACCTTGCTCGGCGGCTGGCTGACAAAACTGCGGGCAGAAATTTCTCCGGAATGGCACCGGGAATTGGTCGCACTATTGAATCTCCTGTGCTTGCGCGTTCAGAAAACCATGGGGGAAACGTGATGCAGCGCCGGCTCTATCCCCCGCTCGAACGCTTGCGCCGGGAGCTTTTCGATTCCCCTGTGTCACCGGAATCATCTGAGTTCCTTCCTGACCTGGATGCTGCCCAGCCAGATACGCCGCCGCCCATGCCCGACTTCATCCGCGAACACATCGCACGCACGGTGGCCGCACAACTTGCACATGTGCCGAGCGCTCCGGCTGTTGGGCAAATTCGTGCCTTGTCTGCAGTCAACGCGATAAACAAGCAGAATTCCCGACCGCTTGGCCGCAATGTCGGCGTGCTGCTCGGTGCCCACTTGGGCGGCCAGCAATGGCAAGGCTGGTTGGTGACGGCCGATACCGATTACGCCACCGACCGGGACTTGCTGATCGAGGAAGACGACGGCCCCGCTGACCCGCAAGCCGGCATGGTCATGACCCGCTTGCCGTTGCGAGCCATCATCCCGGGCGACGCGCCGATTCTCGCCAAGCTGTCCCCGGCGCGCCTGGGGGCCGTTATCGCACTGGCTGAAGCGCCGGACGGTGCCGAGCCGATTCCCCCCCGGCCAGGACATATCTTCGCCCGCGACCTCGACGCCGAGCATGTCGGCATCACCGGCTCGCCGCTCGGCGGCCCCGGCGATCCACGCCACGCCTATCGTGCCCTCCACCAGCAATTGGCCGACGAAATGAGCAGCACAGCCGAGGCGGTGGCCCCCCAGACCAAAGAACAGCCGATCCGTAGCGGATTCTTCGCTTGGCTGTTCAGTCGCCACTGGGCTCCGGCGCCGGTCCTGGCGGCCTTGATTGCTGTCATCGCTGTCCAGAATCTGTGGCTCAACGTCGGCGACGATGAAACCCTGCGCTATCGGGGCCACAGCGAGGTCACGACGCCCTGCGCGGCAGTTGCCCGCCTGCGCGTCGTCTTCAAGGCCAATGCGCCACAGGAAACCGTGGTGTTGCTGCTGCGCAAGGCTGAGGCACGCGTCGTCAGCGGCCCCTCGGAAATCGGCGAATGGTGGCTCAGCCTGCCTGCGGATGCTTCAGTAAAAGAAGCTTTGGCACAGTTGCGCAACAGCCCGTTGGTGGCAGATGTAATCGTCGTCGAGACAAAGGAAACGGCATGCCAGCCCTGATTCGCCTGATATTCTTGGTTTTGCTGCTAAGTTGCGGCGCCAGCGTCAGTGCCGCAGGCAACCAGGCGGTAAAGCATGCGCTGGTATTGGCGAATGGCGGATATAGCCGCGATGCGCTGCCCAATGCCCTGCGCGATGGCAAGCTGATGGCTCAGACACTGCGGCAATTGGGGTTTGCCGTGACCGAACGCACCGACTTGCCCCGCGAAGAAATGATGGCAGTCGTGGCCCGCTTCACCGATGGACTGCCGGAAGGAGCGACCGCACTGGTGTACTACGCCGGGCATGGCATGCAGGTGGGCGGCGGCAATTACCTGACCCCCATCGACATGCAACTGACCGGCGAAGCCAGCGTCCCGCTCAAGGCCTATCCGGTGCGCCATTTGCTCGAACGCCTGGCGCTGGCCCGTAGCGCGGTCAACATCCTGATCCTTGACGCCTGCCGCAACAATCCTTTCCTGCCGGCCGGCGCGGTCCGTTACCGCAGTTTCAACGCGTTGGGCCTCGCCCGGGAACATACCCCGCGCGGCACGCTGATCGCCTATTCCGCCTCCCCCGGGCAGCAGGCGCCCGAAGGCCAGGGCAAAAACAGCGTTTACAGCGAAACGCTGGCCCGAACGCTGCTCGAACCGCAACTTGAAATACGCGACATTTTCAACAAGGTTGGCAGCCTCGTCCGCCGGCAAAGCCTGGACGACCAGATTCCCTGGTATGAGTCGTCACTAACCGACGACTACTATTTCCAGCCGCCGGACGGCGTCACCGTGGCGGCCGGCAAACCCCTCCAGTTCGCCCGACTGGGGCGGGAGGGGCGCAAGGTTCGGGGAGAAACCCCGCCATCGCTCAACTGGTTCAACGATCTCAGCGTGCAGGAATGGGACATGCTCGATTGGGAAATCCAGCAGCGCGTCGAACGCCTGACCGCCGACGAACTCCCCGCGCTCGAACACAAGGCCGAAGGCGGCAGCCTGGTGCACCAAACCACGCTGGCGCTTGCCTATCGCGAAGGCGTCGAAAAGGCCATTGAACCGGGCAGCGGCAAAGTCACGCGCTACAACGCCAACAACTCCAAGGCGCTCAAATGGCTGGCCCAGGCGGCTGAGGCCGGATTCCCCATTGCCCAGGTGGAGCTGGGTGAAATGTATTTCGCCGGCCATGGCGTCGACCGCAATCTCGACACCGCCCGCCGCTGGATAGAACAGGCCAACCACGTGCGCTACACCCGTGCCCGGCTGGATCTGCTTCAACTGGACACTCTGCTGTCGGCCATGGAGGCAGCACGCGACCCCTATCTGGGCGGCGTAAGCAAAAGGGCGGCGGCTGTTCCAGAGGAGAGGCGATAACACCATGTCGGCTCATCGACTTCAAAATAGGTACAAGCCAAAAATCTTATTGGCATGTACGTTATGATCGAATCATTTTGCTCAAGGGGGCGTTGTGCGTCTGTTCAGACTGATCCTGGCACTAACTGTTTTGCCAATGTGCGTACCGGCACAAGCCGGCGAGCGTGAATTGCTAGAGGCCATCAAGCAAGCCAACTGGCCGGTCGTCAAACAGGAAACCGAGCAGCTGGCCAGCGCCGGCAATGCCTGGGGGCTTTACATGAAAGCGGCTTTTATCGGCGGGATACTTTGCCAAGATGCCAGCAGCCCTTGCAAGCCCATCCCCGGATTTGAACTGGATAGAAAAGCGGCGGGCCAGTATCTGCTTGCCGCAGCCGAGAAAGGCGAACGACAAGCTTTCGACTACCTTGCCTTCGGCTATGAGCGCGGACTTTGGGGCTTGCCGGTAGATCGGGAGGCCGCCATCGCCTGGTCACTGAAGGGACTTCACTTGATGGATGAGCGCAGCGCGAGTCGCTACTACGCTCTGACCGGCTTGAAGCGCGGCAGCCTGCTGCCCGGCGCTCACTTCGGTTCAAGGCAATAATTTTTCAAAAAATGAAATCACAGGCGTTATAGCAGTGCGACAACCAAGGGAGACACCATGAAACGCACAGTATTCGGTATAGCCACATTATTACTTCTCAGCACCGCCCCCTGCGTGGCCAACGCCTTCACGGCCATCGCCTGGAGCCAGTCCGGGCAAAAAGGCGGATCGGTCAAGAATGCGCCGACCAAGGAAGCAGCCATTTCAGCGGCTATTGCCGATTGTAAAAAGAGCGGTGGCGGTGCGGATTGCCAGGTCTTCAAAGTCACCGATGAGCCCGGATTCGTCGCGCTCTACGCCACCTGCGCCAAGACCTGCGGCGTCACTGCGGTAACGGGGCGCCCTACGGCGGAGCAGGCGCGGATCGATGGCAAGCGGGAGTGTGAAGCCTATTACCGGGCTAGCTGCCAGTTGGCGCAGGAGTGGCAAGAAGGCCAGCCTCGCCAGCTTCCTGCATCCAGCCAAGAAGCAACAACACAGTGTTTTGTTCAGGACCATCCCTGCGCATGCGTTACGACAAACCCAACGGCAAAATTGGACAAAATTGTCAGCGGCGAAATGAGTTACGAAAAATACATGGAACAACTTTCGGGAATTGAGATTATTTGCATGTATACGGTGGGGCAAAAGACAAGCAACCAAGAAATGAGTCGAGAAGCGGCCCATGCGATGCTTAATCGCCAAGATGCGGCGAGGGAGGCAGTGAAATACGGTTTTTTGAATCTGGAACAATATGAATTAGCGGCCAAGCAAAATGGTTGGAGCACCAACAAGGCAGCAGCGGTTACTCCAGAACAAGGGCGTCATCAGAACGCTGGTGTAGTTACTAATCAAAGAGCCTGTGATTCCGGCGACGGGGCAGGCTGCTACAACCTCGGGGTGATGTACTACAAGGGGGAGGGCGTCAGTCAGGACAAGGAGGAAGCAGTTCGGTCTTACGATAAGGGCTGTGGTTTGGGGGATGGAAAAGGCTGCTACAACCTAGGGAATATTTATCGTAAAGGTAATGATGCTCGTCAGGACAAACAGAAAGCATTTCAATATTACGACAAGGCCTGTAGTTTGAAGGTTGGAGCTGGTTGCTACGCTGTCGGGTTGATGTATGACGATGGTAGTGGTGGTCGCCAGGATAAACAGAAAGCGGCCTATTTTTTAAAGAAGGCCTGCGAGCTTAATGTTGACGCGGCCTGTGGTAATTAAAAATAAATAATAAATGGGGTCGGCTCCCTATTAAATTCTTAGAAAACCAAGGCCATGAAGAATTTTGAAGCAATCCTTCTGGGAAATTAGGACAAAGGAGAAATTGAATGTCGAAATCATGTCTTCCCCTATCGATGGGAGCTCTTGTACTGCTGGGCTGTTTTTCGATGGCTCATGCCCAGAACAAAATCCTCGACATGGGATCGGGCAAAACTCAGGCTAACCCCGAGGCCTATTACCAACAGATGTCCGATAAACTGCAAAGCTGGCGTGCCAATATGCCCAAGGGGGCTGTCGTCGTCACGACCAATGCCATATTGGAACGCTCCAGTACAGGCGGAGATCTACCCGGCTTCATCGTGCGCAAGGTGAAGGGCAACCAAGTGACCGTGATTGGCCAGCACGACAATTACTGCACCGAGGTCATCTCATACTGGGTAGATAGAGAAACCGGAGAGAGATCGGTCAAGGATTGCGCCCAATACCGGGATAACCCGGAAGGCTATATCACCCTGTCGAAAAGCGACCTGCTCCCGCTTTATTGGACGAACAACACCCAACCCGCGTATTCACTGTCCGACAGCAGCAAGATTGACCAATATCAGAAATACAAGCGCTATAACGGCGACTTGATCCCTTTGCGTTACACCGAAGCCAAGCCGGAACCGGTTGATCCCCGCTTCGCCAAATACAGAATCAACTCCAGCGCAATTAATGAAGCTCGACACGATCCCGGGGCGTCGGCTCGACGCATGAAGGAACTTTTCCAGATCAAGGTTGAATAAGTCCGGTAAGCCAGCTCCGCCATTTTTATACCTTGCTTACTTCACTGTAAGTAATAAACACCGTATCAGAAATCACCAAGGGAATATCAAATGTCTGCTGTATCAAAAAAAATCATTGCAATTGTTTTGGCAATTCTCTTTGTCAGCGCCTGCGGAAACGACAAGCAAGCCGCTGCCAGCGCCAAAGAAACTATAGGTTCAAATTTCACCGAAAACCTGAAAAAAGCTGAAGCGGGCGACGCCACAGCCCAGGCGCTGGTAGGACGTGCTTACCTCAAGGGTGAGGGGGTGGCAGCCGACAGTGCCAAGGCACTGGAATGGATCAAGAAATCCAATGCGCAAGGCAATCCAGAAGGGCAAGCCGCTCTTGGCGGAGTCTATTGGGGTGGCGACGTGGGTGTTCAGCAGGATTATAAGGAGGCCTGCCGTCTTTACCGTCTTGCTGCTGAGCAGAACAATGCAGCAGGCCAAGTGGCGTTGTCAGGCTGTTATGAGTTGGGCGTCGGCGGGCAGAAAAAAGACATAGCCAAGGCAGCAAGCCTGCAGGAACAGGCTGCGGCACAAGGAAATACACTGGCCCAAGAAATGATTGGCCAAAAATATTTTTATGGCGTGGGCGTCAAAACCGATCAGGAAAAAGGAATGCAGTGGCTAACCAAGGCAGCAGAAGCGGGCCAAACCGATGCCATGCTTACGATTGCTCGAATCTATTACACAGAGAAGAATGATCCAGTTGAAGCGGTTAAATGGGACCAAAAAGCGGCAGATAAGGGCAATCCTGCCGGGATGAATTCAATAGCGAACTGCTACGAAAACGGTGAGTTTGGCTATAAAAAAGACGAAAAAACCGCATATCAATGGTACCAAAAAGCTGCGGATACCGGTAACGCTGACGCCTTGTTCAATATTGGCCGGTTTCATCGTCTTGGGCTAGCCGGCTTAAAGAAGGATGAAAACGAGGGGGCCAAGTGGTATCAGAAAGCCGCCGACGCGGGTAGTCCTATAGCAATGTACAACGTTGGCACCTATTACGAGAACGGTGAGTCTGGTTACAAAAAGGATATGGCTGTAGCCGCCCTCTGGTACCGCAAGGCAGCTGAGTTGGGTGATAAAGATAGCCAACTCATGCTGGTTGATCTCTATACCCAAGGCCTCGGTGTAAAGAAAAATTTGAAGGAAGCCGCCCGTTGGCAGCGTATGGCCGATACAAATAACGGGGCGTAATAACGCGACCTGAACTGTAAAACCAAACCAATTTGGTACGAATCGGAAAGGCTATTTGTACCCAGCGCACCGATAGCCTTTCCAGAAAACACTAGCGGCCAACAGGAGGTTCCCAATGAGTTTGCCCGTTTTGCAATGGCGTTGGCTGGTCTTTTTCGTGCTCTTGCCTATCCTGGTTTTCTTACCGTTCGTGTTTGTGGGGTGGTTGCATTTCAACGGTTACGTTGAGGCCGCTTACTTCGCTATCCTGGCCATTGCGGCAATGGCGTCGCAGGCCCAAAAACAGGAGCGCAATCCTGTTGCTGCACGCATCTCGAGTCTGATCGTATGGACAACTGGTGCTTGTGGAGGGCTTGCATTAGCCGTGGGTGACACAGTTTTTGGCTATTCCATAGCGATTCCGCTAATGGCAACAAGCATTGCCATGTCATTTATAGTGGTTCACCTCCGCCGCACGACTTGATTTGTACCAAATAAATGGGGGCAGATTCCTATTGAAAATTGCCAGAATTTTTATAAAAATTTTCAGCCTAATTAATCACTAAAAACAAACAGCGAAAGGAATAAAATGTCAGAAGTTCAATCGGATAGAGCATGGGTTTTTGGTCAAGTCTCACCCCTTGTCAGGCTCTTTATGGTCGTTCCATTAATAGGCGATTTTGTAGGTTTATTTACGATTCTCCCCATATTGTTAAGATTTGTTGTCAGCCATTCAAAGAAAAAACTTGTCGATTTATCGATTCTTGGTTTTTGGGTTTTGTTCTTTTTCATGCTTTGTTATGTCGTTGTTGCTTACGTCTTTATGTTCTTGGGGGCAAAGGAAGATACAGCTTGGACTCTTGGGTTGTATGGAGGGATTGCACTCAGATTCTTTGTGCTTTTCAAAATCCTTCCCTGGTTCATCAACCGAGTTTAGGTTGGTGCGGCATTAAATCTCATTTTGACGATGACGCCAGTAACAGATAGGGGCAGACCCCTATTAACATACTAGTTATTCCACAGAAAATCATGGCCATGACGGATATTTGGGTTGGCGTTTTGAGGCTCGCCTCAATTGTGACCAGCGCAACTATGGACATTAGCGGCCTGTTTGCGAAAACCAAACGTATTTGAGGTGACATGTTCACGAAAACATCCACATTCCTGAGGGACCACCTGACCCCCATCAACACCTTGGTCTTGCCGTTTACCGTGCTCAATGGGTTTCTCGATTTTCTCGGCGATGCTTTCACGAGTCTCAGGTACGTTGTCTTTACGGTGATCGGCATGATCTTCATCGTGATGACCACGCTGGCGATCAAGGAAAAACGGCAAGCCGCCCAAGCCAATGGGCTTGCCGAGCAAGCGCCCGCTCGCTGGAATCGTCCATTCACCAGAGTATTAGCCGCCTTGCTTGGCGCTTCTGCGTTGTTCGGCGGTATTTCGCTGGCCTATGCGAGCAAGGGTGGGGTGGCGGCAAATGCTTATCCTCCGCTGAAAGATGTGCAGCAGGCCATGCTCGGCGTGTTGCTGGACGTCAAGGCGGATACCACCGTGATCAAGGACGGGGTAGAGAAAATTTCGCGGCAAATGGAAAACCCGCGTGCGCAACTGAAATCGCGTGGCTATGAGGTGACTTCACATGGATTGTTTGAGGCCATCAAGCAGCGCGATGAAGAGGCGGTAGCGCTTTTCTCTGCTGCCAGGCTGCGGGTGGATCAGCCGGAGCCACTTGGGTTTCTGCTGGATAGTTATTGGGATGCGAAGATCGCCGCTCTGCTGACCGAGGAAATGTTCACCGACGAAAGCGCCTGCATCAATAAACAGGGAGCCGGTTCGCAAGAAATTACGATGTATCTGGGCATGTATATGCACAACCTACGTCCCGACCAGCCCGAGAAGGCTGAGACATTCAAGCGCCTGTGCAAGTCGGCTCTTGTTCGCGAGTCTTTGGAAAGGCGGGTGCAGACGATGCCCGAGACGGGTGAAAATCCTGAGTTACTGGCGCAATACCGATGGGCACTGAATTACCTGAGCAAGTAATGCCGAGGATAAATCGCCATGTCCTTTGACGAAGACGCCAGGAAGAAAGCTCTGGTTAATTGGCTATTGGGTATCGCTGCGTTTATTGCCTTGTACGCCTATGCCCGGTTTTTCTTTGGCTGGCTGATCGGCTTTGTCGTGATCACGCCCATTATCGGCGTCGCAGTTTCGGTTTTTGTCGTGAAACACGGCGCCGGCGGAGCGTTTCGCTGGCTCAAGCGCATGGCGCTCAGCGACCAGCAAGGCATCCACCACGCTTTCCACGACCATCCTGTCTGCGTTCGCTGGCAAGACGGCGATTGCCAAACGCTGGCAGCGGATGTGTTCGACATCCTCCGTCATCAAACCGATGCCACTCTGTTGCGGCGACTGGCCTTGCACTACGGGGAGAATGGATTTTTCAAGGACTGGCGAGGGCATTGGTGGTTCGGTGAATCGGCCCTTCTGGATTGGCTGCATCGCCGTTCGCAATCGCTGGATTATCAAACCTTGCGCTTGCATCGCTGGTTCGCGAAAGAGGTTTTTCCGCCAATGCGGAAAAAGGCGGAATTGCGCGGGGAAAAGCTTTTGATCATTGAGGATTGAACGAGGCTCTTCCGCCCCGGACTGAATTACCACAGATTCCCGTTGGGATATTTTTCGGCATTTTTCAAAAATGTTCGCCAGTCTCCGTTTTATCAGCAGAAACCGCGCTCAGGGTGAGCAGGTAGAAACTGACAAGACAGGAGCCAATATGCTCGATCTCGAGACCAAACTGGGAAATGGCACCCAGAACTTCCAGCAAATGTTGCAGAACGAAGGCTGCGGGGGCATTGATGACTGCATTAATCGCGAGATGACGGGCAAGTTTGCCGGTGACATAGCGCTGTTATCCAACTAATGCGAAAACTTCAATGACCAACCTGACGCAAAGCATCGCCATCCTTCTGACCCAGGAGTTTCACAACGAGCTGGCCCTGGTCGCCTCGCTGTCATCGCTCGGGAAACTTGTGTATGGCTTCTACGCACTGGCCGCGATCCTGGTGATCCGGCCGCACATCCGGCAGTTACTGCGCTATCGCCACGGCAAGGCCGGCAAGGGCGATTTTTGCCATCGGGCGCAGTACGAGGCGATTTTCTGGCGGCTGGCACCGCTGTTGTACGCCTTCGTAATCGATTCCAAGCTGCTTGGAATTTCGGTGTTCATCGATATCGTCGGACGGTTGTGGACCATCCACGAGAGCCACAAGGCAGAGCGGCGCTTCATGCGGGCGAATCAGAAAGTTCTGGTGCAGCAAGAGGCTATGTCGTCATGTGCTGCGTGATTTGCACCGAGCCGGGGGCCGGCGACACCGGCCAAGTTGAGGTTGGCCAAAAGAGCGAAACCTTGAAGCATTGTCCGTTTTGCAGCTCCGACCAGATAGGCGACATCGAGATCGATCAGGGCCGCTGGGCGGTTTGCTGCCCACGATGTGGCACCATCGGTCCGCATTGCCGAAGCCGGGAGCTGGCCACCGCGCGTTGGAATTCGCCGATCGAACGCTCAACGGAAACCACATGAACAGTGAACAAAAAGGGGGGAGAGGCCTCTATTAACATACTTGGGAAACTCTGCATAATTAACCGTCATTAAGCGGAATTTGTGAAAATAGGGCCATTGTCATAGCGACCACGAAACTGATGAAATCGATGAAACAACTCTGTCTTGCCGATACCGGTTTTCTGCCAAAAGCGAGCAAGCAAACTCGGAACGCCGTTTTCTTGTCGGAGATGGAGCAAATGGGGGCAGCCCCTATGAACCGAGGAAAAACACAATGAAGAAATCCATCCTGCTGGCTGTAGCCTGCGCCTGCCTGAGCGGCGGAACTTTCGCTGCTCAGGAGACGCTTGAAAAAGAACCAAAGCAACCCGTCCAGGCCGAACAGGCGCAGGAAGCGGTGACCCCGCTTGAACGGATGAATCTGGTGCCGATGCCGGACCATTTGAAGCCGGGGAA
Organism: Dechloromonas sp. TW-R-39-2; assembly: GCF_016864195.1. Taxonomy (NCBI): domain Bacteria; kingdom Pseudomonadati; phylum Pseudomonadota; class Betaproteobacteria; order Rhodocyclales; family Azonexaceae; genus Dechloromonas; species Dechloromonas sp. TW-R-39-2. The sequence goes on from NZ_CP045202.1 coordinate 1,664,376, forward strand.
AGTGACGAGCGTGTTTCCTCTGGCCGGTGGCGATGCGCTGGAGGTGAAGGGTTCGTGGGTTGTTCTGTCGAGCGAGGGCCAAGGCATGTTCCAGTTGGCACCGTCCGACGATCAAAGCGGAAAACGCGCGCGGATGCTGGTGGTCTCTTCGGACAAGATGGATTCGGACGTGGAGTTCGGATCTCGCCTGCTGAAAACCTTCCGCGAAACGACCTGCAAGGACAAGGAGAAGCTGACGGCCGAATCGATTCCGGAAAAAGCTGTTTTGATTCAAACAGCGCAAGGCGCGGCCTTCTTCTCGTCCTGCTCGGTTGGTGACAAGGCGCTGCTTTATGCCATCGATTCGATCAAAGGCTCCGGCAAGATGCGCCACGGAATCCTTTATGGAGTGGATGAAGATCGCCCGGGTTCGCCGCAAGCAGCCACAGATTTGTCGGACAAGGCGATCCGCGAATACCAATCGATGTTCCTGAAAGTGACAGCCGACCTCAGCAAGGGGCGCTAGCCAACGCAGGGAAAGAGGTTCCGAACCCCTCGCCATTTTTATTAGCCTTGTTTTACGCCATCAACAATCCGGTTTGCCGTGCATAAATCAAAATCTGCCAACCAATCCGGGGCAACATGTTCACGAAAACATCCGCATTCCTGAGGGACCACCTGATCCCCATCAACACCTTGGTCTTGCCGTTTGCCGTGCTCAATGGGTTTCTCGATTTTCTCGGCGATGCTTTCTACTAGCTTCAGATACGTTGTCTTCACGGTGATCGACATAATCTTTGTCGGAATGACCACGCTGGCGATCAGGGAAAAACGACTATGGGGTTTACCGCCTGATACTGTTTAGCTGCCCACGGTCAGGTATGGGCACGCAGCACTCATTGGCTAACAATGAAAGCAGCTATCCGGGGAAATAGTTCAGTCAGTGGCCGGTTCAATGTTAACTGCGGTCGTACAGGCGGCATTCCTCGAATGACCGTTCAGGCCGAGCAGCTGCCTGTTGTCGCTAGCAATAGAGTAGATATCGGGCAAAGCTACCATGCAACCATCGCCGAACGGTGGGCTGACGGGAAACCGTTTAGTAGAGTAGAGACGTCAGGTCGCAGTAAAATGCCAGGAGACTACAGCATTCCACTGAGCGCCACACCAACGAGCAGACAGTTCCTACGCAATCTACACACAAGTGCGCTGCCTGAGCAGCGCACTTGTGTGTAGATCAAACCCTGGTTTTTCGATGTGCCAGCCTCTGCTATAGTTTGCCCTGTGCTCCACACAAATTCCTTGCTGCAACAGTTAGGGGGTACAAATAGGGGTATACGGGATTTTGTAAAAATTGAAACGCTTGAACCACAATGATTTCCTGGGTTTGTTCGATGCCCGCCCAGGCACCATTTGGAAATCGGTCACCTCCGACCGCGTTATCAAACCCGCACTTGGCGGGTTTTTTTATTTCCATCATTGCCGCACCGTTTGCTGTTTCCTCGCAGCACAGTCCAGGAATTTCCATGACCACACGCCATAACCACCGCCAGCGCAAGAAGCTCCATATTGGGGAATATAAGGAACTCGGCTTTACGGTCGAAATCCAGTTTGTCGAGGGCTTGTCTGATGCCGCCCAGGATGCTTTCCTTGATGCATTTGTCGGTCAGGTCATCGAAGTGCGCAAGCTGATGTACGGCGGCAGCTTCTCGTATGGTTTCGTTTGTCGCGATACACGCGCCGACGCCAGTGAGGAAGACCGTACTGCCGTTCGCGAATGGTTGGCCCAGCGTAGCGAAGTGCAGTCGGCAAGTGTCAGCGAACTGGTGGATGCCTGGCGATAAATCGGCAGTTGTTTTGCTGTTGTAAAAAAGTCCGCTGCGTGCGGACTTTTTTACATGAAAAAACTGAGCAGGAAGGCGAGTAACGTCACCGTTTGGCGTGTGCGTCGATGCTTTTCCACTGTGTCGGCATCGATGGGCAGCAGTTCGGCGCTTCGCCAGGTGCGGAAAAAGAACCAGGCTATGCTTGGGATGATGGCGTAAAGCGGTAGCGGGGAGTTGGTCAGCGCGGCGACCAGGCCCCAGGTGCAGCCGAGCAAGACGATGCCGACGCTGATGCTGGTCGAGACCTTGTTGGCCACGTAGCTGTTGCCCTGGCAAGCCGGGCAGCGGGCTGGGCTGGCCGGGTCAGCGCTGATTTTTGCGCGGAGGCTGATACTTTGTGCGGCACAGTGCGGACAAGCGTCCATCCGGATTCTCAGGCCGTCAGGCAGGCCGAGGCTGCATCCGGTTTCATGATCTGAAAGCCCAGCTTGGTCCGGCCGCGCAAGCGGAGCAGCGCTTTGTCCTTGCTGACCAGGATGTCGGCACCGCAGCGGGCGGTGAGTTCGAGGAACTTCTGGTCGTCGCGGTCCTTGCAGCGCGGCAGTGGTGGGGCTTCGCCGGGTGGGACAAGCTTGATCAGCGCGCTGTAGCGTTGATAACGCTCGACGATCATTTCCGGCGTCAATTTGAGTTGCGGGTAGGTCAGCACCCGCTGGAGTTCGTCGAGCGTTCGCTCGTCGGCGAAGCATTCGATCCGGCCGGCCTCCAGCGCGGCCATGATCGGCACGGCATCGAGGTTGGCCCAATGGAAGAGATCGAGGACGACGTTGGTATCGAGGACTAAGCGCAGCATGGGGCGGATTATAATGCGCGACTCTTCAGCGCCTTGCCCGGATTACCTTTCATGTCCCGTATTATTCTCGCCCCGATGGAGGGGCTCGCCGACAATCTGCTGCGCGGCGTGCTGACCGATATCGGGGGCTACGACTGGGGCATCTGCGAATTTGTCCGGGTTTCCAACAGCCTGCTGCCGGTCAAGACCTACCAGCGGATTTGTCCGGAACTGCTCAACGACGGCAAGACCCAGGCCGGGACGCCGATGCGCGTCCAGTTGCTTGGCTCCGATCCGCACTTCATGGCGGCGAATGCTGCCCGTCTGGTGACGCTCAATCCGGCCGGGATCGATATCAATTTCGGCTGCCCGGCGCCGACGGTCAATCGGCATCGCGGCGGCGCCGCCTTGCTGGGCGAGCCGGAGCTGCTCCATGCCATTGTTTGCGCGGTGCGGGCGGTTGTCCCGGTCGACATCCCGTTTACGGCCAAAATGCGGCTCGGCATCAACGACACCAGCAAGGCCGTCGAATGCGCCCAGGCGCTCGAAGCCGGCGGCATCGACGAACTGATCGTACATGGCCGGACCAAGGTTGACGGCTATCGGCCGCCGGCGCGTTGGGAATGGATCGATACCGTGCGCAACGCGATCGGTATTCCGCTGATTGCCAACGGTGAGGTGTGGACCGTCGAGGATTTTCGCAATTGCCAGGTGGCGACCGGTTGCCAGGACATCATGATCGGGCGCGGGGCGATTGCCGACCCCTTGCTGGCCCGGCGTGTGCGCGGCGATCAGGTTGGCGGCTGGGAAGAAGTCCAGCCCGGCGTCGCCGCCTACTGGCTCGGCGTACGCCAGAAAGTCGTGCCGGGCCATGCCGGCGGGCGGATCAAGCAGTGGCTGGCGCTGCTCCGGCGCAATTATCCTGAAGCCGGTGCGTTGTACGACGTGCTGCGCCCGATCAAGGAGGCTGGCGATATCGATACGGCGCTGCTCGCGGCCGGTGTTTTAAAGGAAAGGCCGCAGCTCGGATGAACCCGGAAAGCACAGGCAACTCGCGCTTCATCAGCAGCGCCCAGGAAGGCCCGCACCGCGATCTCGAAGCGCTGCTCGCCCGCCATATGGCGCACCCGTTTCGCAAGCCGATACTCGACTACAACCGCGCAGCCTACGCTGCGGCGATGGCGGCACGTGATGCCTGGCGGCCGGATGCGCCGCTGATCCTCGATGCCGGTTGCGGTGTCGGCTGGAGTACGCAACGCATTGCCGAGACTTATCCCGATCATTTTGTTTTTGGCGTCGATCAGTCGGTCGACCGCATCAGTCGCGGCAAACCGCTGCCGATGCCGGCCAATGCCGTGCTGATCCGGGCTGATCTGGTCGATTTCTGGCGTCTTCTGGCCGAGAGCGGCGTGCGTCTGGCGCGCCACTACAATCTTTATCCCAACCCCTGGCCGAAAATCGGGCATCTCGCCCGGCGCTGGCAGGGCCATGCCGTTTTTCCCGTCTGGCGCGAGCTGGGCGGCGAAATCGAGTGCCGCAGCAACTGGCACATCTATATCGAGGAAATGGCCTTGGCGCTGACCCAGCTGACCGGCCAGCCGGTCGTCGCCGAGCCGTGGCAGACGGCTGACCCGATGACGCCGTTCGAGAAAAAATATCTCGCTTCCGGTCACGAACTATGGCGCTGCCGGGTTTCGCTGAAATGAGTGTTTGCCAGAGCTGTGGCGCCTGCTGCGCCGCGTTTCGCGTCGATTTTCATCCGGCTGAACTGGCCGGTGGCAATTTCGCATGGGATGGCGGCGTTCCCGTCGACATGACTGTCAGGCTGACGCCGAACATGGTCCGCATGTGCGGCACCGATAGCGCCGCCCCGCGCTGCGTCGCACTGGCCGGCGAAATCGGCCAGCAGGTGAATTGCACCATTTACCACGGTCGACCGTCGCCTTGCCGCGAATTCGATGTCGAGCACGCCGCCTGCAACCGGGCGCGCCAGCGTCACGGGCTGGCCCCGCTGTAAACGCAGGGCAGCAGCGAAGCCGCTTGTCCGGTTGCTTCGCTGCGCCTCCCGTGAGCCGGGTTAAAGCCGGCCGAGCTTGCGATACAGGGTGTTGCGGCTGATCCCCAGTTGCCGGGCCGCCGCGGAGATGTTGCCGCCGGCTGCTTCGAGGGTACGTTGCGCAGCGAGGCGGCCGATTTCTTCAAGACTGCCTGCGCCTTGCTCGACCGGGGCGGTCGGACTGGGTTGGCTGACTGAAGCTGCCGGGCTTGGCTTGCTGTATTCCTGCTCGAACAATTCCTCCGGCAAATGGCTGGGGGTGATCAGGATTTCGTCGTCGTCGAGCAAGGCAATGCCGACCCGGATAACGTTGAACAACTGGCGGATGTTGCCCGGCCAGGTGTATTGCTCGATAGCCCGCAGGGCGTCTTCGGAGAACTTGACCGGCGCCCGGCCGCTACATTCGGCAGCGGCAATCTTGCTGACCATCTGGCGAATGTCGGTTCGTTCGCGCAGGGCCGGCAGCGTGACGCACATGCCGTTCAGCCGGTAGTACAGGTCTTCGCGGAAAGTGCCGCGGGCGACTTCTTCGCGCAGCTTGCGGTGCGTGGCGCAGACCAGCGAGATGTCGACCTGGATCGAGCGCGTGCTGCCAAGCGGCGTGACACAGCGTTCCTGCAGCACGCGCAGCAGCCGGGCTTGCAGATTGAGCGGCATGTCGCCGATTTCGTCGAGGAAGAGGGTGCCGCCGTGGGCCTGCTGGATCTTGCCCGGTGCGCCTTCCTTGCGGGCGCCGGTGAAAGCGCCGCCCTGGTAACCGAAGAGTTCCGATTCGATCAGGGTTTCCGGAATCGAGGCGCAGTTGAGTGCGACAAACGGCTCGCTCTGGCGCGGACCGCTGTTGTGAAAGGCCTTGGCGAACATTTCCTTGCCGGCACCCGATTCGCCTTGAATCAGAATCGGAATGTCGCGGCCGAGGATGCGCCGCGAACGATCGATTGCAGCCTGCAGGCGGGTATCGCCGGTGTTCAGGGTGTCGAGCGTGAGCTTCGGCGGAGCAACGGTCTCGGCGCGCCGGGGAGGGCGTATCGCCGGCGCTTCGTCGTAGACCCGGCCGGCCACCGTCTGTGGCGGCAACTGGCCGCGCAATTGGAGGTGCAGAGCGCGGCCATTGACCTTGATTTCGCAACTGGCCTGCGGGTGGTTGCGCAAGCGGTCGACCAGTGCCGACAGGTTGCTCTCGAAAACCATTGAGAAATCGCGGCGCACGGCGTCGACCTGGCGGATGCCGAGGATATCGGTGCCGTTGCGGTTGATCGCCAGCACCTGGCCATCCGGTGAAACGGCGGCCAGGCCTTCTTTCGGGCTGCCGAGGTAATCGGCCCGTTCGTGGAAGCAGACGATGATGTCGCGGGCGTGGATCGATTCGAACAGGCGTTTTTCGACAATCAGCGAAGACAGCCGGACCAGGCCCAGCGTATGGCGCTGTGGGGCGCGGTAATCGCCGGAAATGTCGAGGACGCCGATCAGCCGGCCGTCCGGCCCGAAGATCGGGCTGGCGCAGCAGGTCAGGAAACCATTGCTTTCAAGGAAGTGTTCGCCGCCCAGTACTTCAATCGGCGTTTCTTCGAGCAATGTCGTGCCGATGGCGTTGGTGCCGCGCTGGTTTTCATCCCACGACGCACCAGCGGCCAGCGCCACACGGTCGGCCCGGTCGAGAAACTCGGCATCGCCGACGGTTTCCAGGAGCAGCCCGTTGGCGTCGGCCAGGATGACCATGCTGCCGGATTCACGGATGTGCTCGAAAACATGCTCCATGATCGGCCGACCCTGTTGCAACAGGTAGCGGTTGCGATCCTGTTCGGTTTTCAGGGCCATCCGGTCGAGTGCTTCGACAATCGGCAGGGCATTGTTTTCGGTCAGGCCGAAGCGTCGGCAACGTTCCCACGAACGGACGATTTGTTGCGTGACCAGCCCGTCGGGCACGCTGCCCTGTTCGAAAAATAGCTGCCTGGCCTGACGCAGTCGCAAATCATGCGTCTCGGCCGGAAGTTGTACTTGTCCCATCTCTCCTCCGGTGTCCCAAAGTCTGCTTTTTGTATTTTTTGTTTCATAACGATGCACCTGACTATTTTGTCAGCAATGTGCTCAAAGCTGTTCAACAACAGTACAGCAATTGACGTGCCAAGCCTTGTTTCAAATGCGCTGTTCTGACCATCTTGTCCCAGTTTCGTTCCTCGGCAGCGAATTGATGACTTTTTTAGCGACCTGGCACAGGCCTTGCAGACTGCCCGGTACAGGGGAGCTTCCCAGTCATTAATAAAGGAGACATTGTGAAAAAGAATTTGCGACATTTCGCGGCCCTGGCCGTTGTTCTGGCTATCGGCGCGGCGGCGCCCCAGGTTTTTGCCCACGGTGATGTGGTGCCGCAGGCGGTCGATACGACCGGCCTGAAGAATCTGGGTGCTGATTTCCTGGCGAGCAATCCGTACCGCAAGGACAAAACGGCGATTCGTATCGGCGACTCCGCATTCAACCAGAATTGTGCCCGTTGCCACGGTCTCGGCGCCATTTCCGGTGGTATTGCGCCGGATCTGCGTTTCCTGCCACTCGGTGATGAGGGCGATGAAGTTTTCCTGCAGCGTATCCGCAAGGGCGCGGTGCGCGACGGTCGTGTCTACATGCCGCCGTTCGAAGGCACGCTGAGCCAGGAGGCCATGTGGGCGATTCGTACCTGGCTGGAAACTGTCCATGAAGACTGATCGCCGCCTCTGGCTCAAGGCGCTGGCCGCCTTGCCCATCGCCGCTGCCGTTCCGGCCCGCGCCGATGGCCTCGAAACGATACGTCAGCGCGGTCGGCTGCGGGTCGCCATCTATAACGATTTCCCGCCTTACGGTCAGGCCGGCGGCAAGGGGATCGATGCCGATATCGCCCGGGCCATCGCTGAAAAGCTGGGCCTGGCACCGGAAATCGTCGGCTTCAATGCCGATGAGGACATGAACGACGACCTGCGCAATATGGTCTGGAAGGGGCATTACCTCGGTACCCAGCCGGCCGATGTGATGATGCATGTGCCGGTCGACGAGCATCTGGCCAAAGCCAACGACAAGGTCCGCATTTTTGGCGCGTATCACCGCGAAACGCTGGCGCTGGCACGCGATCCGGGGCGCATTCAGGTGCTGTCCGGTTCGGCGGCGATGGCGCTGGAAGTGTTTACCCGCGAGAAAATCGGGGTTGAAACGGCATCGTTGGCCGATTCTTTCCTGCTCAGCGTGCTGAACGGCCGTTTGCGTGAAAACGTGGTGCATTTCAGCAATGTCGGCGAGGCGGCGAAAGCGCTGGCGGCTGGACAGGTGGCGGCGGTTCTCGCCCCGCGCGGCGAATTGGAAGGGGCGCTGAAAGACAATTCCCGGCTGGTACTTGAAACGCCGAAGATGGCCGAGTTGAAGATCGAAGGCTGGCCGCTCGGCATGGCGGTCAAGGCTGAAGAGCAGGCGCTGGCCGAGGCTGTCGGCGGCGCACTGGCCGAATTGAAGCGCAACGGTACTGTGGCGGCGATTTTCAAGCGCCACGGCATTTCCCATCTGCCTGCCTGAGGTTGCCATGACTCATCGTTTGCTTCCCGTGGCCGTCTGGCTGCTGGTCTTTTGCTCTGCGGTGCAGGCCGGTCCGCTGGCTTATGTGCCGAATGAAAAATCGGCCAGCATCAGCCTGATCGATACGGCTGATGACCAGCGTCTGCGTGATATTCCCATCGGCCAGCGACCGCGCGGTATTGCCGGCGATGCGCAGCGGCTCTACCTGACGGACGGCAAGACCGGCAGTCTGCTGATTGTCGACAAGCGTTCCGGCCAGCTGGAACGCACGGTTCGGGTCGGCGATTCGCCCGAAGGCGTCAGTCTTTCAAGCGACGGCAAACTGCTCGCCGTGGCGGTCGAGGACGATAACAGCGTTGTCTTGCTGAGCGCACCGCAGGGCAAGGAAATGGCGCGCATCAAGGTGCAGGGAAAAAATCCGGAGCATGCCGTGTTCAGCCCGGATGGCCGCTGGCTCTACGTCAGTGCCGAAGAGGCGGAGCAGGTCGATGTAATCGATGTCGCGGCGCGGCGTCAGGTGGCCAGCATCGCGGTTGGCAAACGGCCGCGGGGCATCGCTTTCCTGCCCGATGGGCGTCGGGCCTATGTCGCCAGCGAACTGGCCGGCAAGGTCTATGTGATCGATGTTGCCGAACGGCGTGTGCTGGCTGAAATCGTCGCCGGCCAATATCCCAACGGTGTCGCGGTCCACCCCGATGGAAAGCGGATTTTCGTTTCGAATGGGCGCGACCCCAGCGTGATGGCGATCGATGTGGCGAGCAATGCAGTGGTGGCCACGGTGGAAGTTGGCAAACGGCCATGGAATATGGCGCTGACGCCGGATGGCAGCAAACTGTATGTCGCCAACGGGCGGTCGAACAGCCTGTCGGTCATCGATACCGCCAGCTTCACCCGCTTGCGGGATGTCGAGGTTGGCGAATTGCCCTGGGGAGTGACTATCCAATGAGTATCCAACGTTATAGCTGGCAGGCCATGGCGCTGCATTGGGCGCAGGCGATCCTGATTGCCTGGTTGCTGTGGCTGGGCTGGACGATGACCGATCTGCCCAAGGGGGCAGAACGCAGCGCGGCGTATGGCTTGCACAAGTCGCTTGGCTTGCTGGCCTTGCTGGTGCTCGCCGTGCGTCTTTTCTGGCGTCGGCGCAATCCACCGCCGCCGGCGCTGGCTCAGGGGCGTGAAGCCTATCTGGCGACAGCGACGCACCACGCACTCTATGCCTGTCTGTTGCTTGCGCCGCTGGCCGGCTATCTGGCCTCATCCTTTACGCCTTATGCGATCAAGTTTTTCGGCATCGAAACGCCGCGGCTGTTCTGGCAGGACGAAGTGCTGAATGGCGTTTTCAAGCAACTGCACCTGGTTCTCGTCTGGTCAATGGCCGGCTTGATCGCACTGCATATTGCCGGGGCAATCAAACATGCGCTAATGCGCGACGGAACGCTGGCGCGCATGCTGCCCGAAAAACTGTTCCATAAATGAACACCTGCTCCAGCCTGGAGCGATTGTTCCGCTGACCCAGGACACCAAGTGCGCCACTAGATTTTCAGGCGCACTTGTTTTGGGGCGACACCGAAATGGCGCCGGAAGGCTGTCGAAAAATTGGCCTGGCTGCTGTAGCCGGCAATTTCGGCGGCGCGGGCAACACTGATGCCGCTTTGCTGCAATTCGGCAGCCGCGTGTTGGAGCCGGCGTTGGCGCCGGTAGTCGAAGATGGTCTGGCCAAAGGCCAGACGAAACTGCTGCTGCAGCGTATTCGGATTGCAGCCCATTTCCTGGGCGATGGCTGTCAGATCAAGATGGTTGGCCGCTCCGCTATCAAGAAATTGCTGCAGGCGGCAGATCCTCTGGTATTCACCCGGGCGTAGCCCGGCTGGAGCTTCTCGTGGCTGGCTGTCGGCCTGGGCGAGGGCCTCGGCAACCAGTTCGAGGGCGCGGCTTTCCTGGTAAAGAGCGTGCATTGGACCGGTAAATGAACTTGGCCGAACCAATTGTTCGGCAATCCCGATGGCACGGGCCGAAGGCTGCCAGCTGCGGATCGACAAATGAGGTTTGAACGGTTCCGGATCAATCCCGGCTGAGGCAAACCAGTCGGCGGTCAACGTGATGACGACCATGCGCTCGCGAGTGCCGGCCCGGCTGCATCGTTTGAAATCCTCAGCTTGGCTCAGTGTGACGATAGCGCCGCGCGGTGTTGCGCTGCTGCCTTGGCCGGCATCGAGCGGCAGCGGTGTGCCGCCGAAACTGACTTCGGCATTCCCTTCCAGTTTGAGCAGCACCTTGATTCCGGGCTGGAGTAATGGAAAGTGGACCGTCATGTCGTGCAGATGGGTGACATTCGTGCAATGCAGAAAAAACCCCTCGCGTAGCCGGTCAAGGGAGAAGCTGCCTTCAAGTACGGCTGCGTCGGCTGCTTGTACCTTGCTCTCCGCCTGATGGCCTCGACCGATGCGTTGGCTCAGCGCGACCAGATCAATCACCGCGCTTGATGGCAATGAGGCCGGCTGTCCTGGATTGAATGGAGGCGGGTAAATTTTCTTGGCGGCAAACATCTTTGTTGTTCTCGCAAACAAATGATTTGAAGGTTTTTGCGATACTAGCGCCCTTTGTTACAAATGAAAACTATTCGCAATTGACCGATGGGTATTTATCGGCGTTTGCTTTTCAGAGGGGTTCTGCATGCAGTCAGTAGGAAATGATGTATCGCGTATCAAGCCGGTCGCACTGGCCTTGTTGGGGATTTTTTCACTATCGGCATTGGCGGCCGACGAGCAGACGCTGGCCCCGATGGTGGTGAGTGAAAAAATGGTCCCGGAGGCAACTTCAGTGATCCTGAGCGACGCTATCGTCAAGCGGGCCGCCCGTAATTTGCGTGAAGTCCTGCAGGATGAGCCGGGTGTCACCGTGGGTGGTGGACCGGCGATTGCCCAGAAAGTCTATGTTCGCGGTGTCGAAGACACGATGTTGAGCACGACGCTCGACGGTGCGCCACAAACTGGCCGGGCTTTTCATCACCAATCGCGCTTGATGATCGATCCGGATCTGGTCAAGCAGGTCGAACTGGATCGGGGCAGCTCGGCGGCCAGTGCCGGGCCGGGCGCGCTGGCCGGTTCGCTGCGCATGACGACCAAGGATGGCCGCGATCTGCTGCGCCCGGACCAGAAGCTGGGCGGCATCGTCCGTGGCGGTGTTTCGTCGAACAACGGTGAACGTTTCGGTGCTTCGGTGTATGGTCTGGCCGGCGATGATTTTGATTTCCTGCTCTCCGGCAATCAAAACAATACCGATGATTACAAGGACGGCAACGGCAAGACGCAGGTCAACAGTGGCTCGACGCAAAAGAGTGGCTTGGCCAAATTCAACTGGCGGATGGCGCCGGGGCATAGCCTGGCGGTGGGCTACCAGGCCGTGCAGGATGAAGGCGTTCGTTTCCTGCGACCGAACATGTGGGGGCTGGGGGCCAATAATGGCCCGGCAATGCCGCAAAAAAGCGAGCGCGATACGCTGACGGCAACCTATCGCTACGATGGCAGTGGTAGCGCACCGGCTGTCGAATTGAATGTTTTCTCGGACAAAATGACGGTCGAGCGGACAACGCCGACAACGCAAACACGCTTCAACAAACCGGCTGGTTACACCTGGGGCGAGCAGATCGATGCGCAGGGTGCCAATCTGTTGCTGACTTCGAAACTGGGTGGGGCGACCTTCCGTTACGGCTTGAATCATCATCGCTTCGAGTCGCACGCGATTAATTCACGACCGGTTGACAAGACCAGTACCGGCAACGAGAAAAGCGGTGTCAGCGGTCTGTTCGTCGAGGGGGACATGCCGCTTGCCGATCGCTTCATCATCGGCGCAGGCGCCCGTTACGACTGGTACAGCTACACCGATAACCACAATCAGAATCTCTCCAGCAATGGCCTGAGTCCCAGTGGCAGTTTGACCTGGCTGGCCACCGACGCACTCAGTTTCCGCGCTGCCGCATCGCGAACGATGCGCGGGGCCGGGTTGAAGGAGGCTTTCTTCATCGATAGCACGACCTGGAAGAACGATCCGAACCTAAAGGAAGAAAAGGCCAGCAACTACGAGCTTGGTTTCAACTACGGTAGCGGCCCGTGGAGCCTGAAGGGTTCCATCTTCCGACTAAACATCGAGGACTTCATCACGACCGGTACCGGCACCTACATCACCAATGTCGGCGATATGGTCTCGAAGGGTTACGAACTGGGCGGTGGCTGGCGCAGTGGTGCCTTCCGCGTCGGTGCCAGTGTGGCCCATGCCAAGCCCAAGCTGAATGGCTACGACCTCAGCGAAACCAACGATGGCCTCGGCGTATCGACCGGCCGTAGCTGGAGTTTCAATGCCGGCTACGACATTGCGGCGTGGAATCTCGATCTTGGCTGGACCAGCCGCCTGGTCGAGGAGCACAAGTACACCGATTTGACGAAGGTCGAAAAGTCGAAGGACGGCTACGCGGTGCATGACATCTACGCCAACTGGCTGCCGCTCGGCAAGGACCGTATGCGTGTCACCTTCAGCGTGCGCAACCTGTTCGACAAGTTCTACTACGATCAGGGGACCTACGCTTACCTGAGCAACACCGGCAGCACGGTTTATTACGGCTATGCCGAACCGGGCCGCGACGTTCGCCTCGACCTGAGCTGGAAGTTCTGACCCTTTCCAATAGTGACAGCCTCCGGCTTTGCAGCCGGGGGCTTTTGCATTTTTCGGCACGCTTAATGGGTATTTCCATGTCTTTACTTTCCGCTGACACGGCTCGCCTGTGCCTGCGCATCCTGGCCGCCGCGTTCGGCGGCTACGCCCTGTGCTGGGCGATTTTCTACTCGTTGTGCCGCTGGCTGCCTTATGAAAAGGCCACCGTCTGGTACCTGACCGGCCAGTTGGCGCCGCTGCCTTTTGTCGGCGTCCTGCTCTGGGCCTTCGTCAGCCGGTCGGTCTGGCGGGCGCTGGGCTGGCCGCTGCTCTGGGCGGCCGCCATTGCCTTGTTCGGGGGGCTGGCATGAATGCGCTCGGCAAGGCGCTGCTCGGGCTGCATGCCTGGGGCGGCATGGTCTTTTCGTGGTTGTTGGTGCCGATTTTCGTCGCCGGCAGCCTGGCTGTCTTCGAGCCGGAAATCAGCCACTGGATGCGGCCGGAAGTGAAATTTGCCGATTTTTCGCAGTCGACCGCAGCCATGCTCGGCGAGGCCCGCCTGCGCGAGGTCGGGGCCGACGCCGCCGTCTGGCGGCTGCGCCTGCCCAACGAGCGGGCGCCGAGCATTGGCATTGGCTGGGGCAAGAACCCGCGCGCCCTGCAGGAAGAAACCCTCGATGCGGTCAGCGGCCAGCCGCTGCAGATCCGGGCCACCAAGGGCGGCCATTTGTTCACCGACCTGCACGCCGAGTTGCTGCTCGACACGTCGGGCAAGTGGATTGTCGGCGCCATCGGCATCTTCATGCTGGCGGCGCTGGTTTCCGGTGTGCTGATCCATCACCGCATCCTGCGCGACTTCTTCACCCTGCGGCCGCGCGCCAACCGCCGCCGGGCCTGGCTCGACGTCCATAACCTGGTCGGTGTCGCGACCTTGCCCTTCCTGCTGATGATCACCTACACCGGCGTTGTCATCCTCGCCGAAGCCTTCATGCCGGCCGCCACCTACGCGCTCTACGAGGGCAAGCCGCGCGCCAACCGGGCCGAGGTGCTGAAATCCTTCGAGCGCAAGGCGAGCGGCGAAGCGGGCCGGTTGCGGCCGTTGGCCGAACACCTTGCTGCCGCCGAGCGCGAACTGGGGGCGGGCACGATCAGCAACCTGCTGATCCGCAACCCCGCCGACCGCAACGGCCTGGTCCAAGCTTATCGCCATGTCAATGACCGGCTGTCGGCGGTGGCCGACCATGTCACCTTCGATGCGGTGAGCGGAGAAGTGTTCGGCAAGCAGGTGGACTGGAACCCGATGGCCTACGCCTACCGGGCGCAGGTCGGCCTGCATGTCGTGCATTTCGGTGGCTCGGCGCTGCGCTGGCTGTATTTCGTTTCCGGCCTGCTCGGCGCGGCGATGATGGCGGCCGGCACCGTACTTTTCCTGCGCAAGCGCCGCCAGCGGCATGGCGCCGAGCCCAGCCAGCGCTGGCTGGAAGCATTCGGTATCGCCTCGGTCAGCGGCGGCCTGCTCGCCTGTCTCGGCTATTTCTGGAGCAACCGGCTGCTGCCGGTGGCGCTGGATGGCCGGGCCGGCTACGAAGTGGCCGCCTTTTTCGCCGTCTGGATTGCGGCGCTGGCCCATGCCGGCTGGCGCGGCCGGGCGGCGTGGTGCGAGCAGTTCATGCTGGCCGGCCTGCTCGCTGTGCTGATCCTGCCGCTTGACCAGTTCACCGGCGGTGGGCCGGATGTCATGCGCCAGGGCTTCGATCTGGCCGCCGTGCTGCTCGGCGGCTTGTTGCTGATGATCGGCTGGCGCTTTTTCGGATGGGAGACCGAGCGATGATGCTGCTGTTTGTGCTGGCCTTGTTGCTGATCGTCGCCGGCATGGCCGGTCTGGCGCTCGGCATGGCGAGGCATTTCCAGGAAGTCTTCCGGCATCCGCCGGCGGCCGGTGTGCTGCACTGGTGGCGCGGCGCCGGCAGGGTGCTGCTCGGCCTGGCCCTGCTGCCCTGCATCGCCGGCTGGGGCGTGGCGATTGGCATCGTGCTGTGGAGTGGCCTGCTGGCCGCCGGGGTGATCGCGGTGGCGCTCTATCTGGCGCAGGGGCGCTGAATGGCGGTCTCGCTACTGGACGCTTACTGCGGTCGACCTCTCCAAAAACTCGAAAACGGCCAGGCAGGTTTTCGGGTAAGTTGATTTCCCAGGGCTGGGTGCTCACGGTTTTGATAGCATTTTTATACCCGGTTTCATAGCATTCCGGGTTATGCGCAACATCAAGCAATGGATGCCGGCAGTGGGCTATTCGTGGGCCGTTCTGGGAACGGCACTCGGCAGCCTGTTGCTCAGCCCCCTGCACAATCTCGTCGATCTGTCGAACGTGGCACTGCTCTACGTTCTGGCCGTCGTGCTGGTGGCGGTCACTTACGGCCGCGGGCCCGCGGTACTCAGCGCACTGTTCAGCTCGTTGTGCTACGCCTACTTTTTTGTCCCGCCGCATTTCTCGCTGGCGATCACCGAAGCCCAATATTTGCTGGCAACCGTCATCATGCTGGGTGTTGCCTTGATGGTTGGCCACCTGACGTCGCGCTTGAAGCGGCACGCCGATTACGCCGATCAGAAGTCCACGGAGAGCACCAAGCTCTACGAGTTGTCCCAGGCGTTGGCCAGTGCGACGACACCGGATTCGGTCATTGCGCTGGCTGGCCGGTTTTTTATCGATGCCCGCCTGGCACGGCAGGTCAGGGTGTTTTTGCCGGACGAATTCGAGGCTGCGGAAGACCCGGTGACTCCGGCTTTGTTGAAAAAGTGCGTGGATTATGGCCAGCTGCTTTCACGTCCGCTCGGGGCCGGGCATTTTTATGCCGTGATGCCGTTGACCGCAGCAAGTGGGGTTCAGGGTGTATTGGGTCTGGAGGTCGAGGCCCAGGTGCTCGGTTCGGAACAAGCCGTCGAATATATTGAAACGGTGGCATCGGTTATCGCCGTTGCGATGGAGCGATCGTTCTTTGCCGCCAAGGCGCGCGAAACCGAAATCAAGCACGCGGCCGAGGCATTGCGCAGCTCGATACTTTCGGCCTTGTCGCATGATTTGCGCACGCCGCTGACCGCGCTGGTCGGCATGGCTGAAGCGCTTGCCCTCGGTAAAGCCCCGGTCGAACGCCAGAAGCCCTTGCTCGAAGCGATCCGCAATCAGGCACTGTCGATCAGCCAGCAGATGACCAATCTGCTCGATATGGCCAAGCTCAGTGCCGGCAAATTCGAGCTCAATTCCGACTGGCAACCGATTGAAGAGGTGCTTGGGGCGACCCTGCAACAGGCGGAGTTTCAGTGGCCCAGCCGGAAAATCCGGGTGAGCATGGAGCCGGACCTGCCGCCGGTGAATATCGATGCGGTGCTCATTGAGCGCGTTTTGTGGAATCTGGTCGAGAACGCAATCAAGTATTCACCGGACCACGCCGAGATCGAAATAGGGGTCAAACGCAGCGATGAGCATATCGAGATCAACGTCTGCGACCACGGCTCGGGCATCGATTTGAGTCGACGGGAAGCGTTGTTCGAAGTCTTCCAGCGCGGCAAGGTCGAGTCCGAAGTGCCGGGCGTCGGTTTGGGGCTTTCGATTGCCAAGACCATTGTCGAAGCGCATGGCGGCAGGATTTCGGCACGTAACCGGAACGGCAGGGGAAGTTGTTTCCAGATTCAGCTGCCGCTCGGGAATCCTCCCGTTTTTGATGAAATGGACGACAGGGAATGAGCGAAATGGAAACCATCCTGATCGTCGAGGACGAACAGCAAATCCGAGAAGCCGTGGCCATGGCACTGGAGAGCGAAGGATTCCATGTGCGCCAGGCCGGAAGCGCCAGCCACGCAGCAGTGCAGGCGGCGACGCACAAGCACCAGCTGGTCATCCTCGACCTGGGGTTGCCGGACCGCGATGGCGTCGAATTCATTCGCGATTACCGGGCATGGTCGTCCACCCCCATCCTGATCCTCTCTGCGCGCAGCGAAGAGCGCAGCAAGGTCGATGCGCTGGATGCCGGCGCCGATGATTATCTGACCAAGCCTTTCGGCATTGCCGAATTGCTTGCGCGAGTTCGAGCCCTGCTACGCCGCCGCCAGTTCTCGCCCAACGATGAGCCGCAGGCCACGTTGCTGTTCGGTGAATACACGATTGATTGCGTCAATCGTAGCGTCACCCGGCATGGCCAGGCGATCCATCTTTCGCAGATCGAATATCGCTTGCTCGCCTTCTTCGCGGCCAATCCCGGCCGCGTCCTGACCCACCGCCACCTCCTGTCGCAAGTCTGGGGCGGGCAGGCGGTCGAAAACCCCCAGTACCTTCGCGTTTATGTCGGGCACCTGCGGCAGAAAATCGAAGACAACCCCACTCAGCCTCGCCACATCCTGACCGAAATTGGCGTTGGCTACCGTTTCCAACCCTGATTGCTTTCTTTCATTGAAATATTGTCATGAGCGCCTATTCCACCGAAACAGTCCTGTCCGTTCACCACTGGAACGACACCCTTTTCAGCTTCCGTTGCACGCGCGGTTCCAGCTTGCGCTTTACCAGTGGCCAATTCGTCATGATCGGGCTGGAGGTTGATGGTCGTCCGCTGACGCGTGCCTACAGCATCGCCAGTGCCAGCCACGAAGAGCACCTTGAATTTTTCAGCATCAAGGTCGAGAACGGCCCGCTGACTTCACGTCTGCAACACCTCAAGGTCGGCGATCCCGTCCTGGTCAGCCGCAAGCCGACTGGTACGCTGGTGCTGCGCGACCTCAAGCCGGGCAAGCGTTTGTTCATGTTTGCCACAGGGACGGGCCTGGCCCCGTTCATGAGCCTGATCCATGAACCGGAAACCTATGAGCGTTTCGAACAGGTCATCCTGATCCACGGCGTCCGCTGGACTAGCGAGCTGGCTTATCACGACTACATTGAGCAGGATCTTCGCGACCACGAATACCTGGGCGACCTGATCCGTGAACAACTAGTCTATTACCCCACGGTGACGCGCGAACCTTTCCGCAACGAAGGGCGCCAGACCGATCTGATCCTGTCCGGAAAACTGTTCGAGGATCTCGGCATCGAGCCGCTCAACCCTGAAACCGACCGCGGCATGATTTGCGGCAGCCCGGCGATGCTCAAGGAAATTTCCGGCATGCTGGATAGCTTCGGCTTCCAGATTTCGCACCGTATTGGCGAAATGGGTGACTACGTGATTGAACGGGCTTTCGTCGAGCAGTAATTAGACGTGCTGCGGAAAGCACGTTGTTCCGAGCCTTCGCCGATGGGCGAAAGGCTCGATCCATCCGGCAGCCCCGATCTTGCGGCTACCGGGTGGGATGAACTGCAGCGAGCCTTGCTGAATTACGAAACCGGTTCGCCTGAACAGGCTATGGCTTGGGAGCAGGGGGCGATGAAGTTGCCGGCATGGCAGCGGGAGGCCATGCCATCGCTGCACCAGTTGCTACAACTGGCTGAAAAAGCCTGGCCCAAACCCTGAGCCCGGCCCGCCATGTGAGGCTCAGCGGCCGGTAGCCTGCTTGCGCTCAAAGGCGATCGAGCGCGAGAGCCATTCAGCCCAGGCTTCCATGGCCGGCGGATAGTTGCTGTAACCCTGGCGTTCGATATCGGCATCCAGCACAGCCTGGATTTCAGCGGCCATCGAGAGAGCCGGGTAATTGGTGCGACGTTTTGCGGTTTTCATTGCGGGGCTTGTCGGTAACATTCGAAGGGCGTGAACTTTACCTGCAATGCGCCACGAGCGGCTAATTTGATCGTCCAGCCATGCCGGGACAATCGACCTTGTCGTTTGTCAGCGGCATGGCTGGCGAGTCGGGGTGCTGCTCTCCCCGGTCTTCTTGTTTGACTTGTTCGTCTGGTCGCCGTGGCTCAGCTGAGTGACAAGACCCATTTGATCGCGGCCTTCAGATCGTCATCGCTGATCTTGTCGGTGCCATGCGGCAGCATCGGGATTTCACCCCAGTTGCCGCTGCCGCCGGCGCGTACCTTGTCGAACAGCTTGCCCGGGGCGCTGCTGTCGTTACGGTACTTGGCGGCAACATCCTTGTAGGCCGGGCCGACACGCTTGCTATCGACGGTGTGACAGGCAACGCAGCGGGCTTTCTTGACGATTTCTTCGCTGGCGCGGACCGGGTTGGTGACGCACAGGACGGCGGCAGCGATCAGGGGGAGCAGGGTAAGGCTGGTTTTGTTCATGGAAAATCCTTGGGTTAAACGAGGCCGGCGGCCTGCAACTCGGCCCATTCATCATCGGTAAACAGTCGCGAGCGGGTGTGAAAGGCTTTGCCGGTGTTGCCTTCGAGCGAGAAGGTGCCGCCCTGGCCGTCGATCACATCGATGATCAGCTGCGTGTGCTTCCAGTATTCGTACTGCGATGCGCTGATGTAGAACGGCACATCGCCGATGTTGCCGAGATGCACGTCGTAAGGGCCGATGGTCAGGTCGGTTGGCAGGTAGCAGTTGGCGGCGCTGTTGTCGCAACAGCCACCGGACTGGTGGAACATCAGCGCCGGGCCGTAGCTTTGTTTCAGTGTGGCGATCAGTTCGAGCGTGGCGGGTGTGGCAATGACGCGGTCGACCATGATTTCTCCTGAAAAAAGGGGGCGGTTGCCCGCCCCCGAAGAGTTGCCCGCAACTGGGCCAGGGAGGAGCTACAACGGTTAGAAGAAGCCCAGCTTGTTCTCGGAGTAGGAGACAAGCAGGTTCTTGGTTTGCTGGTAGTGGTCGAGCATGACCTTGTGGGTTTCGCGCCCGATGCCGGATTCCTTGTAGCCGCCGAAGGCAGCGTGTGCCGGGTAGGCGTGGTAGCAGTTGGTCCACACGCGGCCGGCCTGGATGGCGCGACCCATGCGGTAGGCGACGTTGCCGTTACGGCTCCACACACCGGCGCCAAGGCCGTAGATGGTGTCGTTGGCGATCGCCAGCGCTTCGGCTTCGTCCTTGAAGGTGGTCACGGCGAGCACCGGCCCGAAGATTTCTTCCTGGAAGATGCGCATCTTGTTGTGGCCCTTGAACAGCGTCGGCTGGATGTAGTAACCGCCTTCGATGTCGCCGCCGAGGTGAGCGCGGTCGCCGCCGATCAGTACTTCGGCACCTTCCTGCTTGCCGATGTCCAGATAGGACATGATCTTGGTCATCTGTTCCTGCGAAGCCTGGGCACCCATCATCGTGTCGGTGTCGAGCGGGCTGCCTTGCTTGATCGCGGCAACGCGCTTGAGGGCACGTTCCATGAACTTCTCGTAGATCGATTCCTGGATCAGCGCACGGCTCGGGCAGGTACACACTTCGCCCTGGTTGAAGGCGAACAGCACCATGCCTTCGATTGCCTTGTCGAGGAAGGCGTCATCCTTGTCCATGACGTCGGCGAAGAAGATGTTGGGCGACTTGCCACCCAGTTCCAGCGTGGCCGGAATCAGGTTGTTGGCGGCGGCCTGGGCGATGACGCGGCCGGTCGAGGTCGAGCCGGTGAAGGCGATCTTGGCGATGCGCTTGCTGGTGGCGAGCGGCATGCCGGCTTCGCGACCGAAACCGTTGACGATGTTGAGCACGCCAGCCGGCAGGATGTCGGCGATCAGTTCGGCCAGGATCAGGATGGAGATCGGGGTCGATTCGGCCGGCTTCAGGACGACGCAGTTGCCGGCACCGATGGCCGGGGCCAGTTTCCAGGCGGCCATCAGGATCGGGAAGTTCCACGGGATGATCTGGCCGACGACGCCGAGCGGCTCGTGGATGTGATAAGCCATGGTGTTTTCGTCGATTTCCGAGATGCCGCCTTCCTGCGAGCGCAGGCAGCCGGCGAAGTAACGGAAGTGATCGACGGCGAGCGGGATGTCGGCGTTCAGCGTTTCGCGGATCGGCTTGCCGTTATCGACGGTCTCGGCATAAGCCAGCAGTTCGAGGTTGGCTTCGAGGCGGTCGGCGATCTTGAGCAGGATGTTGGAGCGCGTTGCGGCATCGGTCTTACCCCATTTCGGGAAAGCGGCGTGCGCAGCGTCGAGCGCCAGTTCGACGTCGTCGGCGGTGGAGCGGGCAGCCTTGGTGTAAACCTTGCCATTGACCGGGGTCACGACATCGAAATATTCGCCCTTGACCGGGGCGACCCATTTGCCATTGATGAAATTGTCGTACTTGGCCTTGTAGGCGATCTTGGCACCAGCGGCACCGGGGGCGGCATAAAGCATGTTTGTCTCCAGTTTCTTGAATGATGTTTGCGGACGATTTATTCAAGACCGGCAGGTCGTGGCTCTCACTGGAGCATTGGTACCTGCCGTGACTCGTGCCGGAATAAGTGCATGCCGTGTGCCAGCCTTGGGCTGCCTTCGTGCCATGATTTTTAATCCATTTAAATCAATGGATTATTCGAATTGTCTGAAATTGACCGATGCCCATGAACAAGTCGTGAGCGATCAAATGCGCAACAGTTGTTCAAATCTGGAGCACAGTGTTTTGGCGCTATTCAATTTTTCGCGGTCGACCGTGAGAAAAATGCAAAACCCCTCGTTTTCCCAGAAAAATGCTGCGCCGCGTCAATTTCAGACTGAAAAAGTTTGATTTGACCCTCTATGGGGCGAGTGGTAAAACAGGAAATAAATTAAAACTAAAGTCATAGAGTTCGGGGAGCGTTGAATGAAACGAGGCATTCTGAGGGTCGTCAGCCCGCTGCTGCTCGCCTTCGTATTACTCGGCTGCACACCCAAGGAACCGATCCGGATCGGCTTGCTGGCCGGTCTCTCCGATCGTGGTTCGGATTTTGGCGAAAGCGTCCGCAATGGCGTCATCCTCGCGGTCGAGCAGCAAAACCAGGCCGGCGGCATTCATGGCCGGATGATCGAGCTGGTCGTGCGCGACGACGGTCAGGAGCGCGAACAGGCGATCAAGGCGGCCAACGAGTTGATCGCCCTGCGGCCGGATATCGTGATAGGCCCGGTAACCAGTTCGATGGCCGTCGTTGTCCAGCCGATGCTGAGCCAGGCGGGTCTGGTGATGATCAGCCCGACCGTTGCTTCGCCCGACTTCTACGGCAAGGATGACAATTTTTTCCGTGTGAACCGCACGACGCATGAAGCGGCGCGGCAGCACGCCGAGGTTCTTTTCGCGCGCCATGTCCGGCGTGTGGCGCTGGCCTTCGACGCATCGAATGGACCGTATTCCAATACCTGGGTTGAGGAATTTACCCGTCATTTCGGAAAGCTGGGCGGCAAGGTGACGGCCAGTGCAGGGTTCGATTCCACGGCATCGCCCAGTTTTGCCGATGTGCTCAAGCCCTTGCTGGCCAGTCAACCGGGCGCCTTGCTCTTTGTCGCCAGTTCGCTCGATACCGCTCGTTTGAGCCAGCAGGCGCGGCGACTGGCGCCATCCTTGCCGCTCAGTTCGACCGAGTGGGCGGCATCGGCCGAACTGCTCAGCGAAATGGGCGGGGATGCGGTCGACGGCCTGCTGATCGCCCATGCCTACGACCGGGATGATCCGCGGGCGCCTTACCAATCGTTCCGCTCGGCCTTCAAGGCCCGTTTCCAGCGCGAATTCGGCTCTTTTTCCTTGCTCGCTTACGATACGGCCAATGTCGTGATCGAAGCCATGCAAAAGCGCCAGGGCAATGAAGATATCAAGACAGCCTTGCTCAAGTACGGCCCTTACCGGGGCGCCCAGCAAAGCATCGTCTTCGATGCCAACGGCGATGCTGCGCGCCAGGTGTTCTTCACCGAAATTCGCGGTGGACGCTTCGTGCAGATCAAATAATGACGCCTGCCATGCAACGCGAATGGCCGCTGCGCGCCTACCTCGGCGGACTGCTCGCCGTGACTTCGGTGCTGACCTTCCTGATCGTCGGCTCGATCTTCCTGCTCAATCGCATTCCCCAGCTAGAGTACGAAATTCGTACCCGCGCCGAGGGCGATGCCCATGAACTGGCCTTGCGCATCGAATTGCAGATGGGGGCCCTGCAGGATCAGCTGGCCCTGATCGGCGAGGCGCTGCAGAGCGGTGGTTCGACGCGCAGCCTGATCAATCGCGCGGTAGGCAACGGCCAGACCTTCCGCGCGCTCTATGTACTTTCACCCGAGGGGCGGGTGATGGCCGCCGGGCTGGCGCCGCAGTACGGAAAATTGCGCGATGAGGTCCTCGGTAGCGATCTTTCCGCCGCACCGATGTTCCTTGATGTCAAAAATCGCCAGACGCCGGTCTGGAGCGACAAATACCTTTCATCGCTGACCGGCGTCGTGACCGTCGGCCTGGCGCTGCCGCTGGAACAAGGCAAGGTGTTGCTCGCCGAAGTGCCTTTGTCTTACCTGGTCAATGTCGTCCGCCAGACGGAGGGCGGTCAGCAACGTTCGATCTGGGTTATCGACCAGCGCGGTGAACTGCTCGCCGATACCGAAAACCAGCGCCAGATCGGCAGCCTCAACCTGTATTCCTCGCCGCTGCTCAAGGCGGTGCTCGACGGCAAGCCGCTACCGATGAAATTCACCTTCGACGGCCGTGATTACTACGTCGGCGGCGCACGCTCCAGCGCACTCGGCTGGTCGTTCATCGCCCGGGAGGCGGCCGGGCTGGATCACCCGGAAATTCGCATGACGGTGTTCATCGTCTGCGGCGGTTTTCTGGCTTCGCTGCTGATCGGCGCGTTTCTCGCGGTGTACGGCGCATCCCGGCTGTTGCGGCCGCTCACCCGGATTGTCGAACAGGCGCATCAAGTCGCGCAGGGCGAGCAGATCCTGGCCTGGCCGCGTGGCCGGATCAGTGAGTTCAACCATCTTTCGGGCGACATCGGTCACATGGCCAGTGCGATTCTGGAGCGCGAGCAAAAGGCGCAAGCCATCTTCAATGCCTCGCCGGTTCCCATGCTGTTCAGCAAGCTGGAGGGCGAACCGCGCATTGCCGATATCAATCCAGCCTGGGTCAAGCAGTTCAAGCGCCAGCGCGAGGATGTGATCGGGCGCACCGGCGG
Organism: Dechloromonas sp. TW-R-39-2; assembly: GCF_016864195.1. Classification (NCBI taxonomy): domain Bacteria; kingdom Pseudomonadati; phylum Pseudomonadota; class Betaproteobacteria; order Rhodocyclales; family Azonexaceae; genus Dechloromonas; species Dechloromonas sp. TW-R-39-2. The sequence continues at coordinate 1,688,205 of NZ_CP045202.1, forward strand.
CGAAATCGGCATCTGGCATTCCGAGGCCGAGCGGCTGGCGGTCGTCGCCCAGGTGGCGCGTGGCAATGTCCTGACCGAAGCCTGGCTGTGTTGCGGCGACGGCCAGTTGCTGCTCTGCCGGATCATCGTCCAGCCGCTTGAACTGGGCGGCCAGCGCTTCCTGGTCTGGGCGCTGGAAGACATTACCGAGTTCCGCCGCATCGAACAGGAACTGCGCGAGCTGAACAGCGATCTCGAAGCGCGGGTCAGCGAACGGACAACCGCCCTGTCGATTGCCAAGGAAGCAGCCGAAGTCGCCAGCCGTGCCAAAACCGCGTTCCTGGCCAACATGAGCCACGAAATCCGCACGCCGCTCAACGCGATCAGCGGCATGGCCCACCTGATTCGTCGCGGCGGTTTGCCGCCCGAGCAGATCGGCCGGCTCGACAAGCTTGAAGCGGCTGGTCGGCACCTGATTGAAATCATCAACATGGTGCTCGATCTGTCGAAAATCGAAGCCGGCAAACTGGTCCTCGAAGAGACGGTATTCCGTCCGGCCAGCCTGTTCGAGAATGTCGCCTCGATGCTGCAGGAGCGGGCGGCTGAAAAGCAGCTGCAACTGGTCGTCCGGACGGGCAATCTGCCGGCCAGCGTGGTGGGCGACCCGACCCGCTTGCAGCAAGGCTTGCTCAACTATGCCAGCAATGCCGTGAAGTTCACCGAACGGGGCAGCGTCAGCCTGAGCGGCGCTGTTCTGGCCGAAGAGGCTGACCATGTCGTGTTGCGTTTCGAGGTTGGCGATACCGGCATCGGGATCGCACCGGAAGCGCAGGCCCGGCTATTTTCAGCCTTTGAGCAGGCCGATAATTCGACGACCCGGAAATACGGCGGTACCGGCCTGGGGCTGGCGATTACCGCCAAGATTGCCGAAGCGATGGGTGGTGAGGTCGGTGTCAGCAGTACGCCGGGGCAGGGCAGCACTTTCTGGCTGACCGTGCGCCTCAAGAAACACCGGCTACCGGATCAAAGCAGCCCGATGCAGCAGCCGGATGCCGGCGAACGTCTGAAAGCCGCTTTTGCCGGCCGTCGTGTCCTGCTGGCTGAAGACGAACCGGTCAATCGCGAAATTGCCCAGATCCTGCTCGATGAAGTCGGTCTGGTCATCGATAGCGCCGAAGATGGCGAGGAAGCCGTCAGGCTTGCCAGCCAGCAACATTACGATGTCGTGCTGATGGACATGCAGATGCCGCGCATGGACGGCCTGGAGGCTACCCGGCGCATCCGCCAGTTGCCGGGCGGTACGGCATTGCCTATCGTCGCCATGACGGCCAATGCCTTCGCCGAGGACAAGGCGCGCTGCCTGGCGGCGGGCATGGATTACTTCACGACCAAGCCGATCGATCCGGACGTGCTGTACACCGTCCTGCTGGCCTGCCTGTCGGGCCAAATGACGAACGATTGAGCCTTTGTTGGCCGATTGAAAAATGGCGCATCCGGACGATGCGCCATTTTGTTTTTTGCCCTGCCGGGCAGTCGACCGCAAAAGTCGGCGGTACAGCCAAATCAAACCTTACTCGGTGTAGAAACCCACGCCGATCAGGCTGCCGTTTTCGCGGCGGATGAAGGTACGTTTCTTTTCGACCGCGTTGGTGACCGGGTTGCGCCAGACATAATCGACGGTGCCTTCGCCCGTAGTCTTGGCCTGTTCGAGCATTTCCTTGACCAGCGGGTGACCTTCGACATCGTGCAGGTCGCTGGCGTTGGTCCCGGTCCATTTCGGATTCATGCCGTGCGCTTCGAACTTGCCGCTCGCCAGATTGATCGCGAAAACGTAGAGATCGTCATGGACGAACGGGCCGCGCGGGTCGTTGAAGCTGGCCAGCGACTTGGCCATGCCTTGCTTCTTGATCTGGGCGCTGGCCGCATCAAGCAGTTTTCGGGCATTTTCAGCCGTCGACCGCGGCGCGTAGTAACCGACGCCGAGAATGTATTCGCCTTCGCGGTGCAGCCAGGCCACCTTCGGCTCGACGTGGTTGCTCTGGCGGTTGAGCCAGACATAGCGAATGCGCGCTTCCTGCTGCTTGTCGGTGACGGCAATCATCTGGCGGAACAGCGGGTTGCCGGCGGCGTCGACGCTGTCGAGCACCTTCAGGCCGATCAGGCTGTCCGGTGCGGCGCCGTTGGCGATATACGTGCCCTGGCGGTCGATCACATAGACGTAGAGGTCTTTTTTGACGAAGGGGCCCTTCTTGTTGTTGAAGGCAGCCCAGGATTTTTCAGGTCCGTTGGCCTGCAGGTATTTGACCGCCTGGTCAAACAGCACCTGTGCTTCGCGCGGGGTGGCATGCCCGGCGGCGCCGGCCAGCCCGCTCAGGCTGATGGCGAGGCCGGCAAGGGCAAGGCGGATGGTTCTCGGGTACATCGGATTCTCCTCTGGTCTGGTCGATCATTCTCAGAAGGCGGGACGCCTGTGCGACGTCCCGCCCTGGCAAGGATCAGCCCTTGTGCAGCTTGAACACCCAAACCGAACCACCCTGTTCGAGGAAGTTCACGCGCTTGGCAACGTCGCCGCCCCAGAGCGGAACAGCGCCGCCCCAGCCGGTGGTCACGGCGATCATCTGCTCGCCATCCTGTTCCCAGCTGACCGGCGGTGCAACGATGCCGGTGCCGGTCTGGAAGGACCACAGTTCCTTGCCGGTCTTGGCGTCAACACCCTTCAGGAAGCCCTCAGGCGTACCGTAGAAAATCAGGCCGCCGGCGGTGGTCAGCACGCCACCCCAGAGCGGGGCGTAGTTCTTGTTTTCCCAGACGATCTTGCCGGTCTGCGGGTCCATCGCGCGCAGCACGCCAATATGGTCTTCGTTCAGCGCCTTGATGGTGAAGCCGGCACCGAGGTAAGCGGCGCCCTTCTTGTAGGACACCGGCTCGTTCCAGATGTCCATCGACCACTCGTTGGCCGGCACGTAGAACAGGCCGGTCTGCGGGCTGTAGGCCATCTGCTGCTGGTTCTTGCCGCCGAGGAAGGACGGTGCCGAGAAGACGACCTTGCCCTTCTTGCCATCAACACCTTGCGTCGGGTCGCCCGGGCGGCCTTCTTCGATGTAGTTCGGACGGCCGGTTTCGAGGTTGTAGCCAGTGGCCCAGGTGATCTTCTTGACAAACGGGAAGGCGTTGATCAGCTTGCCGTTGGTCCGGTCGTTGACGAAGAAGAAACCGTTACGGTCGGCCTTGCCACCAGCCTTGATGATCTTGCCGGTCTTCGGATCCTTGTAGTCGAAGGAAACGAATTCGTTCACACCGTCAAAGTCCCAGCCGTCGTGCGGGGTGTTCTGGTAGTGCCAGGTGATCTTGCCGGTATCGGCATCGATCGCCACGGTGGATGACGAGAACAGGTTGTCGCCGGGGCGCAGGTGGCTGTTCCACGGGGCCGGGTTGCCGGTGCCGGCGAAGATCAGGTTGGTTTCCGGATCGTAGGTCGCGCCGTTCCAGGTGGCGGCGCCGCCGGTCTTCCACAGGTCGCCTTCCCAGGTGGCATTGGTCGTGCCGGAGATGCCGTTTTCGATGGCCTTGCCTTCGGCATCGTAGCTGTAGCCCATGTGGCCTTCGACCGTCGGACGCGTCCAGATCAGCTTGCCGGTCAGCGGGTTGCGCGCGTCGATGCGGCCGACGGCACCGAATTCACCGCCGGAAATGCCGGTGATCAGCTTGCCCTTGGCGACAATCGGGGCAGCGGTGGCCGAGTAGCCGGCGGCGTAGTCGCCGAGCTTTTCCTTCCAGACGACCTTGCCGGTGTCCTGATTGAGGGCGACCAGCTGGGCGTCGAGCGTGGCGAAGATGACCAGGTTGCCGTACAGGGCGGCACCACGGTTGATCACGTCGCAGCACGGCATGATGCCGTCGGGCAGGCGGTGTTCGTACTTCCACAATTTCTTGCCGGTTTTCGCGTCGACCGCGAAAAGGCGGCTGTACGACGCGGTGACGAACATCTTGCCGTTATGGATGACTGGCTGCGATTCCTGGCCGCGCTGCTTTTCGCCGCCGAAGGACATCGACCAGGCCGGGACCAGATTCTTCACCGTCTTGGTGTTGATCTGGGTCGACGGCGTGAAACGCTGGCCCTGCGTGCCGAGGCCAAAGCTGACGACGTCGCCGGTGGTCTTGGCATCATTGAGGATATCGGCGTCGGTAACTTCGGCGCTGGCCGGGCTGCCGGCAAAGGCCGCTGCAACAAGCAGGGCGATGCCGAGTGTGCGCCGCTGGGGGCGGGTGTGACGATGCATGGATTTGTCTCCTTGGTTTATGCATTGATTCCTGCTGTCCGGCAAAGGGCGTTCAGCCGCGGTGCCGTGGCATGAAAACCGGGGGAGACCGTCCATTCCCTGAAATTTCCCCCCTGGCCGGACAGGCGATCTGCAAGCCCTGTGCCACGACCGTGCCAGCCGCTTGAATCGGCCCGTCCACCGGCCTTGGAGGGGTATTTGGCGGCATTGCGCCGGCTTGGCCAGGCGTTCAGGCCGCCTGTTCCAAATGAACACAACTGCTCCAAAGTTGCGCAACCGTTCTGCTGCGGTCGACGCCAGTTTTTTGGCAAAAACGCCGAATCACGCTTGGCGCGGTCGTTTCCGCTGGTGGTTCGGGCTTTGGCACGGCCTTTGCGCCAGTCTTGCCCAAACAGCCCGCAGGGCGACTGGAGCGAGACACGATGAAATTTCCTTTGACCATTGCCGCCATTGCGCTGGCCGCGCTGATGTCGCCAGCCGATGCCGCCGCGCTGAAAGAGAGCGGTGATCCGCTCGCTTCGGCGCGCTGGGGCGACATGCAGAAAAGCCTGCTCGGCAATGCGCCGGTGCTGTTTGATCCGCGCGTCAAGGTGATCGCCCCGTCGACCGCCGAGAACCCGATGCAGGTGCCGGTGACGATCGACGCCACGGCCTTGCCCGGCGTGCAGGAAGTGCTGGTCTTTGCCGATTTCAATCCGATCGTCCAGGTGCTGCGTTTCTTCCCCGAAGCCAGTGGCGCCTACCTCGGTTTCCGCGTCAAGTTGCAACAATCGACACCGGTGCGCGCTGCCGTGCGCACGGCGGATGGCGTCTGGCATGTCGGCGGCACCTGGGTCAATACGGTAGGCGGCGGCTGCACTGCACCGTCCGGCGCATCGGCCTCGAAAGCCTGGCAGCAGAAACTGAACATGGTCAGCGGCCGGCAGTGGTCGGAAGGCCCGTACAGCGGCCGCGTCCGCTTGAGCATCGTGCATCCGATGGATACCGGGCTGGTTGCCGGCACGCCGGCCTTTCATCTTGAAGAAGTCGAATTGAGCGACGCCGCTGGCCAGCGCCTGATGCGCCTGCAGACTTACGAACCGGTCGCCGAAAATCCGGTGTTCACGCTGAATCGCGGTGCGGTTAGCGGGCCGGTCGAAGCGCGCGGGCGCGACAACAACGGCAATACCTTCAAGGCGCAGATCGAACAATGAAGCGCCTGATCGCACTCGTCGCCACGTTTTTGTCGGCCTCGGCCGGCGCCGCCGATTTCGACTACGGCCTGCAAGCCCAGTCGGTTGCCGAGCAGGTTTACGTTTTCATCGGACGCAACGAGGACTTTTCCACGGTCAACGGCGGAAATATCGTCAATACCGCTTTCATCGCCGGTCCGGGCGGCATTGTCGTGATCGACAGCGGCCCGTCGCTGCGCTACGGCGAGCAGATGCGCCGGGCGATTTCCGGGATCAGCGGCCAACCGTTGGCGCTGGTCATCAACACGCACCACCATCCTGACCATTTTCTCGGCAACCAGGCATTTGCCGGCATCCCCATCGCCGCGCTGCCGGCGACCATCGAAGGCATTGCGGCCGAGGGCAACGCCTTTGCCGAAAACCTGTTCCGGATGAGTGGCGACTGGATGAAAGGCACCGAGGTGCTCGTGCCGAACCGTGCGCTGGCTGCCGGCACAAGCGAAATCGCCGGTCGCCGCCTGCGCCTGATCGGGCTGGATGGCCATACCGGGGCCGATCTCGCGGTCTACGACGAAAAAAGCGGCGTTTTGTTTGCCGGCGATCTGGTGTTCAACGGCCGCACCCCGACTACGCCGCACGCCGATATCGCCCACTGGTTGACCGCGCTCGACCGGCTGGAGACGATCACCCGCGAGCCCGGTTTTGCCGTGTTGGTCCCCGGTCACGGCGCAGTGACGCGTGACGCCGCGCCAATTCGCCAGACCCGCGCCTGGTTGCGCTGGCTGCAAGCCGCGATGCAGACCGCGGCGCGCGAAGGGCTGGACATGAACGAGGTGCTGGCCCTGCCGCTGCCAGCCGAGTTCGCCGATCTGCCGGTGGCGGCCAGCGAATATCGCCGCTCGGTCGGCCACCTGTTTCCGGCGGCGGAGCAGGATGCGCTCGGGGCAGGGCGCTGAAATGGCGATGGCGATCAACTTTCAGCCGGAACTGCGCCTGCCCGTTGTGCCGGCTGCTTTGAGTCGCCGATTTGTCGCCTTGCTCGGCTTGTCGCTGCTGTTCCATGCCGTGCTGTTCGGGCTGATCAGCTGGCAGCGCAAGAGTGTGCCGCCCGTTTTGCCGACGATCATCGCCGTGCTGCGCCCGGCCAGCACGCCAGAATCCGGAGCCAGCGCCGTCGTCCAAGCGTCGCCCGCCGCTGCACTCCCCCCCAAGGCAAGGCCGGAGCCGGTTCGTCCGCTTGAAAAAGGCAGCGGACGGAACATCGCTCCGGCCGTGCCGGCCACCGTTGCCACGTCTGCTGCATCGAGCGAGGCAACGTATTCGCCACCGGCTGCCGTGGCGGCGCCGAGCGAAGCGCTGGCCAGCCGCGAAGTTGCAACTCCGCCGGCCAAGCCGCAGAGCGAGGTGCTCGATGCCTATCGTCGTCGGCTCGGCGAACTGCTGGCGCGTCACCAGGAATACCCACGCGTTGCCGCCCTGCGCGGCTGGGAGGGTGAAGTCCGGCTGCGTCTGAAAGTGGCGCGCAAGGGAAATCTGCTTGGCGTGCAGGTCGACCGCAGCAGCGGTTTCGAGGTGCTCGACCAGCACGCGCTGGCCATGCTCGAAGCGCTGGCCGGCTTGCCGCCGCTGCCCGAGGCGCTGGAAGCCAACGAAATTCAAGTCGTCGTTCCAATCAACTACAAACTCAAAAAAACAACATGAGACAACATCCCAAGCCCACTTTGCTCGCCCTGGCGCTGGCCGCCGCTTTTGGCCAGGCTGGTGCGGTCGACCGCGAAATCCAGGCCGAAACCGTCGAAGTCGTCGGCAGTACGCCGCTCGCCGGGGTCGGCGTGCCGCGCCTGCACTTGCCGGCCAATGTCCAGTCGATCAGCGCCAGCCAGATGGAGGAGCAGGAAAGCCTGAATCTGCCGGAAGCGATGCTGCGCCAGTTGCCCAGCGTCAATCTCAACGAGATTCAGGGCAATCCTTTCCAGGCTGACCTGAATTACCGCGGTTTCACCGCCTCGCCACTGCTCGGTACGGCGCAGGGCCTGTCGGTCTATCTCGATGGCGTGCGCATCAACGAACCGTTCGGCGACACGGTCAACTGGGATTTGCTGCCGCATTCGGCGATTGCCGGGATGGACCTGATGCCCGGTTCCAACCCGGTTTTCGGCTTGAACACGCTGGGCGGCGCGCTGGCGATCCGTACCAAGAGCGGCTTCAGTCATCCTGGCAGCAAAATTGAACTGTCCGGCGGCAGCTTCGGGCGGCGCAATGTCGAGATCGAGCATGGCGGCAACGCCGGCTCGCTCGGCTGGTATATGGCGGCTGACGCCTTCAGTGAAGACGGCTGGCGCGATTACTCGAAATCCGAGGCCAAGCAGTTCTTCGGCAAGTTGTCGCACAAAAGCGCCGCCGGCGAGGCCGATCTGACGCTGACTCGTGCAGTGACCAAGATGACCGGCAACGGCCTGCTGCCGCTATCGATGTTCGCCGAGCGGCGCGACCAGATTTTCACCCACCCCGACCAGACGCGTAACGACCTGACCCAGATCGCGCTCAGCGGTCGTCTGTGGCTGAACGACAGCCAGAGCCTGAGCGGCAATGTCTATCACCGGCGGAGCACGACACGGACCTTGAATGGCGATCTAAACAACGATTTCGAAGGCGGGGCATTCGACGGTGTGGCCAATCAGGAATCGGGCGCCAATAACCGGACCCGGACGCGGCAGCAGGGCAGCGGCGTCAGCGGGCAGTGGAATCTCAGCACCCGCCAGCATCAACTGACGGTGGGCAGCTCCTTCGATTACGCCCGGATGGATTTTCGCCAGACGCAGCAGATCGGCACCCTCGATGCGACGCGCGGCATCACTGATCTGGCTGCCGAGCAGGAAGAAAACCGGCTGCGCGGCACGACGCAGACCGCCAGCGTATTCGGCACCGAAACCTATGCCTTGCTGCCCAATCTGCACCTGACCGGCTCGGCCCGCTACAACATGAGCCGCGTCACGACGTTTGACGAACTCAATCGCGCCGCGCCGAATCTCGACGGCGACCACAGCTACCGCAAACTCAATCCGGCCTTCGGGCTGAGCTGGCAGGTCGTCCCGGCGCTCAATGCCTACGCCGGTTTCAGCCAGGGTAACCGGGTGCCGACGCCGATCGAGCTGGGTTGCGCCGACCGGGCCAATCCCTGCACCTTGCCCAATTCGATGGCTTCCGATCCCTATCTGAAACAGGTCGTCACGCAAACCGTCGAAGCCGGCCTGCGCGGCAAGCTGGCTGGCGATATTGGCTGGAATGCCGGGGTCTACCGCAGCATTTCGAGCGACGACATCATTTTCGTCGGCACCTCGACCAGCGCCGGTTATTTCACCAATTTTGGCAAGACGCAACGTCAGGGGCTGGAACTGGGCCTGAACGGCCGCCTGAGTCGTGTCGACTGGTTCGCCAATTACAGCTACCTGGAAGCCACCTATCAATCGAGCGCCTGTCTGCTCGGCGCCAACAACAGCTCGCGCGGCACCGCGCCGGAATGCACGGCAGGCGGGCAGGATGACGAAATTCTGGTGCGCAAGGGCGACCGCTTGCCCGGCTTGCCAAATCACAGCGCCAAGTTCGGCCTGAGCTGGCGGACGACCGACTGGCTGCGTCTCGGCGGCGATGTCCAGGCTTTCTCCGGCCAGTACGCCCGGGGCAACGAAAACAACCAGCACCAGTCAGGCACCTTCACCGATGCGCTGGGCAATACCCGGACTTTCGACGGTCCGGGCAAGACGGCCGGCTACGCCATCCTCAACCTGAATGGCGAAGCCCGGCTGGGCGGCGGCTGGCAGATGTTTGCCAAGGTCAATAACGTTTTCGACAAGCGTTATGCAACGGCTGCCGCGCTGGCTGAAAACCCCTTTGCCGGTGGCAGCTTCCAGATCGACTCGGGCAACTGGCGGCGCGAAACCTTCGTCGCACCGGGCGCACCGCGCGCGGCCTGGATCGGCTTGCGCTACGCCTTCGGCAACTGATGATGCGCCGGCTCAGCCTTCACACCCGCGTCGGCCTGGTCTTTACCGGGCTGGCGGCCAGCCTGCTGCTGGTCCTCGCCGCCTTGTGGTCGCACGGCGCGCGCAATGCGACGCATGAAGAGGTCGAAGCAGCCAGCCGGGTGGCCGAGCAGTGGTTGCGGGCGATGGCCGGTGAAATGCGTCAGCTGCCGCCGGCCGTGCTGCCCGAACGGGTGCTCGGCGTGGTCAAGCCGCTCGGCCGGATTCGCGCCAACGAACTGGAAGTGATCGCCGCCGACGGCCGCCTGCTTTACCGTTCGCCGGCCCCGACCTACAAGGCCGGACGCCAGGTGCCGGCCTGGTTTGCCGGACTGCTGACGCCCGAATTCGAAGCGCGGCGCGTTGCGCTGGGTGAGTTGCAACTGGTGCTCCATCCCGACGCCTCGCGTTCGGTGATCGATGCCTGGGACGATCTGCAGCGCATGGCTGCTTGGGCCGTGCTGCTGCTCGTTGGCTTGTTCCTGATCAGCCGCTACGCCCTCGACCGCGCCCTGCGCCCGCTGGCCCAGGTCATGCAGGCGCTGGAAAGAACGGGGTCAGGACGTTTCGATACCCGCCTGCCGGTGTTTGCCACGCCGGAACTGGGCCGTCTGTCGCGTGCCTTCAATGGCATGGCCGACCGCCTGAATGCTGCGGTCAACGACAATGTACGGCTGGAAACCGAGCATGAAGTCGCTGAGCAGATGCAAGGCCGCCTGCAGCAGGAGCGCCAGTTGATTGCCCGCGAGTTGCACGATGAACTGGCCCAGGGCATTACCGCCGTGCGGGCGCTGGCCGGGGCCATCGTCCAGCGCAGCAGCGATCAGCCGGGACTCAAGCTGCCGGCCGAAAGCATTGTTGCCGTGACCGGCGAGATGCAGCAGGGCGTCAGGCATATTCTCCAGCGTCTGCGGCCGGCCTCTGCCGCCGGGCTTGAAGCCGGCCTCGAACGGCTGCTGGTCGCCTGGCGGATGCAGCATGAAAGCATCGAACTGCGCGCAACAATCGAGCTTGAACACGCCCGGTTGAGCGATGCCGTGGCCCAAACCCTGATCCGCATCGTCCAGGAAGGGCTGACCAACGTTGCCCGCCACGCTGCAGCCAGCCAGGTCGAACTGCTGCTTGGCGAAGCCGCCGGGCAGATCAGGCTGTTGCTGAGCGACAACGGCCGCGGTTGCGATGGCCGGCGTTCGCCGCAAGCCGGTTGCGGCTTTGGCTTGGCCGGCATGGCCGAGCGCATTGCCGAACTCGGCGGTGTGCTGACAATGGCACGGCCGGCGGCCGGCGGTTTCTGTTTGCAGGTTTGCCTGCCGCATCATCACGAAATCATGGAGGAAGCATCATGAATTCCAGTCTGCACGGCATTCGCGTCATGCTGGCCGACGATCACGCCATCGTCCGCCTGGGTTTTCGGCTGCTGCTCGAAGGGGCCGGAGCCGAAGTGGTCGGTGAGGCAGAAACCGGCGAAAGCGCCATCCGGCTTTATGCCGAGTCCACGCCCGATCTGGTGGTGATGGATGTGTCGATGCCCGGCATTGGCGGGTTGGCGGCGCTCGAACGGCTGCTCGTCTGGGCGCCGAAAGCGCAGGTGCTGATGTTGTCGGCACACCACGACGACATCGTTCCCGTCCGCGCCCTGCGTCTCGGCGCAAGTGGCTACCTGTGCAAGCGTGCCGCGCCGGAAGAATTCCTGCGGGCGGTCGGGCAGGTTGCGGCCGGGCGGCGCTACATCGATCCTGAACTGGCGCAGAACGTCGCGCTGGCCCAGCTCTCTGGTTCAGCCAATCCGGTCGACAGCCTGACCGAAAAGGAACTGGCCGTTTTCCTCAAACTGGCCGAAGGGCGCTCGGTCAACGACGTGGCCAGCGATTTTTGCCTCAGTCCGAGCACGGTCGGGACGCACCTTTATCACATCAAGCAAAAGCTCAATTTGCAGAACGCCGCCGAACTGACGCTGGTCGCCGTGCGCAACGGGCTGATCGAAGCCTGATGGCTGATTTTCTGGCAACGGCCAGACCCCGGTTTATGCTGGGTCTTGCAGGGCTAAGGCCAGGTATTGTGTGCCGGGCACCGGGTTGAAGCTGACCGGTTCGGCGACCGAAAAGCCGAGCGATTCGTAAAGCTTCTGCGCCGCCACGAACTCCGGTAAAACGTCGAGACAGATGCGCCGATAACCGGCCTGCCTGGCTTCGGCGATCAGCTGCTCGACGAGTTTGCGGCCGAGTTGTTGGCCTCTCGCCGATGGGCGAACATAAACCCGTTTCATTTCGTAGGTCGACGCATCAATCCGGCGCAGGGCGGCGCAGCCGAGAACGGCATCTCCTTGGCGCGCCAGGAAAAGACGCCCCTCCGGCGCCGCATACTTGCCCGGTAGCCCTGCAAACTCCGTCTCGTAATCCTGAAAATCGAGGCTGACAGTCGGGCTTTTGACGTACTCGCGGAAAATCGAAATAACGTCGTCGTGTTCATCCGGGAAGCGGGCTTGTCGAATGGTGAGCATGCTGGGTACGTTGGTGAATTCGGTGGTTCAGAGAGTAGATTACGGCAGGAGGCGGAGCATAAAACGGAAGATGAACTTCGTTTATCGCTCACCCCTGGATATTTTGCCGGGATGATCGGGGGCAAGATATTTATCTTTCAGTAACACTTTGGCCTTGCTCTGCTCAATGTGTTTGAACTGAAGCGGTGAATCTGTACGGAAATAAAACCAGAAGTATTCACCGGATGCATTCCTGGCAATTCTTGTCAGGGTGTAGGCTAAAAACGAGCCTTTAATTTGCTCGACGACTTCTTTTTCCTGCATGAGTTGTGCTGTTTTGCCATCGAATTGAACGAGGGCATTATCTGGATAGATAGACTGTGCGGCGAATGCAGCGAGGGCGGCAGGGCGGTGGCTGGCCTTGTAGCGATAGCCGCGCAGTAGCTGGTAAGCCAGGAGGCCGCCGGTGGTCAGCACTGTAAGAAGAATGCCCGTAATGTCCATGTCCTGATTTTATAGTACGTAAATTGTCGGCCTGCGCGGCTTCATCCAGGTCCGGAAAAATGGCGCTTTCAGGCGTGGTGAAGTTGATCCATGAGCAGGCCGCATTATCGCTGAACTGTTGACGATTCTGCTTGTGACCGGCATCTCATGATTTTCATGAGCTGGCTTTGGCGAATGTGATGGCGCGGCGGGGGGGCGTGGCAGCCGATGATGTGCCTTATAACGACACCAACGAGACACCTGCCATGAAACACCGTCTGAGCTGCATTGCCGCTGCATTGACCCCGATTTTTTCGCTCGGTACAGCCTGGGCTGCCGATGTGATGCTTGATCCCGTTGCTGTGACCGGCAGCCGGATCGAACACAATACGTTCGACCTGGCTGCTGCGGTCGACGTCGTCGATGCGGCCAGAATCGGGGCCGATCAGGCGAAGGTCAATGTTTCCGAGGCGCTGGCCGGGGTGCCGGGAATTTCGGTGCAGAACCGCCAGAACTACGCGCAGGACCTGCAGATTTCCTCGCGCGGCTTTGGCGCCCGTTCGGCCTTTGGCGTGCGCGGCATTCGTCTGATGGCCGATGGCATTCCAGCCTCGATGCCGGATGGTCAGGGGCAGGCGGCCACCTTCAATCTTGATCGGGCCGAACGCATCGAAGTCATGCGTGGCCCGATGTCGTCGATCTACGGCAATCACGCTGGCGGGGTGATCCAGATGTTTACCGCCGACGGCAAGGGTGCGCCGAGCATCGAAGGCGGTCTGGTGACCGGCAGCTACGGCATGTGGAAGGCTGATCTTTCGGCCCAGGGCGAAGCGGCCGGGATGGGTTATGTGCTAGATACCTCGCGCTTTTCGACCGATGGCTACCGGGCGCACAGCAGCGCCCAGCGCGACCAGAGTTCGGCCAAGCTGACTTTTGCGCCGGATGCCGACAGCCGCTTGATGCTGGTCGCCAATGCCTTTACCCAGACGGCAGACGATCCGCTGGGCGTGACTTGGGGGCGCTTTGGCAGCAATCCGCGCAGTGTCGAAACGGTGGCCGAGCAGTACAACACGCGCAAAAGCATCGATCACATGCAGGGCGGCGTGAGCTATGAACGTCGCTTTGGCGAGCAAAGCGTGCAGGTTTCAGCTTATGCCGGCCAGCGTACGGTGATCCAGTACCAGTCGATTCCGCGGTCGACGCAGTTGGTGACCGGTGCGACGCCGGCCAATTCACTGAACCGTCGCAGCTCCGGCGGGGTGATCGATTTTGATCGCGATTTCTCCGGCGTTTCCGGTCGCTGGACCGGCAAGTACGATCTGGCCGGCGGCAAGCTGACGACCACCGTCGGCGTCGAGTACGAGCAGTCGGTCGATCAGCGGCGCGGCTACGAGAATTACATCGGAACGACGCTTGGCCTGGCCGGCTCACTGCGCCGCAAGGAAGAAGATCGCGTCACCACCTTCGACCAGTACGCCCAGGCCGAATGGCAGGGCGAGCGTTGGAATTTCACCGGTGGCCTGCGCCACAGCCGGGTGGCTTTCAAGGTGAGCGACAGCTACATTACGACCGGCAATGGCGACGACAGCGGCAGCGTCAGCTACGAAAAAACTACGCCGATGCTCACCGCGCTCTATCGCCTGACGCCGACAATCAATCTTTACGCCAGTGCGGCCCGCGGCTTCGAAACGCCGACCATGAATGAACTGTTCTACTCCGGCCCGAACAGCAGCTTCAGCTTCGACCTCAAGGCGGCCACCAGCACGCATTTCGAAACCGGCCTCAAGGCGCTGGTCGGTGACGACAGCCGGGTGGATGTTGCGCTGTTCCAGATCAGGACGAGCGACGAACTGGTCGTCGCCTCCAGCTCTGGTGGACGGACCAGCTACCGCAACGCCGGCCAGACCCTGCGCCGAGGCATCGAAGCTGCGGTCGACAGCCGCTGGGGCCTCGGTTTCACCAGCCGTCTGGCCTACACCCTGCTGGATGCGCGTTACGACGAAGCATTCACCACCACGGTTCTCGGTGTTTCCACACCGGTCGATGCCGGCAGCCGTTTGCCCGGCGTCGCCGCCCAGACGCTGTTTGGCGAACTGGCCTGGCGCCATGCGCCGAGCGGCTTCCACATCGCCGCCGAAGGCATCGCACGCAGCAAGGTTTATGTCGAAGACAGCAACAGCCAGCAAGCCGCCCCGGCCTACACCATCGCCAATCTGCGCATGGGCGTCGATCAACAGGTCGGGTCGCTCAAAATGCGTGCCTTTGCCCGTCTGGACAATATTTTTGACCGCCAGTACGTTGGCTCGGTCGTCGTCGGCGACGGCAACGGCCGCTTCTACGAATCGGCCCCCGGCCGGAACTGGCTGCTTGGGGTGAATGCCAAGTACGCGTTTTGAAATATTCCAGCTGAAACAAGAAACCCGCCTTTGGCGGGTTTTTTTGTTGGCGTGCAGACCGACGTACTTTGAGAAAAGGGCCGGGAGATCCGAATCTACCGGTCTGGTCCGGTTTCTGGCGCAAGCCCCGGTGTACTGATCTATCGGGCTGATGCCGGAATCGTGAATCCGGTATCGCGCAGAAATGTTTCAAATTCAGATTTCCACGCATCGCGGTTGCCGCTGAAAATGCCGTGTCCATCGTCCTTGTAGGGTGGCAGTTCAACGAATTTTCCCTTGCCGCCGGCCTTGCTGAACGCCTGGAACCATTCTTTGGGCAGTTCGGCGCCCCAATAGCGGTCGTTCTCGCTGTAGAACCAGAGCGTCGGGATTCTGGATGCTCTGCCGTAATCCTCGAACAGCGCCGCGAGGCGATGATAGCTGCAGGGATTGGCCGGGCGGCTTGCCGGGTTGCCGCCGCCTCCGCCGGCAAAATTGACGGCAGCGATCAAGCCGGGTAATTGCCTGGTTGAAAGCGTGATCGACGTCATCCCGCCGAATGATTGACCGACCACCACGCCGCGCGACCGGTCGACATAGGCCAGATCGGCTGCAAAATCGAGTACGGCTGCCGTTTGGTCAGCGGCCACCGCGTAAGCCGGCGGAAAGTTCCGGCTCTCGCAACGCCCGGAATCTTCCACATCCGGCCCGCCTGTCTCTCCATAGCCGACGCGGGTAGGAACTAGCACGACGAAACCCAAAGCGACGAAGTAGCGCGAGTTGTCGGAATAGCGCTGTCGTTTCATGCCGGCAAAACCAGCCACAGTGGCCGGCCTGCCGTGATTCAAAACCAGATACGGCGCTTTCTCCCGCTGGTCATCACGAAAAACCGTCACCTTGATGGCTTGATTGACCTGCTGCCCGTACATCGTTTTGACGCTGACCGGAACATCGAGCACCTCCTCGACAATAGCGGCCAGCGACAGGCTGGGGATCACAAGTGCCAGAACGAGTAACAGGTGGTTTTTTCGCATCGTGGAGGCGATTGTCGCTGAGAAAGCAGCGTTGAGATAACGATACGTTGCTTTTTGGCACTTCGATTCAATAAAAATGTTCTTTGAGAGACGATTTTGAATTGCAGGCATGCGGGTGCTTTGATTATTTACACCATTGTTTCTCGCAGGGCATGCCGTCGTTGTTTCCATCCATTTTGTTTAGGCGGTAACTCAAAATGGCCAGAAACAACATGCATTTGAGCCACATTCTGCGGCACCTATTACAGCGCAATCCTTGGGGTAGGGATCATGCCCGGTGCCATTTTCTCCTGGCTCCTTAGCTTGGCTTTCTGACAAGGCGATAGATGCATTTCGACATTTGATGAAGCGCCGTGGCAAAACATGTAGAAGCCGCCACACACCAGCGCGAAGAACAAATCGGCGAGCAAACTCAGAACACGAGCAATGCCCGGTGTGGACGCGAAATGCGCATGCAAACCCTTTTTTCGGGGAAATGTGGCGTTGGTATGAACCAATGGCTTGAGCTGCGGCATAGCGAAGCATGGTGGTGCCTGGTGTTTGATCTCAATGAGGATGCTACGGTCGACTCAAAAAAATGTCTCAAAACGAAAATGGCGTAGATCAAAACTGCACCATTTTTTTGCCGGAAATTAGGCTGGGAAGTGTTTTTTCTGCAGCCTCAACGTTTGAATTCACCGGACCTGTGCAGCTTTTTTACTCTGGTCCGGTGGAATGATTTGTTGGGCATGGTTCTTTATGCGGTGAGCGACGAGCTAGCCAAAGAAAAACCCCCTGAAAGAGCAGCCGGATAAAGCTGGCAACGGCGAATACAGAAATGAGAATACCCAAGACAGCGGAGCCAGAGAAGATGCCTGTCGTAAGCTGGTTTACCTCTTTGTCAGAATAAGCAAATAGCAAAGTCCATAAGCAGAACCAGATAACAAACCAAACGACAATAAAGGGCTTCCTCCAAGGCACTGCAAGCGGAAAAATCACTAGGACTACACAGATGAAAAAGATGACCTCAGCGTTCATTAAGCTGTGTCCAGCGACTGAAAGGAGCGAGGTTGAGCGCCGGGTTAGGAGTTTTGTTTGCGCGCATATTGTTCGAAACCTAGAAGGCGACTGAGCTCGAACATAGTTAAGCCAAGCAAACCAAGGCCGCCAAGCATGGACAAATACATGCCAACGACGAAAAAGACTGGCGCACCGTTTGTGTAACGCGATGGCACCGCCAGCAATAGTGGCCGTGAAATGAGATTGAGCGCCCCAATAGCGGCACCGAAAATAAGTAGAAAAATGCCGACCTTACGGAGTGCATTCCCGAACCCTGCTATCTCGGGGGCATCAAGAGTACCCGGAGTCTTTGCTACAAGAAACACCCGGTATAGCCCTATGACAAGAAGGACGATTGGTCCCAAAAATGGGACGCCCAAAGATGTGCCTCCCGTTGCCAAGGCCACCCAGCCCGAACTTGCCAAGCCGATCGGGAGTACAGCACTAAGAACCACCAAGGCATATGCCCACTTGAGATACAAAGGTGCGCGTAGATACATTGAAATAGACTCCTAACGTTCGAAATAAGGGGCGCCGAGCGCCTGCGAGGGGAGCCAAAAGCTTGCTTTTGGCCGTCCCGACTTGATTGAAAGGTTAGGGCTATGGCTTGCACAAAATGTGAGCTTGAACCCCAAAATCTTTACATGAACTTATAAACGTATTTATTAGCCATATTAACTGTACATAGTGTGGTTTGCATTTTTGTCCTGAAGCTAGTTTATTTAATTCGGCTGTCAGTTTTGATTTTTCCAAAAAAGGGGTTGCGAGTACAATTTTCTTTATGGAATTTGGATTTTGATTTATTTTGTCAAGAGCTATTTCTATTTCTTGCCAATTTTTAGCTCCAGTAATTCTTTTAATATTGGTGTTTTCATAATTTCGTTGCCACTCATTATCGTATTTATTCTTAAATAGTTGTTTTTCGGCCTGAGTTCGGCCAATATTTTTTAGCGCCTGAGCAACTACATCATGAAAAGCACTGGCGCCGTATGTATCTTTGTCAGTAAATTTAGAGTGTATAAATGAGATGGATGGGATTGTGCTGTTACTATCTATTGCAATATGATCAGCCCATTCATCATTCATGTCGTCACAAATGACAATGTTATGGCCTGTGCAATATTGATCTTCTACTTTTCTGAATAGAGAATTAATTGGGAATCGAGTTAGGCTTGCATCGTGTGGCTTCTCTTTTTCACTCAGCGAGCCACTAAGGTTGTAATTATCATTAAATACGTTGAGTATTGACTGAATGTTATTTATTAAGTGCTTGTCTTCAAAGCATGACTTTGAGTAATATGAATAATTGGGTGAGTCAAATACAGCGGAAAATGGTTTTTCTTTGTTTATATATGCGCCTATCGTGTAATTTTCAGAGCCATTTTCAGTTACGGAAATGCTATCAAGAAGTTTGCTTCTAATTGTAATTAAATTTTTTGAGCATGAAATATTTCCAGGTAAGGTTACGCCTTTAACCGACAGTGAATTATTATTGACTGCGATAGGTGATTTTAGGAAATTAAATAGCTTGGTGATTTCCCTGCTATTCAAATTACTTCCATTTCCTTTGCTTAAAACCGCCTCCCCTTCCAAAACCTTTTTTTCTATTTCAGTCAAATCTATGAGGATGGCAACGACTTTATGACCTGACTCTATAATTTCTTTCAAACAAATTGGAGAAGCAAAATTACGAAGAAATTCGCTTTGATTGGTGGTTGCTTTAATTTCTTCTTTGGTGTCAATAATCCAATCAATCAGTTCGTCAAGTGACGTTTTTTTATCCCTGTGACTAACTCTAGAAGAGCTTGGATTTAAAGTGTACGAATCCTCTCCGACTTTCATTCGAAAATTGCTTGGTATTGATCGACTTGACGAATTTGAGGGGAGAATTCCATTTAAGTTTTTGGCTTCTAATGATCGTGATCTTATAATGGAATTTGATATGCTCATGCTTTTCATGGTAATTTTTTCATATTCAGGATTTTTGTTGCCATGGAAATGACAGAATTTCTCATAATCAAATTCATCTATAAAAGAAGAAATATATTTTTCTGGCGAATCGACGTGTTTCTTCAGGATGGCCAAGGAATCATTGCACTCAATTAATAATAAATAGGCGTATTTTTGCTCTTTAACAGTGGTTCCCGCTAAAAACGAAGGTTCCGCCTCAATTTTATATGAAATAATTGAGTATATAACCGCGTTTCCTGAAGTTGTTGTATGGTTGACTTTTGAATAATTTAATAGATAGTTCCCAATGCGGTGTTTAGATATTTCTTTAAAGGTAACTTCGATAGACTTTTTGGTAAGTGCTTTATTCAGCTTAAAAAACTGAACGTTCTTGCTTAAGCTTAAATTTCTAATCATTTTAAGGAAATCCTTGTGTGAAGGACCAAGCTCGAAGATAGCCCTAACGTTGGAAATCACCGGACGGCAAAAAGCGTAGCTTTTTGACGGTCCGGTGGATTGAAATGTTATGCGTCACTCGACCACCCGCAGCTTGATTTGTGCGCCATCGGGAAGCTCCTCGATCTGGCGAGCAATATCTCCGGAAAAGCGCACTAGTTCGATTTGCGGCGCAGTGGCGAGATTGCCGCCTCCGTATGCACCACCCAAAACGCCAGGAGTTTTGAGGCAGTATTTTCTCCCCTCAGTCAAAGGATCGCACTGGTCTTTTGCCAAGGAGACAAGCTCACTCATGTACCAGTCTTGAAGGAACTCTCGGTTAGTTGAAAGTGAATCAAGCTCTGTGCGGTTGGCGGCAATTGCTTTGCAGTAGCACTCTTCCGGGCACATGCGCCAAAACTTCCCATCCTCGTCTTTGATGATGAGATTGCCGAAGTCGTTTTCGCCGACGACCTCAACAGGCTGAATGCCAACCCAACCCCAATACTGGCGAATTTCTTCAACGAGGCTCATGTAATGACACATAACGTTGTAGGTAAGGGGCGCTGCGCGGCGCTTTATCGCGCAGTGTCCAGCGACCGGAGGGAGCGGCCTTGACCGCAGTGTTAGGGCGTAGAGGCGTCATTGGGCAAAGGGGTCTGGCGTCGGATTCAAACACTTTTGATAGGGGCCAACCTCCAGCACCTTGTACTTAAGCGGGTAGTCGCCCTCTGTATTATCCCAACCGAAAATTGATTGGATTTCCGTAATTTTGAGTTTGACTTTTGCTTCCCAGCACGACGTTCTTTTGTTTGTTTTAGGTGTTTTGAATGCTCTTTCAGCTACAGATTCGTCTACGAATTGCAGGTAGATTTCGTGCCTAAAAAACACAGGTGTCTTTTCTGGCCATGGAGTCCTTTTTTCTCCACGGAGCGTGAACTCATTGATGAACTCTGAAGGTTCGCGCCTTAAGACACCGGAAACTATTTGCTCTCCTTGAAAGAAGAATGCACCAACTTCCCTGTTGTTACCTGGTGTCTCATCCATTATTTGATAATTGCAAGCGGCAGCTAACTTGAGATTTCTAAATTGAGATGGCGGGGTTTGAAATAGTTTCGGGCAATTTTTGCCTCGGCAGCTCGGTAATTCAGGACTTGCATAGTTGTATTTTTTACACACATCTACTTCTTTTGAAAGCGAAACAGATGCATGGAAGATGCAAAGCAGAAAACAAAAAAATGTCAGCAGGCGCATGTGCAAAGCCCTAACGTGAAGTAGACGGCAAAACCGCCATATAAGCTGGCCAAGCGCCGTATACGCCAGTCAACACGGCAGCCCAAATCGCTTTCCCTGCGAGTGTTTCAGCCGTGTCGGGCAAATATTTACGAGAATAGATGGCAGTCATACGCGGCGTGGTCCAATGATCTTGGCATTCTGCCTGCTCGCAACGCCTTTGTCATTTTTGTGGCGCTGTTCCGTAATTCGAACAGGAAAAATGGCTCTCCAGCAGCCTTTGATTGCTGATCACCAACGCCCATCTTTCACCTGTTCCAGCCTGTTGCGTTTCGGCTCAGGCAATCAACAGCTGTCCGGAAATTGAACGGGTTTTTGTGGGACGGTTGCCTTGTCGCTGCAACTGCTCAATCTGCCGAAATCCCCGTTCTGTCGCGGTCGACCGCGAAATTTGATTGATTTTCGCAGCCCTGGCATGGGCTTCGCGGTGTCTCCGGCACCAAGCCATCCTCGCGATGGCGGGGGGTTAATGGTCGGCTTTTTGCCGGCCGAAGGGTTTATCACAATCAAAATATTCGGAGACATTCCATGCACAATTCCATGTCCATTCGTCCGCTCGTCCTGGCTTTGCTGGCCTGCGCCAGCACCGGTAGCCAGGCGGTCAGTTTTACCCAGAACGATGTCACGCTCGATATCAATGGCACGATCAACGGCTTTTACGTCAATCGTGAAGCCAAGACGATCAACCGTTCGACCGGTGCAACGACGACGACGAACAACAGCGCACTGACCAACGGTTTGTTGCCGGGCTGGATCAATTTCGTGGCGACGACGCAGGCCAACGGCCAGGACATCAAGGCGCATTTCAGCTTTGCGCCGGGCATCAACAACAATTCGCAGACGGTGGGTTTGCCGATCGGCAATAACGCCGGCGGGGCAGGGACGACCAATCCTTACAGCCAAATCGATACGCGCAATGTGTATTTCCAGTTCGGCAACAATAACTGGGGGTCGCTGAAGTTTGGCCGCGACATCGGCTTGTTTGGCCGCGACATCATCCTTTCCGACATGACGCTGCTCGGCGTCGGCGGTACGAGCAATGCCGGCATTCCGTACAACACCACGTTCGGCATGATCGGCCACGGTTACATGTACACCGGCTTCCAGCCGCAGATCACTTACACGACGCCGAATGTTGGTGGTTTTCAGGCGTCGGTCGGCATCTTCCAGCCGAGCAAGTTTGCCGGCGATGAAACCAAGGCACCGGGTTTCCAGGGGGTCGCCACCTATGACTGGAAGCGCAATGAAGCCAGCGGCAAGGTGTGGACCGGTGCGGTCAGCCAGACGACCAGTTGCGCCGTCAGCCCCTGTGCGACCAGTTCCTATACGGCGAATGGTTTTGAGCTGGGAGCCAAGGCCGGCTACGGCAATTTCGAAGCGGTGGCCTACGCCTTCACCGGCAGCGGTCTGGGCTTGTCCACCGTCGGTGCGCAGTTTTACGGCGGCAGTAACAACCGTGGCAACAAGACTGAGTCGGACGGCTATTTCCTGCAGGGTACCTACAAGTTCGGCGATACCAAGGTGGGCCTGAACTACGGTGAAAACAAGGACAAGGACGGTTTTGCGCTGACCGGCACCAGCCCGCTCAACAGCATCAAGAACCGGGCTTACACGCTGGGCGTCTATCACTCGCTGAACAAGTTCATCACGCTGGTCGGTGAGTTCAATGACGAAAAGGTGACCAATGTGTCGGATACCAATTTCGACAACAAGAATCGCACCCTGTCGTTTGGCGGCCTGATTTTCTTCTGATCAACCGGCAACTCTCCGAGAGGCGTTGATGGTGTTCAATGAATCGTGGGAGGTATCGGCCGGAGGGCCGTTCCTCGCCGTCATGGCGCGCTGGGTGGTCATGGTGCTGGCTTTTTGCCTGATTCCCGACGTTTTTCCGGCGGAAAACATGGCTTCCCGGGCATCTGTCGTGAGCCATATGGCGACGGCTCAACGTTAGATTGGCGCCGTTTTGGGCGCTTGATAGGAAAAACGGGGATAAGTGTTCTTTATCCCCGTTTTGTTTGGGTAAGTCTGTGGATAAGCTCGGGATGAATGCGCCAAGCGCTTGTTGCAATTGATGAAAATCGCTTTGCCTAAAAAATGGGCGATTTCGTTGATTCGCTTGTGCCAAGGCCGTTTCTGGCGATTCGGCAAGCCCTGTCAAGGGGCTTTTGTTCTCGTTTCGAGATGCGATTGATCGAATTAATCCAATTTACGGCGCTGCAATGCTTGGCTAAGCTGGCAAGCCATTCAGGAGAAGCCGATCATGCCTTACGTCAATATCAAGATTACCCGCGAAGGGGCCACGCCCGAGCAAAAAGCCGAGCTGATCAGCGGCGTCACCGCGCTGTTGCGCGATGTGCTGGGCAAGAACCCGCAAACCACCGTTGTCGTGATCGATGAAGTGGAGACCGACAACTGGGGGATTGGCGGCGAGAGCGTGACGGTCCGTCGCAGTCGGGGAAGCTGACCCTGCGGTCTGCCCGGCGACGAACCGGGCTGTCGCTCAGTTCGTTTTAGACCGGGCTTGCAGCCACATTGGCAGAAGTTGTACGGCCAGAATGCTGATGAAGATCAGTGCGCAGCCGGTGAACTGGATGGCGGTCAGTCGTTCGCCGAGAATCAACGCGCCGGCCAGCCCGGCAAACAGGGTTTCGGCCGAGAGCAGGACGGCGGCATCGGCGGCCTGGGTGTGGCGCTGGGCGACGACTTGCAGCGTGAAACCAACGCCGACCGAGAGAATGCCGCCGTAGAGAATGGCCGGCAGCCCGGCCCACAGGCTGCTTGCCTCGATTGTCTCGGTCAACCCGCCCCAGACGATGGAAAGCAGGCCGCAAACGATGAACTGGGTGAGGGCGACGAGAATCGGCGTGCCTTTGTCGGCGGCGATGCGTCCGACAAACAGGACGTGCAGGGCCCAGAAAATGGTGCTGCCGATCACCCAGTAATCGCCTTCCGCCAGGGCGGAAAGCTCGCCGCCGCTGAGCAGCAGCGTACCAACCAGGCTGCCGATGACCGCGGCCCAGACCGAGAGATGTGGGCGCTGGCGGAGCATCAGCCAGGAAAGTACCGGAACGAGCGGCATGTAGAGTGCGGTCAGAAAGCCGGCGTTGGTCACGGTGGTTGCGCCGAGGCCGATCTGCTGCAGGATGATGCCGCCGAACAGCAGGCCGCCGAGGCCGCACCAGGCGAGCAGGTCGGCGGCTTTGATGCGCACGCCGCGGTCGCTCAGGCGGGCGTATTCGCGCAGCGCCATGGGGACGATGATCAAGGCGCCGAGCAGGAAGCGTGAGCCGGTGTAGATGAAGGGGCCGAGGTCTTTCATGACCAGTTGCTGGGCGACAAAGGTGGTGCCCCAGATCAGGGCGACCAGCAGAAGAGTCAGGTTGGCGCGTGTTCTCGTCATTTTTTCTTTGAATAATGTTGGATGCCGCCGGGGGCTAGCGGTGAATGCGGCAAAGCGTGCTTTTGCCAAACAGGCTTTCAATCAGGTCGACCGCAAGCTCGGCGGTCTGGTTGCGATGATCGAGCGCCGGGTTGAGTTCGACAATGTCGAGCGAAGCCAGACGGCCACTGTCGGCGATCATTTCCATGCATAACTGGGCTTCGCGATAAGTCGGGCCGCCGCGGACTGTTGTGCCGAC
The DNA here is from genome assembly GCF_016864195.1 of Dechloromonas sp. TW-R-39-2. Taxonomy (NCBI): domain Bacteria; kingdom Pseudomonadati; phylum Pseudomonadota; class Betaproteobacteria; order Rhodocyclales; family Azonexaceae; genus Dechloromonas; species Dechloromonas sp. TW-R-39-2. Next base: position 1,712,383 of record NZ_CP045202.1, read on the forward strand.
GCCGGGGGCGATGTCGGGGTCGAGGAAATCGACGTCGAGGCTGATGTGCAGATGCGTCTCGGCATCGATGCCGGCCAGCGCCTTTTCCATCACGGCGCGCATGCCGTGTTCGTCGACATAGCGCATGTCGAACACTTCGATGCCCAACTGGCGGAGAAATTGTTTTTCGCCTTCGTCAACGCTGCGAATGCCGATCTGGCGGATGTCGACCGCAGCAAGCGCCGGCACATGGCCGCCGATTTCGTTGAGTTCGCGCGGGCCGTGGCCGCACAGGCAGGCGACCGGCATGCCGTGGATATTGCCCGAAGGCGTCAGCGTTGCGGTGTTCAGGTCGGCATGGGCGTCGAACCAGAGGACGCGCAGCTTGCGTCCCTGTTCGCGGCAATGGCGGGCAACGGCGCTGATCGAGCCGATCGCCAGGCAGTGATCGCCGCCCAGGGTGACGGGCAAGCGGCCGGCGCACAGTTCGGCATGCACGGCGTCGTGCAGCAGGGTGTTCCAGGCAATCACTTCCGGCAGGTGGCGCAAGCCGTTAACCGCCGGCAGGCCGGGGTTGGGCGGGCCGACCAGATCGCCGCAGTCGCGGACATCGACGCCAAAGGCGCTGAGGGCCGAAGCGATGCCGGCAACGCGCAGGGCTTCCGGCCCCATGCTGCTGCCGCGCGTGCCTGCGCCGACGTCGGTGGGGGCGCCGATCAGGCTGACGTGCAGACGGGTATTGGTTTTGATCATTGTTGTAGCGCCCTTTTCATGGGTTGCCAAAGGCCACCTTGATGCCGGAAATCAGCATTTGCACGGCCATTGTCGTCAGTACCAGTCCCATCAGGCGTTCCATGGCGGCCATGCCGGAACGTCCGAAAAGGCGGGCCAGTGGGTCCGACATCAGCAGTATGGCGGTGTTGGCCGCCGAGGCCAGCAGGACAGCAGCCATCCACGGCAGCATTTCGCCGGACTGGCGGGAGGCGAGCAGCACCATGGCCAGTGCCGAAGGGCCGGCGATCATCGGCACGGCGAGCGGCACGATGAAGGGTTCGCTGCGCGGTTCGGTCTCGGCTGCAGCATGACCGGCGGCCGGAAAAACCATGCGCAGGGCGATCAGGAAGAGAATCAGTCCGCCCGATATTTCAAGGGCCGGATCGGACAGGCGCATGGCGGCCAGCAGCCAGTCGCCGACGAAGAGAAAGGCGATCAGCACGCCGGTGGCGATGGCGCATTCGCGCAGGATGATCTGTCGTTTGCGGGCAGCGGGCAGTTCGCGCAGCAGCGACAGCACGAAGGGCACGTTGCCGAGCGGGTCAAGGACCAGCAGCAGAATGAAAACGGAGGAAAAGAGTTCCTGGTTCATGAGTTTCTCTGCGGGGCCGGCATCTGGCCCGGGACCAGTGCTGCCGGCCCCGGGAAAATAGTGAGGCTTAGTTGAAGTTGTAGCGGGCCATCAGGTTGAGACGGGACATTTCGCCCTTCTCGCCGATCAGCGTTTCACGCTGACCATAGATCCATTCAGCGCCGATATCAACAAACTTGATCGGGTTCCAGATACCGCCGACATGCATTTGCGAGACACGGCGATTGACCCCGAAACGGCCGCCACCGAAACCCTGGGTCAGTGCCAGGTCGGTGTAGGCGTTGTTGAAGTTGCGTTGCATGCCATAGGCCAGGTTCATGCGCAGCGTATCGCTGAATTTGTGCTGATAGCCGAGCACCAGACCGGCTGCGCGTTCCATCGCGATCGAGTTGTTGGTCGCGTTGTAGGCAGCACCTTCGATGTAGTTGAAGTAGCGGCCGATGCCTTCGCCACCGGTGGCGATGAAGCTCAGGGTGTCGTCGCCGGTCGGCTTGTAGGTGCCGCTGGCAGCCAGGCCGTAACCGCGACGCGAGGCATCGATGCTGTCGCCGTTGTCGATCCGGTGCTCATGCGTCACGCCGCGCAGGCTGAGCGTGCCCCAGGTGAAGGGCTTGTCCCAGCGGAGAATCAGGTCGGGCGTGCGCGAGAAGCCATTCTTGGTCGCAGCCGGGTCTTCGCCCGCCTTCTTTTCGAGAACGTAGCTGACCGAGTTTTCGATGGCAGCGGTGAAATTGCCGTAGTTTGGCGTCACGTAGGTATAGCGGACTTGCGGCTGACGAATGAAGGTCGAACCGATCGGGCCGTTGAAGTCGACCACTTCCGGCGTTGCATCGACGTCCATGAAGCTCGACCAGGTCTGGCCGACCAGCCAGGAGCCGACCTGAACGTAGGCGTGGCGCAGGCGGAAGTCATAGCTGTTGGTGGCTTGTTGCGTGTAAATATTGCTCAGCGAGCCGTAGACCGCGGAATTGCCGGTGCGCGGGTCGTTGTTGAAGTCGCCCTCGATTTTCGCGGTCAACTGGCCGTAGGCGGTCGGCATGGCGGCTTCGACGCCGAGGCGCGAGGTACGGGCGTGCATATAGGTCTGGCCGCGGCGATTGGCTTCATTGCTGCCATTGAGTGGCGCGTAGGGCATGAAGGTCGAGTAGTCGCTGTCGGCGTTGCTGCCGCGTGTTTCGTGCACCAGGTTGGCTTCGGCGATGCCGTAGAGACGGATCGAGACATCGGAGTTGGCCAGGCGGTAGGAATTCGGCAAATCGCCGATCACGACGGCTTCCTTGCCCTGGGCGGTGACTTGATCCTGCAGTTGGGTGATTTCTTCCTTCTGGACTTTCTTCAGTTCTTCGATCTGTGCCTGCATAGCCTTGAGCTGGGCTTCGAGCTGGGCGATGCGGCTGTTGTCGTTGGCCTGTGCGAAGCCGGCGGCGCCGAAAGCGATCAGCGCCAGGGCGATAGGTTTGAGTTGCATGGTCTACCTCTAAATAATCATGAAAATGGGCGGCGCGTGGGCCGCCGCGCGATCAGAAGCCGTGGCGAACCTGGGTCAGGAAAGCCTTGGCGCGCTCGTGATCGGGATTGGTGAAAAATGCTTCCGGCGTCGAATCTTCGAGAATCGTCCCGTGATCGAAAAAGATCACGCGGTCGGCGACTTCGCGGGCAAAGCCCATTTCGTGCGTGACGACGAGCATGGTGATGCCGGTGTGGGCCAATTCGCGCATGACGGCGAGCACTTCATTGACCATTTCCGGGTCGAGGGCCGAAGTTGGCTCATCGAACAAAAGTACCTTCGGGTCCATCGCCAGCGCTCGGGCAATGGCAACGCGCTGCTGCTGGCCGCCGGACAGTTGCACCGGATATTTGTGGGCGTGTGCTTTCAGGCCGACCCGTTCAAGCAAGGCCAGCGCCTTGGCTTCCGCATCCGGACGCGACATCTTGCGGACCCGCATCGGGGCAAGCGCGACATTGCGCAGAATGGAGAGGTGCGAGAACAGGTTGAAGCTCTGGAAGACCATGCCGACTTCACGACGGATGGCGTCGAGATTCTTCAGGTCATCGTTCAGCTCGATGCCGTCGATCTGGATGCTGCCGCTGTCGTGCGCTTCGAGCCGGTTGAGCGTGCGCAGGAAAGTCGATTTTCCCGAGCCGGAAGGACCGATGATCGCCGTTACCTGACCCTCGCTGAAACTGGCCGAAACATTCTTGAGCGCATGGAAAGTGCCGAAGTGCTTGTCGATGTGGCGGGCGACGATGATCGGGCGGGCATTTTGAGTTGTGGTCATGCAGCCTCCTCAGCGTTTGCGGCCAACGTCGAGCTGGGCTTCCAAAGCGGAAGTCAGCGTCGTGAAGGCGGTGGTCAGGATCAGGTAGATCACGGCAATGGTCAGGAAAACCGGTACCGGCTGGTAGCTTTCAGCCTGCACGCGGTAGCCGATCATGGTCAGTTCGACGACGCTGATGGCGTAGGCGAGCGATGAGTCCTTGACCAGCGATGCCAGGTTGTTGGCCAGCGCCGGCAAGGCGACACGCATGCTTTGCGGCAGCGTGATGTCCATGAAAGTCTGCATTGGCGACAGGCCCAGCGCCCGGGCTGCTTCGATCTGCCCCTGCGGGACGGCCAGGATGCCGGCGCGGACGCATTCGGTGTTGTACGCCCCGATGTTCAGTGACAGCGCGACGACGGCACAGGCAAAGTCCGAGAGCTGGATCGAATCGGGCAGGATTTGTGGCGACACCAGCCAGATGAACAGAATCTGCAGGAGCAGTGGCGTGCCGCGAATCAGCCAGACATAGGTTTCGCAGATCCAGCGGATGACGGCAATCGACGACAGCTTGCCGAGGCCGGCCAGCACGCCGAGGATGATCCCGACCGTGCCGGAGATCAGCGTCAACAGCACGGTGATCCGGGCGCCTTCGGCAAATTGCTGGGCCGCCGGGCCGATCGGCTCGGGGGCGGCCGACAGCGGAATGGCCATGCCCCAAAGAAAAACGAGCAGGCCGATCATCGCGGCAAACATCGCCCAGGCCGGGTGTTGCTTGGTCCAGTTCATGTTGGCTCAGCGCTTAGCGGCAGGAGACGTCGGTCTTGAAGTATTTCTGGCTGAGGCTGGCGTAGGTGCCGTCCTTGACCACTTCGGCCAGGCCGCGGTTGAACTGCTCCATCAGTTCCTTGTTGTTCTTGCGCATGATTGCCGAGACGCGTTCGATGAACACCTGCTCGCCTGCAACGATGCCGGCATCCGGGTTCTTGTCGAGGGTGGCCTTGATCAGCCACTTGTCGGAAATCCAGGCGTCGATCTTTTTTGCTTTGAGTGCCGAAAAGACTTCCGGGTCGGCCTTGTAGGTTTTCAGCTCTTTCAGGCCGGGGATTTTCTTGGCGCTGTCGTAGTAGCTGGTCGCCAGTTGCACACCGACGGTATGGCCGTTCAATGCAGCGGCGGTCAGGGCGCCGTCTTTCGGTGCGGCAATCTGGCCGCCGGTGCAGTAGTGCGGGTTGGTGAAGTCGACCGACTTGGCGCGCTCTTCGGTGTAGCCGTGCGAGGCGATGGCAAAGTCGAAACGGTCCTGGCGAATCGAGGCGACCTGGGCATCGAACGGTACGACGCGCCACTCGATGTTCAGCCCGAGTTTCTTGACAACGGCTTCGGCGATTTCGACTTCAAAACCGGTCAGCTTGGAGCCTTCGAAATAGTTGAACGGGTAAAAAGAGCCTTCGGTGACGGCGATGACTGTGCCTGCGGCTTTGATGGTGTTCCAGTCGCGTGCCTGGGCAGTGCCGGTGATCATTGCAAAAGCAAGCGGCAGCAGGGCAGCGGCGAATTTGGCGGTGAAGCGCATGATTCCTCCAGAGTTTAGGACTGTGGCCGGAATATCTTCAGCTTGCCTTGCGGCAGGCTGATGCATTCGGCGGCTCGTTGGATTTTGGGTCCGTGCCGGGAGCACGGTATCGTCGCCCTGTACATTTGGGGCTTCGATAAAGGGGCGCGATTCTACGCGCCACGCCATTGAGCAGCCAGTTCGCCAATCAAAAACTAGGGGTTTTCCCGTAGTTGTTGCGTTGCGTTTTCAGCAAATTTTGTCGTGAATTCGGGATAAACAGAATTTATCCCCGTTTCGGTCGGGTAAGTCTGTGGATAAGCGCTGGGTAAGTTCGCTAGATGCTTGACGCAGCGGGATTTTTGATCGATTGCTTAAAAAATGAACAGCAGGCTGCACCCTTGCCAAATTCGTGCAGCCTGTGTTCGCAGCCTTCTTCGGGCTTAGCCGATTGCCGCAGCGTAGGCCTGGTCGAGTTCCTGGCGGTTGCGGGCGCTGGTTTTCAGGTCGAGCAGGCGGCCATTGTCCAGGCCATAGATCCAGCCGTGCAGCATCAGTTCCTGGTTCGACTTCCATGCCTCGATCACTGGCGTGGAGCGGGCCAGGTTGCGGACTTGTTCGATCACATTGAGTTCGCACAACCGTCGCCATTTTGCGGTGGGGTCAGGCAATTTTTCCAGTACCGCACTGTGGCGTTCGATCACGTCTTCGATATGGCGCAGCCAGTTGTCGATCATGCCGTTGCTTTGACCCTCCAGTGCAGCCTTGACGCCGCCGCAGCCGTAGTGGCCGCAAACGATCACGTGTTCGACGCGCAGCACCTGGATGGCGTAATGTACGACGGATAGGCTGTTCAGATCGGTATGCACGATCACATTGGCGATATTGCGATGAACGAAAACCTCCCCGGGATTCAGTCCGGTGATCTGGTTGGCCGGAACGCGGCTGTCGGAGCAGCCGATCCAGAGGTATTTCGGCGCTTGTTGTGCGGCGAGTCGCTGGAAATATTCAGGGTCATCCTGAAGTTGGCGGAGTGACCAGCGCTGGTTTTGTTCGAAAAGTTCGGGCAGATATTTCATGGTTGTCTTAAATCAGGGTGACCAAGGCTGCGATGAGCAGGCCGAAGGACATGAGGACGATGAATTTGGCGGAATTTTGTTCGTTGACCGCAGCATGGCCTGCGCTGCGCTTGACGGGAGGTCGGGGAGGGCGCATCAATGAAACACGCCTGCGTCAGCACGTTGCTCAAATTCTTCGGCCGAGTCATCGTCGGTGATTTCGACCACCGGCTGGCGTGCGTGGCGGTGCTCGCGCTGACGCTCCAGGCGGCGGGCCAGCGAGCGTTCGGCGCGGTCGACCGCACGATTGATCGCAATATAAAGATCGGCCTCGGTATCTTCGATAACCACATCGCTGGTGCCGGGCAAGGCGATCTGGATGCGGCAGCATTTGTCTTCTCCGCCGCGCGGGCCATTGATGTCATAAAGCCGGACGGCCACCTTGCGAACATCGTAGACCGCCCAGCTCAGGGCAAAACCCAGGCGGCGTTCGGCATGCTCGCGCAGGGCCGGAGAAAGCTCAAAACCTTTGGCTCGAATATCGATTTGCATGATGTGCTTCCTTTTCGGGTTGGGACGAAGTTCATCCTAAAGCAGGTCAATGTTCCGAAATAGACGGATTTAAGTGATCAATGTTCCGTTATTTACGAAATATTTTTTGCCGGCAGAGAAGGCATCCCCGTGTTTATCCCCGGTTTGGCGGGGTAAGTCTGTGGATAAGCACTGGGCAGATCGATCAACTCATTGAGTTGACAGTGGTTTTGGGTCGCTGCCTGATTTTTGGGCGCGGCTCGTCCTGAATGCACCGTTTGGCGCTTTCGCGCTTAGCAAAACGCGAATGGTTAATATATAATATATAAGACTTGCGAGCCGGCTTGGGGTTGCAGTAAACCGAACCATCGGGCCGCCGCCATTGTCGTAAAATATTCGTTTTCCCAGAGCAACCCTTTACGAAAGGAAGTCGCCGTGCTTGAAGCCTATCGCGCCCACGTAGCAGAGCGTGCAGCCCTCGGTATCCCGCCGCTGCCCCTGTCCAAGCAACAGACCACCGAACTGGTCGGCCTGCTGAAGAATCCGCCGAAGGGCGAAGAAGCTGCCCTGGTCGAGCTGATCACCTACCGCGTACCGGCAGGTGTCGATGATGCCGCCAAGGTCAAGGCCGAGTTCCTGGCCAAGGTTGCCAAGGGCGAAGAAGCCTGCGCCCTGATTTCCAAGGAAAAAGCCACCGAACTGCTCGGCACCATGCTCGGCGGTTACAACGTCAAGCCGCTGATCGACCTGCTCGGCTGCGGCACCTGCGGTGCGGTTGCTGCTGAAGGTCTGAAGAAGACCCTGCTGGTGTTCGACTTCTTCCACGATGTCGCTGAACTGGCCAAGGCCGGCAACGCCAACGCCAAGAACGTCATGCAATCCTGGGCCGATGGCGAGTGGTTCACCTCACGCCCGGCTGTCCCGGCTTCGCAGAAGCTGACCGTTTTCAAGGTCACTGGCGAAACCAACACCGACGACCTGTCGCCGGCTCCGGATGCCTGGTCGCGTCCTGACATCCCGCTGCACGCGCTGGCCATGCTGAAGAACCCGCGTCCGGGTATCGAAGCCGACGAGCCGGGTTCGCGCGGCCCGATCAAGCAACTGGAAAAGCTGGCTGCCAAGGGCAACCTGATCGCCTACGTCGGTGACGTGGTCGGTACCGGTTCTTCCCGCAAATCCGCCACCAACTCCGTGTTGTGGTTCACCGGTGAAGACATCCCGTTCGTCCCGAACAAGCGTTTCGGCGGCGTCTGCCTCGGCTCCAAGATCGCTCCGATCTTCTTCAACACGATGGAAGATGCCGGCGCGCTGCCGATCGAAATCGCTGCTGACCAGATGGACATGGGCGACGAGATCGAACTGACCGTCGACCAGGCCACCGGCAAGGTTGTTGCCACCAAGAACGGTGCCACCATCGCCGAATCCCAGCTCAAGACCCTCGTCATCCTCGACGAAGTCCGTGCTGGCGGTCGTATCCCCCTGATCATCGGTCGCGGCCTGACCACCAAGGCCCGCGAATTCCTCAAGCTGCCGCAATCCACCCTGTTCCGCCTGCCGCAGAACCCGGCCGACGACGGCAAGGGTTACTCGCTGGCGCAGAAGATGGTCGGCAAGGCCTGCGGCGTGACCGGCATCCTGCCGGGCACCTACTGCGAGCCGAAGATGACCACCGTCGGTTCCCAGGACACCACTGGTCCGATGACCCGCGATGAACTGAAGGACCTGGCCTGCCTCGGCTTCTCCGCCGACATGGTCATGCAGTCCTTCTGCCACACCGCCGCTTATCCGAAGCTGGTCGACGTGCGCATGCACCGCGAACTGCCGTCCTTCATCAGCACCCGTGGCGGCGTTGCGCTGCGTCCGGGCGACGGCGTCATCCACTCCTGGCTGAACCGCCTGCTGCTGCCGGATACCGTCGGCACCGGCGGTGACTCGCACACTCGTTTCCCGATCGGCATCTCCTTCCCGGCCGGTTCCGGTCTGGTCGCTTTTGCCGCTGCCACCGGCGTCATGCCGCTCGACATGCCGGAATCCGTGCTGGTCCGCTTCAAGGGCGAAATGCAACCGGGCATCACCCTGCGTGATCTGGTCAATGCCATTCCGCTGTACGCCATCAAGGCCGGTCTGCTGACCGTCGAGAAGAAGGGCAAGAAGAACGTCTTCTCCGGCCGCATCCTCGAAATCGAAGGCCTGCCGAACCTCAAGGTTGAGCAAGCATTCGAGCTGTCCGATGCTGCCGCCGAGCGTTCCGCTGCCGCCTGTGCCGTCGCCCTGAACAAGGAACCGATGGTCGAGTACATGCGTTCGAACATCACCCTGATGAAGTGGATGATCGCCGAAGGCTACTCGGATGCCCGCACCCTGAAGCGTCGTATCAACGCCATGGAAGACTGGATCGCCAACGGCACGCTGCTCAAGGCCGATGCCAACGCCCAGTACGCTGCGGTCATTGAAATCGACCTGGCCGAAGTTACCGAGCCGATCCTGGCCTGCCCGAACGATCCGGACGACGTCAAGGTCCTCTCCGAAGTCGCCGGCGCCAAGATCGACGAAGTCTTCATCGGTTCCTGCATGACCAACATCGGCCACTTCCGTGCCGCCGGCAAGGTCCTCGAAGGCAAGTCCGACATCCCGACCCGTCTGTGGATCGCTCCGCCGACCAAGATGGACGCGCTGATCCTGACCGAAGAAGGCTACTACGGCGTCCTCGGCAAGTCCGGTGCGCGCATGGAAATGCCGGGCTGCTCGCTGTGTATGGGTAACCAAGCACAGATCCGCAAGGGTTCCACCGCGATCTCCACCTCGACCCGCAACTTCCCGAACCGCCTCGGTATCGACACCCAGGTTTATCTGGGTTCTGCCGAACTGGCCGCCATGTGCGCGCTGGCAGGTCGGATCGTGACCGTGGCGGAATATATGGAGCAGATCAAGCTGGTGAATGCCAAGGCAGCTGAAGTCTATCGCTACATGAACTTCGACCAGATTCCGGAGTTCGTTGAAGTCGCTGCGACCGTCGAGATGTAAGTTGCGAAAATCGACCGGTTTTCCCGGTCGACCGCGCCCCGAAGGAAGCATTCTTGGGGTGTAGCAAACAAGAAAAAGCCCCCGTCGGGAAACCGGCGGGGGCTTTTGTCTGGCTGAGATGCTTCACGGCAAGTTCGCGAAGCATGCCTTGATTCAGGTTTGTCGGTCGTCGAGTATTTCCGTATCGGCGGCATCGTATGCCGGAGAGCAGCAGCACAGGATGCGTAGCGGCACCGGCCAGGTGTTGTGCAGGGCGTGTGGTGTGCCGGGGGGGATCAGGATGGTGTCGCCAACACTGATTGCGAAGCGCTGGTCGCCCAGAATCATCGTGCCTTGGCCGGCGGTGACGTGGTAAAGCTCTTCCGTGTTGCGGTGGCGGTGGAGCAGGGTGCGCTGACCGCTGTACACCGTGGCCTCGGCCAGGCTTTGCGCTTGATTGCCGTGGTGATTCGGGTGCATCAATTCGCGTATTTCCGAACCATCCTTGGTGATAAAGGGTTGGGCGTCATCGTAACGGCTGAGGTGCTTGTCCATGCGGGCTCCAGGGGAAGTCGGTGCTGCCTGGCGATGAGGCGGGGCAGTCAAGGCAAATGGTGGTACTGTAAAGTAAATCACGATTGATCGTGGCTTGCCTGTTCAAAGAGGCTTGAACTTGATGCTCGGTGGCTGGTCAGAGACGCTTCGTATTTTTGCGGTCGACCGCGGTAAATACATGATTTCGGCGCTACTTCTCCCATTAAGCGGATTAGGCTGCGTTACACTGATTAATTAATGTTTAATTGATTTTACGATGCGTCATCGTCTGGTTTTGTTCGTCGGGCTTTTGTTGACCTTGCCAGCCATGGCCATGTCGGTGGCACTGCTTAATCCGGGCAAGGCTGACGAGGCGTTCTGGCTGTCATCGGCGCGCTTGATGGCGCAGGCTGCGAACAGCCTCGATATTCGTTTCGAAGTTCATTACGCCGAACGCCAGCACACCCGGCTGCTTGAAATCGCCCGGAAGATCATTGCCCGACCAGCCGGGGAGCGCCCCGATTATGTCGTTTTCAGCAACGATTACGCGACTGGGCCTGAATTGCTGCGGCTTTTCGATGCAGCGGGAATCAAGACCTTCATGGCGTACAGCGGGCTTTCGGATCCGGCTGACCGATTGGCCATTGGCCTACCGCGCACGCGCTTCAAAGGCTGGCTCGGGTCGCTGGAGGTTCACGCCGAAGATGCGGGTTACCAGACGGCCAGGAAACTGATTGAAACCGGGCGCCGGGTCGGTGCGGCAGGCAAGGATGGCAAGCTGCATTTGCTGGCGCTTGCCGGTGACCGTTCGACACCGAGTTCGCATCGACGCAGCGCCGGGATGCGGCGAGCCATTGCCGAGGCGCCCGATGTCGTGCTCGATCAGGAAGTGTTCGCCGCCTGGTCGAAGGATAAGGCGGCCGAGCAGGCGGGCTGGCTATACCAGCGTTACCCGGATGCCCGGCTGGTCTGGGCCGGCAGCGATCTGATGGCCTTCGGTGCGATGCAGGCCTGGGAGAGTCGAGGCGGCAAAGCCGGCAGGGATGCCTGGTTCAGCGGCATCAATACGTCGAACGAGGCGATGGATGCGCTCAAGTCGGGCAGGCTGGCGGCGCTGTCCGGCGGACATTTCATCGCCGGTGCATGGTCGCTGGTGATGCTTTACGACTATCACCACGGGCGTGATTTCGCCGAGGAAGGTCTGGAGCTGGATCAGTCGATGTTTGCCTCCTTCACGCCGCGCCTGGCTGACCGGTTTCTTGAGCGGTATGGCGACATGCGTTTTGAACGGATTGATTTCAAGCGTTACAGCAAGGTCCTGAACCCGTCGCTGAAGCGCTACGATTTCAATTTCGAGCAATTGCTGCGTTGACCGGGAAAAAAGTGTGAGCGTCGATTTTCGTCCGATTGCCACTTCATTGATGCGCGCCATCTGGCGCTGGGCGACGCTTTGTGCCTGTCTGATCGGCAGCATTCAGGCAGTTTTTTCCTATTTTCACGTTCAGAACGAATTTGAAATGCAGGTCAGGGATGTCGGGCGCTCCAATATCCCGCTCCTGTCGATCAGCATTTGGGATATTGAACCCGACATCGTTCAGCGGCAGCTTGATGCCATCGCAGAAAAACCCCAGATCGGTTTTGTTTCCCTGACCGTCTCAACCGGCCAGGTATTCACGGCCGGAGAGTCGCCGCCGACCGACAAGCGGACTGCCGTACGTTTCGATATTCCTCCGCCTGGGCGCCCAGCCGGGCATCTCGGCAGGCTGGATATCTACGAAAATCCACAGGCTTTCTATCGTGAAATGCTCTACAACGTTGCCGTCGCGCTCCTCGGCTACGGCATCCTGACTTTTCTGATCTGCACCCTGGTGGTCTATTTTCTCAAGCGCGAACTGGCTGATCCCTTGCGTCACATCGCGCGTTTCGTCGCTACGCTGACGCCGGACAGATTGACGACGCCACTCAAGCTTGAACGTCCCGATGGCCATATCAGGGATGAAATCGATCTGGTGGTCGATGGTTTCAAGGTGCTTCAGGATGGCGTGAATGGCTATATCGCCAATCTCGATGAGTTGGTTGCCCAGCGTACGCAGGAACTCGAAACGGCGATGCTGTCGATCCAGCATCTGTCGAGCGTCGATTCGCTGACCGGCTGCTTCAATCGCCGGCTGTTCAATGAACGCATCGTGCAGGAACTGGAGCGGGCCGAGCGTTACGAGCGTCCGCTATCGGTGGCTTTTTGCGACATCGACCATTTCAAGCAGGTCAATGACCTGCACGGCCATTGGGCCGGTGATCAGGTCCTGAAAGCCGTGGCCGGTATTTTCCAGCGCTTGTTGCGCAGCGATGTCGATTGGGTGGCTCGCTACGGAGGCGAGGAATTTGTCATCGTTTTGGCCGAAACCGGGCTTAACGAAGCTGTTTCAACGGCAGAACGCCTGCGTCTGGCCATTGAGCGGGAAGTGGTTTTCTGCAATGACAAGGCACTGAATATCACTGCCAGCTTCGGGGTCGCCCAATATAGCGAGGGAGATTCGGTTCAGGTGCTGCTGCAAAAGGCGGATAGCCTGCTTTATGTGGCCAAGCAGGCCGGACGCAACCGGACCTTGCCGTCCCCCTAGAAGGCGAACCAGGCGGCGGCGAAAAAGCCGAGCATCAGGAAGCCGGCAATCCCGCCAACCAGCATGGCACGATCCCCTTGCCGACCGAGCGCAATCATTTCCGTGACCGGGACGCGTCGACCGTAGCGTTGTTCGCCGCGTTGGCCGATACGAATCGAGATCAGGGCCGAAGCAATGCCCAGGAAGGCGAGGAGCGGGGCCGGGGAGTTGTGCAGTGCGTACCAGATCAGGCCGCAGAGCAGCACGGCCCCCAGCAAGCGTGAAATCAGTCGCCCGGCGAGGCTGTTTTCCGGTGTGGCCACGCTGGCGTCAGCCCGGTTTGTGGCCCATCACCTCACCCATGCGCAGGGGGCGAGCAGGCGCCCATGCCGGGTTGAAGTTGAGCGCATTCTTCGGGAAGAGCATGACGACCGTTGAGCCGAGCAGGAAGCGGCCCATTTCTTCGCCTTTTTTCAGGTTGACCGCAGTATTTTCATCGTAGCGCCATTCGCGGACAACGCCGGGGCGGGGCGGATTGACCACGCCATGCCAGACGGTGGACATGCTGCCGACAATGGTCGCGCCAACGAGGGCCAGCACAAACGGGCCGGTGGCTGAATCAAAGACGCAGACGACGCGTTCATTACGGGCAAACAGGCCAGGAACACCGCGGGCGGTGGTCGGATTGACCGAGAACAATGCGCCCGGGACGTGGATCATGCGCGTCAGGCGGCCATCGACCGGCATGTGAATGCGGTGATAGTCGCGCGGGCTGAGATAGAGCGTGGCAAAGCTGCCGTTTTCAAATTGTGCGGCCAGTTCGCGGTCGCCGCCGACCAGGGCGGTCGTCGAATAAGTGTGGCCCTTGGCCTGAAAGATCTGGTCGCGCTCGATCGGGCCGAACTGGCTGATCGCTCCATCCACCGGGCAGAGAAAATCTGCCCCGGCCAGTGGTCGGGCATCGGCCTTGAGCGGGCGGGTAAAGAATTCGTTGAAGCTCTTGTAGCTGGCTGTATCCGGATTGGCTGCTTCAGCCATGTTGACGCCGTAGCGGCGAACAAACCAGTTGATCACGCCGGTGGTCATGGCGCCAGCTTCGGCGCTGGCCAGTTTTCCGGCCAGAAGAGTCAGGGCCTGCTTGGGCAGCAGGTATTGGGGCAGTACGGCGAGACGATCGGACACGATGGAGTTCGCTGAAATAGGGACCGGCCATTATACCGGTAGCCCTGATTCCAGCGGGGGTAATGCTGTTGCGCTGTTTTCGCCTCAGTCAGCCGCGCTCTCGGGGGCGACTTCGCCCTGCGCTTCCGGCGTGCCGGCAAATGAGCTTGCTGCGGTCGACCAGCGTGCCTTGCGCCATTTCTCGCGGTCGCCGTTGCCGGTAAAGGTCCAGGCCACCATGCGGCTCTGTTTCTGACCCTGGCCCATCGGAATGATGCGCGAATCGACGACGTGGGCTTTTTTCAGCGCCAGTTCGATGTGTTCCAGATTCTCCGCTTTCGATACCAGGCTGGTGAACCACATGACCCGCTTCGGAATCGTTGCGCTTTGCTCGATCATCAGCTTGACGAAGGCGCGTTCGCCGCCGTTGCACCACAGTTCCGTCCCGCCGCCGCCAAAGTTGAGGCGCGGCTGGCTGGCCCCTTTCTGGGCGCCGGGTTTGCCCAGATTGTTCCACTTGCGCTGGCTGACGGCCAATACTTCGTCGGGCGAATTGTGGAAAGGCGGATTGCACATCGACAGGTCAAAGGTTTCGCCCGAGCGCAGCAGGCCGACGAAGATATTGTCCCAGACGGTCTGGTGGCGCAGTTCGACTGCTGCGGTCAACCCGGGATTTTTGCCCAGAATCATCTGGGCATTGGCCAGTGCCGCTTCGTCGATATCGGCACCGAGGAAGCTCCAGCCATATTCCGCATGCCCGACCAGGGGGTAAACGCAATTGGCACCGACACCGATATCGAGAATGCGAACGCCGGCACCGGTCGGAATGGCTTTTTTGTTGCAACTGGCCAGCAGGTCGGCAGCGTGGTGGATGTAGTCGGCCCGGCCGGGAATCGGCGGACAAAGGTAGCCAGCCGGAATTTCCCAGCCGCAGGTTTTGTAGTGCAGCGCCAGCAGGGCGCGGTTCAATGCCTTGACGGCTGCGGGATTGGCGAAATCGATGCTCAGCGTGCCAGCTGGGGTCGTTTTGATGAATCGCTTCAGCGCTGGAGCGACTTCCAGCATTGCCGGGAAATCGTAGCCATTGAGATTCTTGTTGCGCGGGTGCAATTCGGCCTTGGCGACGACGGGCTTGCTGACCTTCGGTCTGGAAGGCTTGGCGGGCTTGCCCGGAGGGGCGGCCGGCGGGGTTTTTGCGGACATGTTTCGTTCTTTTTCTGGGCGTGAATGCTCGAAGTATCCCACGGCCGGCCGCTCAGGCCGCCATGTGTTTGGCCAGAAAGCGGTCCAGGGTGTTGCCGAAGGCTTGCCGATCCGCCTGGCTGAAGGCTGCCGGCCCCCCGGTTTCAATGCCGGCGCTGCGCAGTTCTTCCATGAAATTGCGCATTGTCAGCCGCTCGCGGATATTGGCTTCGGTGTACAGCTCGCCGCGCGGATTCAAGGCGTGGCCGCCGCGTTCAATGACCCCGGAGGCCAGCGGAATGTCGGCCGTGATGACGAGATCGCCCGGGGTCAGTTGTTCGACGATGTGCCGGTCGGCGACATCGAAGCCGGACGGCACCTGGATTGCCCGGATGTACCGTGATGGCGGCGTGCGCAGCATCTGGTTGGCGACCAGGATGGTCTCGATCTTGAGCCGCTCGGCCGCACGAAAAATGATTTCCTTGATGACGCTCGGGCAGGCGTCGGCATCGACCCAGATTTGCATCAGTGTTCCTTGCCGTCGATTCGCGGCTGCAAAAGGATGGGAATATACCGCCATCCAAGGATGCCGAAGGTGAGCAACCAGCAGCTGGCCGCCAGATGGATCCACATTGGGTAGCGTTCGGGGAACCATTGGGGGGCAATGACCCGGACGAACAGGCCGAGCAATGTGATGTAAAGCGCCATCCGGTCGAGGCCGTCGAAAACGACTTTGCGCCCGGTGTGGCCTTTTGAAATGCGGATCAGCATGGCCGGAATGACCGTACCCATGGCGCCAAAAGTAAAGATATGGACTGAAAGGCTGCCGATCCAGACCTGGTTGAAAAGCTGGCCGAGCGCTTCAATGATTAATTGGGCAACGATGGCCAGGTAGCCGACATACATGATCCCGATGTCGATCCGCTTGAAGGCCAGCAGCGGTTTCCAGAAGATGAAACGCACGCCCAGCAGCGCGGCCAGCAGCAGCGCGATTGCTGCGGTCAACGGCCGGGGCAGGGCAAATTCGATGACCATCAACAAGCCGAGCAGCTTGATTGCCATGTCGAGTTTGGGCTGGCGCAGGATTTGCACCTGGAAGGCGGCCTTCATGAACTGGGTCAGCGTGCGTTCGAGCATGACCAGGAAAGCCATCCGGAACAGGCCAATGGCCATGTTGTAGCCAGCGGCAAAGTGGTCGCCATGGAGCATCAGGTACTTGGCGACGAGGAAAGCGGGGAGCATGACAATGAAAAAGGCGTTGTCGCGATAGTTGTCACGATTGCGGTGGCGCAGCAGTGTCCACAACAGCATGCCAATGATGCTGCCGAGAAAAAGGTTGTTCGACAGGGCAAACAAGGGGGCCGGCCATTGTCCGCCGAAACTCATTCCGAGGCGCTCGATCAGCCAGGCGGCCGCCAGCCAGATCAGCGCGGCACCATGGTAGCCGCGAATATTGACCCAGTTTTTCGTCGAGGTTAGCAGGAAGCCGCCGAGAACTGCCCAGCCAAAACCAAAGAACATTTCATGTGCGTGCCACTGGATGGCCGAGAAGCTTGTTGCCGGTGCCGGCAGACTGCCGCTGAAGATCAGCGCCCACGAAAAGGGCAGAATCATCCCGGCCAGGCAGGCCAGTGCGAAGAAGGGACGAAAGCCGACCAGCCACAGCGGATGGGTCATCAGGGACATCGAAAACCTTTCGGTACAGTGCATTGCAAAGTGGCAAGTTTAACGACGCCGGGACAAGTTGATCTTGATTTATCCCAGAGTGAGCGAGCAAGAAGCGTCACATTGGCGTAAAATCCCGCCCTTAGCCGTGCTTGCGATATCGCATAGAGGCCCGGCTGCTCTTCTGAAGGATAGCAATGAAGCGTGTGGACGATTTCCGCTTGCGGTTGGGCAAGCATGAGCTTGTGCCTATCATGATCGGTGGCATGGGGGTTGATATCTCGACGGCCGATCTGGCTCTGGAGGCTGCCCGTCTGGGTGGCGTCGGGCACATCTCCGACGCGATGATCAAAACCGTGACAGACCGTCGCTACAAGACGAAATTCGTCAAGGAAAAGCTCGCGCTCTACAAATACAACGCAGAAAACGAAGACAAGTCACCGGTCAAGTTCGACCTTGGCAAAATCGCCGAAGCCACGCGTCTGCATGTGGCCAGCACCATGGAACGCAAGCAGGGCTCCGGCCTGGTTTTCGTGAACTGCATGGAAAAACTGACCATGAACGCCCCGAAAGAGACGCTCAAGGTTCGCATGACGGCTGCGCTCGATGCCGGTATCGACGGCATTACGCTGGCTGCCGGCCTGCATCTCGGCTCGTTCGGTCTGATCGAGGATCACCCGCGTTTCCGCGATGCCAAGCTGGGCATCATCGTTTCCTCGGTTCGTGCGCTGCAACTGTTCCTGAAGAAGACTGCCCGGACCAACCGTCTACCTGACTACATCGTCGTCGAAGGCCCGTTGGCCGGCGGTCACCTTGGTTTCGGCATGGATTGGGCCGAGTACGATCTGCTGACGATCGTTACCGAAGTCATCCAGTTCCTGAAAAACGAACATCTCGACATCCCGGTTATCCCGGCCGGCGGTATCTTCACCGGCAGCGACGCGAGCGCCTTCCTTGAAACCGGCTCGGCCGCCGTGCAAGTGGCAACGCGTTTTACTGTCGCCAAGGAATGTGGTCTGCCGGAAAAAGTCCAGCAGGAATACTTCAAGGCCAGCGAAGACGATATCGAGGTCAACCAGATTTCGCCGACCGGCTACCCGATGCGCATGCTCAAGGGCAGCCCGGCTATCGGCGACGGAATTCGTCCGAACTGCGAAGCCTACGGCTACCTGCTGGATGCCAACGGCAAATGCGCCTATGTCACGGCGTACAACCGCGAAGTGGCAGCGCATCCCGAGCAGCGCAAGATTTCGGTCATGGACAAGACCTGTCTGTGCACGCACATGCGTAATTTTGATCTCTGGACCTGCGGTCACCTGACTTATCGTCTGAAGGATACGACGCACAAGCGGGCCGATGGCAGCTACCAGATCCTGTCGGCTGAACACATCTTCAAGGATTACCAGTTCAGTACCGATCAAAAACTCGCCTTGCCGGCACAAGAGGCCTGATCCTCTTCCATTTTGGAAAGCCCGGTTGATTCGTCGCCGGGCTTTTTGCTTTTTGGGGCTTGATCAGAATCATTCTTGATTCGGCGCCTGATTCCTAGAATTGCACCAGACTTGTCCCGGAGTGGAAAATGAAATTTCTGAACACAGTATTGTTGCTTGCAGGTTTGTCGGTTTGCGTCGCAGGCCTGGCGGAAGAGCTCTCGTCCAGCGGGCGCGACCAGCCGATTCACGATGCGGCACGCACAGGAAGCGGCGCTCAGGTGGCTGCTTTGCTCAAGGCGCAGCCGGCGGCTCGTGATCAACGAACTGCGCAGGGCTCGACACCGCTGCACCTGGCGGCGACCAATCCCGATCTTAGTGCGCTGCAGACGCTGATTGCGGCCGGTGCAGATCCGAATGCACGGGATAACGATGGCACGATGCCGCTGCATCTGGCGGCTTACTCGCAAAACGCACGTCATGCCCGCTTGTTGCTTGAGGCGGGTGCCGATCCTTATGCCAAGACCAACGCCGGGCGCGATCCAACCTCGATGGCCCGCAAGGCGATGGCCAACGAAGCGTCGGGGGTGATTTCGCTTTGGATACTTAAAGGGTGCAAAGCCGGGAAGCCTTGCTGAGCAGGGATGTCTTTGTGTTGGGCCTGATATATATTCACAAGTTCTGATTTTTATTCTTTTGCCATGCGCAACCGCCTATTTTCCCTTTTTCAGGTTCGAGCACCCCGCTCAAAGTTGTTGAAGCAGGGTCTGGCCGGCATGTTTGCAGTTGCATTGTCTGGTTCGCCAGCGCTGGCTGACGATGTCGCCAGCAATTTCAGCCTGCATGGTTTCGGGACGCTCGGCATGGCGCGGACGACCAGCAACGATGCTGAGTTTGTCCGGGATCTGTCACAGCCGACCGGGGTTCGTAAAAAATGGGATGGGCGTCTTGATAGCCTGCTCGGCTTGCAGGCCAATTGGCAAGTCAGCCCGCAACTGGAAGCAGTTGTTCAGGGCGTCAGTCGCTATCGCTTCGACCAGAGTTTTACTCCGGAAATTGCCTGGGCTTACCTGAAGTATGACCCGACGCCGCTACTCAGCTTGCGTGCCGGTCGTCTGGGAACCGAGTTTTTCATGATGGCCGACTCGCGTCTGGTCGGTTATTCCTTCATGACGGCGCGTCCGCCAGGTGATTTTTTCTGGTATCTGCCGTTTTACAGCATCGATGGTGCGGATGCTGTGGCGACTTTGCCATTGGGCGATTCCGTCTTGCGCGGCAAGCTGTATTACGGCGTTTCGGATGGCAATGTGCCGCTGGCCGACAAGCAGTGGAAAATCGATGGCTCGGCAATGACCGGCGGGTTTGTCGATTATCAGACGGGGGCCTGGTTGCTGCGCCTGAGCTACGCCAATATCCGTTTTCGGAGCAATCTCCCGGTCAACGATGTTTTATCGGCTTATTTGCCGGCTGCGCTCGCCCAGCTGGGGGCGGCGCATTTGACGACGGCCAATACCCGCAGCCACTATTATTCAATTGGTGCCATTTATGATCGTGGACCGTGGCAGTTGCAATTGATGTTGAATCGTTGCGAGCAGGGTAGCGAAGCTTTCGAGTCTTCGACTTCGGGATATGCCCTGGCAGGCTACCGCATTGGTCCCGTAACGCCGTACCTTGGCTATTCCCGCGTTTCTTCGGATACCCGTGGCCGGACATTGAACCCGGTGGTGGCTTCGATCATGGCTGACAGTCATGCCGACCAGCAGACTACCATTGTCGGTGCGCGCTGGGATGTCGTGCGCAATGTTGCCCTCAAGGCCCAGTGGGATGCCATTCGTGGCGAGTCCGCCTCGATTCTTCCTTACCGGAAGGAGACGCCGGCCTGGAACGGGAAGATGGATGTTTTTTCGCTGACCATGGATTTCATCTTCTGACGCCATGAGTCTCCGCCAAATAAAAAATCTCCTGATTGGCCTGACCTTGTGTTGTGCAGGCCATGCCCAGGCTGAACTGGTGGTGATCGTCAATGCCCGAAGTGGTGTTGCCGCGATGACGCGCAACGAGGTGATCAATATTTTCTTTGGTCGCTACCGGCAGTTCTTTAATGGTCTTGAGGCACAGCCTGTCGACCTGGTCGATGGTGTGCCCGAGCGTGCCCGTTTTTATGCGGCACTGGTCGGCAAGGATCTGGCTGATGTCGATGCCTACTGGTCGCGCCAGATGTTTTCCGGGCGAATGCGGCCTCCTGTGCGTGTTGCCAATGCAGAGGAGGTTATCAAGTGGGTTGCAACGCAGCCAGGTGGCATCGGATTTGTCGATTTGGCGAAAGCAGATGCGCGGGTCCGCGTGATCTATGAATTCAAACCGTAACATTGGTGATCGACAATAAGGCGAAACTGGATTGAACCCTGAACTGATCGGCATGGTCATCATCTTTATTGCGATTGTGATTGCCGTTATCAAGTCGCAGTAACAGCTATTGCTTGTTGTGGTGATTTTGGTAAATATGTCGTTACTATTGAATTCAATAACGGAGACAAAAATGCCTAAAAGACTGGTTGGAAATCTTGTTCAGGGCCGCGCGCTGATTTCGACGACCAAGGATGTCAGTGTTCGTGCTGCATGCCGCTTGATGGCAAGTAAGCGGATCGGTGCCTTGCTGGTTCTTGAAAATCAGGGGATTGTCGGCATTTTTACCGAGCGCGATGCACTCAACAAAGTGCTGGCCGCGAGTCTTGATCCCGATACGACGTCGGTTGCTTCCGTGATGGTGGCTGATCCACAGACAATCCGGGCCGACAAGCCGCTGGCCTATGCCCTGCATATGATGGCGGAAGGCGGATTTCGCCATGTTCCGGTGGTTGATGATCAGGGCGCGCCGCTGGGTATGGTTTCAGCGCGCGATGCGCTGGGTCAGGATCTGGTCGATCTTGAGCGCGACATGCGGCGTCTCGAAGAGCTGGAAAACTCTATCGGTTACTGAGCTTCAGGTAGCCAACCCAGTTGCGCCAGCGTGGTGGCAAATTCGCCCGACACTGGCGCTTTTACGTTGACGCGCTGGCCGCTGATCGGGTGGTCGAAACTTAATTCGGTGCAGGCCAGCAGCAGGCGGTTGGCGCCAAAATGTTCGGCAAAAAAGCGGTTGTGGCGTCCTTTGCCATGTGTGGCATCCCCAATGATCGGATGGGCGATGTGTTTCAGATGGCGGCGCAGTTGATGGCGACGACCGGTGACCGGCAGTAGCTCAACGAGTGCATAACGGCTGCTCGGGTAGCGGTCGACCGCGAAAGGCAGTTCGACCGATGCCAGGCGCCGGTAGTGGGTTAATGCGGCCTGCGCCTCGTCGCTCGAATTCTCTCCTTTGAACTCGTAGCTGTCGCGTTGGCGGGTCAGTGGGTGATCAATCTCGCCGCTTTCCGGTGGGATGCCACGGACAATTGCGAGGTAGCGCTTGTCGACGGTGCCGGCCTCGAACTGACGGCCGAGTTTGCTGGCTGTTTCGAGGTTGAGTGCAAAAAGCAGTACGCCGGATGTGCCGCGATCAAGTCGATGCGCCGGCCAAACCCGTTGTCCGATCTGATCGCGCAGAATCTGGATGGCGAAACGGGTTTCGTGGCGGTCGATTTCTGAGCGGTGAACGAGCAAGCCCGGAGGCTTGTCGATGACGACAATATGCTCATCCCGAAAGAGGATGGGGAGTTGTTCAGCCAAAGAAGCGCTGCTTGATCGGTTCCGGCAATTGCATGCCGGTGATGTGGGCGCGTTCGAGAAGCGCCCAGTAATAGCGATAGGAGGCTCTGTCGTGCAGTTTGCCGGCATGCTGGATCGGCCCCCAGTCCTTGTCCTGGGCAGCGCTCAAGATTTCTCCGGCAGCTTGAACCTCGGAGAAATCGGGGCGCATGGCTTCAACGATAGGCGTGATCTGATTCGGGTGAATGCTCCACATGCGCAGGTAGCCAAACTCGTTACGCGCGCGCAGGGCATCGTTCCGGATGTACTCGATATCCTTCAGCTCGGTGGTTACGTTGTGTGCCGGAATGACGCCACAGGCCAGTGCTGCAGCACTGATTTCGCATTTGGCGCGGACGATCAGCGGGTGTTCGAACTGGCCCGGACTTTTCATGGCGGAGCCGGGGATGGCGCCGTGGTGGCCTGAAACAAAATCCATCAGGCCAAAATCCAGGCTCTCGACACCAGGCAGGGCGGCGATCTCCCAGACTTCGCGCAAGGCGCCGTGTGTCTCGATCAGCACATGGACGGGAATGCTGCGGTCGACATTGAATTCACGTTCGATTTCGCGCAATGCTTCGATCTGGACAAGAACGTCTCCTGCGCTGCAGGGCTTGGGAAGTGTAATGAACGGCAGGCGATTGCCAGCGATGCCGACCAGGATTTCAAGATCCTTGCGCCAGTGCGGGTGAGTCACGTCATGAATCCGTGCGCCGACACGATTGAACAGATTTTCTTCGCTCATGATCAGTCGGCCGACCATTTCGGCATGTTCCCGCTCGGCGCCGGCATGGGCGCCATCTTCACAGTCGCAGGTGATGTCGAAGATCGGGCCGAGTTCCTTCTGTAACTGCAGCGCTTTGCGCATCAGCTTTTCCGAGCCGGCGTAGTGGTCGACCGCGGGAAGGGTGGGGAGGGGCTTTTCGCCTGCGAAGAGAACGGCTTTGGGATGGCGCATGATCGTCAATTTCGTCAATTGAAGAGAAATAAAAAGGCCACGGTATTTTACCGTGGCCTTTCTGGTGCAGCTAAGAACTAATGCTGGATTACAGCATGTCCTTGACGGCTTCGGCTTCGTCGGTCAGTTCCTTGAGCGTGAAGTTGATCTTCTCGCGGCTGTACTCGTCGATTTCCAGGCCCTGGATGATGGTGAACTTGCCACCCTTGCACTCGCACGGGAAGCCGAACACGATGCCGGCCGGGATGCCGTAGGAGCCGTCGGAAGGAACACCCATGGTGACCCATTCGTCGGAGCCGAGAACCCAGTCACGGACGTGGTCGATGGCGGCGTTGGCAGCCGAAGCAGCGGAGGACAGGCCGCGCGCTTCGATGATGGCGGCGCCACGCTTGCCGACGGTCGGCAGGAAGACGTCGTTGTTCCAGGCGTGATCGTTGATCAGGGCCTTGACGCTGTCGCCATTGGAGGTGGTGTAGCGGTAGTCGGCGTACATTGTCGGCGAGTGGTTGCCCCAGACGACCAGTTTCTTCAGGGAAGAGACTTCACGGCCGGCCTTGGCGGCCAGTTGCGACAGGGCGCGGTTGTGATCGAGGCGCAGCATGCCGTGGTAGTTGTTCGGGTTGGTGCGGCCAACCTTCTTGGCGGCAGCAGCGGCGATGAAGGCGTTGGTGTTGCACGGATTGCCGACGACCAGAACCTTGACGTCTTCCTTGGCGTTCTCGGCAATGGCCTTGCCCTGAACGGTGAAGATGGCGCCGTTGGCGGTCAGCAGGTCGGCACGTTCCATGCCCTTGGTGCGCGGACGGGCGCCAACCAGCAAGCAGACGTCGGCATCCTTGAAGGCGACATTCGGATCATCGGTGGCAACCATGCCAGCCAGGAGCGGGAAGGCACAGTCTTCCAGTTCCATCATCACGCCCTTCACGGCTTGCTGAGCTTGCGGCAGGTCGAGCAACTGAAGGATGACCGGCTGGTCTTTGCCGAGCATTTCGCCGGAGGCAATGCGGAACAGCAGGCTATAACCGATCTGGCCGGCGGCGCCGGTAATTGCTACGCGCATGGGGGCTTTGGACATGTATCGCTCCTGTATGAAACAGCGTGGTTGAAATTGTTGACTCTGCGAGAGCGCCCGTGTCGTTCTGTTGTCTTGCGTATGCGGGCGCGAGAGACTATTGATGTTAGAAGTTCGGCGCAAAGCTGTCAATTCATCTTGTGTCTTATATAAGATAACTTTTCGTGGACGCTGGGCTTTAAATGTGCTGAAATTTGAAACTATGACCCGTGAAGCTTCCCGTTCGGCAACCCGTACTTCGTCGCCCACATTCAGCCCCTTATATCGTCAGATCAAGGATTTTTTGATCAGCAGTCTGGAGGCTGGCGAGTGGGGGCCTGGTGATGCCATTCCCAGTGAGGGAGAGTTGGCTGCGCGTTTTAACGTCAGTCAGGGAACCGTGCGCAAGGCCATTGATGAAATGGCAGCAGAAAACATGCTGGTGCGCCGGCAAGGGAAGGGGACTTTTGTTTCCACGCATAGCGACCCGCGTTCCTTTTATCGTTTCCTGCGTCTGGTTCCGGATGCGGGTGGGGTGGCGCATACCGTCAGTGACCCGTTGTCCTGTGTGATTCAGCAGGCAACCGTCGAAGTGGCTACTGCGCTCGGTGTGACGGTTGGTGAGCGTGTTGTTTGCGTCGAGCGTTTGCTGCGCTTCGGCGGCGAGCCGGTTGTGTTTGATCAGATTTATCTGCTTGCAGATCAGTTCGAGGGCTTGTCCATCGAGCGTCTGCGTGGTGGCGAACGATCGCTCTATAGTTTGTTCGAGAGTGAATACGGGGTCCGGATGATCAACGCAGAGGAGCGTTTGCGGGCCGTTCCGGCGGATCCCTATAGTGCCGGCTTGCTGGGTGTTCAGTCGGGCGAGCCCTTGTTGCTGGTTGAGCGTACCGCCTACACCTATGGAAATAAACCGGTTGAGTGGCGGCGCGGTTTGTATTGCACGCGTCATCACTATTACCGGAACGATCTGGGCTGACGGGAGAAGTAGTCCTTGGGGATTAGGTCGGAAATAGCCTGTGCTGGCGTTTCCAGGCAGATTTTGAATGTATAATTATGGTTCTTTTCGAACTACGTACAAGCGGATAACCGCAACTTTACGCGAGGGATGACGTTCATGGCAGAAATGACCATCAAGAAACGTCCAAAAAACTTGGACTTGACTACTATCAGGTTGCCTTTACCGGGCAAGGTATCAATTCTTCATCGCGTCAGCGGTGTGGGTTTGTTCCTGTTTCTCCCGGTATTGCTCTGGCTGTTTTCGGCTAGCCTGACTTCAGCAGATACTTTTGCTACCTTCAAGGCGGTGATGGCCTCCTTGCCGGCAAAGGTTGTGGCGGCGGGCCTCCTCTGGTCGTTTGTTCACCACTTCTGCGCCGGTATCCGCTTCCTGTTGCTCGATCTGCATGTCGGCATCGAGAAAGAGGCTGCGCGTCAGTCGGCAGCTGTTGTGTTTGCAGTCAGCATTCCGCTGACCCTGGTTCTCTGGGGGGTGCTCCTGTGATTAATCGTACTGTTGTCGGTGCCCATTACGGCCTCAAGGACTGGATTGCACAACGTGCTACGGCCGTCATCATGGCTATTTATTCTGTGCTGATGGTTGCTGTTCTGCTGATTGTTCGTCCCGGTTCTTTCGAAGCTTGGCAAGGTATCTTTGCCAATGGCGTCATCAAGTTCCTGACCTTCCTGTTCTTTGTCAGCCTTTTTTACCACGCCTGGATTGGCGTGCGTGATATCTGGATGGATTACGTCAAGCCGACCGGCATTCGCCTCAGCTTGCACGTTCTGACCATTGCTGCGCTGGTGGGTTACACGGCGTGGGCTGCTGCGATTCTCTGGAGGCTGTAAGCGTGAGTATTCCTGTTCTCAAGTTTGATGCGGTAATCGTTGGCGCCGGTGGTGCCGGTCTGCGTTCCGCAATCCAATTGTCCGAAGCCGGCCTGAAGACCGCCGTGCTGTCGAAGGTTTTCCCGACCCGTTCGCATACCGTTGCGGCGCAGGGTGGTGTTGCTGCCTCTCTGGGCAACTCCGAGGAAGATCACTGGACGTGGCACATGTACGATACCGTCAAGGGTTCCGACTGGCTCGGCGACCAGGACGCGATCGAATTCATGTGCAAGAAGGCTAACGAAGTGGTCGTCGAGCTCGAACACTACGGCATGCCTTTCGACCGTACCGACGACGGCAAGATCTATCAGCGTCCGTTCGGCGGCCACATGTCCAATTTCGGCGAAAAGCCGGTGCGTCGTTCCTGTGCTGCTGCTGACCGTACCGGTCACGCCATGCTGCACGCGATGTATCAGCGCAACGTCAAGGCCAATACCCAATTCTTCGTTGAATGGATGGCGCTCGACCTGATCCGTGACGAAGAAGGTCATGTCCTTGGTGTTACCGCCATGGAAATGGAAACTGGCCAGATCGTGATTTTCCACGCTCGCGCCACGATTTTCGCAACCGGCGGTGCCGGCCGTATCTTCTACTCTTCGACCAATGCCTTTATCAACACCGGTGACGGCCTCGGTATGGCGGCTCGTGCCGGCATCCCGCTCGAAGACATGGAATTCTGGCAGTTCCACCCGACTGGCGTCGCCGGTGCCGGTGTGCTGATTACCGAAGGCGTACGCGGTGAAGGCGGCATCCTGCGTAATAGCAGCAAGGAACGCTTCATGGAGCGCTACGCGCCGAACGCCAAGGATCTGGCTTCGCGTGACGTGGTTTCCCGCGCCATGGCAACCGAAATCAAGGAAGGCCGTGGCTGTGGCGTCAACAAGGACTACGTCCTGCTCGACATCACCCACCTCGACCCCGCGACCATCATGAAGCGCCTGCCGGGTATCCACGAAATCGGCCTGCAGTTCGCCGGTGTCGATTGCCTGAAAGAGCCGCTCCCGGTCGTGCCGACCTGCCACTACCAGATGGGCGGTATTCCGACCCATTACTCCGGTCGTGTCGTAATGCCGCAAGGTGGTGACATGAACGCCGTTGTCCCGGGCTTCTACGCCGGTGGTGAGTGTGCCTGCGCTTCGGTGCACGGCGCCAACCGTCTCGGTACGAACTCGTTGCTCGATCTGCTGGTCTTCGGCAAGTCGGCGGGTGACTCGGCTGTTGAAGATCTCAAGGCTGGCCGCGCTCATCGCGATTTGCCGAAGGATGTTGCCGACAAGACCCTGGCCCGCATTGCAGCGCTGGATAACCGCAAGGGTGGTGCCAACGTGCACGAAACCCGTCTGGCCATGCAGCGCACGATGCAGGATCACGCTGGCGTGTTCCGTTTCGGCGACATGCTGAAGCAGGGCGTCGAGAAGATTCTCGAAGTTGAAAAAGCCGCGCGCAACCTGGAAATCAAGGACAAGTCGCAGGCTTGGAACACGGCCCGGACCGAAGCTCTCGAAATGGAGAACCTGATCGAAGTTGCCAAGGCAACGATGATCTCCGCCGAGGCTCGCAAGGAGTCCCGCGGTGCCCACGTTCGTGACGATGCACCGGATACTGCCGAATTCCCGAATGGCCGTAACGACAAGGAATGGCTGAAGCACACGCTGTTCTCGCCGGTTGATAACTCGATCAGCTACAAGCCGGTCAACATGCAACCCCTGACCGTCGAGCCTGTTGAGCTCAAGACGCGCTCGTACTAATCGGAGTCCAGAATGAGCAAACGCATGGTTCAATTCAGTATCTATCGCTACGATCCGGACAAGGACGACGCGCCGTACATGCAGGACATCTCGGTCGAACTCGAACCGACTGACCGCAAGCTGCTTGATGCGCTGACCAAGCTGAAAGCCAAGGATGATGCGATTTCGTATCGCCGTTCCTGTCGTGAAGGTGTTTGTGGCTCCGATGCCATGAACATCAACGGCAAGAATGGTCTGGCTTGTCTGACCGACATTGACAGCCTGAAACAGCCGATCGTGTTGCGTCCGTTGCCAGGTCTGCCGGTCATTCGCGACCTGATCGTCGATATGACCCAGTTCTTCAAGCAGTACCACTCGATCAAGCCGTACCTGATCAACAACGACCCGGCTCCGGAGCGTGAACGTCTCCAGTCGCCGGAAGATCGTGAAGAGCTGAATGGCTTGTACGAGTGCATCCTGTGTGCCTGCTGCTCGACCTCCTGTCCTTCCTTCTGGTGGAATCCGGACAAGTTCGTCGGCCCGGCCGGCCTGCTGGCTGCTTATCGCTTCATCGCGGATACCCGTGACCAGGCAACCAACGAGCGTCTTGATAACCTCGAAGACCCGTATCGTCTGTTCCGTTGCCACACCATCATGAATTGCGTTGACGTATGTCCGAAGGGTTTGAACCCAACCAAGGCCATCGGCAAGATCAAGGACATGATGGTTCGTCGCGCCGTCTGATGGAACGAAAAGACTATGAGCGCCTGCGTTGGCGTTGCATCCGTCGGGCTTTGCTCGAACTTGATGTAACGCTGACGCGTTTTCTCGATGACGGTTTCGATAAACTGGACGAAGAGGGGCAACGGGCGTTCGTGGCATTAGCCGATATGGAAGACTATGATCTTTGGGATCTCATCACCGGAAAAGCCGAGATTGATGATCCTAGGATTACTTCCATTGTGGCGTTGCTTCGTAAGAGTTGAGTAAGGTGAACGTTCTATCTTTGGAACGTTTACCGCTTTTTTTGGCAGTGCAGTGACTACTAACACCTGTAAAGGGAAGAGACCATGACGACCGAACGCAAGGCAACTTTGACAATCGATGGACAGGCTCCCGTCGATTTCCCGATCATGTCCCCGACGCATGGCAATGACTGCGTCGATATTCGCACCTTGGGCGCCAAGACCGGCTTGTTTACCTACGACTCCGGTTTCCTTTCTACCGCCAGCTGCAAATCCAGAATCACCTTTATCGATGGTGACAAGGGCGAGTTGCTGTACCGTGGCTATCCAATCGAGCAACTGGCAGAAAACTGCAACTTCCTTGAAGTGACGTATCTGCTCAAGAACGGCGAACTGCCGAACGCCAAGCAGAAAAGCGATTTCGAAAGCACGATCAAGAATCACACGATGGTGCATGAGCAACTGTCCAAGTTCTTCTCCGGCTTCCGTCGCGATGCTCACCCGATGGCCGTGATGACTGGTGTGGTCGGTGCGCTGTCCGCTTTCTACCACGATGCAATGGACTTTTCTGACGCCGAGCACCGTAACGTCAGCTTCAATCGCCTGGTTGCCAAGCTGCCGACGATCGTTGCCATGGCTTATAAATACAACACGGGTGCGCCGTTCATGTATCCGGACAATGAGTTGAGCTATACCGCCAACTTCATGCGCATGATGTTCGGTAACCCGTGCGAAAAGTACGTTCCGAATCCGGTTCTGGTCCGTGCCCTTGACACCATTTTCACGTTGCATGCCGACCACGAACAAAATGCGTCGACTTCGACGGTTCGTCTGGCTGGCTCTTCGGGTGCCAATCCGTTTGCCTGTATCGCTGCTGGTATCGCCTGTCTGTGGGGCCCGGCACACGGCGGCGCCAACGAGGCATGCCTGCAGATGCTGGAAGAAATCGGCGACGTTTCTCGCGTTCCCGAGTTCATCGCTCGTGCCAAGGATAAGAACGACTCCTTCAAGCTGATGGGCTTCGGTCACCGCGTCTACAAGAACTTCGACCCGCGCGCTACGCTGATGCGCAAGGTGTGTAATGAAGTTCTGGCTGAACTGGGTCTGGAAAATGATCGCCTGTTCAAGCTGGCCATGGAACTTGAGCGCATCGCTCTGGAAGATCCGTACTTCGTCGAGAAGAAGCTTTACCCGAACGTCGACTTCTACTCTGGTATCGTTCAGAAGGCGATTGGTATCCCGACGGAAATGTTCACCTGTATCTTCGCCCTGGCTCGCACCGTGGGCTGGATGACGCAGTGGGAAGAAATGATTTCCGATCCGGAATACAAGATCGGTCGTCCGCGTCAGCTCTACATTGGCGCTGCCAAGCGCGATGTAGTGCCGCTTGCCCAACGCGGCTGAGAATCAAGATTGGGCGGCCGTGGGGCCGCCCTTTTTTTACCCGTGGAGCGTGACGCTTCGCAACCCGCAGCTACAGAGAAAGACAATACCCTCAAGGGGACGCCTATGACTACGATGAATCACCTGTTCGACAGCACGATGTTCTTCGGCGGCAATGCGCCGTTTGTTGAAGAGCTGTACGAAACCTATCTTGATAATCCGACTGCCGTGCCTGATGAATGGCGCGACTACTTTGATCGCCTGGCCCAGATGCCAGGCTTTGTTGCTCGTGATGTGGCGCATGCGCCTGTCATCGCCGCCTTTGCCGAGCTGGGCAAGGATGGCGGTTTCCGTCCGGCCGCAACGAGCAGTGCCAGCGACAACAAGAAGCAATCTGCAGTAGGTCAGCTGGTTACGGCCTACCGTTCAATCGGAACTCGCTGGGCCGATCTTGACCCGCTCAAGCGCCTGGCCCGGCCGAAGATCGAAGAACTCGAACTTTCGTTTTATGGCTTTACCGATTCCGATCTCAACCAGAAATTCAGCACCGGCTCACTGAAGGGCGTGCCTGAAACAGCTTCTCTGGGCGACATCATGGAAACGCTGAAACAGACCTATTGTGGTTCTGTCGGCGTTGAATACATGTACATGAGCGAGTACAGCGAAAAACGCTGGCTCCAGGAACGTCTCGAAACCATCCGCTCGCGTCCTTCCTACTCTGCTGATCAGAAAAAGCGTCTGCTGGAGCGGTTGACCGCAGCAGAGACGCTTGAGCGTTACCTGCATACCAAGTATGTCGGTCAGAAGCGTTTCTCCCTCGAAGGCGGCGAGTCGTTGATCGTGGCGATGGATGAAACTATTCGTTCCGGCGGCAACTGCGGCATCGATGAAATCGTTATCGGCATGGCCCACCGCGGTCGTCTGAACGTGCTGGTCAACACGCTGGGCAAGGCACCGTCCATGCTGTTCTCCGAATTTGAAGGCAAGAAAAAGAGCGATCTTTCGGCCGGCGACGTTAAGTACCACATGGGCTTCTCGTCCGACGTGTCGACGCCGCAAGGTCCTTGCCACCTGACGCTGGCTTTCAACCCGTCGCACCTCGAAATCGTCAACCCGGTGGTTGAAGGTTCGGTCTATGCACGTCAGGTTCGTCGTGGCGAAGGCAGCAAGTCCAAGGTTCTCCCGGTTATCATCCACGGCGACTCCGCTGTTGCCGGCCAGGGTGTGAACCAGGAAATGATCAACTTCGCGCAAACCCGCGGCTACGGCACGGGCGGCACGCTGCATATCGTTGTGAACAACCAGATCGGCTTCACGACCAGCGACCCGCGCGACTATCGTTCCGGCCACTACTGTACCGACATCTTCAAGATGGCCGATGCACCGATCTTCCACGTCAATGGTGACGATCCGGAAGCCGTTGCGCTGGTTACCCAGATTGCGGTCGAATTCCGTCAGCAGTTCAAGAAGGATGTCGTGATCGACATCGTCTGCTTCCGCAAGCTCGGCCACAACGAGCAGGACGAGCCGATGGTCACCCAGCCGTTGATGTACAAGAAAATTGCACAGCACCCGGGTACCCGCAAGGTTTACGGCGACAAGCTGATCGCCGAAGGTGTTCTGCCGGCCGATGGTCCGGATCAGATGATCAAGGAATATCGCGAACATCTTGATAAGGGCGAACTGCTGTACAACCCGGTTCTGGCTGGCTACAAGCACCCGAACATGATTGACTGGACGCCGTTCCTGACCAAGACCTATATCGAAAATTGCGATACCAAGGTTCCGGCCAAGGAATTGAAGCGTCTGGCCGAGCGTCTGACCACGCT
This sequence comes from Dechloromonas sp. TW-R-39-2, assembly GCF_016864195.1. NCBI lineage: Bacteria > Pseudomonadati > Pseudomonadota > Betaproteobacteria > Rhodocyclales > Azonexaceae > Dechloromonas > Dechloromonas sp. TW-R-39-2. Next base: position 1,744,231 of record NZ_CP045202.1, read on the forward strand.
GCCGGAAGGTTTCACGCTGCATTCCCGTGTCAAGAAGATCGTTGAAGATCGTGCGGCAATGGGTGATGGCAAGCTGCCAGTCGACTGGGGCATGGCTGAAAATCTGGCCTATGCATCGCTGCTGGTTTCCGGCTACGGCGTTCGCATTTCCGGTGAAGACGTCGGTCGCGGTACCTTCTTCCACCGCCATGCAGCTTTCCACGACCAGAATCGTGAAAACTGGGATGTCGGCACTTTCCATCCGCTGAAAAACCTGCAGGAAAAGCAGGCCGGCTTCCAGTGCTACGACTCTGTGCTGTCCGAAGAAGCGGTTCTCGCCTTCGACTACGGCTACGCTACGGCCAACCCGTACGAACTCGTGGTCTGGGAAGGTCAGTTCGGCGACTTCGCCAACGGTGCCCAGGTCGTGATCGACCAGTTCATCGCTTCCGGCGAAGCCAAGTGGGGTCGCGCCTGTGGTCTGGTCATGCTGCTGCCGCATGGTTACGAAGGTCAGGGTCCGGAGCACTCTTCCGCCCGCCTCGAACGCTACATGCAGGCTTGTGCCGAAATGAACATGGAAGTTTGCGTACCGTCCAACGCATCCCAGGTTTTCCACATGCTGCGCCGTCAGGCCGTTCGCATGCAGCGCAAGCCGTTGATCGTCATGACACCGAAGTCCCTGCTTCGCCACAAGGATGCAGCCTGTTCGCTCGACGAACTGGCCAATGGCGAATTCAAGCAGGTCATTGGTGAAATCGACGACCTCGATGCCAAAAAAGTTACCCGTGTTGTCCTGTGTTCCGGCAAGGTCTACTACGACCTGCTGGCCGCCCGTCGCGAGAAGAAAATCGCCAACATTGCCATCGTCCGCGTTGAGCAGCTCTACCCCTTCCCGAAGGATCATCTCGAGAAGGAACTGGCCAAGTACCCGAAGGCGACCGAAATCGTCTGGTGCCAGGAAGAGCCGCGTAACCAGGGCGCCTGGTACTGGATTGCTTCGCGCCACCATCTGGATACCCAGATCAGTGGCAAGCAGAAGATGCTGCTGGTCTCGCGTCCGGCATCGTCCTCGCCTGCAGTGGGCTATCTGGCCAAGCACAACGAGCAACAAAAAGCACTGATCGAGTCCGCACTGGGCAAGATCGAGTACTAATAACTAGAGCAGAGTGGAGTCACCATGAGCATTATTGAAGTCCAAGTTCCCCAGCTTTCCGAGTCCGTTGCCGAAGGCACCCTCGCATCCTGGAAAAAGAAAATCGGCGAAGCCGTTGCTCGCGACGAAATCCTGATTGATATCGAAACCGACAAGGTCGTTCTGGAAGTGCCATCCCCGGCTGCCGGCGTGCTGGTCGAGATCGTCAAGGGCGACGGTGAAACCGTTGTCTCCGGCGAACTGATCGCCCGTATCGACACCGAAGCCAAGGCTGGCGCTGCTGCTCCGGCAGCCGAAGCACCGAAGGCTGCTGCCGCTGCTCCGGCACCGGTTGCCGCCGCTGCTGCTCCGGCAGGTACGGCCAGCCCGTCGGCGCGCAAGATCCTTGACGAAAAGGGTGTTGCTGCTGCTGATGTTGCCGGCTCCGGTCGTGGTGGCCGCGTCACCAAGGAAGATGCCGTTGCTGCCGCGCCGAAGGCTGGTCCGGTTGCTGCACCGGCTGCCGCCAAGGCTGCCATGCCGACGCCGCCGGTTGCTGTTGCCCTGGGCGACCGTACCGAACAGCGCGTGCCGATGTCCCGTCTGCGTGCCCGTATCGCCGAGCGTCTGCTGCAATCCCAGCAAACCAACGCCATTCTGACCACGTTCAACGAAGTGAACATGGGTCCGATGATGGCGCTGCGCAAGCAGTACGGCGAGAAGTTCGAAAAGGCGCACGGTGTCCGCCTCGGCTTCATGGGCTTCTTCGTCAAGGCCGCTTGTGCTGCCCTGCAGAAGTTCCCGGTCCTCAACGCATCGGTTGATGGCAACGACATTGTCTATCACGGTTACATCGACATCGGTATTGCCGTCGGTTCGCCGCGTGGCCTGGTTGTGCCGATCATCCGCAATGCTGATCAGATGAGCATCGCCGAAATCGAAAAGAAGATTGCCGAATTCGGCGCCAAGGCCAAGGATGGCAAGCTGTCCATCGAAGACCTGACCGGCGGTACCTTCTCGATCTCGAATGGCGGCATCTTCGGTTCGATGATGTCCACCCCGATCATCAATCCGCCGCAATCCGCGATCCTCGGCATTCACGCCACCAAGGACCGCGCCATGGTTGAAAACGGTCAAGTGGTCGTGCGCCCGATGAACTATCTGGCCATGTCCTACGACCACCGCATCATCGACGGCCGCGAAGCCGTTCTTGGTCTGGTGACCATGAAGGAAGCTCTGGAAGATCCTTCCCGTCTGCTCCTCGGCGTCTAATTGACGTTTGCCGGCGCCAGTTCCCCAATAACGGGGGCTGGCGCTTTTGCACATCTGAATTCTGAAAGGTTGTCACATGTCCAAGCAATTTGACGTGCTCGTTATCGGTGGTGGTCCTGGCGGTTACGTGGCTGCGATTCGCGCCTCCCAGCTCGGCTTCTCCGCTGCATGCTGCGAATCCAACCCTTATGCCGACCCGAAGGGTGAGCCGCGCCTCGGCGGCACTTGCCTGAATGTGGGCTGTATTCCGTCCAAGGCGCTGCTCCACACCTCGCACCTGTTCGAAGAAGCCGGCCACAGCTTTGCTGCCCAAGGTATCAAGGTTTCCGCCCCGAGCATCGATGTACCGGTCATGAAGGGCCGCAAGGATACGGTCGTCACCCAGTTGACTGCCGGTATCAAGGGCCTGTTCAAGAAGAACAAGGTCACCATGCTGGCTGGCCACGGTTCTTTCGTCGCCAAGGAAGGCGAGTTCTGGAAGGTCAAGGTTGGTGCTGAAGAAGTGCTGGCCAAGCAAGTCATCGTCGCAACCGGCTCCAAGGCCCGTCACTTGCCGAATGTCCCGGTCGACCAGAAAATCGTCATGGATAACGAAGGTGCCCTGAACCAGGAATCCGTGCCGAAAAAGCTGGCCATTATCGGTGCCGGCGTGATCGGTCTGGAAATGGGCTCGGTCTGGCGTCGTGTTGGTGCTGAAGTCACCATCCTCGAAGCCATGCCGGACTTCCTCGCCGCAGCCGATCAGGATGTTGCCAAGGAAGCCGCCAAGCTGTTCGCCAAGCAGGGTCTGAACATCCAGACCGGTGTCAAGATCGGCGACATCAAGGTCACCAAGAAGGGCGTTTCCATCGCTTACGAAAGCAAGGATGGCAAAGCCGAGAAGCTCGATGCCGATCGTCTGATCGTTTCCATCGGTCGTACCCCGAACACCGATGGCCTGAACGCCGATGCGGTTGGCCTGAAGCTGGATGCCCGTGGTTTTGTCGAAGTCGACGGCCACTGCAAGACCAACTTGCCGGGCGTCTGGGCTGTCGGCGACGTGGTCCGTGGTCCGATGCTGGCCCACAAGGCGATGGAAGAAGCCGTGATGGTTGCCGAATTGATGGCTGGCCAGGCCGGTCACTGCAACTTCGATACCATTCCCTGGGTCATCTACACCTCGCCGGAAATTGCCTGGGTCGGCAAGACCGAGCAGCAGCTCAAGGCTGATGGCGTGGCCTACAAGGTCGGCAAAATCCCGTTCATGGCCAACGGCCGTGCGCTGGGTATGGGCGACACCTCCGGCTTCGTCAAGATGCTGGCTTGCGCCCAGACCGATCGCATTCTCGGTGTGCACATCATCGGTGCCAATGCATCCGAGCTGATTTCCGAAGCCGTCGTGGCGATGGAGTTCGGTGGTGCTTCCGAAGACCTGGCTCGCATCTGTCACGCTCACCCGACGCTGTCGGAAGCGGTGCACGAAGCAGCCCTGGCTTGCGACAAGCGTCCGCTGCATTTCTGACCCAGCCTGGGTAGAGACCTCAAGAGCCCTTTCCGGGCTCTTTTTTTTTGATGACAATATCTGCATACTCGGTTTTCGTGCCGTTCAAGACCCTGTGGAGTATTCATGCAATGTAACGACGACAGTATTGCTTTCCTCGATGATGATGAAGATGTGCAAGCGGCTGGCAGTACCTTGGGGGTCTGGCGGCTACTGATCGTTGATGATGATGAAGATGTCCACCAGGCCACCGAATTCGCTTTGCGCGATGTGGAAATTCTCGGCCGCCGCCTTGAGTTCTTGCACGCCCGGAGCAGCAATGAGGCCATCAGCGTCCTGCGCCAGACCGAGCGGGTTGCGGTGGTCTTGCTTGATGTGGTGATGGAGTCCGAAGATGCCGGCCTGAAAGCCATCGGGCGTATCCGGAATGAACTGGGCCTGCTCAATTTGCGGATCATTCTGCGGACCGGACAGCCGGGCTATGCGCCGGAGCTTGAGGCGATCAGTTCATACGACATCAACGATTACAAGACCAAGTCGGAATTGACCCGCAACAAGCTGTTCACCGCAGTAACGGCGGCAGTTCGCTCCTACGACCAGATTGAACGCCTGGATGCCAGCCGGCGTGGCCTGGAACTGATTATCGATGGGGCCAATCGCTTTATTGCCGAGCAGGGTTTGCAGGCTTTTGCGGCCGGTGTCATAACCCAGATTGCCGCCTTGCTGGGCGTTCCTCCCGAGGGCGTGATGTGCGTCTGCGCTGCGCCTGGTGCGGACAGTCAAACCCCGATCGGTCAGAAGTGCACGGTTCTGGCTGCGGCCGGACGTTATCAGGAATATATCAATCAGCATGTTGCTGCACTTGAAAATCACGAGCTTTGCGACATTCTGGACACCTGCCTCAGCGAGCAGTGCCACCATGCCACGGAGCGCGGCCTGGCCTTGTATTTCCCCGGGCGGCAAGGGCGGAATTTTGCTGCTTATGTCGAGTCCGGGCAGAGCATTCATGAGCCGGATCGGCATTTGCTCGAAGTGTTTTGCGCCAACATCGCCATTTGCGGCGATAACGTCGATCTGGTCGAGCGCTTACGCCAAACTGCCTATGTCGATGGATTGACCTCGCTGCCCAACCGTGCCGCACAAATCGAGGCACTTGATGCCGGTGGGCTGCAGGGCGCCGTGTTGGCACTGATCGATATCGACCAGTTTTCTGAAACGATCGATGCCTTCGGCTACCGTTTCGGCGACTTGCAGTTGCAGGCGATCGGCCGACGCTTGCGTGCGGCAATGCCGCCGGATGTCTATTTGGCCCGGGTGGGGGGCGATGTCTTCAGCCTGTGCGGCGGTCAAGACGTCGTTAATCCACCGTTGCTGCGTGAAATTCTCGCCGATACTTTCGATAGTGAGCTTGGGCCGCAATCGATTTCCTTCTCGCTGGGCTTCGTACATGTTGCCGACGCCGGCGTCAGTGGTGCCGATCTCTTGCGCAATGCCGCCATCGCGCTCAAGCGAGCCAAGGTCGATGGACCGGGCAACGAGGCCTATTACACGGCCGAAGTGGCAATCCAGACACGCGAGCGCGTCCGCCTGCTGCAAAATTTGCGGCAGGCTTTTGATAGCCGCCGTCTTTTCGTTGTTTACCAGCCCCAACTCGGTTTACCGGAGGGCAAAATCATCGGCGTCGAAGCCTTGTTGCGCTGGCGTAATGATGAAGGGCAGTTTGTCCCCCCGGATCAGTTCATTCCGGTGGCAGAGCATTCTGGTCTGATTATCGGTGTTGGCGCCTGGGTCTTGCGTACCGCCTTGCAGGCACAGCAAAAGTTTCTTGCCCAGGGATTCAGGCTGCGCATGGCCGTTAATGTTTCGGCCATCCAGTTTCGTCACCCGGGCTTCCTGGGCATGCTCGAAGAGGCGATTGCCGAGTCGGGTATCGAGCCATCGGCGCTGGAACTCGAAATTACCGAGTCGGTTGCGATGTACGGCTGGGGGCAAGTGCAGGAGCGCTTGCAGGCGATCAAGGATATGGGAGTTTCGGTGGCGATCGATGATTTCGGTACGGGCTTCTCGTCGCTCAGTTACCTGGATCGCCTGCCGGCCGACTGTCTCAAAATCGACCGCAGCTTCATTTCTTCTCTCGATGCTTCAGAGTCCGGTGCGCGAATTGCCGAAATGGTCATTCAATTGGGCAAGCGCCTTGGCATGCGCGTGCTGGCCGAAGGGGTTGAGCAGGTCGAGCAATTGAACACGCTGATTGATCTCGGTTGCGACGAAGCCCAAGGCTGGTATTACGCCAAGGGCATGCCAGAGGATGAATTGCTTGACTGGTTGAGCCAGCAGTCACGTTGAAGGTTTCCGTGTTTAACGCTGTTCGTAAGATAATCGAAGCTTCGACCCGCCGCTGGCGGGGCGCTGACAGAGAAAAATTGATTTCATGCCGCATAAAAAATTAAATGTTTCGGCTCAGGGCATGATCGATGCCTACGAAGCCTTGCTCGACATGCGGGGTTATGTTGCAGACGCTGCCCAGATGGCTGCTGCAACTGCCTTGCAGAATCTTTACGGAAATCTGCTTTCTTTCAAGGTCGACCGCAGCAGTACGTTCAAGCGTTTGCTGTCCCCCCCAAAGCCACCCAAAGGGGTCTATTTCTGGGGCGGCGTCGGGCGCGGCAAGAGTTTCCTGATGGATTGCTTTTATGAATCCGTGCCATATCGCCGCAAGAAGCGGATTCACTTCCATGCCTTTATGCAGCAGATTCATCGCGACCTGGAACAATACAAGGGCGAGGTTGATCCCGTCGTCAAGGTGGCCGAGCAAATATCGCGCGAGGCCCGTCTGCTTTGCTTCGACGAGTTTCATGTTTCCGATATCGCCGATGCGATGATCCTGGGGCGCTTGATGGAAGGTTTGTTCCGGCATGGCGTGATTGTCGTCATGACCTCGAACTATCCGCCGGACATGCTTTACCCGAACGGTTTGCACCGTGAAAGCTTCTTGCCGACCATCGCCTTGCTCAACAAACATCTCGATGTCTTCGAGGTCGAAGCCGGCATTGATTACCGCTTGCGGGCGCTGGAACAAGTCGAGATTTATCATCACCCGGCTGATCAGGCCGCAGAAGCCAAGATGCTCGATTATTTCCGCATGGTGGCCGGTGAAGAGGGCAAGAAAGGCGGTACCGTTGAAATTCTCGGCCGCCAGGTCGAAACCCTGCGCCGCGGACATGGCGTCATCTGGTTCGATTTTCGGACATTGTGCGGCGGGCCGCGCTCGCAGAATGACTATCTCGAAATTGCCCGGGGTTACCACACCGTGCTGCTTTCGCACATTCCGAAAATGACCCAGCACCAGGCTTCCGAAGCCCGGCGCTTTACCTGGCTGGTGGACGTTTTTTACGATCACAAGGTCAAGCTCATCGCGACCGCCGACTGTGCGCCTGAATTGCTGTACACCGAAGGGACGCAAGCCAGCGAGTTCGCCCGGACAGTCAGCCGCCTGACCGAGATGCACTCCCGCGAGTACCTGGCTTTGCCGCACATTACGTCTGCCTGAGGATGGCTCGATGAAATCCATGCTGAAAATGCTGTCGACCGCGCTACTCCCTCTGGTCTTTGCCTTGTGGACCGGACTGGTTGCGGCACAACAGGTGGAAATCATCGAACTGCGTCATAAAACGCTCGACCAGGTGTTGCCGGCCTTGCTGCCGCTGGTGGAGCCGGGCGGAACGCTGAATGGCATGAACAACCAGCTTTTCCTGCGTGCTTCGCCGCGCAACCGGGCGGATATCAAGCGTGTGCTGGCGGCAATCGATACACCGACGCGGCGTTTGATCATCCGGATCAGCCTGAATCGGGAAAGCGAAGGCAAGTCGCGGGGGGGCGAAGCCAGCGGCCAGATCGTGCTTGGCAGTACGCGGCGCAGCCAGGCCGATGCCCGCGTCTGGGACACACGCAGTCTGCGCGATGAAAAAGCCGGTCAGATGGTGCAGACGGTGGAGGGCAGCCCGGCATTCATTCAAGTGGGCCAGTCCCTCGCCATTCCGATGCGTCAGATGGTGGTCGGGCCGGGCGGGGCGATGGTGACAGACAGTGTCGTCTATCAGGATGTCAGCCGTGGTTTCTACGCGGTGCCGCGGCTCAATGGCGAGCGCGTCACGCTGGAACTGAGCCAGCAATCGGACAGTGTGGCGGCGCAAGGTCGGGGTAATATCAACACCCAGCGCCTGTCGACCACGCTTTCCGGACGACTCGGCGAATGGATTGAAGTGGGCGGCACAGGTCGCCAGGCAAGTGGTTATCAGAGCGGAACGCTGAGTCTTTCAACGAGTGATGTCCGCGAAAATCGCTCAATCTGGTTGATGGTAGAGGAAGTTGAATGAGCGAATTGAAACGACATATCGGGCAGCAGGTTGCGTTGGCTACGGCGGGGTTCTGCGCTGCTTTGGCCTTACCGGCTTTTGGCTTGTTCATCTGGCTGTGGTGGGAGCGTGGCCTGGCTGATACCTGGGTGCCCAGTGCATTGGCCACGGTTGGTTTTCTCGGCGCTTGCGCTGTCGTGCTATACGTTATCAGCCGGCCGCAGCCGCCCCTGCCCGAAGAAGATGTTGCGGTCGACGGCTGAGCAGGAAGAAAATCGATTCGTGGCCCCGGCAACCCGCAAGGATGTCGGGCGATGAATCGACATAGTTGAAGTGGCGTTGTACTGACCGAGAGGCGTGCCCCATGAGTGATGTGACGGATTCCCCGCTGCTTCAGAAGGCCAGAGCCTTCGAGTATGCCAATGAGGCATTGTTCATCACCGATGCCGCCAACAGTATCATCGCGGTCAACCGGGCTTTTACGCGCATGACCGGCTATGCACCGCACGATGTGATTGGTCAGAATCCGCGAGTACTGGCTTCCGGCCAAACTTCGCCGGATGTCTATTACGACATGTGGCTGGCCCTTGAAAAAAACGATTTCTGGCAAGGCGAGGTCTGGGATCGGCGGCGTGACGGTTCAACTTACCCGAAACATCTGACCATCTCGGTGGTTCGCAATGCGGCCCATGAAGTTGAAAATTATGTTGCCAGTTTTTCGGATATTACCGAGCGCAAGCAGGCCGCCGACCGGATGTTTCATCTGGCTCACCACGATGGATTGACTGGCTTGCTCAATCGCACCGCCCTTGAAGTCCAGCTGCAAAATGCCCTGGTCTACGCGCAGCGGGAGAAGCATCAGGTTGGCGTACTGCTGATCGATCTGGATAATTTCAAGCAGGTGAACGACACGCTGGGCCACCATGTTGGCGATCATCTGCTGCTCCAGGTTGGCCGGCGTCTCAAGGATTGTGTGCGGGCGAATGACCCGGTGGCCCGTCTCGGTGGTGATGAGTTCATCGTGGTGCTGCAGGATATTGAAAGCGCCATGTCGGTCGGAGCGATTGCCAGCAAGATCCAGCGCAGCCTGGCCGATGCTTATCAGGTCGATGAATACACGCTCTATGCGACGCCGAGCATAGGCGTCAGTCTTTATCCGATCGATGGCAGCGATCCGGATGTGCTGATCAAGAACGCCGATTCGGCGATGTATCACGCCAAGGCGCAGGGGCGGAACAATTTCAAGTTCTTCGCCGCCAGCATGAACGCTGCTGCACATGAGCGGCTCAAGCTGGAAAATGCCCTGCGCAGCGCACTGGAAGGCATCAACAGCAATCAGGATTCGCAATTCGAGCTTTATTTCCAACCGCAAATACATATTTCCAGCGGAAAGATTACCGGCCTGGAGGCGCTGGCCCGTTGGTCGCACCCCGAATTAGGCCCCATTCCGCCGACACGCTTCATCCAGATCGCCGAAGAAACCGGTCTGATCCAACCGCTCGGCGACTGGGTTTTCTGGGAGGCCTGCCGCCGTCTCAAGGAATTCAAGGAAGCTGGCGTGACCAACATGCGTGTCGCGGTCAACCTGTCGACACAGCAACTTCGCCACGACAATCTGCCGGTCGTCGTGCGTGGGGCGCTGGCTTGCTACGACCTTCTGCCGGAAGAGCTGGAGCTCGAAATTACCGAAAGCACGGCGATGCAGAATCCGGCGGCAACGATTGCGATTCTCGAACAACTCAAGGACATGGGCATCGTTCTTGCGGTCGACGACTTCGGGACAGGATATTCGTCGCTCTCTTATCTCAAGCATTTGCCGATTCATCGCCTCAAGCTGGACCGGACGTTCGTCAAGGACATCGATACCAGCCGGGAGGATGCCGCGATCTGTTCTGCGACCATCGTCCTGGCCCACAGCCTGGGGCTTGATCTGGTCGCCGAAGGCGTAGAAACCACCGCCCAGCGCGATTACCTGCAAAATCTCGGTTGCGACCTGTTTCAGGGCTTCTTGTACAGCAAGCCACTGCCGGCCGATCAACTGCTTCCCTTCATCCGTGAGTGGAATGCACGGATCGAAGGAATGCAGGCATAAGCCGTTTTTACGGCCAGAAAAAACCCGGCGCAAGGCCGGGTTTTTGATCGGGACAAGGTGTAATCAGGCGGCGTTCAGCGCCTGATCCAGATCGGCGATCAAGTCGTCGATATGCTCGATGCCGACAGACAAACGGATCATGTCTTCAGAGACACCGGCCTTGGCCATTTCAGCCGGCGAGAGCTGGCGGTGAGTGGTCGATGCCGGATGGCAGGCCAGCGTCTTGCAATCACCGATATTGACCAGGCGGGTGACCAGTTTCAGCGCATCCTGGAACTTGCCGCCACCTTCGATACCACTGCAGTTGGTGCCCTTGACGCCGAAGTTGAGAATGCCGGAAGCGCGACCGCCCATGTACTTCTGGACCAGCGCATGGTCCTTGTGGTCGGGCAGGCCGGCATAGTTGACCCAGCTGACCTTCGGGTGGCTCTTCAGGAAATTGGCGATTTTCAGCGAATTTTCGCAGATCCGGTCCATGCGCAGTGCCAGGGTTTCGATGCCTTGCAGGATCAGGAAAGCATTGAACGGGGCGATGGCAGCGCCCATGTTGCGCAGCGGCACGACGCGGGCGCGGCCGATGTAGGCTGCGGCGCCGAGGGCTTCGGTATAGACCACCCCGTGATAGGAAACGTCCGGCTCGTTGAGGCGCTTGAACTTTGTCTTGTGCTCGGCCCACGGGAACTTGCCGCTATCGACGATGATGCCACCGAGGCTGTTGCCGTGGCCGCCGAGGTACTTGGTCAGCGCGTGCACGACGATGTCGGCACCGTGCTCGAAGGGGCGGCACAGGTAGGGCGACGGTACGGTGTTGTCGACGATGACCGGCACGCCGTGCTTATGGGCGATTTCAGCCAGCTTTTCGAAGTCGGTGACATTGCCCAGCGGGTTGCCGACCGATTCGCAAAAAACGGCCTTGGTCTTGCTGTCGATCAGTTTTTCAAAGGCGGCCGGATCGTTGAAATCGGCGAAACGCACTTCGATGCCGTACTGCGGAAAGGTGTGGGCGAACAGGTTGTAGGTGCCGCCGTAAAGTGTGCTCGACGAAATGATGTTGTCGCCGGCTTCGGCGATCGTCTGGATCGAGGCGGTGATTGCCGCCATGCCGGAGGCCATGGCCAGCGCGGCAATGCCACCTTCCATCGCGGCGACGCGCTTTTCGAGCACGTCCTGCGTCGGGTTCATGATCCGGGTGTAGATGTTGCCGGCGACCTTCAGGTCGAACAGGTCGGCACCGTGCTGGGTGCTGTCGAAAGCGTAGGACGTGGTCTGGTAAATCGGCACTGCCACGGCCTTGGTGGTCGGGTCCGGCGAGTAGCCGCCATGAACGGCAAGTGTTTCGATCTTCATGCGTGGTCTCTCTTTGTTTTAGGTCGGTAAAAAAGCAAGTCTAGCAGGCGTCGACCGCAGCGTGTTGGCGATCAAGGCGTTTGTCATTCGGCTGTGTTGCGGCGTGCCGGGCGAATCAGGAAGCGACCCGGATCGACGGCATTGACCAGATCGTTCTCCAGCGGCAACGGCGCACCTTCGATCTGGCTGACCAGCAAATCGGCCATCAAGGCTGACCACACGATGCCGCGTGCGCCGAAGCCCTGGACGCACCACAGGCCGGGATGGCGCGGCAGGTTGTGCAGGCGGGTATTGCTGCCAGCAGCCACCGGCAGCGGTACTGGGCCGACGATGGGCATGCGGTCCGGCGACATCGGGCGGAAACCGACGCGGCCATGCAGCGTTGCCGGATCGATGCCGGCAGCAAAGCCGGGCAGCATCAGGTTGAGGCGAGCCAGGTTTTCCTGGTGATCGGTCGGCCGTTCGTCTTTGAATTCATCGTCGTAGGAGAGTGTTGCGCCGGCCAGTTGAACGCCATCAACTTCGGGCATGGCGTAGCCGAGCTTGGTCAACACAACATCGAGGCCGGGCGTCGTGCCGGCTGGTAGATGGCTGACCTGACCACGCGCCGAAACCTGCGGCAGCCACGAAAACTGGCTGAAGCGCGGGGCAGCGATGCCGCTGGCCATGACTACAAGTGGTGCCTCGGCAAGGGTTTCGCCATCCTCGGCGAGTGCCTGCCAAACCGATTCTGTCCTGTTCAGGCGGTCGACCGCAGCATTGCAGCGCAGTGTGATGCGCTCCGGGAACGCGGCCAGCGCGGCGGCGCAGAGTGACGGTGGCTGGACCCAGCCGCCACCCGGAAACAACCAGCCGCCGGTATCGACCGGCCAACCGAGTTTCTGGCTGGCCGCTTCGCGCTCGATGAACTGGATGACTTCGGCCGGGAAACCGAGCGCTTCGACGGTTCGCTTCTGAAGTGCTTCGTGTTCGGCTTCGCGTCCGAGATGCAGCACGCCGCAAGGCGACCAACGCGCTTCGGGCAGTTGGGCGAGCAGGGCGCGTATCGCCAGATAGCCGGCGCGGGTCAGGCGGGAGAGCCGGTTGTCGTCGGCGCTGGGCAGTGGGCGCAGCATGCCGGCAATATTGCCCGATGCACCATCACCGGCGTTGGCCCGGCTTTCCAGCACCGTCACCTGCCAGCCGGCTGCCGCCAGCCGATGTGCCGTGGTGCTGCCGGCGATGCCGGCGCCAATGACAATGGCTCGACGGTCGGTCGGGCATGGATAGCGGTCGGGGCGGCGTGAGCGCAGGTGGCCGACCAGCATTTGGCGCTTGCCGGTAAAACCAGCTTGCTTGCGGACTTCGAATTCGGCGTCGCTCAAGGCTTGGCGGACATGGCCGGCAACGCTCCAGGTGGCCAGTGTGGCACCCGGAGCAGCGAGACGTGACAAGCCTTTGCAGAATTCCGGCGACCACATCTCGGGGTTTTTGGGGGGCGAAAAACCGTCGAGGAAAAAGGCATCGACCGAGGCGTCGACCGCGCGAATCTGCTGTGTGGCATCGCCGAAAATCAGGGTCAGCGTAACCTGGCCGCCATCCAGATGAATGCGGTGCGTACCGGGTACCAGCGCTGGCCAGTGACGGCGCAATTCATCGGCCAGATCGGAAAACTCGCGCCACGAGTGGTGGATGGTCGCAAGATCATCGAGCCGGAAGGGATGCTTTTCGAAAGAAACGAAATGTAGACGACGGCAACGTTGCGGATCGTCGCGCCAGGCGTGCCAGGTGGCGAGGAAATTCAGGCCAGTGCCGAAGCCGGTTTCCAGGATGACAAAGCGGTCGCGCCCTTGCCAGCGCTGCGGCAGTTGGTTGCCGGCGATGAAAATCTGCCGGGCTTGTGCCGGGCCGCCGAGTGCCGAGTGATAAACATCGTCGTAGGCCGCCGAATAAGGCGTGTCGTAAGACGACAGTTCGAAACGGGCAGGTTGGAGCGGAGTCACTAATGCAGCAGGGATTTGCCGGGATGGGTGCTTTGCGAGACGGCGGTGTGGTAATCGAGTGCCAGATTCCAGTCGGCCTTCTCACTGGCGGCTCGCAGCATCGAACACAGTACTTGCAGGATGCCGGCGGTCAGCTTGAGCTTGAAGCTGCGTTCGCGGCCTTCGGCCATGGTCAGCAGGGCAGCGCCTTCACCGTTTTCGCGCAGGAAGGCTTCGCTGGCGAGCAGCGGCTCCTTGCCCAGCGGATAGTTCACGTTGTCTTCGCGAAAAGGTTGCTCGAAACTCATCTGTTCGCCTGGCTCGCTGGTGTCGACCGAGGTGACGGGCGCGGCTGTGTTGGCCAGATGCCCGGCCAGCATGGCGGTCAAGTGCGGCCATAGTTCGCGCAGATAGCGCCGCGTGAAGTAGATGCGATACTCCTCGCTGTCCTGCGTTGAAACGCGGAGGAGGAGTCGATCCTGCACACTGTTGTTGGTGACCTGCAATTGTAATGTCGGCATTTCAGTCGATCCCACGCAGTACGTCGACCAGAATCAGTACCCGGCGAATGCCCTTTTTCGACCAGCGCTGGAAGCAGCCGGCGATGCCCGACAAGGTGCCGAGCAGTGGCAGTGCCCGGTGGATGACTTGCTTGATTTCCGGGTCGGGATTGGCCGTGAAATAACGGCCAAGCAATTCGGGCAGCAGGCGACGGGATTCGGCTTCATCCACCGGGCCGGCCAGCGAGATCGAGTTGAGGAAAAGAACGAGGTCGGCAGCCTGTGCCACGGTCAACGGCAGGAATTCGCCAAAATTCTCTTCAAAGTCGATGCGGTAGCTCAGGCCGTCCTGCTGCGTGATGTTCTTGATCTGGGCACCACCGTGCCATTGGCCGGCTTTGTGAAATTCGCCAAGTTCGGTGGCCAGACGGGACAATTCGCCACGCCAGGCGTCGGCAGTCCATTTTTCGAGCAGCGTCGCGACAACCGTGCCGCAAAATTCAAGGACGAAAAATTCAGGCGTGACCAAGGCCACGCGTGGTACGCGAACGCCTGCTGCCGCCAGCGATTGCAGACGGCGCGCCTCGAAGTCCATGCCGTTGGCCGCTTGCGACAGCGCCAGTGTGCGCATCGGCAGCGGCTGGCCGGTCAACCGCTTGACCAGCCAGCGCATGAACAGTGTCTGCGCCAGCTTGCGCGGCTTCTCGGCCAGTTTTTTGACCACATAACGCTGCCCCTCAAACTCGAAAACGAGGGCGCGGCTGTGATGGGTTGTCAAAGCCGTCCGGGCGGCGGCTTCGAGGGCTTGAGGGTTTTCGTTCATAGAAGCCCGATACGTGAGCGAGCGCAGGCGAGACAAGGCGCAAGCGACCGCAGCATAGCTGCGCTATGCAAGGTCGTTTGTAACGCCGTATCGCCAAGCGCAGCCACGTATCATTCCGGACGCATCGAGGGGAACAGGATCACGTCACGAATCGCCGGGCTGTCGGTCAGCAGCATGATCAGGCGATCGATGCCGATGCCGCAGCCGCCGGTCGGCGGCAGGCCATATTCGAGGGCGCGGATGAAGTCGGCGTCGTAGTACATCGCTTCTTCATCGCCGGCATCCTTGGCCTTCATCTGCTCCTGGAAGCGGGCGGCCTGATCTTCGGCATCGTTCAGCTCGGAGAAGCCGTTGGCGATTTCGCGGCCGACGATGAACAGTTCGAAACGCTCGGTGATTTCCGGGTTGCTGTCGGAGGCACGGGCCAGCGGGCTGACTTCGACCGGGTAGTCGATGATGAAGGTCGGTTCCCAGCACTGGGCTTCGGCACAGGCTTCGAACAACTGCAGTTGCAGGCTGCCGAGGCCGCCCGGCTTGACCTTCTCGCCGAAGGCATTGATCTTGGTCTTGAGGAATTCGGCGTCGGCCAGTTGAGCATCGGTAAAGGACGGCTGTTCGCGCTGGATGGCCTGGCAGATGGTCAGGCGATGGAAAGGCTTGGAGAGGTCGAGTTCGCGGCCCTGATAAACGAACACTTCCTTGCCCAGCGCTTCACGGGCGGCGTGGCGCAGCAGGCCTTCGGTGAAGTCCATCAGCGTGTGGTAGTTGGCATACGCCTCGTAGAATTCCATCATCGTGAATTCGGGATTGTGGCGCGGGCTCAAACCTTCGTTGCGGAAGTTGCGGTTGATCTCGAAAACCTTTTCGAAACCGCCGACCACCAGGCGCTTTAGGTAGAGTTCCGGTGCGATGCGCAGGAACTGCTGCATGTCGAGCGCGTTGTGATGCGTGACAAAAGGCTTGGCCGCAGCACCGCCGGGAATCGGATGCATCATCGGCGTTTCGACTTCCATGAAGCCGTGGCCGGTCATGTAGTTGCGGATCGACGAAACGATGGCTGAACGGGCGCGGAAGGTGAAGCGCGTTTCCTCGTTCATGATCAGGTCGACATAACGCTGGCGGTACTTCAGTTCCTGGTCGGACAGGCCGTGGAACTTGTCCGGCAGCGGGCGCAGCGACTTGGTCAGCAGGCGGATTTCGGCGGCCTGGATCGACAGTTCGCCGGTCTTGGTCTTCATCAACGTGCCGACGACACCGAGGATGTCGCCCAGGTCCCAGCCTTTGAAAGCAGCGTAGGCTTCCTCACCGACCTTGTCGCGTGCGACATAAATCTGGATACGGCCGGAAACGTCCTGCAGTGTGGCAAAGGAAGCCTTGCCCATGACGCGCTTGAGCATCATGCGGCCGGCAACACGGACTTCGATCGGCATGCCTTCGAGCTCTTCAGCCGTTTTCTCGTCGTAACCCTCGTGCAATTTGGCAGCGGTATTTTCACGCTGGAAATCGTTCGGGAAGGCTTGACCGGTCTTGCGCCATTCGGCCAGCTTGGCGCGACGCTCGGCGATGAGCTGGTTTTCGTCTTGCTGGACCGGGGCTTGCTGTTCGGCGTTGGACATGAAGAATCCTTGGAAAATGGGGGTTGCTGCGGTCGACCGCGTAAAACCCTGAATTTTCGCCGATTTTGCCTTCAAGCGACAAGCGTTGGTCGTCATTTATGCAAAAGGATTGCGGTGGAGGGGCGTGTTTGAGTGCTATATTGTGACGAATTCGTGGCGGGGGGCCGCGCAGTGAATATTCTTCTGGTCGACAACACACCGCTGTACCGCGATATCGTGCAACAGGCACTCGGTCGCTACCGCGGGATCAATCTGGTTTTTGCCGCTTCGGTCGAGGCTGCCCTGAAGCAGGCTGCGACACTGGATTTCCTGTTCTACATTCTTTCCTGGCAACTGTCCGATGGTGGCGGTGTCGAGTTGGCGCGCCGGTTGCGCGAGTCTGGGCAGGCGCCGGTTGAACCGATCGTCTTGCTGACCGCCAGCCCCAGTGCCGAATTGGCCCAGGAAGCCATGCTTGCCGGCGTTACCGAGCTGTTCCGCAAGCAGGATGTCGATGAACTGATTACCTTCATGCGACATTTCCTCGAAGTTCACCAGCCCATGCGCTGTCGTGTACTTTACGTCGAGGATGCCCGCGACCAGCGCGAATACCTCGATACCCAATTGCGCGACTGGGGCATGACTGTCGATGCCTATTCATCGGCCGATGAAGCATGGCTTGCCTTCCAGCAAAACGAATACGATCTGGTCTTGTGCGATATCTGTCTCGGCGGCCACATGACCGGCGCCCGCTTGATCAACCGTATCCGCCGTCTGGCCATGCCGCGCGGCGGCACGTCGATTCTGGCCGTGACCGCCTTTGACAATCCGGCGCGCCGGATTGAGCTGTTTCACCTCGGGATTGACGATTACGTCCTGAAACCGATTTCGCCTCCCGAATTACGCGCCCGCCTGCATAACCTGCTATCCCGCAAACGTGCCACCGAGCGTAGCCAGCATCTGCTTGAAGCGACGGCATTGGGCGTGACGGTGATTGACGAGCAGGGCTTGATCCAGTCGATGGATGCCAATGCCTCGGGCATGTTTGCCTGGCCGGAAGTGCGCGATGGTGGCATGCCGCTGGCGCGCTTGCTTGAAGATCGGGATGGCGTGGCCATTGCCGACCAGTTGTTGCGGCAACTGCTGGATGCGGGGCGTTTGAGCAAGTTGCGACTGACGGCTCGCTGCGGTGACGGAAAAGCACTGCCGATCGAATTGTCCTCGCTGGAAATCGAAGCGGCCAACGGTGCCCGCCAGTTTGCCTTGCTGACTCGTGATATCAGCAAGGAACTTGAACTGGCCGCCTACCTGACACAGGCCAAGGAAGCTGCCGAGCGGGCGGGGCGGATGAAGGCCGAGTTCCTGGCCAACATGAGTCATGAAATTCGTACGCCGCTCAATGCCATCATCGGCATGGCCCATATCCTGAAGCGACACGGTCTGTCTGCCGAACAGGCTGACCGGGTCGACAAGATCGACAGTGCCGGTCAGCATCTGCTCGGCATCATCAGCGACGTGCTCGATCTCTCCAAGATCGAGGCCGGGAAGCTGGGGCTGGAGTCGATTCCGGTCTCGATCGGCAGTATCGCCAGTAATGTGGCTTCAATGGTTTATGAACGTGCGGCCGCCAAGGGGGTGCGTCTGCACGTCGAGAGCGAGCCTTTGCCCAAGCACTTGATGGGCGATCCGACCCGCTTGACCCAGGCGCTGCTCAACTATGTCTCGAATGCGGTGAAATTTACCGAACAGGGCGTGATCAGTTTGCGTACCCGGATCGAGCACGAGACCGAGGACGGCATGACGGTGCGCTTTGAAGTCAGCGATACCGGCATCGGCATCGAAACGGCACAGCTTGAACATATTTTCGATGCTTTTCAGCAGGCCGACAGTTCGACGACCCGAAAATTCGGCGGTACCGGACTGGGTTTGGCCATTACCCGCCAACTGGCACAGTTGATGGGGGGCGAAGCGGGCGTTGCCAGCGTGGTCGGGCAGGGCAGCACGTTCTGGTTTACCGCCAGCCTGAAACGCGGCCAGGGCTTGGGATCATTGCTTGAAAACACTCAGCCCGGCGGGGCCGAGCGTGTGCTGATGCAGCGTTACCAGGGTGCCAGGTTGCTGGTCGTTGAGGATGATTTCATCAACCGTGAAGTTGCCCTCGAACTGCTGGCCGATTTCGGGTTTTCGATTGACGTGGCGGAGGATGGTCTTGCGGCAATCGCCCAGGCCGGACAAACGGGTTACGACCTGATCCTGATGGACATGCAGATGCCGAACATGGATGGGCTTGAAGCAACCCGCCATCTGCGGACTTTGCCAACCTGTCTTGAAGTCCCGATCATCGCGATGACGGCCAACGCTTTTTCTGAGGATAGGCTGCGTTGCTTCGATGCCGGCATGAACGATTTTGTGACCAAGCCGATTAATCCTGGCGAGTTTTACGAAACCATTCTGCGCTGGTTGTCGCTCGGCAAATTTCAGCCAGCTTGAGTACCGTTGTAGTAAATTGCCAGCCAGATAGTGGTCTGGTCTGGTGGTGTCCAGTCCACGCGGTGCCGGCAGTGCGGGGCGAGGTTGATGAAGTCTCCCGCCTTGAGGTGTCGTGCCTGTGGCTCATCGGCCAGGCGCAGACGGGCTTCACCCTGCAGCAGTAAAACCCATTCGCCTTCAGGTTGGTTGTACCAGAAACCGGGCGGGCTGCTCTGTCCGTTTGAAACAATGCGTTCGATGCGCAACGCCGGGTTGCGCAAAAGCTCGCTGAATTGCTCGTCGACCGCAGCGGTCGACGGCAATCCAGCAAACAGGTTGTCGATCACACGCCCTGCTTGAGGCTGGCCTCGATGAAGGGGTCGAGATCACCGTCGAGCACGGCTTGCGTGTTGCCGGTTTCGTGGTTGGTGCGCAAATCCTTGATGCGGCTCTGGTCGAGCACGTAGGAACGAATCTGGTGGCCCCAGCCGATGTCGGACTTGGCGTCTTCCAGCTTCTGCTGCTCGGCCTGCTGCTTGCGCAGCTCGAACTCGTAGAGGCGGGCGCGCAGCATCTGCCAGGCTTCGTCGCGGTTGCGGTGCTGCGAACGGTCGTTCTGGCACTGCACGACGATGCCGGTTGGGACGTGGGTCAGACGCACAGCCGAGTCGGTCTTGTTGATGTGCTGACCACCGGCGCCGGAGGCACGGTAGGTATCGGTGCGCACATCAGCCGGGTTGATCGCGATTTCGATCGAGTCGTCGACTTCCGGGAAGACGAACACCGAGGTGAAGCTGGTGTGGCGGCGCGCGTTGGAGTCGAACGGCGACTTGCGCACCAGGCGGTGGATGCCGGTTTCGGTGCGCAGCGTGCCGTAGGCGTAATCGCCGGTGAATTTGACGGTGGCGCTTTTCAAGCCGGCGACGTCGCCTTCGGATTCTTCCATGACTTCCACGGTGAACCCTTTTTTCTCGCCATATTTCAAATACATGCGCAGCAACATCGAGGCCCAGTCCTGGGCTTCGGTACCGCCGGCGCCGGCCTGGATTTCCAGGAAGCAGGGCATCGGATCGGACGGGTTGTTGAACATGCGGCGGAATTCGAGGGCGGCGAGCTTGGTTTCCAGCTCGGCGTTGTCGGCCTCGACGGCGAGCAGGGTGTCGTCATCGCCGTCTTCCTTGCCCATGGCGAACAGTTCGCGGCCATCGCCCACGCCGTTATCGACGGCTTCGAGGACGAGCACGATGTCTTCCAGCGTTTTCTTTTCCTTGCCCAGTTCCTGAGCGTATTTCGGATCGTCCCAGATCTTGGGATCTTCCATTTCCTTGTTCAGGAGGGTCAGGCGTTCGCGCTTGTGATCGTAGTCAAAGATACCTCCGCAGCTCGGCGGCGCGCTGCGCCAGGTCGTCGAGCTTGTTGGAGATACTGTTGATGTGTTCGGCTTCCATGATCTGTTCTCGTGATACGTAGCAAAAACGCAATTATAGCGGTTACGCCAGTCCTTTATCGCAGCCTGCTTGTCTTGGGCATCGGATCGCACCTGATTGGTGCCGCGCAGTGCATTTCATTGGGCGAGCAAGCGCTTGCTGGGCAAATGATTTTCTTTGCTTGAATAAATTTGTTTCTTAATTTCAATGACTTGGTTTGTTTTTCATGATCTGGCAAGGGAGTTGCTTATATGGTCACATTTTCGTGACTGTGTGAGTGCTTTGTGATCGATCAAGCGAGTGATGATGTGATGGCCGGCGTCCGCGCCTGTATCAAGACACTGTCCCTTCGTCAGGCTCTGGCCTGGATGTTGGCCGTGGCTGGAGGTCTGTGCGTGCGCAATGGTGAATATCTCCAGTGGTTAGGCGTTGGCTTGCTGTTTCTCTCGGTTTTTTTTTCTGATCAACTTGCATCTCGGTCTGCGGGCAGGTTTGCTGTCGATCGATCGCTTCGCCCTTGAGCTTTCATCTGGGCGCCTGATCGGGCGAATCGATCCTGCATCGGACGGTGTGCTGGGTCCGTTGGCCGAGCGCCTGAATGGCACGGCGCGTTCTTTGTGCGAGCTTTTTCTGACTTTTTCACGCATGGCGCAGGAAATATCCAGCGTGGCGGCCGAGAGCAGCGTCAATGCCAATGGCGGCAACGATGGTGTTCGTCAGCAGCGTGACATTACGCTGTCTTCATCGGCTACCTTGGCGCAATTGACCGTCAGTCTCGGCATGACCCGCGACCGGGCGCAAGTTGCCGCCGGGGCTGCGCAAGCTTCTGGCGAAATGGCTTTCGCCGGTGTGGACCGGGTCAACGCCCTGGCATCCAGTCTTGATAATTTGACGGCCAATGTTCGTCAAACCTCTGATAGTGCCGCGCGTCTTGGTCAGCGCTCACGCGAAGTCGATGCGATTGTCGAGTTGATCGCCGAAATTGCGGCCCAGACAAATCTGCTGGCACTCAATGCGGCGATCGAGGCGGCACGCGCCGGTGAGCAGGGCCGGGGTTTCGCCGTCGTGGCCGACGAGGTGCGCAAGCTGGCTGAACGGACGAGTAATGCGACCAGGGATATTGGCCAGCGTATCGGTGGCATGCGGATCGATGTCGATGAAATGATCCATTCAATGGCAGAAACAAGCGTCCGTGCGGCATCGAGTCTGCACGACGCGGGGGAAGCGGTCGATGATCTGCATCGCGTTGAAAGCAATGCCCGGCAGACCTTGGCGCTGATCAACGATATTGCGGCGGCCAGTCGTGAGCAAAGCGAGGCTGGGAAAGACGTGGTGCGCGACATCGAACAGGTTGCCACCCTGGCGGATGCCAATGAATGCCTGGTTCGCTCGAATAGCGAACTGTCCCGCTACTTGAGCGAATTGGCGGTCTTGCTCAATACGGCCTTGAAAAAATACCAATACGAGTGAGCCTGCCATGGATCTGATCCTGTACTCAATGCTGATTGTGGCGCTGCTCATCGCGCTGATCTCCTTCATGATTTATCGCCAGCGCAATTGGCTGAGCAGTGGTCAATCGATCGAGCAGACCCTGGCCGCCTGTCGTTCCCTGCTGGCCCTGATTGCCGGTATTCAGCAACATCGGGGCATAAGTTCGGCCTGGCTGGCCGGTGACCAGAGCTTCAAACCGCGGCTTGATGCAAAGGCACGCGAGATTGAACACCTGATTCCCTTGCTGCGAGATGCCGCACGCGAAGAGGGGCGGCGGGCACATCCTTGCCTGACATTGAACGAGCTCTCCTTGTTTCAATTCAACTGGACAAAAATGCGCGACATGTTGCGTGGTTTGTCGGTTGAGCAAAGCATTGCCCAGCACAGTTTCCTGGTTGATCAACTGCTCAAGTGGCTGGGGGCGATTGGTGAATCCAGGGTCGAGCTGGTGCTGGGTCAAAAGTGTGAGCGTGGCTTGGTGCGCAATTACGCCAGCCGTTTGCCGGCCTT